>NZ_BMZT01000035.1 GCF_014652935.1 Luteimonas padinae | reverse complement strand
AAAAGACCCGCTTGAGCCGTTGCGCCCAGCTCATCGCACGGCGCTTCTGCTCGGGGCTGCGCGGCTCGTCGTGGGCGCTTGCGTCAACCGGCGCCGCATCGCCCGCAGGCCGCCTGCCGCGCCCCGAGGGCGTCAGCTGCGCACGCAGGTTTGCATTCGGGGCGAATACGCCGTGGAAGCGGGTGAGATGCGCGCGAGGTGGCGGGACCAGTGCCGCCAGCTTGGCGATGAAGTCCACCGCATCCCATTCGACATGCGTGGTCCCATTTCGCCACGGCGTCGTGAGCTGATACCGCACCCTACCCTGCGGTGAGATCGACAGCCGCTGCTCGCTGATCGCCGGGCGCGTGATGTAGCGGCACAGCTTTTCGAGCTTGTGGCTCTCGTGTGCTTCCGCGGCCACGCCGGCATGCAGCGAGAAGCCGCCGACCTTGCCGGCGTCGCCGTCCAGAGAACCCGCATCACCGGGTAGCGTTTTCAGGGTGACGACCTTGCGGCCAGCGTCGCGACCGGTGGCGATGCGGTAGGT
>NZ_BMZT01000034.1 GCF_014652935.1 Luteimonas padinae | reverse complement strand
GGTGTTAGGCCTTGTTTCCCGCACTGTTGTTGCCGGGTTCCAGGCAATCTGTAACGCATCGCTTATTCGCAGCGTTTGCACCTTGCACGCGCGGTGCAGGCATCGGCAGTCAGCACTGCAGCACCTCGGCTTCGGACAGGCGCGACTCTTCGCAAGATTGGACCGGCCGGGTCGGCTTCGGGCAGTGCGCGGTGAGAGTCCCTGGCCGCGCGCATGGTGCGTTTCGGCAGCACCAGTCACGGCGCTTGTTGTACTGTTCGCCTCAGGGGTTGGGCCGCCGCACGTCGGGCGCAGGTGCCAGGGAACGGCGGCCTAACGAGTGGTGTTAGGCCTTGTGTCCCGCACTGCCGGATCAACGTCTTCGGCCGCGTGAGGTTCGCCGCTCATCTGTCACTGTGAGGGCGCCTCGCACGCGCGGTGAGCGGCATCGGCAAAGCACCTGCGACACGTCGGCTTCGGACAGGCGCGACCCTCCGCAAGATTCGACTCGCCGAGTCGGCTTCGGACAGATGCTGGTGAGACTCCTCGCACGCGCGAGCTGGAGTTCGCGCTTCGTAGTCCCAAGGTAGGGCCCAGCTGCGCCAAGTTGTTGTAGTGTTCCGGGTCGGGGTTGGGCGGGTTCTACCCCGAAATCACGGACGGTTGTAAAAGAGCTGACAGCTTCTGGTCTTGCCTGGCGACCCTGCGCCGCATCCTCG
>NZ_BMZT01000033.1 GCF_014652935.1 Luteimonas padinae | reverse complement strand
TATTAAACACGCAATTTTTTGAGAGTTTGATCCTAGCTCAGGATGAACGCTCGCTGTGTGCCTAATACATGCATGTTGAACGGGATGTAGCAATACATTCAGTAGCGAATGGGTGAGTAACACGTACCTAACCTACCTTTAAGACTGGGATAACTATTGGAAACAATAGCTAATACCGGATATAGTTATTTATCGCATGATGAGTAATAGAAAGGAGCTTCACAGCTTCACTTAAAAATGGGGGTGCGGAACATTAGTTAGTTGGTAGGGTAATGGCCTACCAAGACGATGATGTTTAGCCGGGCCGAGAGGCTGTACGGCCACACTGGGACTGAGACACGGCCCAGACTCCTACGGGAGGCAGCAGTAAGGAATTTTCCACAATGAGCGAAAGCTTGATGGAGCGACACAGCGTGCAGGATGAAGTTCTTCGGAATGTAAACTGCTGTTATAAGGGAAGAAAAAATAGAATAGGAAATGATTTTATCNCCGCGTGAGTGAAGAAGGCCCTCGGGTTGTAAAGCTCTTTTGTTGGGAAAGAAAAGCCATGGGTTAATACCCTGTGGTTCTGACGGTACCCAAAGAATAAGCACCGGCTAACTTCGTGCCAGCAGCCGCGGTAATACATAGGTCGCAAGCGTTATCCGGAATTACTGGGCGTAAAGCGTGCGTAGGTTTTTTGCTAAGTCTGGAGTTAAATGCTGAAGCTCAACTTCAGTCCGCTTTGGATACTGGCAAAATAGAATTATAAAGAGGTTAGCGGAATTCCTAGTGAAGCGGTGGAATGCGTAGATATTAGGAAGAACACCAATAGGCGAAGGCAGCTAACTGGTTATATATTGACACTAAGGGACGAAAGCG
>NZ_BMZT01000032.1 GCF_014652935.1 Luteimonas padinae | reverse complement strand
CGTCCCCGAAGCTCAGCTGCATCGTCGTCATCCGTCGAACCTTGCGCTATTGTCGCCGAAGGATTTGTTCAGAGCATCCCTAGTTGATCTCGGCCATTGATGTGATGTTGTCAATAACTTCTTCAGCTCGTTCCTTGCTTGGTGGAATTCCCTTTGCAATGGGTTCCAGGGTTCCGTCATTTCTAATCAAGAACGCGGATCGCTGAGGCACATAATATTGACCTCTGTAAGCAGTGATTTTCCCTGTCTTTTGCGCACTCCCAACGTCATACAGGCCGGACGATAGAAAGAGGAGGTATCTGCTTCCGGGCGTTGCTGGAAAATCAGTATCGTAAATAATCTGATACCCAAGACTATCGAGTCCGGAGCGTTGGCGGATCTTTATATTTCCATCGAGGACATTGCCTTTTAACGTGCGGTCAACCTTGAAGGACACTGTCGACAGGAAGCCATCATCAAGTAGTTCGTCGGTAATTGAATCCAAGGTTCCCACGACGACGGTTTCTGACAGAAGCGCGTAGTCAATGAGGGTCCCATTGATGTCGCGCTCCAGTGCTCCCGACACGTCGTGTCCGGAGGCTTCTAACGCAAGCAGAACGTCAGGGGAAAAGCCGGAAGCGGCCAACCACTGAGCTTTCAAGGTCGTGATTCGTTCTTGCACTTCCGATGAGGGGGCCGCGGCAGCTTGCGCAGACTTCAAGATCGCCTTGAGCTCTGCTATATCGGACTTGCTATCAAGTGCAGCTTCCCCTCGCGCAACTTGTACTTGAAGTGGACTTGGCCCTTGTTGTCTTCGAAGATTGTCTTGAGCCGCCGCCGCAGATACCGCCACAAGCAGTAGCGAACCTATAAGGCCAGTTTTCATCGGACGCTCCTAATCATCGCGTGCGGTACCTATATTCGAATTATCATGACGCTGGGGTGATCCACCATTAAGTATTGTGGGCACCCTAGGGATGCTCTGAACAAATCCTTCGGCGACAATAGCGCAAGGTTCGACGGATGACGACGATGCAGCTGAGCTTCGGGGACG
>NZ_BMZT01000031.1 GCF_014652935.1 Luteimonas padinae | reverse complement strand
TAGGGATGCTCTGAACAAATCCTTCGGCGACAATAGCGCAAGGTTCGACGGATGACGACGATGCAGCTGAGCTTCGGGGACGCGGAACACACGGGCAAGCGCAAGAAGACGCGGCGCGAGGTCTTCCTGGCGGAGATGGAGCAGGTGGTGCCCTGGAACGCGCTGTTGGCGTTGATCGTTCCGCACTACCCGAAGATGGGCCAGCGTGGCCCGCATTCACTTCCTGCAGCAGTGGTACGCGCTGAGCGACCCGGGCATGGAAGAGGCGCTGTACGAGATGCCGGTGATGCGCCGCTTCGCCCGCCTGGGTGGACTGGACAACATTCCCGACGAGACCACGATCCTCAATTTCCGACGGCTGCTGGAAACGCATGATCTGGCGCCGCAGATCCTGGAGCGGGTGAACGGGCACCTGGCACGCAAGGGCCAGAGCCTGAAAGCAGGGACGATCGTGGATGCCACGATCATCGCGGCGCCCAGCTCGACGAAGAACAAGGACGGCGAGCGTGACCCGGAGATGCACCAGACGAAGAAGGGCAACCAGTGGCACTTCGGGATGAAGGCGCACATTGGCGTGGACGAAGAGTCGGGCCTGGTGCACCACGTGGAATGCACGGCGGCGAACGTGAACGACGTGACGCAGGTGCACAAGCTGCTGCACGGCAAGGAAGACACGATTACAGGCGACAGCGGCTACACCGGTGCGGACAAGCGCGAGGAGTTGCAAGGCGTGGAGGCTGCGTTCTGGATTGCCGAGAAGCCGTCGAAGCTCCGTTCGATGAAGAACACGCGCGAGCGCAAGTACGCCGAACGCTGGGAGCACTTCAAGGCCAGCATTCGGGCGAAGGTGGAGCACCCGTTCCGGGTGGTGAAGCGTCAGTTCGGCTACACCAAGGTGCGTTACCGCGGCCTGGCGAAGAACACGGCGCAGGTGCTGACGTTGTTCGCGCTGTCGAACCTGTGGATGGCGCGGCGACGTTTGCTGCAGCCGTCGGGGTAAATCCGTCTGGTGGACGGGGAAACCCGTCGAAAGCCGCCAGAAATGGCGCAACTTTGATCAAATCGAGGTCGATCGAGCGCTCGACGCTGAAATCCAAGCTTCAGGGCGCTTTGATCAGACCTTCCCTA
>NZ_BMZT01000030.1 GCF_014652935.1 Luteimonas padinae | reverse complement strand
TAGCCGCTTGTGTCTTTGCTTTGTTCTAGCGTGTAGGCGAGAGCGGAGTGCGGGACGCCGACCAGCCGGGGTGCCGCGAAGCACGTGTAGGAGCCAGGGCGCCCGCACTCCAGGCTCTTGCCAAGCCCGAACAGTTGAACGAGTGAGCAGCTCGCACTGCACAAGCGTGGGTCGGCAAGAGTGCTCTCCCGTCCAGTCTAGGAGAGAAGCCGATGTCTGTGTTCGTGGGAATCGACGTGGCCAAGGCCACGCTGGCGGTCGCACTCCGACCGAGTGGCGAGGTGTTCGAGGTGGCGAACAGTCCGGCCGGGCATCGTGCGCTGGCGCAGCGGCTGCGGAAGCTGACGGTGGAGCGGGTGTTGCTGGAGGCGACCGGCGGCTACGAGCGCGCCGTCATGGCAGCGCTGCAGGCTGAATGGCCGGTGGTGCGGGTGGCCCCGCACCGGGCGCGGTCGTTCGCCACGGCGATGGGCCGCATCGCCAAGACCGATCCGATCGACGCGGCGATGCTGGCGCACATGGCGCAGGTCGTTGATACCCCGCCCGCCCAGCCCGAGTCACCGCAGCAGCTGCGGCTCCAGTCGTTGGTCCAGCGCCGTCACCAGGTGGTGCAGCAGCGCGACGACGAGCGGCGCCGGCTGCAGCAGGTGCAGGATCAGCCGCTGGTGGTGGCCAGCCTCAAGCGCCTGCTGCGCGCGCAGCAGGCGGAGATCGCGCTGCTCGACAAGGCCATCGCCCAGGCCGTAGCCGAAGCCGACCGCCAACGCGCGGACCGGCTGCTGGCCATTCCAGGGGTCGGACCGGTCACCGCGGCCACGCTGATCGCCTTCCTGCCCGAGTTGGGCCAGATCGAGCGCAGGCAGATCGCGGCGCTGGTGGGCGTAGCGCCCTACAACGCCGACAGCGGTGGCAAGACAGGGCTGCGCCGCATCCGCGGCGGACGCGCCGGAATCCGGCGCGTCCTGTACATGGCCACATGGAGCGCGATCCGCGCGCAACCCGCCTTGAACCAGCGCTACCAGGCCCTGAGAGCACGCGGAAAATGCGCCAAAGTGGCGTTGGTGGCCTGCATGCGCTCATTCCTTGGGCAGATCAACGCCATGCTCAGGGATGGCGGGCAGTGGCAGCCAACCCCCGCCTGATCAAAAGACAGTTGCTCCTACA
>NZ_BMZT01000029.1 GCF_014652935.1 Luteimonas padinae | reverse complement strand
TGTAGACACTCTGTTCTCGGTCAAGCCTGCAGGGTGGCGAAGAGCTTGGCACCATCGTAGGGGGCGGGGTTGCGGATGAGCGCCCAAGCGGCGGTGAGGAGCTTGCGCATGACCGCGGCGAGCGCCTGCATTTTCTTCTTGCCGCGTGCGACGAGGCGATCGCGGAAGGCCTTGGCGTGGGGGTCGTGGACGATGGCGGCCATGGCCGGCATGTAGAGAGCGCGGCGGAGGTACTTGTTGCCGTGCTTGGACAGCCTCGGCGCGAGATCAACGCTGGTGCCTGAGCGATGGATGCGAACGTCCAGTCCGGCGTGGCAAACGCAGGCGCGGCTGTTCATGTCGCGTGGCAGGACCAGCAGTTCGGCCAGCAGCGCCAAGGCGCTTGTCGTGCCGACGCCGGTGATCGAGTCCAGTGCGTCGAAGCGCTCGGCGATCGCGGCATCGGCGCGCACACGAGTGAGTGCTTCGGCGCTGAGGCGGTCGATCCGGCGCTCCAGTGTGGCCAGGTCCTCCTGCACGTCCTCGATGACCACCTGCGGGCTGGTGCGGGTGCTGCCCAAGGCGTGGAGCTGGTTCTTGAGCCGGACCTTCTGCTCGGCCAGGCGGCACAGATGGCGGCCCAACTGCCGCAGTTCCAGCATCTGCCGCGCCGGCGGCTGCCACGGCACGAAGTCCATCCGCTGCAGGTAGGTCAGCAGCATCCGCGCATCCAGCGCGTCGGTCTTGGAGCGCTGGCTCATGGCCTTGGCGAAGTGGTGTGCGGCCTTGGGATTGAGCACCATGACCTCGGCGCCGGCTTCCACGACCTGCACGGCAAGATCGAGGTAATAGATCCCGGTCGATTCCATCACCACGCGAAGCCGGCCGCACCGTGCCTGCAGACGCGCCAGGAACCGCGCGATCGCCTCGGGCGTGTTGCTCACCTCTCCGGTCTCCTCCCTGCCGCCCACGGTCGCTGCGAACGCGTGCGTGCGCGCCCCCACGTCGAATGCCACCAGACCCTGTTGCATCGTCATCCTCCCGCTGGTGAAGGTAGGATGGTCCCGGCTCCCCGACCCCGCACAGATCGCGGCACACCCTTGTGACTCGGGCTCAACGGCCCGGGACACTCTCCGTGCTCGCGAATGGGGCGGGGGGCCGCTCTACAGACGAGGTCAGGCCAGAGGCTGCCTCAAGGAGCATGCGACCTCCCCGGGA
>NZ_BMZT01000028.1 GCF_014652935.1 Luteimonas padinae | reverse complement strand
GGGTTCTACCCCGAAATCACGGACGGTTGTAAAAGAGCTGACAGCTTCTGGTCTTGCCTGGCGACCCTGCGCCGCATCCTCGGGTTGTGGAACCGCTCGATGTATTCGAACACATCGGCCCGTGCGGCATCGAGCGTCGGGTAGGTCATGCGGTAGACCCGCTCGCGCTTGAGTAGGCCGAAGAAGCCTTCGCACGCCGCGTTGTCACCGCAATGGCCCACCGCGCTCATCGAGCACACCAGTTCGTTGGCCGCCAGGTAACGCTGGTAGTCGCCGCTCCGGAACTGGCTGCCGCGATCGGAATGCAGGATCACCGGGTCGCTGCCCTGACGCTGCCAGACCGCCATCTGCACGGCCCGGATCACCATCTGCCGATCCTGCCGATGGTGCATCGACCAGCCCACCACGCGCTGGTCGAACAGGTCCAGCACGATGCACAGGTACAGCTTGCCCTGCCGGGTCTTGAGTTCGGTGATGTCGGTGACCCACTTGGTCTCCGGCTCCAGCGCAGTGAAGTCCCGTTCCAGCAGGTTGCGCACGCCCGGCGGCGTCAGCGCGGGCCGGCCACGCTGCCCACGCCGCTTCGGCCGCGGCCAGCCCTGCAGGCCATCTTCAGCCATCAGGCGCGCCACCCGGTTCAGGCTGACGGGTTCGCCGGCATCGGCCAGATCTTCCTGCATCCGACCGGCGCCCAGCGTGCCCCGGCTGTCTTCATGCAGCTCACGTATGCGGTCGAGCAAGCGCTCGTTGTCGAGCTGGCGGGTGCTTGGCAGGCGCTTGCTCCAGTCGTAGTAACCACTGGCCGAGACCCGCAGGCAGCGGCACATCAGCCGAACCGGGAACTCATCGCGGCAACGTTCGATCGCCTGATACCTCAGGACGATCCCTTGGCAAAGAACGTCGCCGCTTCGCGTAAAAAATCCCGTTCCTTCTTGACCCTGGCCAGTTCGCGCTTGAGGCGCGCCAGTTCCTCGTCCCGCGGCGTTCCGGTGCCGCCGAAGGCCACCTGGCCCCGGCTCTGCGCCTCCCGCTTCCAGCGGGTCAGCAGCGTATCCCGAATCCCCAGTTCCCGGGCCACCTGGGCACAGCTGACACCCGGCTGGCTGGCCTGCTCAACCGCACCACGCTTGAACTCCGCACTGAACTTCCTTCGCTTCGACATGAACACTCCTCATGGCCTCGATCGGCCTTCTCGTAAGTGTCCGTGAAAACGGGGGTGAACCC
>NZ_BMZT01000027.1 GCF_014652935.1 Luteimonas padinae | reverse complement strand
GCAGGCCGGATCAACGGCAGCCCATATCACGGCGGCGGTACGCCGCCGGGATATGCCGTCTTACTTGTTGATCTTGGCGACGACGCCCGCGCCGACCGTACGGCCACCCTCGCGGATCGCGAAGCGCAGGCCCTCGTCCATCGCGATCGGGTTGATCAGCGTGACCTGCATCTTCACGTTGTCGCCCGGCATCACCATCTCCACGCCTTCCGGCAGCTCGACGGCACCGGTGATGTCGGTCGTGCGGAAGTAGAACTGCGGACGGTAGCCCTTGAAGAACGGCGTGTGGCGACCGCCCTCGTCCTTCGACAGCACGTACACCTCGGCCTCGAACTCCGTGTGCGGCTTGATCGAACCCGGCTTGCACAGCACCTGGCCGCGCTCCACGTCGTCACGCTTGGTGCCGCGCAGCAGCAGGCCCGCGTTGTCGCCCGCCTGGCCCTGGTCCAGCAGCTTGCGGAACATCTCGACGCCGGTCACCGTCGTCTTCTGGGTCGGGCGGATACCGACGATCTCGATTTCCTCGCCCACCTTGATCACGCCGCGCTCGATGCGCCCGGTCACCACGGTGCCGCGGCCCGAGATCGAGAACACGTCTTCCACCGGCATCAGGAAGGTCTTGTCGACGTCACGCTCCGGCTCCGGGATCCAGCTGTCCAGCGCATCCACCAGCTTGATGATCGCCGGCACGCCGATGTCCGACTGGTCGCCTTCCAGCGCCTTCAGCGCCGAACCGTGGATGATCGGGGTGTCGTCGCCCGGGAAGTCGTACTTCGACAGCAGCTCGCGCACTTCCATCTCGACGAGCTCCAGCAGCTCGGCGTCGTCCACCATGTCCGCCTTGTTCAGGAAGACCACGATGTACGGCACGCCCACCTGGCGCGCCAGCAGGATGTGCTCGCGCGTCTGCGGCATCGGGCCGTCGGCGGCCGAGCACACCAGGATCGCGCCGTCCATCTGCGCGGCACCGGTGATCATGTTCTTCACGTAGTCGGCGTGGCCCGGGCAGTCGACGTGCGCGTAGTGGCGCGTCGGGCTCTCGTACTCCACGTGCGAGGTCGAGATCGTGATGCCACGCGCCTTCTCTTCCGGCGCACGGTCGATCGCGTCGTACGCGCTGAACTCGCCGCCGAAACGTTCCGCGCCCACCTTCGTCAGCGCCGCCGTCAGCGTCGTCTTGCCGTGGTCCACGTGACCGATGGTGCCCACGTTCACGTGGGGCTTGGTGCGCTCGAACTT
>NZ_BMZT01000026.1 GCF_014652935.1 Luteimonas padinae | reverse complement strand
TTGGGCACTGGGCAGGCTTCACCCTCTATACGTCGTTTTACAACTTAGCAGAGAGCTGTGTTTTTAATAAACAGTTGCCCCCCCTATTTTCTGTGGCCTATTAAAAATAGGCGCCCCTTCTCGCGAACTTACGGGGTTATTTTGCAGAGTTCCTTAACATTGGTTTTCTCGCTCGCCTTAGAATACTCATCTTGGGAACGTGTGTTCGTTCTCGGTACAGGTTGATAAAAAATTAACACTAGAAGCTTTTCTTGGAAACATGAAATCATTCAATTCGTTACTCGACCGAAGTCTTCACTATGCATCACAACTCAAGATTATGCTATACGGATTTGCCTATATAACTCTCTTGTTGCTTACCCCACAATCCAGTAAGTGGTAGAACTATCCTTTTTCGTCACTCCATCATTCTTTTACCAAGTACAGGAATATTAACCTGTTGTCCATCGACTATGCATTTCTGCCTCATCTTAGGCCCTGACTAACCCTGGGTGGACGAACCTTGCCCAGGAAACCTTTCCCAATAGGCGTCGAAGATTCTCACTTCGAATCGTTACTCATGCCGGCATTCTCACTTTTAATCTCTCCACCAGTCCTCACGGTCTGACTTCAACGAAATTAAAACGCTCTCCTAACGCACATAATGTGCCCGTAGCTTCGGTATTGTGTTTGAGTCCCGTTACATTATTGGCGCAAGATCTCTTGACTAGTGAGCAATTACGCACTCTTTAAAAGGTGGCTGCTTCTAAGCCAACTTCCTAGTTGTTTATGAAATCTCACAACCTTTCTCACTTAACACAATTTTGGGACCTTAGCTGACGATCTGGGTTGTTTCCCTCGCGAGCGTGGACGTTATCACCCACGTTCCGACTGCATAGCTTAATTTTAATGGTATTCGGAGTTTGATTATAGTCAGTACAGCTAGATGCCGCCATTCCACATTCAGTGCTCTACCCCCATTAAACAATACTATACGCTAGCCCTAAAGCTATTTCGAAGAGAACCAGCTATCTCCAGGTTCGATTGGAATTTCACCGCTATCCACAAGTCATCCGGGCACTTTTTAGCGTACTACGGTTCGGTCCTCCACTTAGTTTTACCTAAGCTTCAACCTGCTCATGGATAGATCACCTGGTTTCGGGTATATGCCAATATACTAAAGTCGCCCTATTCAGACTCGGTTTCCCTACGGCTCCGCTTTTTTCTGCTTAACCTTGCATATTTTAACATAACTCGCCGGCCCATACTGCAAGATGTACGCCATCACACTTTAACGTGCTCTGACTACTTGTAAGTAAATGGTTTC
>NZ_BMZT01000025.1 GCF_014652935.1 Luteimonas padinae | reverse complement strand
GTGTTAGGCCGCATGGCGATTTCTCGCAAGATTGACCACGTTGCTCTTGGCTGGCTGATCGTAGTGTCAGTCGCAGCTATAGCGGCATTCGTCTGGGTTCTAACTTCCAGCTCGTCCTATCCGGGGAGCGTCAGCTGTGGCTTCGGTGGCGTGCTTCCCCCTGGCTGCTCCTCGAGTCTGGGGGACAAACTCACGCTAATCTGCGTCGTCGCGGTACCGCTTGTTGGGCTGCTGTCGTACAAGGCATTCTTCACAAAAGTCGGTCGCGGCAAGTGAGTTGCGGCCTAACAATGCGTTCAAGCCGAAGCCGCTTCGTTACGCGGTCCAGGCGGCAGGTAAAGCTTGCCACCTGGCCCGCTCCACTGCGCGTCTCGGCTTAACTTAGGTGTTAGGCGGCTATGAAAGTCATCGAAGTTTTTGGGGCAGGATTGACCGCGCTTATGGTTGTGATCGCAGCCATCTACTTTGTTGTTTCGTTCGCACCGATCTTGTGGCCAGCCTTCGTCGCTTCGCGTAACCGGCCTGATCTTCCTCGCCCAGTTGTTTTCGTCGCTGTGGTGGCTGCGCTTGTTTACGGCGCATTTTCGTTCATTGGCTTTGCTGTCCTGCTGCCTGTGGAGGCGTACGGCGCCTTCGTTGCTCCGTCGCTGGAGGCTTCGGGCGCCGCCTACGGAGCAGGCATCCTTCGTCTCTCGCGATTCTTCACAGAATATTGGTGGCTCTTCGTTCCCCCGATCCAACTCGGGTTAACCTGGTTCATCACCGGACAGGTCGGCAGGCGGTGGCAGCACATCTGCTCGGCGCCGCTTCTGGTGTTAGGCATCAGGGAGATGGCGTCGTGAACTGGGACAAGATTGTCAAGCTCGCGCTCACCTTGTTCCTTACACAAGTGGTAATCGGATTCCTCGACGGTGCTCTCTCACCTACGGACGCGGGCATCAAATGGCTCGTGGCTAGCGCTGCAGTTTCGTTCGTCGCCTGCGGAGCTATATTTGCCGTCTTCGCTATACGCCAGCCAACCAAGCAATTCACTCACGCCTGGATCGCCCTTCTTGTTCAAGTGGTTTTCTCGTTCGTGCTGGTAAGCACACTTGATCGCTGGATGGGCAGTACATCGTGGTTTGCTGTCGCCCTGGAGTGGTTTTCGCTTGTCTGTGCGCTCATAGTTGGTGTTTCAACTGGCTCTGCCCTGCGTCATAGCTTTGGTAAGCGGGCTGATGCCTAACAATGCGTTCAAGCCGAAGCCGCTTCGTTCCACCAACCACATGGCAGGTAAAGCTTGCCATGTGGTTGGCTCCACTACGCAGCTCGGCTTAACTTAGGTGTTAG
>NZ_BMZT01000024.1 GCF_014652935.1 Luteimonas padinae | reverse complement strand
TCACATACACCAAGATCAAGTGATTCAGGTGTTAGGGCGCACATGAAGAATCTCGCACCTTTCTGCTTTGTCGCTTTGCTCCTCTTCGGGTGCGCTCATAGCCAACCGGAGTATCCGCGACCATTCTTTCCTCAGCTAGCTTCCCCGCCTCCTGGGCTTGAAGAAGTTTGGCTGACGGCAGCTTTCGAAGGCACTCTCGTAGTCGCGGATGGGTGTGTAAAGGTTCGCTCACTCGATGGGCAGTTGGACACAACCGTCCTGTGGTATCACGGTATAGAGTTGGTGCGCGATAAGTCGGGGCTGTCCATCCAGAATATCTACACAGGAGAGACCGCAAGATTCAACGTTCTTGCTAAATTCGGTGGAGGGGACGCTTCGGACGAGCATGTACAGAGGAACTATCCGGAGGTGGCGCGCCGTTGTGGCCCTCCTTACGCTGTCGGCTACCCGTCAGGTGCGCCCTAACAAATCATTCAAGCCGATGCCGCTTCGCGGCACGGCTTAATTCTGGTGTTAGGCTTAGCGGTGAAACATCACCGCAAGTACCAAGAGCGTTTGGCTTCAAAAGGTCGCTGCCGGCCAAGAACGTCAATAACATGAGTTGCAGCTCGCAGTTCGTCGCTCCACCCGCTTGCGCGCCAGTACGCAACGCCTGACATGTCGCTCGGCAGGAAGGCAAGTCGGCCTTAGGCGCGCAAGCGAATAGCGGCGGCAAGGTCTAGCTCATCGCAAACTGAAAAAGCAGGTTTCGGGCGCTGCCGGTCAAGATTTGCGGGTTGCGCACCGGAGCAAAAGCGCCATTCCTGAGCTGCCCAGGCGAGTGGCCCGCAAGCCTAACAGTTCGTTCAAGCCGACGTTGCTTCGCGGCCGCCCCGGCGTGGTACGCTCGCGCTACCACGCCATGTCGTCCACTACGCAACGCGGCTTAACTCAGGTGTTAGGCGGCCATGAAAGAATTCCTCTATCTCGCAGCATTCCTAGCAGTCGCTCTCGGTATTGCGCATTCTGTTCTGGGGGAGCGGTACATTCTTGTTCGCCTCTTCCGGCGGGACAACCTGCCCAAGCTATTTGGTAGCCCCGAGTTCACTACCCGCACATTGCGTTTCGCTTGGCACATCACTACCGTTGCGTGGTTCGGCTTTGGTGCACTTCTGTTGCACGCCGGGCGTGGTGACCTCGCCACCTCCGGTACGTTACAGATCATCGGTATCACTTTCATCTTTTCCGGCCTTCTTCCACTCTTCATTACTCGTGGCAAGCATCTATCTTGGCTGGTACTGTTTGCCATCGGCGGCCCGCAAGCCTAACAGTTCGTTCAAGCCGACGTTGCTTCGTGGCCGCCCCGGCGTGGTACGCTCACGCTACCACGCCGTGTCGTCCACTTCGCAACGCGGCTTAACTCAGGTGTTAGGCGGCTTGAGCGGCACCGCGGCGACTGAGACACTCTTCCGGGAAAATCTTTGGGCCGCGCCGTGAGTACCGTCCCCTTCTTCATCGCCGATATCTGGCAGGGCCTACTTAAGGGTCACGGGCTGGTCAACTTGCAGGAGCACGCGTTCAGGCTTGAGATACAGGTCGTCGACTCGCTCACCGCACTCTTGAAGATTAAGCACCTGGTTCATGAGGTGCCGCTGGCTGACGTCGCATCCATCTCCATGCGGTCATACTTGGGCGGGCTTTACACCGTGCTCTCCGTTCAAGGGACGCGAATGGACGTATTCGCGGGCTTCCCACGGGCACGAGGCGGTCGCTGTCGGCTTCGCATCGCAAGGCGTGATCGGCAGAGTTGCGCTGCGCTTGTCGAGCGCTTCGCAAGCTTCAAGGCAGCGGCTCCGCAACTGGCCGCCGCCTAACAATTCGTTCAAGCCGACGTTGCTTCGCGGCCGTCCCGGCGTGGTACGCTCACGCTACCACGCCGTGTCGTCCACTACGCAACGCGGCTTAACTCAGGTGTTAGGTGACACCCAGGATTTCTATGTTTCCAACATTTGCTGCCCTACACTTCCTGCTGGCGTTTGCACTTGTGGCATGTCTGTCGGCGGAACTCGCACTCCTCAAAGCCCCCGCTGAGCGCATTTCTTATACTGCACTGGCTAAGATAGATGCCACATATGGTGCCAGCGCCGGACTTCTCATCGCAGTAGGACTCTACCGTGCGATCTATCTTGAGAAAGGTTGGGCCTATTACTCGCACTCTTTGCCATTTTTGATCAAGCTCACGCTTTTCGCAGCCATTGCCCTGCTGTCCATCTATCCAACAATTCAGTTCATCGGCGCGAGACGGGGCGACAAGATCATGGAACAAAGAACTATCGCCAATATCCAGAAGATCATCCATATTGAGTTGATGCTCGTTGTTGTTCTCATCGTGTGTGCATCCTTGGCCGCAAAGGGCGTCGGCTTTGTCACTTCAGGTGTTAGGCGGCAATGATGCTTTCGGTCCGACCTGCAGAGGATCACGAACGGGCGTTCTGTGAGTGGCTCAACCGGCGCAACATGAGCGGGTACCTCGTTGCACGAGGCATTACTTGGGATCCTTCTCGTTTCCTTGCCAGCTGGGCGGAATTTGAGAATCTAATGATCCTGTCGGAGTCTACGGTCGTGGGTCTGTTGCGGCTCGTGCCGGAGCAGGGCGCGCTGGGGCTGAGGGATCTTCAGGTTGTTCCAGAGCATCAAGGCCATGGCATTGGTTCGTGGGCCGTCCGTCAAGCTCAAGCCATTTCGGTTGAACGTGGCTTCCCCCGGTTGCGGCTGCGCGTGTACCAGGAGAATCCGGCTGCAGCGTTGTATGCTCGCCTTGGATTCAAGGCGGAGTCGGCTGTGGGCGACACGGTGCACATGGTGTGGCAGTTGCCGCCTAACGATTCAGGTGTTAGATCACTTGCCAACCATCACGCTAACTCAAGCTTCGATCGTAAGCCTGCTCACGTTCGGCTTAGGATTGATCATT
>NZ_BMZT01000023.1 GCF_014652935.1 Luteimonas padinae | reverse complement strand
CGATCTGTGCCCAAAGCGGCGCTTGCGCGGCCGCTTCCTACCCGCCAGACTCGCCAAAAAGGGCGGTTGAACTTCCTATACCCATCACGACAAACCAGTGGAGTGGCCGCATCTTGGTTGGCAACGCATGCAGGTGCAAGCCTCCCAACGTCGAATGGACGGCTCCTACATGACGGATGGCGCAAACACCTGCACAGGCGCCGCATTTCAGGCCGCGAACCTCGTCATTGGAGCAGATGCGTGACTGCCTGGGATCAGGCAGGTTCAGCCTGTGTCGCCTAACGCGTGATGCCCAGCTCCGCCAGTTCGGCGTCGGTGAACACGCGCGAGCGGCTCTGGAAGAACTTGCCTTCCGGGCCTTCCAGCGAGAAGGTGCCGCCGCCGTAGCCGTCCACGGCGTCGATGATGATCTGGGTGTGTTTCCAGGTTTCGTACTGCGCAGTGCCGATGTAGAACGGACAGCCGCCGATGTCGCCCAGATACACATCGCCCTGGCCGATGGTGATTTCGCCGGGCAGATAGCAGTTGGCAGCGCTGTTGTCGCAGCAACCGCCGGACTGGTGGAACATCAACTCCGGGCCGTGCTTGGTCTTGAGCAGTTCGATCAGCTCGAGCGCAGCGGGTGTTGCGATGACTTTCTCGACCATGGCCGTCTCCTTTGAATATCGGCTACGGGAAAGGAAAAAGGGGGCCATCGCCGGCCCCCTTCGTGGATCGAGGAATCAGAAGAATCCCTGCTTGTCCTCGCTGTAGCTGACCAGCAGGTTCTTGGTCTGCTGGTAGTGGCTGAGCATCATCAGATGGTTCTCGCGGCCGATGCCGGATTCCTTGTAGCCACCGAAGGCGGCGTGCGCCGGGTAGTGGTGGTAGCAGTTGGTCCAGACGCGACCGGCCTTGATCGCGCGGCCCATGCGATAGGCGACGTTGCCGTTGCGGCTCCACACGCCGGCACCCAGGCCGTAGAGCGTGTCGTTGGCGATTTCCAGCGCCTCGGCCTCGTCCTTGAAGGTGGTCACGGCCAGCACCGGGCCGAAGATTTCCTCCTGGAAGATGCGCATCTTGTTGTGACCCTTGAACAGCGTCGGCTGCACGTAATAGCCATCGTCCAGATCACCGCCGGGCTTGGCCTGCTCGCCGCCGATCAGCACTTCCGCGCCTTCCTGTTTACCGAGGTCGAGATACGAAACGATCTTGGTCAGCTGCTCCTTGCTGGCCTGCGCCCCCATCATCGTGTCGGTGTCGAGCGGGTTGCCGTGCTTGATCGCGGCGACGCGTTTGAGCACGCGCTCCATGAACTTGTCGTAGATCGATTCCTGGATCAGCGCGCGCGAGGGCGCGGTGCAGACTTCGCCCTGGTTGAAGGCGAACATCACCAGGCCTTCGATCGCCTTGTCCAGATAGGCATCGTCCTTGTCCATGATGTCGGCGAAGAACACGTTCGGACTCTTGCCGCCCAACTCCAGCGTCGCCGGGATCAGGTTGTTCGCCGCCGCCTGCGCAATCATGCGGCCGGTGCTGGTGGACCCGGTGAAACCGATCTTGGCGATGCGCTTGCTGGTGGACAGCGGCACGCCGGCTTCTCGCCCGAAACCATTGACGATGTTGAGCACGCCCGGCGGCAGCAGATCGGCGATCAGCTCGGCGAAGATCAGGATCGAAATCGGCGTGGATTCAGCCGGCTTGAGCACGATGGCGTTGCCGGCAGCCAGCGCTGGCGCCAGCTTCCACGCCGCCATCAGTAGCGGGAAGTTCCACGGAATGATCTGCCCGACCACGCCCAGCGGCTCGTGGTAATGGTAGGCGACGGTGGTTTCGTTGATCTCGCTGATGCCGCCTTCCTGCGCGCGGATGGCACCTGCGAAATAGCGGAAGTGGTCGGCGGCGAGCGGCACATCGGCGTTCAGCGTCTCGCGGATGGCCTTGCCGTTATCGACGGTTTCAGCGTAGGCCAGCAGTTCCAGATTCTGCTCGATGCGGTCGGCGATCTTCAGCAGGATGTTGGCGCGGCTGGCGACATCGGTCTTGCCCCAGGCGTCGGCGGCGGCGTGGGCGGCGTCGAGCGCCAGTTCGATGTCCTCGGCGGTGCCGCGTGCGGCCTGGGTGTAGACCTTGCCGTTGACCGGCGTGACCACATCGAAATACTGACCCTTGACCGGGGCCACGAATTTGCCGCCGATGAAATTATCGTAGCGGTTCTTGTAGGCAATCTTGGCGCCTTGCGCGCCGGGTGCTGCATAAACAGTCATGGTGTTACCTCCATTGATTCTTGCACTTGCACCGGACCGGCCGGTCCGATGCGCTTCTGCAACAGAGCCCGGCCATAGTGGAAGGTGGCGCCTGAACCTCGGCGGATTCAACCCTGAAGTGCAATTTCCTTGAACCGAAGCGGGCCAGGCGCCGTAGGCTGGGCCGCTCCACGACCAAGCGAAGTTGCCCATGTCCTATCGACACCTGACCCAGGAAGAACGCTACCAGATCGCTGCGCTGCTGAGTGCAGGATTGTCCAATGTCGCCATTGCCAGACAGCTTGGCCGCCACCCCAGCACCATTGGCCGGGAGCGGCGACGCAACACCGGCGAGCGGACCTATCGTGCCGCATCCGCGCACAAGGCGGCCCAGACCCGTCGTCACCATGCCAGCTCACGTCCCCAGTTACCGGCGGAGGCGTTCGCCCAGATCGAGCACGGCGTGAGCCAGCAGTGGAGCCCGGTGCAAATCCGGGGGCGGTGTCAGCTGCTGGGGATGGCCGTGCCCAGCCACACCAGCATCTATCGCTACATCCACCGGCACAGCTTGCGACATCGCCTGCGCCTGCCCAAGCGGCGGCGCGGCGTGGCCGCGCACCGCTCCGAGGGCCGTGCCCAGGAGCACGTGCGCCAGGCGCAGTCGCTGGCCAAGCTGCTACGCCCCCGGCCAAGGTGTCATGACAAGGCGAGACCTCCTGATTGCCCACTGGCCTCAGCCGGTCTTCTGCACCGCCGGCGGCGCGATCCGAATCACCCTCCACGCGCAGGAGCCAGCTAGCTGGCGAAAGGCGCAGCGGACGGAGCCACCGCCCGCAAGCCTGTCCTGGGGTAACCAAGGGCTGTCTCCTGCGCCCGGCATCAGTCCGCATAGGCATAGTCGCCGCCGGCCTGCAGCGCACGCTGATAGGCCGGACGGGCGTGGATGCGCTGCAGCCAGGCCAGCAGGTTGGGCGACTCCTCGCCGAGGCCGCCGCGCGATTTCGCCGCCTCCAGCGGAAAGCTCATCATGATGTCGGCGATGCTGAAATCGCGGCCGGCAAACCATTCGCGGTCGCCCAGCTCGGCTTCGAGATATCCGCGCTGGGCGCGGATCTGCGGCAGCACGAAGCCCTTGAGCACCTTGTCGGCGATGCCGCGGGCGATGGGCCGGGCGAAGAACGGCATCTTCGCCGAGGCGACGCGGTCGAACACCAGCTTGAGCAGCAGCGGCGGCATCGCCGAGCCCTCGGCGAAGTGCATGAAGTAGCGGCAGCGCCAGTAGTCGTCGCTGCCGGGCTCGGGCAGCAGGCGGCCGTTGCCGTGGCGCACGGCGAGGTATTCGACGATGGCGCCGGACTCCGCGACCACGCGTTGGCCATCCTCGATCACCGGTGACTTGCCCAGCGGATGCACCTCGCGCAGCGCCGCCGGCGCCAGCAGGGTTTCCGCATCGCGCTCGTAGCGACGCAGGCTGTAGGGCAGCTCCAGCTCTTCCAGCAGCCAGAGCACGCGCTGCGAGCGCGAGTTATTGAGATGGTGGACGATGATTTCCGGCATCGCGGACTTCCCGATGGACCCGCCCTCATCCTAACCGACCGCGCCGCGGCGCCCGCGTGCATGGCCGCGGCCGGGCGGCTCTGGCATCCTCCGCGGCCGCCCTGCCCGCTTCGACGCACCGCATGAACCCCGCCCAGCAAGCCTGAGGCGATCAGCCCGGTGCTGGGCATCGTGCATCGTGTGATCGCCGGTTGGCTTGCCGATCAGGCCGGCGTGCCGCGGGATACGGCGCAATGCGGTGCGGTGACCCTGATCCAGCGCTTCGGCAGCGCGCTGAATCTCAACATCCACTTCCACATGCTGTGGCTCGACGGAGTGTACGAGGACACCACCGAGCGTCCGCAGCGCAAGCCGCGCCTGCGCCGCGCCCGTGCCCCCACCTCTGCGCAACTGACGCAGCTCGCCAACACCATCGCGCATCGCGTGTGCCGGCACCTGACGCGCAAAGGCTGGCTGG
>NZ_BMZT01000022.1 GCF_014652935.1 Luteimonas padinae | reverse complement strand
CGAGGATGCGGCGCAGGGTCGCCAGGCAAGACCAGAAGCTGTCAGCTCTTTTACAACCGTCCGTGATTTCGGGGTAGAACCCGAACCAGACGATTAGCAGAATGATTGAACGCGGTCGCCGCACGAAACTTCCCCCTGAGGCCTAACACCTGAGTTAAGCCGAACTGCGTAGTGGAGCCAACAACATGGCAAGCTTTACCTGCCATGTTGTTGGTGTAACGAAGTAGTTTCGGCTTGAACGAATTGTTAGGCGCCGACCTTGACGGTGGACGTTTGTCCGTTGGCTTGAACGGACGCGATACCTGCGTCGCGTGAGGCTGCCGACGCATACATTTGGCTGGTGCCGATGACCTGGTGATTGGCAGCCTTAAGCGTGAAATAGGACTTTCCGTTGCTCGATTCCTTCTTCTCGTACCGGGAAGCGTCGGCCGAGTTGGACTGCACAGATGCAATGCCATTCTCTGCAGAGTCCTTCGACTTATAGAGCTCGCTTGTGAGTATGGTTTCAGCGTTGCCAGCCTTCAGAACGAAGCGGAACTGCCCATCCGAGCTATTACCCAGTTCGAACCAACCTGCCATGTCGTTCTCCTTGTCTCTTGCGGTGATGGAAATCGAGTTGCGGTGAAGTGTGTGAGACGCCTAACACCTGAAGCGACTAACGCCGCCAGCACTTTCCTCAAGACTTCGAGTGAGCGACGCTGACCATAGTTGGTGTTGTAAGCTGCGCTTTGAACCGCGACAACCATTCGTTCCTTTGGTAGCACGTAAATTTTGTTACCCCCGTTTCCGGAAGCGAAAAAGTACTGGAACTCGCGCCCTTCAATGTTCAGCGTGTGCAGGTACCAGCCATACCCATATGCGTCATAGTCATCCCATGGAACATCGAATCGGCCAACGATGGAAGTTTGTACCCATGTTTCTGGGACGACCTGAATCCCATTCCATCGTCCTCCATCGAGGTAGAGCTGACCCAGCTTCAACATGTCCCGCGCACGGATGGCCAAATTTCCTTGTGCCACCGTCCGGCCTGATGGCTCTGATCTCCAGTCAAAGTTCGTAATCCCAAGCGGCGCGAACAAATGTTTTTTAGCGTGTGACGACAGGGATTCCATAGAGGCTTCCTCAACGAGGACGCCAAGAAGGAAAGTGTTGACGGAGGCATACGACCACCTACTGCCAGGCTCATCTGCCATTGGAAGATCAAGCGAGAACCTTACCCAGTCGTCAGACTCCCAGAGAAAGTCTTCATTCCCGGGTGAGTCGGAATTGTCGTCATCGGCATGCAGGCCAGATGCCATGGTCAGCAGGTTTTCAACTGTGATCGCTTGCTTTCGTGGCCCGTCGTTGGCGAAAGGAGCATAGGCAGATAGCGTAGAGAAGACGGGTTCTTTGACGTCAGCGATGAGCCCATCTTCGATGGCAATTCCGACCATCATGGAGGTGATGCTTTTTGTAGCGGAACGAATGTCATGAAGTGATTCGGGATCATGCCCATTGAAGTAGCCTTCAAAGGCTATCTTTCCGTCTTTGGCAATGACAACGCTGCGAAAGTCGCTATGCGGGTCCGCATGAATGAAATCTGTGAGCTCTGAGAGCTTCTCATCATTCAGTCCTGCGGCTTCGGGCGTCAAGGTCTGCCAGCCATCATTGATTCTGCTTTGGGCAATCGATTCACCATCAGTTCGTTGCGCCGAACTACAAGACGCGGCTACCAGCGCCAAGATAAAAAATAGCAAATACTTCTTCATGCGCGCCTCGAAATTTGGTGTCGCCTAACACCTAAGCTAAGCCGCGCCGCAGCGGGGCGTGAAGCACATGGCAAGCTGCACCTGCCATGTGGTTTGCGCCCCGATGTGGCGTCGGCTTGAGCGCATTGTTAGGCGCGAATGCGGCTGTTGTAGGCATTGGCGAATAGGTCATAGAGTCGCATGGCGTCTGCTAGCGAGTACGTTAACGTAGTTCGGAACTTCCGATCCGCTTGGTTGAGATAGAAGTTGAACTGGACATTCGCATCACCTGACCAATTGGAGATGATCGAAATTCCTCCCCTGCTCGGTGTGTGTGTCACAAGATCCGATGCCACCGTGCAAACTGCCATCTCAGCGTTCGGTTGCAGCAACGGATTCAGCGCAGCATCTATGCACTGTTTCAGTCCCATGCAAAACGCAGCAAAGTTGTCCACGTCAAGCTGAAACTCTGACGTTCCTGCACTGTCGTGCTGCAGTTGCAGCACCCACTGATCTACACGGTCAGTTGCAAAGAACTCCATCAAGCATTCGTGAAATTGCGCGGCGAATAGCCTGCTGGTTGCTTCTGGATGCACTGACACCACGATACGCCCCCATTTAGCGCCTAACACCTAAGTTAAGCCGCGCCGCAGCGGGGCGTGAAGCACATGGCAAGCTTTCTTTTCCATGTGGTTTGCGCCCCGATGCGGTGTCGGCTTGAACGCATTGTTAGGCCGCGCTACCGCGACTGCCACAGCACGACCGGATCCATTGTCCCGCCAGGTAGCAGCACAATGTCTTTGCCACCGTCCACTGTCCGAGGCTGAACAAGGAGAGTGACCTTATCGTCCCCACAGCCTGCAAGATGTATCCGCCCCCGGCCTCCGTCCAGAACGATGCCCATTGGCCGAAGATCCGAGAAGGCCGCTGATTGGTCAGCACCGTCGAGGAACTTCATATCCGGACTACCGAGTCCAAGGTCCTCCATGTCTTGGTAAACCTGCGTAAGTCTCTCTTGCGACAAACCCTTGGCAAGAGCTAACGCTTCCTCTTTGCACCCGCATGATCCACAGGCACTCAGTAGCAGAGCCAGAAGAGCAGTTGCAAATGTTCGAGAGCGCATGATGAGCGGCCTAACACCAGAGTTAAGCCGCGCTGCAGCGGGGCGTGAAGCACGTGGCAAGCTGTATCTGCCGCGTGGTTTGCGCCCCGATGTGGCGTCGGCTTGAACGACTCGTTAGGCCGCCGCTGCCTGGCACCCGTGCCCGCCATGCGACGCCCCAACCCCTGAGCCGAACAATACAATAAGTCTTGCCGAGCAGCTCGGGGCTGGCGCCTGTTGAGCTCGCAGCGGGAAGGTCCGGCTCGCGCGGCCCAGAACTGTCACCGCGCCCTTTCCGAAGTCGACCCGGCAGGTCGAATCTTGCGGAGAGTCGCGCCTGTCCGAAGCCGGGGTGCTGAAGGGCTGACTGCAGATGCCGTCACCGCGCGTGCGAGATGCAAACGCCGCGGATGAGCGAGATGCTACAAGTCACATTGAGCCTGACAACGGCAGTGCGGGGAACAAGGCCTAACACCTAAGTTAAGCCGAGACGCGTAGTGGAGCAAGGCACATGGCAAGCTGTACCTGCCATGTGGTTTGCGTAACGAAGCGGCTTCGGCTTGAACGCATTGTTAGGCCGCGCCGCCAGACAGCCTGCCCCAAGACTGCCGAAGGCCCACAAGGTGGACGATGCCGATCAGCAGGCAGATTGAAGAGCTTACGACCCAGAACGTCATGCTGTTTCCCGGGAAGTACGCCATGACCGGCGCGAACGCGACGCCCCGGACAGTGTAGATGGCGGTGATTGCGCAGAGGGCGGTACGGCGCAACGGCAGCTTGCGAATCACGCCGGCTCCGGACAGGGCGTAAGCACTCCACGCAGCAAGAACGCCGGCAATGACCAGGGTAACGACGGTGGGATACCAGTGGCCGGCCAAGTACAGCTGCGCCATCTGCTCTCCGGCGCCCAAGAGCCGAAAGAGCGGAGCGCCTACTACCAGACACGCCAGATGCATGAGCGCGGCGAGCCCGCTAAGGGCGGCGCCCACTACCAGAAGCTTGTTGGTCGAACTGGCCATGTAGCTCCCCAGCGGCCTAACGCCTAAGTTAAGCCGACTCGTGCAGCGGAGCCAAGAACATGGCAAGCTTTTTCTGCCATGTTGTTGGCGGAGCGAAACGAGTTCGGCTTGAACGCACTGTTAGGCCTCATTGTGTTCCATCCAGTATTGCCATGCATCTACCAGGCCTGCTGCGTAGGAGGCGGCTGCATTTGTGCTGCCATCGCTGCCAACTGCCGAAATTTCGGAATCAACCAGGCAGTCCAGTACGGCCTCAGCCAGATCGTCATCCAAGGCCAGTCGAAGCCAAATGCTACCGGGTGTCTGATTGTGTCCAGCCGGTAGCTCAATGGGTTCCGACGAAAGTTGATCTCGTACGGTGGAAGCCAGAGTTGGATCGTTTGCGGAAACAACTCCGAGGATTGTCTCTAAGACGTCATTGCGAATGACGCCGGGACCGCCTTTGGTTGCTTTGTACTCGGTTGCGTCCATGGTGGGAATGAGGCCTAACACCTGAATCACTTGATCTTGGTGTATGTGAGT
>NZ_BMZT01000021.1 GCF_014652935.1 Luteimonas padinae | reverse complement strand
GCGCAACTTTGATCAAATCGAGGTCGATCGAGCGCTCGACGCTGAAATCCAAGCTTCAGGGCGCTTTGATCAGACCTTCCCTAACACTTGAGTTAAGCCGAACCGCGAAGCGGTTTCGGCTTGAACGAATAGTTAGGCCGCAGGCTACCCACGACGCCTGAACTTTGTAAAGAAGGCCTTGTGTGCGAGCCACGTGAGCAAAGGTGCAGCAACCAGCACGACGACCGTTGCGTAGTTGCCAAAGTCGGTGTCACAAGCAAGAACGGAGTGCCCACCGTGATTGCAGCGAATGTCTCCAGGTAGGAGCTGACTGCGCCGCCAGAGCCACCACAGCACGCCAGCGGTGCTACAGCACGCTAGGACGAGCGCAGCAAATGCGGGTATGTGGATACTGCGCCTCATCTCTGCGGCCTAACGCCCGAGTTAAGCCGAACTGCGTAGTGGAGCCAAAGGCATGGCAAGCTTTATCTGCCATGCCTTTGGTGTAACGAAGTAGTTTCGGCTTGAACGAATTGTTAGGCCTCACGCGCGGGCTTGTTACGCCCACTTGTGCGACCACCAGCTGAAAGCTTGAATGCAACTGCGGCTGCGATAAGAGCCAACAAGGTAGCCGAGCACATGACAGCAGGAAGCACCCAGACCGGCGCCCCAGAGAACTGCGCGACAATGCCCGGCCCAAGAAGAATTCCTGTAATCGCCCCCAAGAGCGCGACCGAGAAAGCGACGAGCGCGCTTCGTGGGGTGATTTTTGGGCTGTTCTGCACGGATCTCTCCTGTGAGGCCTAACACCAGAGTTAAGCCGAGACGCGTAGTGAAGCGAACCACATGGCAAGCTTTACCTGCCATGTGGTTTGCGTAACGAAGCGGCTTCGGCTTGAACGACTTGTTAGGCCGCCGCACGACGAGCTTGCGCCCGACCTTGCGACAGCCCAACCCCTGCGCCGAACAGTACATCAAGTCTGGCCGAGCGGCCTCAGGCTGGCGCTGCCGGGGCCGAACTCAGAACCGTCGACTCGCGCGGCCATGAACTCTCACAGCGCCCTGTCCGATGCCAACTCGGCCGATCGAATCTTGCGTAGAGTCGCAGCTGTCCGAAGCCGAGGTGCTGCAGGGCTGACTGCCGATGCCTGCACCGTGCGTGCGAGGTGCAAACGCTGCGGATAAGCGAGCCGCTACAGATTGCCTGGAACCCAGCAACAACAGTGCGGGAAACAAGGCCTAACACCACTCGTTAGGCCGCCGTTCCCTGGCACCTGCGCCCGACGTGCGGCAGCCCAACCCCTGAGGCGAACAGTACAACAAGCGCCGTGTCTGGTGCTGCCGAAACGCACCATGCGCGCGGCCAAGAACTCTCACCGCGCACGGCCCGAAGCCGACCCGGCAAGTCGAATCTTGCGAAGAGTCGCGCCCGTCCGAAGCCGAGGTGCTGTAGGGCTGACTGGCGATGCCTGCACCGCGCGTGCGAGGTGCAAACGCTGCGGATAAGCGAGGCGTTACAGATTGCCTGGAACCCGACAACAACAGTGCGGGAAACAAGGCCTAACACTTGAATTAAGCCGCGCCACGAAGTGGCGTCGGCTTGAATGAATGGTTAGGGGGCGGCTGCGCGATCATCGGGGCGCACGTCCGAGACCATCACGGTGAGCGCACCCGCCGACGGCATGAGATAGGCGCGGTAGGTGAACTCCTTGGCATCGCATGCCTCTATCTTCCAGTGTTCTACGACTGAACCCCTCTCACGCCGGAGGATCTCCGCTGAGATGGGCCGTACATAGGGGCAAGTTGGGTGCTGTGCGTTGTGCCAACCCGCAACGTCTCTGGCAACGTTCGCCGCTTGGTCTCCGCAGGCTGAAGTGCCGAGGGAGCTGCATGGCCCTGCAGGCGCGCTCGCGCAGCCTCCGAGCACAGCAGCGAGAAGAACGGTACCGAGGTACAAAGCTTGCGATGCCATTTCAGTAGCCCCTAACGCCTAAGTTAAGCCGCGCCGCGCAGTGGAGCCGACCACATGGCAAGCTTTCTTTGCCATGTGGTTGGCGTAAGCCGCACTCTGGAATCTTTCAGCGCCGAGTGCAAGCCAGACCGCTACGCAAAGGCACGCGACTGTTGCCCCTCCAAGGAACAGCAGAGCCAGACCAGGAAAAAGGTACGAAGCGAAGCCTCCGACCAGGAATGCTGCCGGCAAGAGAAGAAGCCTGGTTCCTGCCCAGCGATGCAGCGCCACGGGGTCAGCCACGCGAGCGTAGTCCACGACGTTGAGTGGCTTTGAGCCGCCGGCAAAACGCACAGCCAGAGCTACCGCCAGCAGGATCGGCACCAGAGCGAGCTGGACGATTGCGAGAACGGCTGCCATGCGGCCTAACGCCAGAGTTAAGCCGAATCGCGAAGCGGTTTCGGCTTGAACGAATTGTTAGATGGGAGCACGGAGCAGCAATGAACACAAACTGCGGCTTACACGCCGCCAGCACGCGGAGGTGCGTGCTGCAATGCCTTGCTAGGCTGCCTGCAGTGCACAAAACCTGCAATGCCACCTATCAGCAGCGGCACCACATGTCCGGGCTTAGGGTATCCGGCATATATGAAGTCAAGAGCAAATGCAGGTATAAGCGAGAAGCAAAGAACTATTAGGAACGCTCTTGACTGGATAGCGCCTCTGAGGAACAAGGCGAGACCAAACGCGGCTATGCCTAGGACTGCTTGAGACGCGCCTGTTCCCAAATTCCACGGCGGTGTTACAAAGAGCGTGCCCACTAGAGTTCCGGCGACGCCGGCTATAAACCAAAGCAGAAAGAACATGAAGCCGTGGACGCGTCGCTCTAAAAAGAACCCCAGCAGGGCGAGTGACAGCACATTAAACAGCATGTGCGATTGCTTGACGTGTATTAGCTGCGAGGCGAGTAACCGCCACAACTCAAGGTTCTCTAGGTGCGCGAATGTAACACCACCGTAGGGCTCTAACTGAGTGATTCTTACACTTCCCATCAAATTGCCACTCACGGCAAGCGCGACGCCCATGGAATAGATAAGGGTCGTCAGGCAGATGATGATGGTGATGTATGGGATTTGAGTGCTTTTCATGGATTCCGGAGGGCTCCAGCCGCTCGCAGTAGGGCGCCTCGGACATCTAACGCCAGAGTTAAGCCGAGACGCGTAGTGGAGCGAAACAGATGGCAAGATTTACCTGCCATGTGTTTTGCGTAACGAAGCGGCTTCGGCTTGAACGATTTGTTAGGGGGCGCTGTCGGGGTTCCCAGACGGCGCAGGATTTGCAGGAGCTGGCGATTGCGCCGGCTGTGGGGCGGGCGCAGGATCTACCGGGTCCGGAAGTCGCACCATACGCGTTGGATCAACGGACTTGATGATGCCGGTCTGTCCCGAGATGATCTTCTCAACGACACCAGGCGGCGGGTTGTTCCTGCTCATGTTCTTCTCCTTGAGAGTTGAAAACATAAAAACTGCAGTTAAGAGTGCTGCGACTGCGAACGCAAAACCAGAGGTCCAGTTTGCGATATTTGCGGGTGCGGCCCACTTGTTGGGCATGTCGATGGCTGGGTTGTGGCCATGGATGTAATAGAGCTCAGCTTTCTCGAGCTGCCTGACGGTTGCGAGCTTTCCAAGGATGAAGGAAAGGGTCGTACTAAAGATTGCCAGTACGAACAGGCACCACGAGACGAACAACAGCGTCACCAGAGTTGAGCTTGCGCCAAGTGCAAAATCCTTCAGGAAGCCAAGCGAAAGAGCAAGGGCGCCTGACGAGTAAGTCAAAATCGCCTTATCGTAGGCCTCTGAGTTGATGGTCTCACGGCGGAACAACTCTTCTTGGATGTCGAAGTAGAGGCGTTCCGCCAGCTCTTTAGTTTCTTTAGTGGTTCGAGTGAATGCTGGCACTGCGCCCCCTAACACCCAAGTTAAGCCGAGACGCGTAGTGAAGCGAAGCACATGGCAAGCTGTACCTGCCATGTGCTTTGCGTAACGAAGCGGCTTCGGCTTGAACGCATTGTTAGGCCCCAGCCCGTGCTGCAACCGACACGACGGTGATGCTGCCATTGAACCCCTCCGCAATGCACGCTGCGATGGCGTCCGAGAACTCATCCCTCAAAGCAGAGCCATCTGTGTCGTAGTCGTTGTCGGCTTGCAACAGCAACCGAGATCCGTCCCAAGTGCACTGAACGTTCTGGTGCCAAGGCCGGTGCACGAATTCTTCAGCGATGTCCCGGGCAGCGACAGCACCGACATGCTCAGGAACTTCACTGCAGGCAAGGATTACTCGATACATGGGGCCTAACACCTGAATTAAGCCGACCCGCGAAGCGGGTTCGGCTTGAATGAATTGTTAGGGCCCAACCGACGCTCCATAATTAGCACTTCTTTACCATGACTCTGTGTGTGAGTCAGAGCGGTCCAACCGCAGCGAGAGTACAGACCTCCAGACAGATCTTCCGTCTGCAGGTAGAGCTTTTCAATTCCGTGATCTTGTGCCTCCGCGGCCACATGAGACACCAGCGCTTGAGCCACTCCAGTACCTCGGGCTGATGCCACCACATAGACGTTTCCCAGCCAATGAGCTAGCGCCGGGAACTCCTTCATTTCTTGCAACTTGAGCTGCGCAGCACCTATTAGCTGACCGTCTACAAGAGCCAAGTAGGTATATGGAAACGACTTGCCAGTGAAGCTCCGCGTTAACTTTCGGTGCTCTACTTCTAGCGACATTCCGTCTTCACGGCCCCATGCTTCGTAGTACCAGCCGGCAATGGTTCCTATTGCAGAGGGATAGCTTGTAAGAGAAGAAATTTCCACGGCCGGTCTGACTCCACTTGGGCCCTAACACCTGAATCACTTGATCTTGGTGTATGTGA
>NZ_BMZT01000020.1 GCF_014652935.1 Luteimonas padinae | reverse complement strand
CGCGCCCAAAGAAAAACCCCGCAGCCGAGGCTGCGGGGTTTTGGGGTAAAGACCCTGGCGATGACCTACTCTCGCATGCTGGATGCACACTACCATCGGCGCGTTTGCGTTTCACTTCCGAGTTCGGAATGGGATCGGGTGGTTCCACAAAGCTATTGTCACCAGGGAGAGGGTGGAGGGTCGCGGGCCGGTGGTGCTGGCTTGACGCGCACACGCTCTCGTTGGGTTGCCTCGGAACGGAGCCATGGATCAGCTCCGCCGTTGGCGAATAAGTAGGGACGTAGCGAAGCTTGTGCCGGATATCGACGCGTCGTCGAGTCCAAGGCCACTTGAGGTTATATGGTCAAGCCACACGGATCATTAGTACTGGTTAGCTCAATACATTGCTGTACTTACACACCCAGCCTATCAACCACCTGGTCTTGATGGTTCCTTCAGGGGGCTTGTGCCCCGGGAGATCTCATCTTGAGGCGCGCTTCCCGCTTAGATGCTTTCAGCGGTTATCGCTTCCGAACGTAGCTACCCGGCAATGCCACTGGCGTGACAACCGGAACACCAGAGGTTCGTCCACTCCGGTCCTCTCGTACTAGGAGCAGCCCCTCTCAAATCTCCAACGCCCATGGCAGATAGGGACCGAACTGTCTCACGACGTTCTGAACCCAGCTCGCGTACCACTTTAAATGGCGAACAGCCATACCCTTGGGACCGACTACAGCCCCAGGATGTGATGAGCCGACATCGAGGTGCCAAACACCGCCGTCGATATGAACTCTTGGGCGGTATCAGCCTGTTATCCCCGGAGTACCTTTTATCCGTTGAGCGATGGCCCTTCCATACAGAACCACCGGATCACTAAGTCCTACTTTCGTACCTGCTTGATCCGTCGATCTTGCAGTCAAGCACGCTTATGCCTTTGCACACAGTGCGCGATGTCCGACCGCGCTGAGCGTACCTTCGAGCTCCTCCGTTACTCTTTGGGAGGAGACCGCCCCAGTCAAACTACCCACCATACACGGTCCCCGATCCGGATTACGGACCCAGGTTAGAACGTCAAGCACGACAGGGTGGTATTTCAAGGATGGCTCCATGCCAGCTGGCGCCAGCACTTCACAGCCTCCCACCTATCCTACACAGACGAACTCAACGTTCAGTGTAAAGCTATAGTAAAGGTTCACGGGGTCTTTCCGTCTTGCCACGGGAACGCTGCATCTTCACAGCGATTTCAATTTCACTGAGTCTCGGGTGGAGACAGTGCCGCCATCGTTACGCCATTCGTGCAGGTCGGAACTTACCCGACAAGGAATTTCGCTACCTTAGGACCGTTATAGTTACGGCCGCCGTTTACCGGGGCTTCGATCAAGAGCTTCGCCTTGCGGCTGACCCCATCAATTAACCTTCCGGCACCGGGCAGGCGTCAGACCCTATACGTCCACTTTCGTGTTTGCAGAGTCCTGTGTTTTTGATAAACAGTCGCAGCGGCCTGGTATCTGCGGCCCCCCTCAGCCCAGCCACGCATGTGGCCACCAAAGGGGGCGTACCTTCTCCCGAAGTTACGGTACCATTTTGCCTAGTTCCTTCACCCGAGTTCTCTCAAGCGCCTGAGAATTCTCATCCTACCCACCTGTGTCGGTTTACGGTACGGTCTGCACAAGCTGAAGCTTAGGAGCTTTTCCTGGAAGCGTGGTATCAGTCACTTCGCTCTAATGAGCTCGTCTCGGTGCTCGGTCTTGAAGGGTCCCGGATTTGCCAAAGACCCAAACCTACCGCCTTTCCCCAGGACAACCAACGCCTGGTAGACCTAACCTTCTCCGTCCCTCCATCGCACTTGTGCGAGGTGCTGGAATATTAACCAGCTTCCCATCGACTACGCATTTCTGCCTCGCCTTAGGGGCCGACTCACCCTGCGTCGATTAACGTTGCGCAAGGAAACCTTGGGCTTTCGGCGTGCGGGCTTTTCACCCGCATTATCGTTACTCATGTCAGCATTCGCACTTCCGATACCTCCAGCAAGCTTCTCAACTCACCTTCACCGGCTTACGGAACGCTCCTCTACCGCGCACACAAAGTGTGCACCCCAAGCTTCGGTTCCATGCTTAGCCCCGTTAAATCTTCCCCGCAGACCGACTCGACCAGTGAGCTATTACGCTTTCTTTAAAGGATGGCTGCTTCTAAGCCAACCTCCTGGCTGTCTGTGCCTTTCCACATGGTTTTCCACTCAGCATGGAATTTGGGACCTTAGCTGTGGGTCTGGGTTGTTTCCCTTTTCACGACGAACGTTAGCACCCGCCGTGTGTCTCCCGCATAGTCTGTCCTGGTATTCGGAGTTTGCAATGGTTTGGTAAGTCGCAATGACCCCCTAGCCATAACAGTGCTCTACCCCCAGGAAGATTCGTGCGAGGCGCTACCTAAATAGCTTTCGAGGAGAACCAGCTATCTCCGGGTTCGATTAGCTTTTCACTCCTAATCACACCTCATCCCCTACCTTTGCAACGGGAGTGGGTTCGGGCCTCCAGTACCTGTTACGGTACCTTCACCCTGGGCATGACTAGATCACCCGGTTTCGGGTCTACTGCCCGCGACTATGCGCCCTTATCAGACTCGGTTTCCCTTCGCCTCCCCTATACGGTTAAGCTCGCCACGAACAGTAAGTCGCTGACCCATTATACAAAAGGTACGCAGTCACCCCGAAGGGCTCCTACTGCTTGTACGCACACGGTTTCAGGATCTATTTCACTCCCCTCTCCGGGGTTCTTTTCGCCTTTCCCTCACGGTACTGGTTCACTATCGGTCGGTCAGGAGTATTTAGCCTTGGAGGATGGTCCCCCCATGTTCAGACAGGGTTTCTCGTGCCCCGCCCTACTCACTTTTCATCATTCCGGCCCTTTCGAATACAGGGCTGTCACCTTCTATGGCCAGTCTTTCCAGACTGTTTTCCTAGAACCGGAACAACTTTTGGGCTGCTCCCCGTTCGCTCGTCGCTACTGGGGGAATCTCGGTTGATTTCTTTTCCTCCGGTTACTTAGATATTTCAGTTCACCGGGTTCGCCTTGCATGGCTATGGATTCACCATGCAATACTCCTTGCGGAGTGGGTTTCCCCATTCGGACATTGCCGGATCAAAGCTTGTTGCCAGCTCCCCGACACTTTTCGCAGGCTGCCACGTCCTTCATCGCCTCTGACCGCCAAGGCATCCACCGTGTGCGCTTATTCGCTTGACCATATAACCCCAAGTCGCCTCGGAGCCATATGACGTGCCACCAGGGGTACAAAGCCCGGCAGCGCGAAACATACACTCAATCTCTAGGGCCTCGAGGGCCCCGCCTTAGCCTCTACGACACGTCTGGATATTCGTCCCAAACGCTCGCTACGTCCCTGGTTTTCAAAGAACACGGGCCGGCCACAGTGCCGCCCCGATTCAAATCTTCATGTGTGTGCGCAGATCATCCAGGAATGGTGGGTCTGGGAGGACTCGAACCACCGGCCTCACCCTTATCAGGGGTGCGCTCTAACCACCTGAGCTACAGACCCATAGTCTTCCCCAGCATGGTGGAGCCTGTCGGGATCGAACCGACGACCCCCTGCTTGCAAAGCAGGTGCTCTCCCAGCTGAGCTAAGGCCCCGAAACGGGGTCGGTCCCCCGGCATGAGCCGTGGAACTCCTGGATGCAGGTCACTTGTGCGGACGCCTGACAGGCAATCATGCTGTCTTTAGTCTCTAAAGGAGGTGATCCAGCCGCACCTTCCGATACGGCTACCTTGTTACGACTTCACCCCAGTCATCGGCCACACCGTGGCAAGCGCCCTCCCGAAGGTTAAGCTACCTGCTTCTGGTGCAACAGACTCCCATGGTGTGACGGGCGGTGTGTACAAGGCCCGGGAACGTATTCACCGCAGCAATGCTGATCTGCGATTACTAGCGATTCCGACTTCATGGAGTCGAGTTGCAGACTCCAATCCGGACTGAGAGAAGGTTTCTGGGATTGGCTTGCCCTCGCGGGTTCGCAGCCCTCTGTCCTTCCCATTGTAGTACGTGTGTAGCCCTGGCCGTAAGGGCCATGATGACTTGACGTCATCCCCACCTTCCTCCGGTTTGTCACCGGCGGTCTCCTTAGAGTTCCCACCATTACGTGCTGGCAACTAAGGACAAGGGTTGCGCTCGTTGCGGGACTTAACCCAACATCTCACGACACGAGCTGACGACAGCCATGCAGCACCTGTGTTCGCGTTCCCGAAGGCACCAATCCATCTCTGGAAAGTTCGCGACATGTCAAGGCCAGGTAAGGTTCTTCGCGTTGCATCGAATTAAACCACATACTCCACCGCTTGTGCGGGCCCCCGTCAATTCCTTTGAGTTTCAGTCTTGCGACCGTACTCCCCAGGCGGCGAACTTAACGCGTTAGCTTCGATACTGAGTGCCTAGTTGCACCCAACATCCAGTTCGCATCGTTTAGGGCGTGGACTACCAGGGTATCTAATCCTGTTTGCTCCCCACGCTTTCGTGCCTCAGTGTCAGTACTGGTCCAGGTGGCCGCCTTCGCCACGGATGTTCCTCCTGATATCTACGCATTTCACTGCTACACCAGGAATTCCGCCACCCTCTACCGTACTCTAGCCCGCCAGTATCCAATGCAATTCCCAGGTTGAGCCCAGGGCTTTCACATCAGACTTAACGAACCACCTACGCACGCTTTACGCCCAGTAATTCCGAGTAACGCTTGCACCCTTCGTATTACCGCGGCTGCTGGCACGAAGTTAGCCGGTGCTTATTCTTTGGGTACCGTCAGAACCACAGGGTATTAACCCATGGCTTTTCTTTCCCAACAAAAGAGCTTTACAACCCGAGGGCCTTCTTCACTCACGCGGCATGGCTGGATCAGGCTTTCGCCCATTGTCCAATATTCCCCACTGCTGCCTCCCGTAGGAGTCTGGGCCGTGTCTCAGTCCCAGTGTGGCTGATCATCCTCTCAGACCAGCTACGGATCGTCGCCTTGGTGGGCCTTTACCCCTCCAACTAGCTAATCCGACATCGGCTCATCTATCTGCGCCAGGCCCGAAGGTCCCCGGCTTTCACCCGTAGGTCGTATGCGGTATTAGTCCCGGTTTCCCGAGGTTATCCCCCACAAATAGGCAGATTCCGATGTGTTCCTCACCCGTCCGCCACTCGCCACCCAGGGAGCAAGCTCCCCTGTGCTGCCGTTCGACTTGCATGTGTTAGGCCTGCCGCCAGCGTTCACTCTGAGCCAGGATCAAACTCTTCACTT
>NZ_BMZT01000019.1 GCF_014652935.1 Luteimonas padinae | reverse complement strand
GCAACTTTGATCAAATCGAGGTCGATCGAGCGCTCGACGCTGAAATCCAAGCTTCAGGGCGCTTTGATCAGACCTTCCCTAGAGAAGCCGATCCAGAACGCAGCCTCAACGCTCTGCGTACAACTACGAAATCGCTGTCAGAATGGATGCGCTGGACAGGCTGCTCCGGATGCTCGAGGCCCACGGCGACCTGCTGGCCACGACGCGGGCGACTGATCTGGCCGAAGGCACGCTCCCTGCGATCGGCGAGGCGCTCTACGCCCACGCACTCGCCATGCGCGGTATCCTCCACCAGGTGGAGACGCAGCGGTTGGGCGAGGCGCACGGTCCGCAGGGCAGGGTAGGCGAGACGCGGGCTATCTACACCGCAGGCCCGCTGCGCGCGGTGGCCTGAGGCTAAGCCGGTGCCGCGGTACGGCGCGAGCCACCCTCGCCGCCCCGGGCAAGGGTGGATGTTGCGCCCGCCGGCATGCAGCTGTGCTGCACCCGGGGGCGAAGGAACGCGCAGGCGCACGTCTGGACGAGCATGAGTAGCGAAATCGCACGGAGACTGGTTTCAATCCGGGAAAAGGGCGCCATGCGTTCCGCAGACGTGGCGAGCCTGCTGGGCGTCAGGCCGGAAACGGTATCGCGCTGGAATCAGGGGAAGACATTCCCGCGACCGGATGCGCAGAAGAACCTGCTCGCGCTGGAGTTCGTCGTGGACGAGCTCTCGCATCTCTACGAGCCCCAAGAGGCTCGCCAGTTTGATTCGGGTAGACCCGGTGGCAAGCGCACGTCGGCGCTTCCGGCTGTGGTTTCTGGCGCCTGCTGGCCACGCGCTCCCGCCCACGCACCCGCCATGCGCGACATCCTCGATCAAGTGGAGACGCAGCGCCTGGACGAGGCCCCCGACAGGCAGGGCAGGGTGGAGGAACGGCGCGCGCCCTACGCCGTGGCCCCGCTTCGCATGGCGGCGTTCCACTGAGCCTGGCTCGCCGATCCAAGCCCCCTTCATCCTGACGGCGTCGGTCGTGGGCGCCGGACCATGCAGGAAGCAGGGCTGGCGAACTGGGCCCGAAGCCTATGGGTGTGCGGCTTCGCGCCCGGGCACGCGCAGCTCGTGAACCAGTTCGGGGTGCCAAGAAACTGACTGAACTGTGATCAGGGCGCTGAACGTAACGAACCTGAAACAACTCCTGAACGAATTTTGACTGGCTCGTTGTACTACGGTTCATCCTGGAACGGCAGGTGCCGTTTCACTGCGAAAGCGCTTGATCAAGGAGGACGACATGAAAGCAGTTTTGCCCGCGGTGCTCGCAATCATCTTCGCCGGAACGGCCCACGCCGGTGAACCCTTGGCCGAGAGAGACCTGTTGGAACGCGAACTCGCGCATGAGCTCGCTCCCGTGAAATCCATGAGCGATCTGGAGGGGTTGATAGCTTCTGGAATCGAGAAAACGCCACTGCATGCGCTATCCACTGGTGCCCAAGTTCGCTTTCTGCAAAGCCTGGTATTCACGGAGAACGGCTTGGCGAGCTTCTACTACGAAGACATGCAGCGGGAACTGGACGCCACCGAAGCCTATCGGATCCTTTCACTGTTCGGCGCGCAGAACTCGACTCGAGCGATCCCGGGGATCCGCATTGCATCAAAGTCGGACGAGCTCATCATGACACCTGCCGCGGACGGCGGTGATCACGTGGGCTACCTTTGTCACAGCCGCGCAACGTGCATGGAATCGCCCAGCTTCATCTGTACTCTGAACTGCTGATCGCCGTCCTGCCAACGGGACATGCTTCTGGCCCCCTCTGCCAGGTCAAGACGGGGCCGGAAGCCGGCATGCACGCAACAGATCGAGGGCGGTCCGATGGATAAAGCTCGCCAATCGCTTGGTGTCTTCCTCGCCTTATTGTGCGTGCTTAACCTGGCTGTGGCCAGCGTTAGGTCGAGTCCGGAGGAGCAGCGCTTCAATCTGATGCTCAAGGCGGAGCGCGATACTCTTGGACTGCCCTCCACGCAGCGGATGCGAGTCATGGAGGAGACATACGAGAACCTCTTCCCGGGCAGCGCCGACACCGATCCCACCCAGCTGTCCGACGCCGAACTGGGGTTCAACTTTAGATCAACGTACATTGCCGCTCACTTCTCGCGGCGGCTCCACCATTTCGCCATCCTGTCGGCACAGTTGAGCGAACTGGAGTCGCGCGGGGCTGCTAACGAAGATCAGCGTCGGAAACTCCACGAAACAATGATGGCTCTACGGCTGTTCGAGAAGGCCGATGAGTACCGTGCAAGGCATCCGGATCTCGGCCTGCCTGCGATCCCTGAAATCGTGACATCGAAGGTGTTGGTGGATGACGGTCCGCTTGTGTATCGGGTGCATCGGAGTGATTTCAAGCTCATACGGGACACTGCGCCGATCAAGGACGGCATTAGGATCGTTGCGGTCGTTCATCCGTCATGCAATCCATCGCGCCGTGCGCTGTCGGACATCATGCTCGATCGGAGAATCTGGCCAGCAGTACGCAATGTCACCCAGTGGATGACTCCGCAAGGTGCAAGGCTTGATTTCCAACTGCTTCAGAAGTGGAACCGTGAACACTCGGAGGTGGAGATCAAGATCCCGGATTCGGTGCGCGACTGGCCAATGCTGACCGATTGGTCGACGCCACACTTCTATCTCCTGAAGGATGGAGAGGTGGTGGATGAGTTCATGGGTTGGCCGAGCGATGGTGGGAACCAGCAGAGGCTGCTCGAGTTGCTGGGCCGCGGAGGTCTGATCTGAGTGCGGTATCTGTGACGCCGTCCCCCATTTTGAGTAGCACGGCGTCCTGGAGTCCATTTCCCTGAGCGAGGGATTGGACGTGCCCGCGACGGGGATTGATCGGTCACCGCGCAATCTCGAACACCGCCGACGCCCGCTCGGTGAAGTCGATCTTCGGCTGCAGGTAGCGGCCGCTATCGATGCGCGACCCGGTGACCTGGATGCGATCCAGCGCGGTGTTCCCATACCCCTGCGTCTGCATCGAGTTCAGGCTGTTGATGCTGTACACGGGACCAAGCCGGCCGCCGAATGCCGCCGCAAGGCTACCTGCCTTCTCCCGGGCGTCGGCCACGGCACGCACCCGGGCGTGTTCGCGCAGACGTACTTGCTGGCTGAACTTGAAGCTGACGTCGAAGACATCGGTGAAGCCCGCGTAAGCTTCCCCGTCAAGCAGACATTTCAAAAGTAGAACCTTCGGCGGCTTGACGGTACTCGACCGGCGTCATGTCGCCGAGCGAGTCATGGGGACGCTCCTCGTTGTACTCGAGCATCCACCAGTACGCCGCCTCGCGCACGTCGTCGAGGCGGGTGAACAGGTGCTGGTCCAGGACCTCCTCGCGGAAGGTCCGGTTGAAGCGTTCGATGTAGGCGTTCTGGTTGGGCTTGCCTGGCTGGATGTACCGGATGGCCATGCCGTTGAGCTTGGCCCACTGCACGAAGGCCTCGCCCAGGAACTCCGGGCCGTTGTCGGTGCGCAGGACCTGCGGCAGGCCGTGGTCGTGCTTGAGCTGCTCGAAGATGCGGATCAGGCGCGCGGACGAGATCGAGGTGTCGACCTCGATATGCAGCGCCTCGCGGTTGAAGTCGTCGACTACGTTGAAGGTCCGGAAGCGACGGCCACAGGCCAGCGCATCGGCCATGAAGTCGGCCGACCAGACGGTGTCTGGCAGACGCGGGACGTACAGCGGCACGCGTTCGCGCTTGGGCAGCCGCTGCTTGGCCTTGCGACGCAGGTTGAGCTTCATGGCCTTGTACACCCGGTAGATCCTCTTGTGGTTCCAGTCCGGTCGCGCACGACGCAGGACCTTGCAACACTTCCAGAAGCCGCGGCTCGGATGGGCTTCGACCAGCTTGGCCAGCGCCGCGATGATCTCGGCGTCGCGCACGGTCCAATGCTGGGGCGCCTGGTACCACGCGGCCCGCGACAACCCGACGCACTCACAGGACCGGCTCAGCGGCCGCGCATGTACCTCGATCAGGTACCGCACTGCCTCGCGCTTCTGCTCCGGCCCTACAGTTTTTTTGCGATCAGGTCCTTCATCGCTGCGTTGTCGAGCGCCAGTTCCGCGTACATCCGCTTGAGCTTGGCGTTCTCGGCTTCCAGATCCTTGACCCGACGCAGTTCCGAGGCCTCCAGGCCGCCGTACTTCGACTTCCACTTGTAGTACGTCGGCACGCTGATGCCGGCCTGCCGGCAGATGTCCTTGACCGGCACGCCGGCGTCGGCCTGCTTGAGGATCGAGACGATCTGGGTCTCGGTGAAACGGGACTTCTTCATGGAACCTCCTGGCTGGGGAAAACATGCCAGAAAGTTCTACTTATGGGGTGTCTGCGGATCGGGGAAGCTTACGCCCGCCGCAAGCGCGGCGTCCATCCACGCGCCCAGGCGCTCCAGGTCGCCCAGGCGCACCTTCACTTCGCGGCTGGCGACGTGGGCAGTCGGCGGTTGCTGTCGTCGTATTCCTCGTCCTCGCGCAGGGCGAGGTCGGAGGCGGTGATGTCCGTCGGGGGCCACGTCGAAGTCGGGCGCCACCATCAGCAGCGCAGCGACCGCGCCGTCGACCACGCGCTTGGCATCGCCCGCATTGGCGGAGCGGTGGCGCGCGACCATGGATACGGTGGCCGAGTCGGGCGCGACGCTGACCAGACCTTCGCCCTGCACGACGACATGCGGCGCGTCGGGCAGCGGGGTGCCGGCCACTGCTGCGGCAGGGGACAGGCGAGGAGGGTGGCGATCATCCATGTGCGCATGGCGGGGGCTCGTCTTCGGGTGGCAGGAGCCTGCAGCCTACTCGCGCTCCAGCCGTGCAAGCACGGCCGCGGCATGGAACACCCGGTTCCTGGGGCGACGCCCCCGACAGGCAGGGCAGCGTGGAGGAACGGCGCGCGATCTACGCCGTGGCCCCGCTGCGCTACGATGCCCGCATGCCCAGCCTGCTTGACCAGATCAGGGAAGCGCTCGCCGTCTTCGCCAGGCTGCGGGTCCCGCCGGCGCTGGCGCTGGCCGCGCACGACGTGGTGCGTGCCACCCGCGGCGTGCACTTCCTGGTGGACGCCGGGGACGCCGAACGGCTGCATGGGCTCCTGCTGGAGCTGTGGTCCTGCTCGACTCGCCGTTGATCGGCGGACTGAGCGCACGGGTCGTCAAGCTGGGTCGCCTCACCGGTCTCGACCGCCACCTGATGCCGCTCGAACAGACCCGGCGGCGGCGCACGCGCTGGCCGGACGTCGGCTCCGTCATGGCACATTTCGCCGGGAAGCCCGGATTCGGACGCTGGGATCCGCGCGTGCTGCATGACTACGCGAACCATGGCACCGAACTGCGCGACGGAGAGCGCGCGCTGCGCTTTGATCGCGACGTCGAGTACCGGATCTACCAGACCCTGCCAACGCGCAGCATCGCCGAGCTCGCGCGTGAGCTCCCGCTGCCTGTCGGCTTCGTTGCCGGGCGATACTCGCGCGAGATACGGCACATCGGTCTGCGCCACACGCGGCGCGTGGTTGGCGACAGACTCGACTGGATCGATGGCAGCCATTTGTTTCCGATGGAACGTCCCGCCGAGACAGTCTCCACGATTGAATCGCTGGTCGATCGGATGCGGTCCGAAGCGCCTGTATCTTCACCGGATAGCTGACCGGCTCGCCGAGCTGCAACTTTGAGCCCACCCACACGTCAAGAACAGCTGCGTCTATTCGCCGCGCAACAGTGCTCTCGCGGATGCCGCGATCATCAGTTCCAGACAGCACGAAAAGACGCTTCGCTCGTGGCATCATTTATTCAGCGAAATCGGCCATACCGAAAGCCATCACCCGCTTCAAGCACCCGGTCGGCACCTCAGGAGAAATGCATGCTGATTCTTACTCGCCGTGTTGCCGAGACATTGGTCATCGGCGACGAAATCACGCTCACCGTCCTTGGAGTGAAAGGCAACCAGGTGCGCATTGGTATCAGAGCACCCGACGATGTTTCCGTTCATCGGGAAGAGGTCTACCAACGTATCCAACACGACCGTCCCGGTTCGGCCGAGCCCGGGTCGTTGCCGCTTGCGAGCGAGTTGGAGTTGCGTTGATGGCAGCATCACGGGGCGCCGGATTACGCAAACGTTGTCCCTTCTCAAGCCCGGAGGACATTCAACCCATCGCCGAGTTTGGCGATGTGCGTGCCTTGAGGTTCACCGGCCTGCTGGCGCTATAGCCGAAGATACCCGGCCCTTGGCTCTGGACGTGGCGGGCAGGTCGGATGGCAGAGGCTCCAGATCCAACCCATACCGAAGACGACCGGTTGATCTGGCTGAATCGGTACATCAGGTTCGGCACGATCTTGCGAGAGAAGGCGGGGGCTGGACCCCTACTTGTCAATCTGACGCAAGGGCGCGATATCCAGTCACAAGCGCTCGAGAACATCGCCGAGGCGCGTTATTTTGCCGATCAAGGCAACGTGTTGACCTACGCAGGCGCTCCGCATGGAATACCCACGCCTATCGCTACCGCTCTGCTGGATGTCCTTCAGAGCTGACCGATGGGGACGGAAAGAGCGGCGGTTACGGCCGCCGCTCTCTGACCGCAAGCTGGAGTAGGCGCTGACAAATCGGGCCAAGCTGGCCCTAGGTCTGTCTCTACCTGCTCCGGCAGCGTCTCAGGGTGTGGTGAGGACGCTCGCACCAATAGCCGAGAAGCGGTGAGCCGGCATGAAATACATGTCGTTGACAAATTGACCGCTACCACGCCCATGAACGATGCCGAAGGCCACTCCGGAGGTGCCGAACACTGGTCCGCCGCTGTCGCCGTTGATGGTCATCGGCTGGTTTGGTGTCAGATTGCGCACGCGATAGTAGTATCCGACGGTCCCGTTATCAGGATTAGTGACGCCCGCGTTGGTAGACGTGATCTCGCCGCAGGTTTGTCCGGAGGCTCTTCCGTACTTGCATAGAAGAGCTCCAACAATGGGATCATAGGTAGCCTGAATCGAGATCGTGGCCGGAATACTCTGGCCAGTGTAGATGGTATTTGTCCAGGTGTGTCCGGAGGCGGTGAACCACATCTGATCATAGTCGCCGGAGTACATACGGCTAACGGGCTGGTTGAACAGCACATTGTTCACCCTGACACTGGTGGTCCCGCAGTGTCCCGCTGTCACCACACCACGCTGGCTCGGGTTAGATGTCCGGTATACGGTGAAGCCGGAGGTGCACTCCCTGCTACCCGAGACGCGTTGTCCCCCGATGAAGGTTGCGGTGGGTTCCGCTCGCTTGGCTGACTTCACAAGCTTGAGGAAAGGAAGTTTCCTGCTGGTGTCCTCACCAAGGACGTTCTTCGCCGCCGCATCGTCCTCGGTATAGACGATGATGGTGCCTGTGCCGGGCTCAATGTCGATCTCGAACCTAGCCCCAGCTGCTTGCAGAGATCTTGTCACCGAGCCCGCCGCGGCCTGCAGCTCGGAAAGGGATCGGGGCACATCCACTGCTTCGACGGGAATAGAGACGCTAGCCTTGGTCGCTAGCCTCACCGCATTTCCCTTCGCGTAGATTATGAGTTTGAGAGTGGGCTTGTGAACAATCCTCATGCCAGCGAAAGACGGGTCACGCTTGAGTTGATCATGCAGCTCCGCGAGAGTTCCGCTGTCCATGAGGATCAGGCGATCCCTGGCCTCTTCGTAGGTCAGGTCATACGCAGCCGCATACGCCTCCAATACGGGATCCGCATCCTGACCGAATGCGGTCACCGACATGCCGGCGGATGCCAGCGCGAGAATGGATGCCACGAATATTTTCCGTTTCATGGTTTGACTCTCCGTAGGGTATTTGCTGAGGTATACGGCGCTCCGCATTTTGTCGCGAGTGCGTAGTTTTCCACATTGCTGCCCACTGATTCGACGACCCCTCCGCCTATGCGGATATCGTCTCCAGCGAATGCGGACTCTCCGCTGTTCTCGTCGAGTACGCCCGGCTTCCCATACTGGCTGATTAGGCTGAAATGGCTGTGCCAGATGATGGTTTGGAGCGGTTGGCCGCGCATTCGCAGCTTGAAGCACCCCTGCTCATAAACCAGCCCGCCCTCTGCGGCAGCGGTCAGATGGACGACTTCTGCATTCTCTGGCGGAGGCGCGAATCGCACTAGGGAAAGTGCTTCCCCTTGTTGGGTATTCGTATGAACGCAGCCTGCTAACAGCATTGATGCAAGCACGGCGGCTGTCTGAATTGATTTGATGGGACTCTCCTTGTCAAAGCACGCTCGCGTGTGGGCCGTGATAGTGACCTGAAGCGGGTGAGTGCACAGTCCAGAAAGAGCTCAAAAAACACGCTATCTCCACACCGCTGACGCAGTTTCGCGCTGAGACTCGTTCTCCGGCGAGCTCAGGCGTCCTCGGTGGCAGGTTGGCAGAGGACCTGGTGCCGCCATATCCTGGTTCTGGCGTCGGGGCTGCTGGCCTTGGCCTGTCGCGGAAGGGCGTGGTTACCGGCTACCAACCGCCAATCGATAATCACACGCCCAGCGCCTTCAGCCCCAGTTCGAAAATGCAGGCTATGGGTGCCGCCGGCTCGGTAATAGAGATTGGAGCCGGCGAAGGGCGGGCACCGATCCTCTAGTACCCGCACCAGGCGGCCTTCCACCAAGTACGGGGAACGTTCGCCCTTAAGTGGCTAGGCGATGCCCATAGCGTCTATGGCCGCCCGAGCGATCTCCGGCGGGGTTGTCATGGACGCGGCGGCGCCGCGGGAGATGCTGGCGGAGTCGCCGTTTATCGGAACCCGACACCGCCCGTAGTTCTGGTGATATGAGCGAAGGCTCTGGGGCCGTACGCACGAGCCGCACGTCCGTCGGAACATGGGAGAGCCCAGCGCCGCAACCGGGCGCATGACGCCAGCGCGATCGCCAAGCCTCGCTTATCAGGCAGGCGGTGCCTCACGGAGAGACCATGAAGTAGTGCCCGGTTGCGGGATACGCCCTCTCCCCAATCACGTAGACCACTTGGCACGCCGGCTGGATGGCGCACGCTTGTTGCGGGGTCCCGCCACGGGATTCTTCGTGCACGTCGTTCCGCGCTGGCCTCAAGCCGTGGGGTACTTCGGATATACGAGGTACCTACTCAGCGAAGTATCCCAACGCCTGTAGAGAAAGTTGCCCTCGACTAATGCGTTGATCGCACTGACAGCGCGCTGTGCCGTGGTCGCGTCGCAAGGCCCATCTAAAGTCTCGATCAGGCGATAGAGAATCGACCAGGCCAGGCAACTGTCGGTAAATCCGATATCGCCAGCGGCGCCAAAGACCCAACCAAAAATCGTGTTCTGTTTTACCAGGGCCTTGGTCAAGTCAACACTGCCACCCGCGCAACTTGACATCACAAGAATCCGCTGGGGCGTTGCAAACACATCCAGCAAGGCGGCAAGTCCAAGCCAGTCGATGTCAGACATGTCGCTTAACTGGATTCCGACGTCGTTGCCATGGCATGACAGGTGCAACACATCGAATTGCAGGTCGGTGGCTTCCTTGACGCCTCTGATCAGTTGTTGCCTATCCAGCGCGACCCTGTATTGAACTTGGGTGTTCTCAAGCTTGAGCACGTCTCGCGCAGCCCGACCATCCAAGCGGTCGATGTAGAAATCCTCAGCGTTTGGTGATTCGAGGATGAGAACGCGCGGCTTAGCCACCATCACCACCATAGCGTGTGGTGAGCCACTTTTGGACCGCTGCATCGGCGGCCTTCTGGTCAGCAAACTTGGTGGTGTCATAGACGTAGTACGCGTATCCGGCCTCAGGATGATTGACAAATCCAGGGCTCAGTGCGCCAGAGAAGCCTCGTTTCTTCAGTGCGTCTTCGATCCGGCCGACATGGTGGCTGATCGTTTCCCGGTAAGGTGCAAAGTCATGCTCGTCACAGACAAAGCCAACTTTCTTCAATTCCGAGAATGCCAAACTCAAAAAGTGTTCTGTCAGGACAGACTCGACAGGCTGCGATGTCACAACAATGCTCCGGAGGGCGGGGTAGACGGAAAGGCAGAGACGAGGATCTGCCAGTGGTCATACAAACACAATAGGGTTCACCCCCGTTTTCACGGACACTTACGAGAAGGCCGATCGAGGCCATGAGGAGTGTTCATGTCGAAGCGAAGGAAGTTC
>NZ_BMZT01000018.1 GCF_014652935.1 Luteimonas padinae | reverse complement strand
GCGTCCCCGAAGCTCAGCTGCATCGTCGTCATCCGTCGAACCTTGCGCTATTGTCGCCGAAGGATTTGTTCAGAGCATCCCTAACAATGCGTTCAAGCCGACACCGCATCGGGTCGCAAACCACATGGCAGGTGTAGCTTGCCATGTGCTTCACGCCCCGCTGCGGCGCGGCTTAACTTAAGTGTTAGGCCTACTTATGAAGCCTCTAGTCATTCCACCAGCAGCGCAGCGCGATGAATCGGCAAGGCAACTTGTCAGCGCTTGGGCCGCAGAGAAGGGCCTGCATTGCACACTCAACATTGGGCTGTGGCATGACAGCGGCCGTGACGAGCCTGCGTCTTGGGGCATTCTTCTGTCAGACCTTGCGCGTCATGCCGCAAACGCGCTGCAGGAGCAGTATGGCCTCGATTCAACAGATACGCTCGCCCGGATTCGACAAGCATTCGACATGGAGTTGTCGGATCCAACATCCGACACCACTGGGTCATTCCATCATGGTCACACGTAGGCTTCAGCAACTGTCTTGAAGCGTGCCGCTCAAGCCAGTGCCAGAGCCTCGTCGCGAAGCTCGTCACGGCGCCTGGCATTGATGATTCCGAGCAGCTTCCGCATGCACGCCACCAGAGCCACCTTGCCAAGCTTCCCGCGTGCTCGCAGCTGCTGGTAGTGCGCCTTCATCACAGGATCCCAGCGCACGGCTGAGAGCGTCGCCATGTAGAGCGCGACGCGAACAGGCGCGCGGCCGCCTCGGATCCGTCGCTTGCCTTGGCCTTGTCCGCTGTCCCGGTTCATTGGCGCCACGCCGGTGAGCTTGGCGATCTGCCTGCGGTCCAGATGTCCCAGCTCGGGCAGCAGCGCGAGGACGGTGGCCTGGAACACAGGCCCCAAGCCCTTGCTCGAGCGCAGCGCGGGCGTGGCGTGTTCGTTGATCAGGGCCTTCATCGTCTTCTCGATCGTGGCCAGCTCGCGCACCAAGGCGGCAATGGTGCGCGCTACCAGCTTGCGGACGGAGGCAGGCGCCATGGCCGCCTGCTGCTTCTGGGCTTGCAGCAGCACGACCACCTGGCCACGACGTCGTAGCCAGTCGCGCAGTTCACGCTGCCAAGGCGGCGGTGCGACATAGGGCCGCAGGCGGTCAGCGAACAGCCGGGCCATGAGTGCCAGGATCCGGGCGTCGATGTCGTCGGTCTTGGCCAGCTCGCCGGTAGCGTTGGCGAAGGCGCGAGCCTGCCGTGGGTTGACCCGTGCGATCCACAGGCCGGCATCGCAGCAGGCCTCGAGCAGCGGCTCCTCGTAGCCGCCGGTGGCCTCGACCACGATCCGCGTGGTCTTGAGTGCCTGCAGGCGCTTGACCAGCTTGGTGATGCCGGCGCGATTGTTGGCAAACCCCGCCACGCCCGGCTGCCCATCTACGGCCAGATCCAGACTGGCCTTGCACACGTCGATCCCTGCTGCCGTCATCTCGGTTCTCCGTTACAGTCGAGTGGCCGAGAGCATCGCGCCCGAGGCCCACGCTTATCAGTTCGAGGGAAACCTCGATCAACTGTTCGGGCGCAGGGCGCGAGATCCGGCGTGCGGCCCCTGCTGAATTACGGTGGTGCTGACACCGAGGCGTTATCGGGCGCGCACGCCGGGCTCTCGGCTCTTAGGCTAGGGGAAACTCAAGACATAAGGAGTTGGGCGTCGGTGGCAGCAATGCGCAAGTTCATGTCTCCAGGTTTTCTCACTTTCGCGGCTATCCGCGCTTCCGTTGCCGCGGCCGCGGTTCTCTTTACGTATCCCGCGAATCCACTCATCTGGAACGCCGCTACATGGACACTTGTGGCAGGACTGGCCGGTCTACTGGTGGTCGTTCCTGTCTCGGGCTACGTGCTCGCCAGGGATCGCACGGCACGGACCTGGCAACGGATCGCCACCTTCCTCATTGGCCTGGCATGCCTGGCTGCGGTTGCCGTCGTGTTCTTGTAGGTTGCACGCTTGGACGGGCGGGCACTGCATCCGTCCATGACGGCGCCTGACAGGCGTTGGCTGGCGCATCACCTTCATTCTTCATTCGATGTGACGCATGGAACGCTACAGGCTCGGTGAGTACGTGGCGTTTGCCGCCGGCTTGCACGGGCGGGTCGACGAGGCGCGGGGATCCTGAGGTCCGGATGATGGAACTGTTCAAGGTGCTCGCGCTCTTCATCGCCACGGCGCTCGCCGAGATCGTCGGCTGCTACCTGCCGTACCTGTGGCTCAGGGAAGGCCGTACGCCGTGGCTGCTGGTGCCGGCGGCGCTGAGCCTGGCGGCGTTCGTGTGGCTGCTCACGCTGCATCCGCAGGCGGCGGGTCGCGTCTACGCGGGCTATGGCGGGGTGTACATCACCGTGGCGCTGATGTGGCTGTGGGCGGTCGATGCGGTGCGGCCGTCGCTGACCGACTGGATCGGCGTGGGCCTGTGCCTCGCCGGCATGGCGGTGATCATGCTGGGCGGGCGCCAGGGCTGAGCGCGCGCGGCCGCGCCGGCGCTATCATCCCGCCACGCGCAGGCGAGTCGCCGCGCGCCACTGACAGGGGACACGGATGAGGAAGACCATCATCGGCCTGGCCGCCGGCCTGGCCATGGTCGCGAGCGCGCCTCTGGCCGCGGGCGAGCACCAGGAGCGGCTTGCCAGCTGCCTCAAGGAGTCGAGCACCCAGGCCGACCGCGACGCGCTGGTGCGCTGGATCTTCGTGGCGATGTCGGCGCATCCGCTGACCGCCGACCTGGCCGTGGTGCCCGCGGACACGGCCTCGGCCGTGAGCCGGGACGCCAGCGCGGTGTTCGCGAAGCTCATCACCGTGACATGCGGCGCGGAGTCGGCGGGCACGATCAAGTACGAGGGCACCGAGGCCTTCGGCAAGGCGTTCGAGGTGCTGGGCATGTCGGCGATGGACGGACTGATGGGCCATCCGCGGGTGGCAGGGGCGGTCGCCGAGATGACGTCGCACCTCGATCCGGCGCAGTTCGACGAAATGATGAAGCGTTACGCGGATTAATCCGCGCCGAAGCGCTCGCCGAAGAAGTCGCCGTCATTCCACGCCGGCCGTGCGTCGGCGTCGCCGATGCCGCGGGCGAGGGCGGCCGACAGCCGCGCCAGACGCGCGGCGTCGCCGTAGTGGATCGGCAGGTCGGCCTGGTCGCAGGGCTGGTGGTAGCAGTTGCGCATGAACCAGGTGGCGGAGACCTTGGGGTCGCGCTCGGCGTCGGCGGCCTCGATGCCGCCGTCGAGGTAGACGGCGGGGATGCCTTCGCGCACGAAGGAGAACTGGTCGCTGCGCACGAACACGGCTTCCTCGGGGAAGGGGTCGGGCGAGACCCTGACCCCGACCTCGCGTGCGGCGGCGTCCACTGCGGCCTTGAGCGAGGAGTGCTCGACACCGATCGGCACCACGTCGCGGCTGGGCGCGGTCAGCACCGGCATGTCGAGGTTGATGTTGGCCACCAGGGTGGTGCCGGCGCCGGGATTGCGTGCGAACCAGCGCGAGCCGAGCAGACCCTGTTCCTCGGCGGTGACGGCGACGAAGGCCTGCGAGCGCCGCGGTGCTTGTGCACCTGCCGCCAGCGTGCGCGCGGCCTCGAGCATGATCGCGACGCCCAGGGCGTTGTCGAGCGCGCCGTTGTAGATGACGTCGCCGTCGACCTCGAGGCCGGTGCCGACGTGGTCGAGATGCGCGGTGTGCACGACGTGTTCGCCGGCCAGCGCGGGATCGCGGCCGCGCAGCACGCCGACGACGTTGCGCGAGTCCAGCGGTTCCACGCGGGTGCGCACGGCCAGCGCCAGGCGTACCGGCAGGTCGAAGCCGCCGGCCTGCCCGGCGCGGGCGCGCTCGGCCAGCTGCGCGGCGCTGCGTTCGCCGCCGGCGAACAGGGCGTCGGCGGCGGCGGCACTGACGCGCGACACCACCTGCAGCGCGGGGAAGGTGTCGATGCCGCGCCCATCGGCGTCGCGCAGGCGCATCGACGGCCGCTCCCAGCCGGCGGCGCTGCGCGCCCAGGGCGTGCGCGCCTCGTCGGCGGCGGTCCCCACCAGCACCGCGCCCACGGCGCCGCGCTCGGCGACGCTGCGCAGCTTCTCGTCGAGTGCGGCGTGGAAGGCGCGGCGGGTGTCGTCGAAGCGCTCGGGCGCGCCGCCCAGCAGCACCGCGACCTTGCCGCGCAGGTCGAGGCCGGCGAAATCGTCGTGGCCGAGGCCGGGGGCGTGGATCGCCTGGCCGACGAAGACCGCGGGCGCGTCGACCGCGGCGTCGGCGGCGTTGAAGTTGGCCATCGGCAGGAACTGGTCCTGGAAGGCCAGCATCGCGGACTTGCCGTCCAGCCTGATTTCGAACCTCGCGCCGTCCGGCACCAGGGTGGCGCGCAGCAGCGGGACGCGCTGGAACCAGCCGCCGTCGTCGCCGCCGGGCGCGAGGCCGGCTTCGGCAAAGCGCGCGGCGACATGGTCGGCGGCGAGGTCGAAGCCCGGGGTGCCGGTCTCGCGGCCCTGCATGCGGTCGTCGGCGAGCGTGCGCACGTCGTCGGCGATGCGGTCGTCGGCCGGGTCCTGCGTCTGGTCGACGTCTGCGGAGGCCGGCACGGCGTCGGGGTCATCCGCGCGCTTGCACGCCGAGAGGCCGGGCAGGAGCAGGAGGGCGCCGGCGACGGCGAGCGCGAGGGCGGCCGTCGGGCGACGGCGGATGGCGGCAGGCATGGCGGGTCCGGCGGCGGAACAGGCCACAAGCCTAGCGTGCGGCGGCCTCGCGCAGGAACGCTTCGCCGATCGCGCGGGCGTCGGCATGGGGCTCGGGATCGTTGCGGTTGGTCAGCATCACCACGGTGAGCCGTTCGACGGGCCAGCGCAGGATCACGTTGCGGAAGCCGATGGTCTCGCCGGAATGCCAGAGCGCGCCATGACCGTCGATGCGCCAGCCGTAGCCGTAGGCGGCGACGTCGTCCTCGCCGGTGGGCGTGGTGGTCTGCGGCGCGAACGCCAGCGCGCGCGAGGCGTCGGACAGCAGGCGGTCGTCGGACAGCGCGGCATCCCACTTCGCGAGGTCGTCGATGGAGGAATAGATGCCGCCGTCGCCGAGCACCGCGCTGGTGGTGGACTGGTCGGTGCGGCGCCAGCCGGCGCCATCGGCGCTGTGGCCGAAGGCGCGCGTGGGCACGGTGTTGCGGCCGTCGACGAAGGCCACGCTGTGCTCCATGCCGAGCGGGGCGAAGATGCGTTCGCGCAGGACCTCGGGATAGGGACGGCGGGTGGCGCGCTCGACGACGAGGGCGAGCAGGGCGTAGCCGGAGTTGCTGTAGCGGTAGGCGCTGCCGGGGGCGAAGTAAGGTGCACCCGCGACCGCTCCGGCCGTGTCGTCGCCCCCGGCGGCATCGGCTGCGGCATCGGCCGCGCGGGAGGCGGGCGGCTTCGCGGCGGCGTCGGCGGTAAACGTGGTCTCGCCGTCCGGCGCGCGGCCGCCGTCACCGGCGCAGGGCAGGCCGTCTGCCAGCAGGCACAGCACGTCGGCATCGCGCACCTGGCCCTGGAACCCGACCGCCATCAGGTCCTCGTAGTCGTGCAGGCCCGAGGTGTGGCTCAGCAGGTGGTGCAGGGTCACGCCGTCGGCGTTCGCGGGCAGCTCCGGCAGCCAGCGGCGCACGGGGTCGTCCAGGCGCAGGCGGCCGTCCTGGGCGAGCAGCAGCACGGCGGCGGCGGTGAACTGCTTGCTCACCGAGGCCAGGCGGAAGTTGGTGGCCGGGGTGACCGGCGCGCCGGCGCTGACGTCGGCCAGGCCCACGGTGCGGCGGAGCACGGGCTCGCCGTCGCGCAGCACCAGCAGGGCGGCGCCGGGCACGTCGCCGGTGTAGCGCTGCAGGCGGGCCGCGGCTTCGGTCGCGCCGTCGCCCGCGGTGGCGGTGGCCCAGGGCAGGAGGGTCATCAGCAGGAGGGTGGTGGTCAGGCGCATCGCCCGAGTCTAGCCGCACCTGGCCGGCGGTGGCGTCCGGGGCGATGCACGGCCGGGTCCGTGGGTCAGCGCGTCCGGGTCAGGAGCGCCCGCGCGGCGGGAACGGCAGCACCTTGCCGCGCTCGTCCGTTCCCGGATCGGGGCGGTGCCACAGCACCGGCACGTCGTCGGGTGCCGCAGGCTCGAACTGCGCGCGTTCGGCAGCGGCGCGCTCGGCATCGGCGGCGGCCTGCTCTTCCTCCAGCTCCCAGCTGTAGCGTTTGCGCGGCGGCGCGGGGTCCAGGCGCCGGAACAGCCAGGCGGCCAGGATTCCGCCCAGCGCGCCGCCCAGGTGCGACTGCCAGGACACGCCGGGCTCGCGCGGCAGCACGGTCAGCAGCATGCCGCCGTAGAACAGGAAGCCGATCATGGTGGCGGCGATGGCGGCGCGGTCGCGGCGCAGCACCGCCAGCGCGAACACCAGGAACATCAGCCCGTGGGTCACGCCGCTGGCGCCCAGGTGGAACGAGCCCGGCGCGCCCAGCGCCCAGGCACCGAGTCCGGAGCCCAGCCACATCAGCGGCAGGCCGCGCAGGGACGCCTTCGGATACACCCAGCCGGCCAGCGTGCCGAGGAACAGCACCGCCGCACCGTTGGCGACGATGTGCTCCAGCGAGCCGTGCAGCAGCGGCGCGGTGAGGATGCCGAACAGGCCGCGCAGCGTGCCCGGCTGCACCGCGAACAGGCGCGCGTCGAAGCCGGACTGCGCGGCGTAGACCACGGCCAGCACTGCGACGAAGGCTGCCGAGGCGCCCGCGGCGCGGCGGAACCGGCGCCAGTCGGCCGCGCGCTGGGCGGCGGAGTCGGGCGGATGCTCGTGGCCGGGCAGGTGCATGGATGAAGCATGGCGGCGGAAGGCGGCAACGCAAGGGCGGGGGTCTCGGTGCCGACGCGGCATGGCGCATGGGCGGGGATGGCCCCGCGCCCGTCACGCGCGCCCGTCGCCGCGGCGGGCGCCCGGTAGAATTCCCGCCATGAACGAAGCCCTCCCCATCGTCCGCCTGCGCAACGCCTGGCGCTCCAGCCACCCGTGGATCTTCCAGAAGCTGGTCGAGAAGCCGAACCCGCGGCCAAAGCCCGGCACCATCGTCGACGTCGTCGGCATCGACGGCGAGTGGATCGGCCGCGGCTTCTACAACGGCCATTCGCGCATCGCGGTGCGGATCCTGGAAACCGATCCGCAGGTGCCGGTGGACGCGGGCTGGTTTGCGCGGAAGATCGCCGACGCGGTGTCGCTGCGTCGCGACGTGCTGCGCCTGGACGAGGTGTCCGACGCCTGGCGCGTGGTGCACAGCGAAGGCGACGGCCTCAGCGGCCTGGTGGTCGACCGCTATGCCGACCTGCTGGTGCTGGAGTATTTCAGCGCCGGGATGTTCCGCCACCGCGAATGGATCATGGCCGCGCTGCGCGAACAGTTCCCCGGCTGCCGCTTCCACGCCTTCGCCGACGAGCACGTGCAGAAGCAGGAGAGCTTCGACTTCCACGGCACGCCCGGCACCGAGCCCGCCGTCATCACCGAGCACGGCATCCGCTTCCGCGCGGACCCGGCGGGCGCGCACAAGACCGGCTTTTTCGCCGACCAGCGCGAGAACCGCGAATGGTTGAGCCGCCAGGTCGCGGGCAAGCGCGTGCTGGACCTGTGCTGCAACACCGGCGGCTTCGCGGTGTATTCGGCGGTGCGTGGTGCAAGCGAAGTGACGGGCGTGGACATCGACGCCGACGTGATCGACATCGCCAAGGGCAACGCGAAATTGAACGGCGTGCGTCCGCGCTTCGTGCAGGCCGACATCTTCCCGTGGCTGCGCGACGCCGGGAACGGGGGCGAGCAGTACGACGTGGTGATCCTGGACCCGGCGAAGATGACCCGCGACCGCGAGCAGGTGATCCCGGCGCTGAAGAAGTACCTCGACATGAACAAGCTGGCGCTGTCGGTGGTGAAGCCGGGCGGGCTGTTCGCGACGTTCTCGTGCACCGGGCTGGTGAGCGAGGACCAGTTCCTGGACATGCTGCGGCGCGCGGCGTTCTTCTCCAACCGCACGGTGCAGGTGCTGAAGGTGTCCGGCGCCGGGCCGGACCATCCGTTCATGGCGAACGCGCAGGAGTCGCGCTACCTGAAGGCCGTGTTCTGCCGGGTGGTGTAGCGTCCTGCGCGAGTGCGCGACCGCCTCAACTGCGACGCCGTTCCCTGCGACGCCGTTCCTTGCGACACGGCTCATCTCCCTGCGACACGTCTCCCCTGTAGGAGCAGCTACAGCTGCGATGGCGAAGTGTCCCGCCAGTGCGGGTCGCAGCTGTAGCTGCTCCTACAGGCAGGGAATTCCAGGCCTGCGATCGCAGGGCTTCGGGTCGCAGGCGATGCGACCTGGGCCGGCTACACTGCGCCGATGGATGTTCAGACCTTGTTGATGCTGGTGCTGGCGATCGCCGCGGCGATCGTCATCGTGCTCCTGGTGGTGCAGCTGCGGCGAAGTCCGCTGGCTTCGAAGCGCGAGGCCGGGCTGCAGGCCGAACTGCAGGCCGAGCGTGCCGCCAGCCGCGCGGCCGCCGAGGCCGCCGCCGAGGCTGCGGGCAGGTTGCAGGGCCAGCTGGGCACGGCCACCGCCGAACTCGAAGCCGCGCGTGCGCGTCATGGGCGCGATGCGGACGCGCTGTCCGCGATGCGCGCCGAGCTGGAAGCGGCGCGGACCCGGGCGGAAGTGGCGGAGCGCAGCCTGGCCGAACGCGGCGAGGCCCTGGCCGCGGCGCTGCGCCGCGCCGAGGCGGCCGAAGCCAGCTGCGGCGAGCTGCGCGAGCAGGGCACGCGTGCCGAGCGTCGCCTCGCCGAACTCGGCGCCAACCTCGAACACGCCGAGCGCGCGCGCGCCGAGATGCAGGCCTTCGTCGACGAGGCCCGCACCCGGCTGTCCGCCGACTTCGCCGCGCTGGCGGGCAAGGTGTTCGACGAGCGCGGCAGGCAGTTCGAGGCCAGCGTGCGCGCCGCCAACACCCAGGGCCGCGCGGACATCGAGACCCTGCTCAAACCCTTCAACGAACGCCTGGGCGAGTTCCGCAGCCGCATCGACACGCTGTACGGCGAGGAGGCGAAGGAGCGCGCCGCGCTGCTGGGCGCGGTGACCGAGCTCAAGACCCTCAACCAGGACATGGCCGGCCACACCGCCGCGCTGACGCGCGCGCTGAAGGGCAGCAGCAAGGTGCGCGGCGACTGGGGCGAGCTGATCCTGGAAAGCGTGCTGCGCGGCAGCGGGCTGGAGGAAGGCGTGCACTTCGAGCGCCAGGCCGGCGTGCGCGATGACGAAGGCCGCGCTCTGCGTCCCGACGTGGTGGTGTTCCTGCCCGACGAGCGCAGCGTGGTGGTCGACAGCAAGGTCAACCTGGTCGCCTGGCAGGAGGCGATGGACGCCAGCGACGAGCCCGAGCTGCACGCCGTCGCGCTGCGCCGCCACTGCGACGGCCTGCGCCGGCACGTGAAGGATCTCGCCGAGCGCGCCTATCCCGCGGCCATCGGTGCCAACGCGCTGGACGTGACCATCGCGTTCGTGCCGATCGAGGGCGCGCTGTCGGCGGCGTTGGGGTCGGATCCTTCGCTGCAGACCTACGCCTTCGAGAACAAGGTGGTGTTCGCCTCGCCGAACACGCTGATGGCGCTCCTGCGCGTGGTCGACCGGCTGTGGACGCGCGACCGCATCCACCGCCAGGCGCTTCAGATCGGCGAGACCGGCGGCCTGCTGCTGGATGCGCTGCAGGCGTTCCTGGTCGATTTCGAGCAGGTCGGCACGCGGCTGGACCAGCTGCAGAAGTCCTACGGCAGCGCGAAGCGGCGGCTGGACGAATCGAACCAGAGCGTGCTGGCGCGCGCGCGCCGGCTCACCGAACTGGGCGTGCGCGGCAAGAAGGCGCTGCGCGAGGAGCTGAAGCCGGATGCGGCGGCGCTGGCGCTGCCGGGCGCGGACGGTGGCGCGGAGGAGCCGGAGCCAGGCGTGGCCGCCGACGGCGACGCGACCGTCTGAGCCGCATGCGTCCCTGTAGGAGCGGCTATAGCCGCGACCAGAACCTCCGCAAGCACAGGTCGTTGCTCAAGCACCGGTCGCGGCTATAGCCGCTTGTGTCTTTGCTTTGTTCTAGCGTGTAGGCGAGAGCGGAGTGCGGGACGCCGACCAGCCGGGGT
>NZ_BMZT01000017.1 GCF_014652935.1 Luteimonas padinae | reverse complement strand
TCGTCGCCAAGATCAACAAGTAAGACGGCATATCCCGGCGGCGTACCGCCGCCGTGATATGGGCTGCCGTTGATCCGGCCTGCTGGGCAGGCCGGATAACGCCAGCGGGGCCATCAGCTCACGCTGACGGCTTGCGGGGTCGCCGGGCGAGTCGTTAGCGACTCGCCGTTGGCGTCTTAAGAAGTTTCAAAAATTTCTATACGCCAGTAGCTCAATTGGCAGAGCAGCGGTCTCCAAAACCGCAGGTTGGGGGTTCGAGTCCCTCCTGGCGTGCCAAGCCGCAACGAGGGCGATAGCCACTTGAACAGCAGGGTTGAACATTCGAGGAGCCACGCCTCGGCCGGCGACATCGCCAGGTACGTGGTCGCGGCGCTGCTGCTGGTGGGTGGGCTGGTCGCCTTCTACTGGTTCGAAGGCCAGTGGCCGATGCCGCTGCGCGTCCTGGCCGTGATCGGTGGCGCGGTCGCCGCCCTGGTGGTCTTCCTGACCAGCACCAAGGGCTTCCAGACCCGGGAGTTCCTGTCGGAATCCCGCTTCGAGCTGCGCAAGGTCGTCTGGCCGACGCGGCAGGAAGCCATGCGCATGAGCTGGGTGGTGATGATCGTGGTCGTGGTCATCAGCCTGATGCTGGCCGGCTTCGACCTGGTGATCCAGTGGGCCATCCGCCTGCTGCTCGGCAACTGATGGAGATGTCCGGTTTGGAAAGCGAGATCGTCAAGCGCTGGTACGTGGTCCACGCCTATTCCGGCTTCGAGAAGTCGGTGGCGCAGGCGCTGCGCGACCGCATCGTGCGCATGGGCATGGAAGCGAAGTTCGGCGACGTGATGGTGCCGACCGAGGAAGTGGTCGAGATGCGCTCCGGCCAGAAGCGCCGTTCCGAGCGCAAGTTCTTCCCCGGCTACGTGCTGGTCCAGATCGCCACCCAGGACGAGGGCGGGATCCCCCGCATCGACAGCGAGAGCTGGCACCTGGTCAAGGAGACCCCGAAGGTCATGGGCTTCATCGGCGGCACCGCGGCCCAGCCGCTGCCGATCCGCGACGACGAGGCCGATGCCATCCTCGCCCGCGTCCAGGAAGGCGTCGAGAAGCCCCGCCCGAAGGTCCTGTTCGAGGCCGGCCAGATGGTCCGCGTCATCGACGGCCCGTTCAACGACTTCAACGGCGTGGTCGAGGAAGTCAATTACGAGAAGAGCCGCCTGCGCGTGGCAGTGCTCATCTTCGGCCGCTCGACCCCGGTCGAACTGGAGTTCGGGCAGGTCGAGAAGGCCTGATCCCGGCCCCTTGGCCGGACACCTTGGAAGCTGCTATAGTGCGCGGCTTCCTGCCCGGAATGCGGGCAAAACGCAATGGCCGCCGCCCTGGCGGCCTTTGCGCGTCACAGCGCGATACCGGGACGCGTCCATTCCCGGCCCGATGGGGAGCCTGACAGGCGTTCGCACCCGGAGAGGACAATGGCAAAGAAAGTAGTCGGTTACATCAAGCTGCAGGTCAAGGCCGGCCAGGCGAATCCCTCGCCGCCGGTGGGTCCTGCCCTCGGCCAGCGCGGCCTGAACATCATGGAGTTCTGCAAGGCGTTCAACGCCGCCACGCAGAAGCTCGAGCCGGGTCTGCCGACGCCGGTCATCATCACCGCGTACTCGGACCGCACCTTCACCTTCATCACCAAGTCGACCCCGGCTGCGGTGCTGCTGAAGAAGGCCGCCGGCGTGCAGTCCGGTTCCAAGCGCCCGAACACCGAGAAGGTGGGCAAGATCACCCGCGCCCAGATCGAAGAGATCGCGAAGGCGAAGGATGCCGACCTGACGGCGGCGGATCTCGAGGCGGCAGTGCGCACCATCGAGGGCTCCGCCCGTTCGATGGGCCTGACGGTGGAGGGCTGAGACCATGGCACAGACCAAGCGACAGAAGACCATCAAGGCCGCGACCGTCCCGGGCAAGGCCTACGCCATTGACGAAGCGCTGAAGATCGTCAAGGACAACAGCAAGGCCAAGTTCGTCGAGGCCGTCGACGTGGCCGTGCGCCTGGGCGTCGACGCCCGCAAGTCGGACCAGCAGGTCCGCGGCTCGACCGTGCTGCCGCAGGGCACCGGCAAGTCGGTGCGCGTGGCGGTGTTCGCCCCCGCGGGCGCCAAGGCCGAGGAGGCCCTGGCCGCCGGTGCCGACGCCGTCGGCATGGACGACCTGGCCGAGAAGATGCAGGGCGGCGACCTCAACTACGACGTCGTGATCGCCACGCCGGACGCCATGCGTGTGGTCGGCAAGCTCGGCACCCTGCTGGGCCCGCGCGGCCTGATGCCGAACCCGAAGGTCGGCACGGTCTCCCCGAACCCGGGCGAGGCGGTGAAGAACGCCAAGGGCGGCCAGGTCCGCTACCGCACCGACAAGGCCGGCATCATCCACTGCACCATCGGCAAGGCGGACTTCGAGTCCGACCGCCTGAAGGAAAACCTGCAGGCGCTGCTGGCCGACCTGGTCAAGGCCAAGCCGGCCACCGCCAAGGGCCAGTACCTGCAGAAGATCTCGATCAGCTCGACCATGGGCCCCGGCGTCGCCGTGGACCAGTCGTCGCTGTCGTTCAAGTAATCGCAGTACCCGCCCGGCCGTTCGCGGCCGGGCGGTGTTCGACCATTTGAGGGCAGTCGCAGGCACCCAGGTGCCGACCGGCAGCCGTCAAAGACCGCAGGTGCGGTCAGCGCGCCACGGCGACGGGCATGGAAGCTCGTGTTGGCAGGGAATCGCCGTCGTGGCAAGCGGGATCGCTTAATCCACCCGCAAGGGTGTGCCCGCGCAGATGGTGCCGCCTTCTGGAAGTGTTCTGGTGTGGTCGCAAGACCGCCAGCCGGACAGGCCACCGACCCGGGACCTTCGTGTCCCCGGCGTTCCACGGATGGATGCCGTCCAGGACCGCAAGCGGCAGGAGCCGCGAGCGGAGTTACCAAGTGAGGAGTGTATGGCTCTCAATCTGTCCCAGAAGCAAGAAGTTGTCGCCGAACTGGCAGACGTCGCCGCCAAGGCGCACTCCCTGGTCGCAGTCGAGTACGTAGGCACCACGGTCAGTCAGATGACCGCGATGCGCAAGCAGGCGCGTGAAACCGGTGTGTTCCTGAAGGTTGTCAAGAACACGCTGGCCATCCGTGCCGTCGAGGGCACCGATTTCGCTGTCGTCAAGGACAGCCTGGTCGGGCCCCTGCTATATGCGTTCTCGACCGAGGAGCCCGGCGCCGCCGGTCGCCTGATCAAGGAATTCGCCAAGAGCAACGACAAGCTGCTGCCGAAGGTCGTGTCCGTGGGGGGCGAGCTGTATCCCGCCAGCCACGTGGACGTGCTTGCGGCGCTGCCGACCCGCGATCAGGCGCTGGCCATGCTGGCCCGCACCCTGCTCGAGCCCGCCGCGATGTTCGCCCGTGTCGTCCAGGCCGTGGCCGACAAGCAGGGTGGTGGTGCGCCGGCGGAAGAAGCAGCCGCGGAAGCTCCGGCCGAAGCCTGAGTTCGACGTCATCCGGCCTGTTGCACGCCAGCAGGCTTCAATCCAGATAATTTCCAATAGGTAGAACACACATGTCCCTGACCAACGAACAGATCGTCGACGCGATCGCTGAAAAGTCCCTGATGGAAGTGGTCGAGCTCGTCAAGGCCATCGAAGAGAAGTTCGGCGTTTCCGCCGCTGCTCCGGTTGCCGTGGCCGCCGCCGCCGGCCCGGCCGCTGCCGCCGAGGAGCAGACCGAGTTCAACGTCACCCTGAAGTCGCCTGGCGACAAGAAGGTCGAGGTGATCAAGGTGGTCCGCGCGATCACCGGCCTGGGCCTGAAGGAAGCCAAGGACCTGACCGAGGCCGGTGGCCTGGTCAAGGAAGGCGCTTCCAAGGAAGACGCCGAGAAGATCAAGAAGGACCTGGAAGCGGCCGGCGCCACGGTCGAAGTCAAGTAAGCGTTGTCGCGTCGCCAGCGTCATCGGCGACCACCGAGGCTGGGGGCGTAAGCCCCCGGCCTTCGGCCGTTGTAGAGAAAGCCTGAAAACCGACACCGAGTCGGCAGTTGGAAATAGCGGGAGAAGGCGTGCTGGTGCCGGCAATACCAGCGATTTCCAACTGGCGGTTCACGAAATTCCCCTGGGTCGCGCCGCGCGCGGCCCGCAGATGCCAAAGGCGGTAGCTCCCCATGACGACGTCATATTCGTTCACCGAAAAGAAGCGCATCCGCAAGGACTTCGGCAAGCGCCGTTCGATCCTCGAAGTGCCGTTCCTGCTCGCCATCCAGGTCGACTCGTACCGCGAGTTCCTGCAGGCCGACAAGGATCCGGCGCGCCGCGACGACCGCGGCCTGCACGCCGCGCTCAAGTCCGTGTTCCCTATCACCAGCTACAACGGCTACGCCGCGCTGGAGTACGTCGGCTACAAGCTCGGCGACCCGGTGTTCGACGAGCGCGAGTGCCGCAACCGCGGCCTCAGCTACGGCGCCCCGCTGCGCGTGACCGTGCGCCTGGTGATCTACGACCGCGAGTCGTCGTCCAAGGCCATCAAGTACGTGAAGGAGCAGGAGGTCTACATGGGCGAGATCCCGCTCATGACCGACAACGGCACCTTCATCGTCAACGGCACCGAGCGCGTCATCGTCTCCCAGCTGCACCGCTCGCCGGGCGTGTTCTTCGACCACGACCGCGGCAAGACCCACAGCTCGGGCAAGCTGCTGTACTCGGCCCGCATCATCCCGTACCGCGGCTCGTGGCTCGACTTCGAGTTCGACCCGAAGGACGCGCTGTTCACCCGCATCGACCGCCGCCGCAAGCTGCCGGTCAGCGTGCTGCTGCGCGCGCTGGGCTACTCCAACGAGGAGATGCTCAACGAGTTCTTCGAGATCAACCATTTCCACATCGACCCCGAAGAGGGCGTGCAGATGGAGCTGGTCCCGGAGCGCCTGCGTGGCGAGACCCTGGACTTCGACCTGGCCGACGGCGACCGCGTGATCGTCGAGGCCGGCCGCCGCATCACCGCGCGCCACGTCAAGCAGCTGACCGATTCCGGCATCGAGGCCCTGGCCGTGCCGGACGCCTACCTCGTGGGCCGCGTGCTGTCGCATGATGTCGTCGACGCCGCCACCGGCGAGCTGATCGCGTCCGCCAACGACGAGATCACCGACGAGATGCTCGAGGCCCTGCGCAAGGCGGGCATCGAGGCCGTGGGCACGATCTGGACCAACGACCTGGACCGCGGTGCCTACCTGTCCAACACCCTGCGCATCGACGGCACCCGCACCCAGCTCGAGGCGCTGGTCGAGATCTACCGCATGATGCGTCCCGGCGAGCCGCCGACCAAGGACGCCGCGCAGAACCTGTTCCACAACCTGTTCTTCACCTTCGAGCGCTACGACCTTTCGGGCGTGGGCCGGATGAAGTTCAACCGCCGCATCGGCCGCAAGGAAACCACCGGCGCGGCCGTGCTGTACGACGCCAAGTACTTCGCCGAGCGCAAGGACGACGACTCCGTGCGCCTGCGCGAGGCCAACGGCGACAGCTCCGACATCCTCGACGTGCTGAAGGTGCTGACCGAGATCCGCAACGGCCGTGGCGTGGTGGATGACATCGACCACCTCGGCAACCGTCGCGTGCGTTCGGTGGGCGAGATGGCCGAGAACGTGTTCCGCGTGGGCCTGGTGCGCGTCGAGCGCGCCGTGCGCGAGCGCCTGACCATGGCCGAGGCTGATGGCCTGACCCCGCAGGAGCTGATCAACGCCAAGCCGGTCGCGGCCGCGGTGAAGGAGTTCTTCGGCTCCTCGCAGCTGTCGCAGTTCATGGACCAGAACAATCCGCTGTCCGAGGTCACCCACAAGCGCCGCGTCTCGGCGCTCGGCCCGGGCGGCCTGACCCGCGAGCGCGCCGGCTTCGAAGTGCGCGACGTGCACCCGACCCACTACGGCCGCGTCTGCACCATCGAGACCCCTGAAGGCCCGAACATCGGCCTGATCAACTCGCTGGCCGTGTTCGCGCGCACCAACGGCTACGGCTTCCTCGAGACGCCGTACCGCAAGGTCGTGGACGGGAAGGTCACCGACGACGTCGAGTACCTGTCGGCGATCGAGGAGAACGAGTACGTCATCGCGCAGGTGAGCGCACCTCAGGACGAGAAGGGCAACCTGACCGCCCAGTTCGTCGCCTGCCGCTTCCAGGGCGAGAACCTGCTCAAGCCGCCGAGCGAGATCGACTACATGGACGTGTCGCCGATGCAGACCGTGTCGGTCGCGGCGGCGCTGGTGCCGTTCCTCGAGCACGACGACGCCAACCGCGCGCTGATGGGCGCCAACATGCAGCGCCAGGCCGTGCCCACGCTGAAGAGCGAGAAGCCGCTGGTCGGCACCGGCATCGAACGCGCCGTGGCGCGCGACTCGGGCGTGACCGTGAACGCGCGCCGTGGCGGCGTGGTCGAGCAGATCGACGCCGGCCGCATCGTGGTGAAGGTGTTCGATGACGAGATCTCGGGCGAGACCGATGCCGGCGTCGACATCTACAACCTGATCAAGTACACGCGTTCGAACCAGAACACCTGCATCAACCAGACCCCGCTGGTCAACGTGGGCGACGTGGTCGCGCGCGGCGACGTGCTGGCCGACGGCCCCTCGACCGACATCGGCGAGCTGGCGCTCGGCCAGAACATGCTGGTCGCGTTCATGCCCTGGAACGGCTACAACTTCGAGGACTCGATCCTGCTCTCGGAGCGCGTGGTCCAGGAAGACCGCTACACCACGATCCACATCGAGGAGCTGACCGCGGTCGCCCGCGACACCAAGCTTGGCCCGGAGGAGATCTCCGCCGACATCCCGAACGTCTCCGAGCAGGCGCTCAACCGCCTCGACGAGTCGGGCGTGGTGTACATCGGCGCCGAAGTCCGCGCCGGCGACATCCTGGTGGGCAAGGTCACGCCGAAGGGCGAGAGCCAGCTGACCCCGGAAGAGAAGCTGCTGCGCGCGATCTTCGGCGAGAAGGCGTCCGACGTGAAGGACAGCTCGCTGCGCGTGCCCCCGGGCATGGACGGCACCGTCATCGACGTGCAGGTCTTCACCCGCGACGGCATCGAGAAGGACAAGCGCGCCAAGCAGATCGAGGAAAACGAGATCAAGCGCGTCAAGAAGGACTTCGACGACCAGTTCCGCATCCTCGAGGGTGCGATCTACGCCCGCCTGCGCGAGCAGCTGCTGGGCAAGGTCGCCAACGGTGGCCCGGGTGTGAAGAAGGGCGACACCGTGTCCTCGCTGGTGCTCGACGGCCTGAAGAAGTCCGACTGGCTGGCGCTGCGCATGAAGGACGACGACGCCGCCGACGCGATCGAGCGCGCCGCGAAGCAGCTGAAGGTGCACGAGGAGGAGTTCGAGCGCCGCTTCCAGGACAAGCGCGGCAAGATCACCCAGGGCGACGACCTCGCCCCGGGCGTGCTCAAGATGGTCAAGGTCTACCTGGCCGTGAAGCGCCGCATCCAGCCCGGCGACAAGATGGCCGGCCGCCACGGCAACAAGGGTGTGGTGTCGACCATCGTGCCGGTGCAGGACATGCCGTACATGGCCAACGGCGAGACCGTCGACATCGTGCTCAACCCGCTGGGCGTGCCGAGCCGAATGAACATCGGCCAGATCCTCGAGGTGCACCTGGGCTGGGCCGCGAAGGGCCTGGGCCGGAAGATCGACGAAATGCTGCAGGCGCAGGCCAAGGTGGCCGAGCTGCGCAAGTTCCTCGACCAGATCTACAACCACGACAACAAGCTGCACGGCCAGCGCGTCGACCTGAAGCAGTTCTCCGACGAGGAGCTGCTGACGCTGGCGCGCAACCTGACCGGTGGCGTGCCGATGGCGACGCCGGTGTTCGACGGCGCCGCCGAGGTCGAGATCAAGCAGATGCTCGAACTCGCCGACCTGCCGACCAGCGGCCAGGCCCAGCTGTACGACGGCCGCACCGGCGACGCGTTCGAACGCAAGGTGACCGTGGGCTACATGCACATGCTGAAGCTCAACCACCTGGTCGACGACAAGATGCACGCGCGTTCGACCGGCCCGTACTCGCTCGTCACCCAGCAGCCGCTGGGCGGCAAGGCGCAGTTCGGCGGCCAGCGCTTCGGCGAGATGGAAGTCTGGGCGCTGGAAGCCTACGGCGCGGCCTACACCCTGCAGGAGATGCTGACGGTGAAGTCCGACGACGTGCAGGGCCGCAACCAGATGTACAAGAACATCGTCGACGGCGAACACGAGATGGTCGCGGGCATGCCCGAGTCCTTCAACGTGCTGGTCAAGGAAATCCGCTCGCTGGCGATCAACATGGAGCTGGAAGAGAACTGAGGACGCAGCCCGGGGCAGGGCGCGCACCACGCGCCCGCCACCGGTGAGCACCACGGCCACGTCCCCGATTCCCGTTCCCGGAGAAACTCATGAAAGACCTTCTGAACCTGTTCAACCAGCAGCGCCCGACGCTCGACTTCGACGCGATCAAGATCGCGCTCGCCTCGCCCGACCTGATCCGTTCGTGGTCGTTCGGCGAAGTGAAGAAGCCCGAGACCATCAACTACCGCACCTTCAAGCCCGAGCGCGACGGCCTGTTCTGCGCCGCCATCTTCGGGCCGGTGAAGGACTACGAGTGCCTGTGCGGCAAGTACAAGCGCATGAAGCACCGTGGCGTGGTGTGCGAGAAGTGCGGCACCGAGGTGACGCTGGCCAAGGTGCGCCGCGAGCGCATGGGCCACATCGACCTGGCCAGCCCGACCGCGCACATCTGGTTCCTCAAGTCGCTGCCCTCGCGCATCGGCCTGATGCTGGACATGACCCTGCGTGACATCGAGCGCATCCTCTACTTCGAGGCGTTCGTGGTCACCGAGCCGGGCCTGACCCCGATGGAGCGCGGCCAGCTGCTCAATGAAGAGCAGTACATGCAGATGCGCCAGGAGCACGGCGACGACTTCGACGCCGCCATGGGCGCCGAGGCCGTGTTCGACCTGCTGCGCACGATCGACCTGCAGGCCGAGATGGTGCGCCTGAAGGAAGAGATCGCCGCCACCGGCTCCGAGACCAAGCTCAAGCGCCTCACCAAGCGCATCAAGCTGGTCGAGGCCTTCCTCGAGTCGGGCAACCGCCCCGAGTGGATGGTGATGACCGTGCTGCCGGTGCTGCCGCCGGACCTGCGCCCGCTGGTGCCGCTGGACGGTGGCCGCTTCGCGACCTCCGACCTCAACGACCTGTACCGCCGCGTCATCAACCGCAACAACCGCCTGCGCCGCCTGCTCGAGCTCAACGCGCCCGACATCATCGTGCGCAACGAGAAGCGCATGCTGCAGGAGTCGGTGGACGCGCTGATGGACAACGGCCGCCGCGGCCGCGCCATCACCGGCACGAACAAGAGGCCTTTGAAGTCGCTGGCCGACATGATCAAGGGCAAGCAGGGTCGGTTCCGCCAGAACCTGCTCGGCAAGCGCGTCGACTACTCGGGCCGTTCGGTCATCGTGGTCGGCCCGACGCTGCGCCTGCACGAGTGCGGCCTGCCGAAGAAGATGGCACTCGAGCTGTTCAAGCCCTTCATCTTTGCCAAGCTGCAGCGCCGTGGCCTGGCCACGACGATCAAGGCCGCCAAGAAGCTGGTCGAGCGCGAAGAGGCCGAGGTGTGGGACATCCTCGAAGAGGTGATCCGCGAGCACCCGGTGCTGCTCAACCGCGCCCCGACCCTGCACCGCCTGGGCATCCAGGCGTTCGAACCGGTGCTGATCGAGGGCAAGGCGATCCAGCTGCACCCGCTGGTCTGCACCGCGTTCAACGCCGACTTCGACGGTGACCAGATGGCCGTGCACGTGCCGCTGAGCCTGGAGGCCCAGCTGGAAGCGCGCGCGCTGATGATGTCGTCGAACAACATCCTGTCGCCCGCCAACGGCGAGCCGATCATCGTGCCGTCGCAGGACGTGGTGCTGGGCCTGTACTACATGACCCGCGCGCTCGAGAACACGGCGGGCGAAGGCATGGCGTTCGCGAACGTCGCCGAGGTCAAGCGCGCCTACGACAACAAGGCCGCGGGCCTCCACGCCAAGGTCAAGGTCCGCATCGCCGAGACCGTGATCGACGAGGAAGGCAATCGCGAGAAGAAGACCTCGATCGTGGACACCACGGTCGGGCGCGCGCTGCTGGCCGAGATCCTGCCGGAGGGCCTGCCCTTCGCGCTGGCCAACGTCGAGCTGACCAAGAAGAACATCAGCCGCCTGATCAACTCCTGCTACCGCATGCTCGGCCTGAAGGACACGGTCGTGTTCGCCGACAAGCTGATGTACACCGGCTTCGCGTACGCCACGCGCGCCGGCGTGTCGATCGGCATCGACGACATGATCATCCCGGAAGAGAAGAAGGGCATCCTGGCCGAGGCCGAGGCCGAAGTGCTGGAGATCCAGCAGCAGTACCAGTCGGGCCTGGTCACCGCCGGCGAGCGCTACAACAAGGTGGTCGACATCTGGTCGCGCACCAACGAGCGCGTCGCCCAGGCGATGATGAAGACCATCGGCACCGAGATCGTGACCAACGCCAAGGGCGAGCAGGTCGAGCAGAAGTCGATGAACTCGGTCTACATCATGGCCGACTCCGGTGCGCGTGGTTCGCAGGCGCAGATCCGCCAGCTGGCCGGCATGCGCGGCCTGATGGCCAAGCCGGACGGCTCGATCATCGAGACCCCGATCACCTCGAACTTCCGCGAGGGCCTGAACGTCCAGCAGTACTTCATCTCGACCCACGGTGCACGAAAGGGCCTGGCGGATACCGCGCTGAAGACGGCGAACTCCGGTTACCTGACCCGTCGCCTGGTTGACGTGGCGCAGGACGTGGTGATCACCGAGACCGACTGCGGCACCCATGACGGCCTGACCATGACCCCGATCGTGGAAGGCGGCGACGTGGTCGAGCCGCTGAAGGACCGCGTGCTCGGCCGCATCGTGGCCGAGGACGTGTTCCTGCCCGGCGACGACGAGGATCCGATCGTCACCCGCAACACGCTGCTCGACGAAGCCTGGGTGCAGAAGCTCGAGGACGCCGGCGTGCAGGCCATCAAGGTCCGCTCGACCATCACCTGCGAGTCGTCCTTCGGCGTGTGCGCGCACTGCTACGGCCGTGACCTCGGCCGCGGCCACCTCGTCAATCTCGGCGAGGCCGTGGGCGTGGTCGCCGCGCAGTCGATCGGCGAGCCCGGCACCCAGCTGACCATGCGTACGTTCCACATCGGTGGCGCGGCGTCGCGTGCGGCGGCGATCGACAACGTGACGGTCAAGACCACCGGCTCGGTGAAGTTCAACAACGTCAAGTTCGTGTCGCACTCCGACGGCCACCTGGTCGGCGTGTCGCGCTCGGGCGAGATCTCGGTGCTCGACCAGCACGGCCGCGAGCGCGAGCGCTACAAGCTGCCCTACGGCGCGACCATCAACGCGAAGGACGGCATGGCGGTCAAGGCCGGCCAGACGGTCGCGACCTGGGATCCCCACAACCACCCGATCGTGTCGGAAGTGAAGGGCGTGGTGCGCTTCATCGACTTCGTCGACGGCGTCACCGTCATCGAGAAGACCGACGAGCTGACCGGCCTGGCCTCGCGCGAGATCACCGATCCCAAGCGCCGCGGCTCGCAGGGCAAGGACCTGCGTCCGCTGATCCGCATCGTCGACGCCAAGACCGGCGAAGGCCTCAACATCCCGGGCACCGACCTGCCGGCGCAGTACCTGCTGCCGCCGCGCTCGATCGTCAACCTGCAGGACGGCGCTGCCGTCGGCGTGGGCGACGTGGTGGCCAAGATCCCGCAGGAAGCGTCCAAGACCCGCGACATCACCGGCGGTCTGCCGCGCGTGGCCGACCTGTTCGAGGCGCGCAAGCCGAAGGATCCGGCGATCCTGGCCGAGAAGTCCGGCGTGGTCAGCTTCGGCAAGGACACCAAGGGCAAGCAGCGCCTGATCATCAAGGGTGCCGACGGCGAGGACCACGAGGAGCTGATCCCGAAGTACCGCCAGATCATCGTGTTCGAAGGCGAGCACGTCGAGAAGGGCGAGACCGTGGTGGACGGCGAGCCGAGCCCGCAGGACATCCTGCGCCTGAAGGGCGTCGAGGAGCTGGCGTCGTACCTGACCAAGGAAATCCAGGACGTCTACCGCCTGCAGGGCGTGAAGATCAACGACAAGCACATCGAGGTGATCGTCCGCCAGATGCTGCGCAAGGTCGAGATCACCGACGCCGGCGACAGCACCCGCTTCCTCAACGGCGAGCAGGCCGAGCGCCAGCGCGTCATCGAGGCCAACGAGAAGCACAACGCCAAGGGCGAGCTGCCGGTGCACTTCGAGCCGGTACTGCTGGGCATCACCAAGGCGTCGCTGGCGACCGAGTCGTTCATCTCCGCGGCCTCCTTCCAGGAGACCACCCGCGTGCTGACCGAGGCGGCCGTCCGCGGCACCCGCGACAGCCTGCGCGGCCTGAAGGAGAACGTGATCGTCGGCCGCCTGATTCCCGCGGGCACCGGCCTGGCGTACCATACGCAGCGCCGCAAGAACGCCTCCGGGCTGACCGAGTCCGAGATGGAGGCCCTGTCCGGGGTCGCCGTGGCGGAGGAGTCGCAGGTCGCCGAGACCTCGCAGGTGGAGGGGGGCGATGCGCCCCTCGCCGACGGCGCCGACGAGTAATACCGCTACACGCTGCAAGTCAGTGACGGCCCCTCCGGGGGCCGTCCCAGATCCCGAAATGAGGTGCCATGGAGGCGCTTCGTGTTCGGTCCAGGATGGACGGGAAAGGTGACCATGGCCCAGGTGCGCCCCGGAGCGGGGTGCTGCCTGCCGGGTCCTTGGCTGCGTTGACGCTGGGCGTCTACGCCGGCTATACTTTTCCGTCTTGGCAGGCCGGGTCGACTCCGCCTGCCTTCGTTTTCGCGCACGGAACCTGGACCGTGCGGCCGGCGCGGTCCCACGGGGCCCGCCACCGAGCCGGGCCCAGGCCCGTCATACCCAACAGCGGGCCCCGTGCCCGGAGCAGAAGACCGACACCGATGGCAACGATCAACCAGCTGGTGCGCAAGCCGCGCAGCCCGGAAACCTACAAGAGCAATTCGCCCGCGCTGCAGAACTGCCCGCAGCGTCGCGGCGTGTGCACGCGCGTGTACACCACCACCCCGAAGAAGCCGAACTCGGCCCTGCGCAAGGTCGCCAAGGTGCGCCTGACCAACGGCTACGAGGTCATCGGTGGTGCTGATCCGCGGCGGCCGCGTCAAGGACCTGCCGGGCGTGCGCTACCACACCGTCCGCGGTTCGCTCGACGCCGCCGGCGTCGCCAAGCGCAAGCAGGCCCGTTCCAAGTACGGCGCCAAGCGTCCGAAGGGCTGATCCCAGTCCCTTTCCCGCCCTTCGAACAGATACTGAAAAGGCTCGAGAACAATGTCGCGTAAAGGAAACACCCCGCAGCGCTCGGTGCTGCCCGACCCGAAGCACGGTAGCGAAACCATCGCGCGCTTCATCAACATGGTCATGTACAGCGGCAAGAAGTCGGTCGCCGAGAAGATCGTGTACGGCGCCATGGACGTCATCGGCGAGAAGAACCCGAACCCGCTGGAAGTCGTCGAGAAGGCGCTCGGCAACATCTCGCCGTCGGTCGAGGTGAAGTCCCGCCGCGTCGGCGGCGCCACCTACCAGGTGCCGGTCGAGGTGCGCGCGTCCCGCCGCATGGCGCTGGCGATGCGCTGGCTGATCGACTCCGCGCGCAAGCGCGGCGAGAACAGCATGCCGCGCAAGCTGGCCGCCGAACTGATCGACGCCTCCGAGAACCGCGGTGGCGCGATCAAGAAGCGCGAAGAAACCCACCGCATGGCCGAGGCCAACAAGGCCTTCGCGCACTACCGCTGGTGACGGCGCCCGGCCGGAGCGCTTCGCGCACCGGTCCGTGCATCGCGTAGCCGGGTGCCGCCGCAGGGCGGCATTCGGCCATCCGGAACCAACTCCGCACGTCCGCTTCAGTGGACAAAAAACACAGAGAGATCGCCGTGGCCCGCACCACTCCCATCGACCGCTACCGCAACTTCGGCATCATGGCCCACATCGATGCCGGCAAGACCACCACGTCCGAGCGCATCCTTTTCTACACCGGCAAGAACCACAAGCTGGGCGAGACCCACGACGGTTCGGCCACCATGGACTGGATGGAGCAGGAGCAGGAGCGCGGCATCACCATCCAGTCCGCGGCCACCACCGCGTTCTGGAAGGGCATGGACAAGACCCTGCCCGAGCACCGCTTCAACATCATCGACACCCCCGGCCACGTCGACTTCACCATCGAGGTGGAGCGTTCGCTGCGCGTGCTTGACGGCGCGGTGTTCGTGCTGTGCGCGGTCGGCGGCGTGCAGCCGCAGTCGGAGACGGTGTGGCGCCAGGCCAACAAGTACAAGGTGCCGCGCATCGCGTTCGTCAACAAGATGGACCGCACCGGCGCGAACTTCTTCAAGGTCCGCGACCAGCTCAAGAGCCGTCTCGGCGCGGTCGCCGTGCCGATGCAGATCCCGGTCGGTGCCGAGGAAGGCTTCGAGGGCGTGGTTGACCTGCTGAAGATGAAGGCGATCCACTGGGATACCGCCAGCCAGGGCCTGAACTTCGAGTACCGCGACATCCCCGCCGACCTGCTCGAGCAGGCCAACGAGGCGCGCGCGTTCATGGTCGAGTCGGCCGCCGAGGCCAACGAGGCGCTGATGGACAAGTACCTCGAGTCCGGCGAGCTGAGCGACCAGGAGGTCCTCGAGGGCCTGCGTTCGCGCACCCTGGCCACCGAGATCGTGCCGATGTACTGCGGCTCGGCATTCAAGAACAAGGGCGTGCAGGCGATGCTCGATGGCGTGGTCAGCCTGCTGCCGTCGCCGGTCGACGTGCCGGCCGTCCGCGGCACCGACATCGATGACGAGACGAAGGAGCTGAGCCGCGAGTCGAGCGACAGCGCTCCGTTCTCGGCGCTCGCGTTCAAGATCATCACCGACCCGTTCGTGGGTTCGCTGACCTTCTTCCGCGTGTACTCGGGCAAGCTCAACGCCGGCGACCAGGTGCTGAACTCGGTCAAGGGCAAGAAGGAACGCATCGGCCGCCTGCTGCAGATGCACTCCAACAACCGCGAAGAGATCAAGGAAGTGCTCGCCGGCGACATCGCCTCGGCCGTGGGTCTGAAGGACGTCACCACCGGTGACACCCTGTGTGCCCAGGACGCGCCGATCGTGCTCGAGCGCATGAGCTTCCCGGAGCCGGTGATCTCGATGGCGGTGGAGCCCAAGACCAAGTCCGACCAGGAAAAGATGGGCATCGCCCTGGGCCGCCTGGCGCAGGAGGATCCGTCGTTCCGCGTCCGCACCGACGAAGAGTCCGGCCAGACCATCATCGCCGGCATGGGCGAGCTGCACCTGGACATCATCGTCGACCGCATGAAGCGCGAGTTCAACGTCGAGGCCAACGTCGGCAAGCCGCAGGTTGCCTACCGCGAGACCATCCGCAAGACGGTCAAGTCGGAAGGCAAGTTCGTCCGCCAGTCGGGCGGCAAGGGCCAGTTCGGCCACGTGTGGCTGGAGATCTCGCCGCAGGAGCCGGGCGCCGGCTACGAGTTCGAGAACGCCATCGTCGGCGGCGTCGTGCCGAAGGAGTACATCCCGGCGGTCGACAAGGGCATCCAGGAGGCGGTGGCCAACGGCATCCTCGCCGGCTACCCGATCGTGGACGTCAAGGTGAAGCTGTACGACGGTTCGTACCATGAGGTCGACTCGTCGGAAATGGCGTTCAAGATCGCCGGCTCCATGGGCTTCAAGGAAGGCTTCCAGAAGGCCTCGCCGGTGCTGCTCGAGCCGATCATGAAGGTCGAGATCGTCAGCCCCGAGGACTACCTGGGCGACGTGATGGGCGACGTGAGCCGCCGCCGCGGCATCCTCCAGGGCCAGGACGACAGCCCGTCGGGCAAGATCATCAACGCGATGATCCCGCTGGGCGAGATGTTCGGCTACGCCACCAGCCTGCGCTCGATGTCGCAGGGCCGCGCCACCTTCACGATGGAGTTCGACCACTACGCGGAAGCGCCGTCGAACATCGCCGACGAAGTGGTGAAGAAGAAGTAACCGGCGCCGGCGACGGCAACCAGACAACCAACTTTTCAAGAGACTGCAATCATGGCGAAGGGTAAGTTCGAGCGCACCAAGCCCCACGTGAACGTGGGCACCATCGGTCACGTGGACCACGGCAAGACGACGCTGACGGCGGCGCT
>NZ_BMZT01000016.1 GCF_014652935.1 Luteimonas padinae | reverse complement strand
TGCCTCAAGGAGCATGCGACCTCCCCGGGACATCCCACCACCCGGCCAGATGGTCAGGCAGGGATAACGTACAAGGAGCAGCTGAAGCTGCGACCCCATCCCAGATATAGCGTTGACGCAACGCGCCCACCCCGATATGTTGTGCCCCGTCGGTTCCCGCGCCACAGGGCTCGGGATGAAAAGGGAAGCCGGTGCGGCGCGGTCTGGACCCCAGGTCGCCGCCCATCCCGGCGCTGCCCCGCAGCGGTAGGTGGAAACGAGGTCGCGCACGCACTGGGACGGTGGTTCCGGGAAGCGGCGACCGAGGCGAGGACTCGCCGGCACAGCCGGTGACTCCCGGATCCACGAGCCCGAAGACCTGCCGACAGCCGCGCGCAAAGCACATCGCGCGGTGCCGGCTGCGGAATCTCCGGGGGGAGATGGCTGGTGAAGCAGGCATGCGCCGCGATCCGTCCACCGGAGCGCGTCGCGGGCGCTGCGACGCCGCTTTTACATCCTCGCCAGCATTCCCGGCCTGCCGCCCGAGGGGTCGGGTGGCCGTGCGCACGCACTGGGAGAGGATCGATGAGCAAGACCGAAAGCAGCACCACCGCAGGCCCCGCGCCGGCCGCCACCGCAGGCACGACCGCCTCCCCCGCCGCAGCCTCGACTGCTCCGGCCACCCTGGGCGCATCCTCCGCGCCGGCCCGCCCTTCCGGCACGACGCCCGTCGACGCCGCCGATGCGTCCGACGCCATCCCTTCGCCCCGCCCCGCCGGGCCCAGGTCCACCGACGGCACCGCCCCCGACGACGCCGGCGTCGCCACGTGGATCACCAAGGAGGCCGGCAACCGCCGGATTCCCTATGACCGTGCGCGCCTTGAGCGCGCCATCGACCGCGTCCACGCCGAATTCCCGCAGCTCGACGCCGACGACTACAAGCGCAGCGTGTTCGGCTTCGTCGAGCGCAAGGAGGCGGTCAACGCCGACGACCTGGTGGACCATCTGATCCGCGAGGCCGAGGCGCGCGTGGACGTGGCCGCGCCGGAGTGGGAGATGTTCGCGGCGCGGATCTACCTGCACCGCCTGTACAAGCGCGCCAGCCGCAACCGTTTCTACGACGCCGAGCAGAAGTACGGTTCCTACGTCGGCCTGCAGGAAAGCCTGGCCGACCGCAACGTGTACTCCAACGACATCCTGCGTGCCTACTCCAAGGAGGAGCTGCAGGAAGCCGGGAAGATGATCGACCCCTCGCGCGACCTGCTGTTCAACTACAACGGCCTGTACCTGCTGGCCACGCGCTACCTGGCCACCGACACCTCGCGCGAGGTGTACGAACTGCCGCAGGAGCGCTGGCTGACGATCGCGCTGTACCTGATGCAGGAAGAGGGCGCGCCTGGCAAGGGCGGCCGCGAGCGCCGCATGCAGCTGGTCGGCGAGGCCTATTGGGCGCTGTCGAACCTGTACATGACCGTCGCCACGCCGACGCTGCAGAACGCCGGCAAGACCGGCGGCCAGCTGTCGTCGTGCTTCATCGATACCGTCGATGATTCGCTTCAGGGCATCTACGACTCGAACACCGACATCGCGCGCGTGTCCAAGGGCGGCGGCGGCGTGGGCGCGTACATGGGCTATGTGCGCGCGTCGGGCTCCGCCATCCGCGGCGTGCCGAACTCGTCCGGCGGCGTCGTGCCGTGGATCAAGCAGCTCAACAACACCGCCGTCTCGGTCGACCAGCTCGGCCAGCGCAAGGGCGCGGTGGCCGTGTACCTGGACGTCTGGCACCGCGACATCGAGGCCTTCCTCGACCTGCGCCTCAACAACGGCGACCAGCGCCTGCGCGCGCATGACGTGTTCACCTCGGTGTGCATCCCGGACATCTTCATGGAGGCCGTCGAGCGCCGCGGCGACTGGTACCTGTTCGATCCGCACGAGGTGCATCGCATCAAGGGCTGGTACCTGCAGGACTTCTTCGACGAGAAGAAGGGCGAAGGCACGTTCCGGAAGAAGTACGAGGAGGTGGTGGCCGACGAGCGCATCCCGCGCAAGACGGTGAAGGCCATCGACATCTTCAAGCGGCTGATGGTCAGTCAGCTGGAGACCGGCAATCCCTTCATGTTCTACCGCGACGAGGTCAACCGGAAGAACCCGAACAAGCACGCGGGAATGGTGTATTCCTCCAACCTCTGCACCGAGATCCTGCAGAACATGAGCCCGACCAGGCTCATGCAGGAAATCATCAGCGGCAACCAGATCGTGACCACGAAGCAGGCCGGCGACTTCGTGGTCTGCAACCTGTCCTCGATCAACCTCGGCCGCGCGATCCTGCCGCAGGACGGCCAGGGCGACCTGATCACCGACGTGCTCGAGCGCCTGGTGCCGATCCAGGTGCGGATGCTCGACAACGTGATCGACCTGAACCTGCTGCCGGTGCCGCAGGCGACGATCACCAACCGCAAGTACCGCGCGATCGGGCTGGGCACCTTCGGCTGGCACCACCTGCTGGCGCGGAAGGGCATCCACTGGAACGCGCCCGAAGCGGAGGAGTTCAGCGACGCGCTGTACGAACGCATCAACTTCCTCACCGTGCAGGCGAGCATGGCGCTGGCGAAGGAGAAGGGCACCTATCCGGTGTTCCAGGGCAGCGACTGGCACACCGGCAGCTACTTCCGCGACCGCGGCTACAACAGCCCGCAGTGGCTGGACCTGGCCGCACAGGTCGCGGTGAATGGCGTGCGCAACGGCTGGCTGCTGGCAGTGGCGCCGAACATGTCGACCGCGCAGATCGCGGGCAGCACCGCCTCGATCGACCCGATCTACTCCGCGTTCTACTACGAGGAGAAGAAGGACTACCGCCGCCCGGTGGCCGCGCCGGGACTGTCGCTGGAGACCTGGCCCTACTACGAGAAGGGCGCCTACCACGTCGACCAGTTCGCCAGCGTGCGCCAGAACGCCCGCCGCCAGCGCCACGTCGACCAGTCGATCAGCTTCAACTTCTACGTGCCGTCGACCATCCGCGCCAGCACGCTGCTGGAGCTGCACATGACGGCATGGCGGGAAGGGTTGAAGACCACCTATTACGTCAGGTCGAACGACATCGACATCAATGAATGCGAATGGTGTTCGAGCTGACGGCACCCGCCATCGCCGCTTCGGAAGATCCGCGCCAACCCTCCCTGTAGGAGCGGCTACAGCCGCGACCCGGCCTTGCCGCACCGCTGGTCGCAGCTATAGCTGCTCCTACAGAAAAAGCAGGAACAGGACATCGTCATGAATTTCGCCGTACCTCGCACCGCCACGCCGCTTGACCGCATCCGCATCCTGGAGCCGCGGCATCCGAACCGTTCCACCGGGATCATCAACGGCCGCACCTCGGGCATCCTCAACTGGAACGACATTCCGTATCCGTCGTTCTACCGCGCCTACAAGGAACTCTCGACCAACTTCTGGATCCCGGACGAAGTCGACATGAAGGCCGATGCACGCCAGTACGGCGAGCTGTCGGCGCGCGAGAAGAACGCCTACGACTCGATCATCGGCCTGCTGGCCACGCTGGATTCTCCGCAGACACGTTTCATCTACAACGTCGCCGAGTACATCACCGATCCGGCCGCGCACGCCAACGCCGCGATCATCGGCCAGCAGGAGGTGATCCACAACGAGAGCTACAGCTATGTGCTGGCCTCGATCACCGACCTGGCCAACCAGAACCGGATCTTCGAGATCGCGCGCACGCACCCGACGATCCTGAAGCGCAACGCGCCGATCATGGGCTCGTACGACGATTTCATGCGCGAGAAGACCGCCGAGACCCTGCTGCGCTCGCTGATCCAGTCCTCGATCCTGGAAGGCATCAACTTCTATTCCGGCTTCGCCTACTTCTACAACCTGGTGCGTCAGAACCGGATGGCCGGCACCGGCAAGATCATCAGCTTCATCAACCGCGACGAGCTGGCGCACACCAAGTTCATCAGCGAGGTGATCCGCGCCATCGTCGGCGAGCACCCGGAGCTGCGCACGGACGAGCTGACCGAGTATGTGCACCGCGCCTTCGAGCACGCGGTCGAGCTGGAGGTGCAGTGGACCGGCGAAGTTCTGGACGGCATCGACGGCATCAACGTCGACGAGATGATCCAGTACGTGAAGTACCGCGCCAACAAGATGGCCGGGATGCTGGGGATCGAGAGCCTGTACCCGGATTCGACCGGAAACGTGATGCCCTGGATCCGCGCCTACGCCGACAACTTCACCGAGACCAAGACCGACTTCTTCGAGATGCGCAACGCCTCGTACAAGAAGACCAACCTCGACAACGGCTTCGACGACCTGTGAGCGCCAATGACCCCGGAGCCGGCCCCACGACCTCTGCCCCCTGCCCCCCTCCCCTGTAGGAGCGGCTACAGCAAGGACAGCCCGATGCGCGTACTGATTGCTTACGACTCGCTCAGCGGCAACACCCGCGACCTCGCGCGGATGGTGCGCGAATGCTGCGAAGCACGTGGCCACGCCGTGACCTGGATCGAGACCGGCATCCAGAGCCTGGCCGACGCATGCCCCGATCCGCGCCACGATCTCTACCTGCTTGGCACCTGGACCGACAACGCCGGGCGCACGCCGGCGGCGATGAAGCGCTTCATCGCCGAGCTGGTCGAGGCCGTCGGCAAGCCCGGGCGCGTGGCCGTGTTCGGCACCGGCGAGACGCAGTGGGGCGAGGAGTACTACTGCGGCGCGCTGCGGCGCATTGCCGGCTTCTTCGGCAGCACCCATCCACCGCTGGAGATCGAACAGATGCCGCACGGCGCGCGGGATGCGCTGAAGGTCCGGCACTGGGCCGACCAGGTGCTCGCGACGCCGGGCTCCGCTGCCGCTGCGATGCCGACTTCCCCGCAACCCATGCCAAGGACACGCTCCATGCAAACCCTGCACGCCTCGACGCCCGACGACGTCCGCGCCGCCATCGCCGCCCACCCGCGGCTGCTGGTCGACTACTACAAGGACGACTGCCCGGCCTGCCGCATGCTCGACCTGTCGCTGCGGCAGTTCGCAGCCGGTCCCGCCGCCGCCGGCCTCGCGCTGCTGAAGGTGAAGCTGGAAACCGTTGGCGAAGACGTCTTCCGCGACCTCGGCCTGCGGCAGACGCCCACGCTCGCCCTGCACGTCGACGGCCGTGAGGCCGTGCGCCTGCCCGGCTTCCGGACGCCGGCGCAGATCGCGCAGGCGGTCGAAGCGCACGCCTGCGACATCCCCGCATGAGCTCCGCCCCCACCGAGGCGCGGATGATGGACATCGTCTTCCCCGACCACACCAACCACCTCGGCACCCTGTTCGGCGGCCAGGCGCTGGCCTGGATGGACAAGGCGGCCTTCATCGCCGCCTCGCGCTATGCGCGCAGCACCGTGGTCACCGCGCGCTCCGAGCAGGTGGACTTCAGCCGGCCCATCCGCCAGGGCCAGCTGGTCGAGACCATCGCGCGCGTGGTCGCCGTCGGCCGGACGTCGATGCAGGTGGAAGTCGAGCTCGTGAGCGAGGACCTGCTGAGCGGCGAACGCCAGACCTGCACGCGCGGCCGCTTCGTCATGATCGCGCTGGATCAGGGAGGGCGCCCGCGGACGGTGACCGGGGCTCGATCAGTGGCGTGACACACCTGTGCTACAGTTTTGCGCACCCGCTGCACAGGGAGTCCGCGTGAGCACCACGACCATTCGCCTTCCACAGGAGCTCAAGGCACGCGTCGCCGAAGCGGCGAAGGCGGCCGGTACCACTTCGCACAGCTTCATCCTGGACGCGATCGCCGAGAAGACCCGGTTGGCCGAGCAGCACGCCGAGTACCACGCCATCGCGGAACAGCGCTGTGCCGGGTTCCTGGAGACCGGCGAAAGCATCCCGTGGGAGGAGGCGCGCGAATGGCTGAAGCAGCGCCTCGCCGGAAAGGCCGCGAAGCGGCCGGTGGCCAAGACCCGGGGCGGATAGATGTCGCGCGTCGAGCTGGCGCCCGGCGTGATCGACGACCTCGACCGGATCGTCGACCATCTTCAACACCACGAGGTGGCGGACGCCGAAGCCCGCGTCGCCGAAATCATCAGCGCGCTCGACGTCCTTGCAGACAATCCGCTGATCGGCCCCCCGGCCGCCGGCGGTGACCGGCGCGAACTGATGATCGGCCGCGATGCGAAGGGTTACGTGGCGTTGTATCGATACCTGGCCTTGATCGACACCGCCCTGGTCCTGGCGATCCGCTCGCAGCGCGAGGCCGGCTACTCGACGGCCGAGCTGCTCCGGACGTGATCAGCCTTGGCCGCCGGGTTGGCAGCCAGCGCCTTGCGCAGGTCAGGAGGCACGGTTGGCTCCGGCTCGACCGCCACCGGCGTGATCTCCAGCGCCACCGTGTCGCCGGCGTTCGCGCCTGCCCTCTCCGGCAGCGTCCGCGGCACCTGCAGCCAATGGCTGCCTTCGCCATCCGGCTCCAGCGTGGCCTGGAAGGGCGCGGCGGCGAGCGTACCGGCCACCGTCACCTGGCTGCGCGGTTCTGGTCGATGCACTCGACGATGTTCTTGACCGCGTAGATCTGGTACGGCCGCATCATCAGCAGCTTCTGCTCGCCCTGCACCAGCACCATGTAGCGGCTGATCATGTGGCCCAGCGTGCACTTGGCCAGGAAGGCGTCGGCAAAGGCGTCCAGGCCGGTAATCTTGCGGTTGTCCGGCGCGGCGTGCTCGTACACCGGCAGGAACTGCTCCTTGGCGTCAAAGGCGAAGTGGCGGGCGTTGTTGTTGGCGAAGTAGTACGTGCGATCGCGGTTGCTGACCACGAACAGCTGCAGGAAGCACAGCAGCGTGCGCGCATAGCCGCTGCCGACGTCGGCCTTGTACTGGACGATCTGCTCCATCGCCCGGCGGGGATTGATGCCCAGCGTCTTGAGCTCGATCTGCACCACTGGAACGCCGTTGATCAGAAGCACCACGTCGAATCGGTGGTGGCTGTAGTCGGTGTTGATGCGCAGCTGGCTGGCGACCTCGAAGGTGTTCTTGCACCAGTCGGTGATGTTGACCAGCGTGTAGTTCAACGGGGTGCCGTCGTCGCGGGTGAAGGCGTTGCGGTGGCGCAGGGTGTGGGCGGCGGCGAAGACGTCGGGGGTGACGATCTCGTCGAGCAGGCGGGCGAACTCTGCATCGGTCAGGGTGACCCGGTTCAACAACTCGAAGTGCTTGCGAAAATTGGCTTCCAGGGCAGCGCGGTCACGGATGTCCGGGCGCAGGGTGTATTTGAGCTCGCCGAGCTTTTCGATCAGCTCCTGCTCGATGGTGCTTTCCCTGACCCGCATGTAGCGCTCCCCCCTGAAGTTTTCCGCCTTACTGAGGCAACCGTTGACTCTAGCTGGCGGCCACAAGTGTTGCGGTCGCGCCGCTAGAACCCCAGCTGCCCGAGCGCATCCTCGACCACGCCCCAGGCGATCTGCCTCAAGAGCCGCGCCTCGCCTGCCCACGGCGTGCCGTATCCACCGGCCTCATACGCCTCCACCAGCGCGCGCGCGTGCCCGCGCATGCTGCCGGCCACCTGCTCGAGCTGGCGCAGCGTGGTCCGCTCCGGTACGCCGAGCGCGGCCCCGAACGCCACGATGTCTGCCCGGCGCACCTGGCCGAAGGTCCGCGCAGTGCCCATGGGGATCACCAGTTCCGCGCCACTCCAGTCGGGCGCGCGATAGACCGCGGTGCTGAGCAGGTCGTAATGCGGCGCCAGCTCCATGCCCTCGGTCCCTGGCGCGGGCAGGAAGCTCAGGTTCTTCAGGTGGGCGTCGCCGTTGCCGATCAGCAGGTTGAAGATCTGCCAGCGCAGCAGGGCCAGGCGGGTGGCCGCCGGGCGGCGGCAGAGGGAGACCAGTTCGACCAGGCGCTCCGCGGTGGCTTCGCGGTACTTGAACACCGCGTCCAGCGAGAGCACCTGGCAGGCGTCCAGCGCATACAGGCGCCGGGCCGCCAGGCCCTCGCCCTCGCGGTCGAAGCGGCGCACCAGGTACAGCGGCTCGGGGACGTGGCGGAACTCGACCGCAGGCACGGGCAAGCCGCACGCGGCGGCGAGCCGCATGCAGAACCATTCGTTGGCGGCGCTGTGGGGGTACTCATCCACGCGCTCGTGGTCGGGCTTGAGGATGTGGGTGGAGGCCGCCCGGCCCACGGGCTCCCACAGGCGCTCCTGGTGCAGCACGACGGCCAGCTTGTGCTGGGCCCCGGCCAGGGACATCCGTTTGGGCGCGCCCTGCGACAGCGCCTGTCGCGGCAGCGCACGGATCCGTTCGGACAAGACCTCGTCGGGCAGCGGTTCCAGCCGCGCGTCCGGCAGCGCCTGGCCGGGGGCCAGCAGGGTGAGCGCGCCGGCCGATTCGTGGCCGTAGTGCTGCAGCAGGCCGAAGGCATCGGCAGGATCGAGACTCGCCTCCCGGGCCAGCAGCCGGCGGGCGCCCCCCTCCGGCAGGAGGTTGTCGAAGAACCACTGCACCGGGCGCAGGCTGGCACCGTCGACGATCTCGCCGTCGGCGCGGCGCAGCGCAGGCGAGAGGTCGAAGCCCGAGGCCTGCCACTCGGGCTCGTAGGCGAAGGTCCACAGATTGCCCTGCTCGCGCAGTTCGCCGACCTTCCGCGCGTCGAGCCAGACATCCAGCCGCCGCGGCGATGGCGGCGCCGGCATCAGCCCGCCTCCGTTCGCAGGGCCTGTTCAACCTGCGCCTGCAGCCCGGGTGGAACATCCACGTGCACCCGGATGCCCAGTTCGTGCAGCACCTCCATGACGCGCCCGATCCCCACGCTCCCCTTGCCACGTTCGATGTTCATCAGGGTGACGTGGCTCGCCCCGGCCATGGGCGCCAGGTCGTCCTGCCGGATGCGCTGGGCGCGCCGGACCGTCCGGACCACGCGGCCCAGCTGCTCGGGGGTGTCGATGGGGATGTGCATGCAGGTTCCCGCGAGAAATCTAAATTCAGGTTTAGATTACGTGGCAAGGGCGGGTGCCTCAAGCGGTATCTAAACTTTTCTTTAGATTGCCGCGGCAGCATCTACTTTCCTGCCAATATCTAAACTACGATTTAGTTTCTGTGCCCGTTCTCGCGCCCCAGTCTCGCGCCTGATCCAGACCACCGCGCCGTCAGGCGCCTCAATGCGGTTTCAAGGACGACCTGGTGGCCGATCAGGTGCAAGGCAGTGCGGGCCCGGGTCATCCCCGTGTACACCAGCTCCCGCGACAGCACCCGGTTGTCCCGCTCGGGCAGCACCAGCCACACCTCGTCGAACTCGCTGCCCTGCGCCTTGTGCACGGTCATGGCGAAGGCGCTGTCGTGCGCCGGCAGCGCGGCCGGATGGAACGGCCGCGGATTCCGCGGGTCATCCCCCGGGAACCACGCCATCAAGGTGCCGCCGTCATCGCGCAGGCAGATGCCGATGTCGCCGTTGAACAGGCGATGGCGGTAGCTGTTCTCGCTGATCAGCAGCAGGCGGCCGTGGAAATAGCGGCTGGCGGTGGAGGCCGGGCCGGCACCGCGCCGGGAGGCGGCAAGTCCGGTCTGCAGGAGCATGCCCTCGATGCGCGCATTGAGGCCGCGCGCCCCCTGCGGGCCTTCACGCACGGCGGTGAGGATGCGCAGGCGTCCGGCGCGGGCAAGCGCGTCGGCCGGGTCGCTGGCCTCGGCGAGCGCGGTCCAGTGCGCGAGCAGGTGTTCGCGGTGGGCCTGCAGCGGGTCGGCCTCGCCTTCGTGGAACTGCACGCCCGACAGCTGGCCGCCGCGCAGCAGCGACAGCGTGGTGTCGGCATCGCCTTCGCGCACGGCGGCGGCCAGCGGCGCGAGGTCGAGTGCGGCGCTCTGGCGCCAGCCGCGGGTGAGATGGATGTGGCGGGCCGGGAAGGGGGCGGCGGTCGCGCTGGCCTCGGCGGCGCGCAGGATGCCGGCCAGCACGTCGCCCGCCTCCACCGACGGCAGCTGGTCGGGATCGCCCAGCAGCACCAGGCGGGCGCCGTCGGGCACGGCTTCGACCAGCTTGGCCATCAGCGGCAGGTCGATCATCGAGGCCTCGTCCACCACCACCACGTCGAACGGCAGCGGGTTGTCGGCGTGGTGCCGGAACACGGGCTTGTCGGGAATGGTGCCGAGCAGGCGGTGCAGGGTAGTGCCGGTGGTGGGCAGCCGTGCGCACAGGTCGGCATCGACGCGGAGTGCGGTCAGGGCCTGGACGGCGTGGCGCACGCTCTCGGCCATGCGTTCGGCGGCGCGGCCGGTGGGGGCGGCCAGGGCGATGCGCGGTGGCGGGGCGCCGGCTTCGCGGGCCTGGGCGGCCAGCAGCACCAGCATGCGGGTGATGGTGGTGGTCTTGCCGGTGCCGGGGCCGCCGGTGACCAGCAGCAAGCTGTGATGCAGGGCGGCGGCGGCGGCGCGGGACTGGGCGTCGTCGCCGCTGGTGGCATCGGGGAACAATTGGTGGAACAGCGTCGCGAGCGCTTCCGGCACCGGGGTATCGCTGCCCGTCGGCGACATCGCGCCCGCTTCGCCTGCAGCTCCATGCTGCGGCGGTGCATGACCAATCCGGCGCAGCCCTTCAGCCAGACGCCGCTCGTACTCGCGATAGCGGCGCAGATAGACCAGGCCGTGTTCGAACACCAGCGGGGCGTCGGGCGCGGACTCGGCGTCATCGCGTTCGGGGCGGGCGACCCAGCGCGACGCCTCCAGCGCTTCGCGCCATGTCTCGACGCCGGGCCAGGCGATCGGCGCATCCACCAGCCGCTGCGGTTCCGCCGGGTCGAAGCCGGCGTGCCCCTCGGCCACGGCCAGCGAGGCCAGCGCCGCGGCGGCGAGCACGACGTCCGGGGTGTCGGGGTCCAGCCGGCGCAGGCTGTGCGCCAGCGCCAGGTCGAGCGGGCGCAGCGCGCGGGCGCGTTCGAGGGCCTTCAGCAGGCTCATGCGGCGGCCTCCTTCGCTTCGCCGGCGAACAGGGCGTCGAGCGCGTGCACCAGCTCCGGTTCGAAGCGCCAGGCGGCGATGCCGCGGCCGTCGCCGGCGGCGGCGTCGATGCCGCGGCAGAACAGGTAGCGGGCGCCGCCGAAGTCGCGCGCGTAATCGTAGGCCGCGCCCAGGCGGAAGCGCAGCCAGCGGTGCAGGGCCAGGGTGTAGATCAACGCCTGCAGGGTGTATTCGCTGTGCGCCATGGCCTGTTCGAGCTCGGCGGCGCCGTAGCCGGGCAGGCGGTTGGACTTCCAGTCGAGCACGTACCAGCGGCCGTCGTGCAGGTAGGTGAGGTCGATCAGGCCGGTCATCAGGCCTTCCAGGCGGCGGCGCAGGCCGAAGCCCTGGCGGCCGGTGGCCACGCCATGGCGGTGCAGGAGAGCGAGCAGCGCGTCCACGCGCGTGGGCGCCAGCGCGAACTGGAATTCGATCTCGGGGCGGCGCTGCGCGGCGGGCACGTCCGCCAGCGCGCAGCCTTCGGGCAGCACGGCGGTGAGCGCATGGCCGAGCATCGGCGTGATCGCGGCCACTCCGGCCTCGATGGCGTCGGCGGCGTAGCCTCCGCGGCCGAGGGCGTCGATGATCTTCTGCAACTCGCCATCCGGCGCGGCCTCACCGGGGCGCCAGCCGCGCCAGGCGGCGAAGTCGGCGTGTTCGAAGGCGTCGTGCAGCACCACGCCGAAGCGTGCGCCGCCGAAGCGCGGATCGAACGCATCGGCTCCGGCTTCGCCCTGGATGCCGGCGCCGGCGGCCTGTACGTCGGCGTCGGCCGGCTCGTCACGCCCGCCCGCAGCCGGCTGGGTGGCGGCGCTGGCGGTGTCGTGGCCGCCATCGGCATGGGCGAGCTGGGTGAAGCTGTAGACCCACCAGTCGCTGGCCAGCGCGCGCGTGGCGCTGCGGGCCGGCGGCACGTCTTCGCTGGCGTCGGCGCCCAGCCATGGCAGCGCGTCGGGTGGCGTGGCGGCGTCGATGGCGATGGCATCGGGCGCGCGCGCGGCCAAGGCATCGGCGTCGGACACCATCGTCCACAGCGGCGACTGCTCGTGGTTGTAGAAGCGACCGGTGGCCAGCCACAGCGCGTCGCGCGTGCGGGTGAGGCCGACGTAGAGCAGGCGCGCGTTCTCGGCGCGTTCGTGGCGCTTCCAGGCTTCAAGCGCATCGGTCCAGCCGCTGCTTGCTTCCTGCAGCTTCCAGTGCAGCACGCGGCCGTCGTCGCCGTGCACCACCACGCGGCCGCCGTGGTGCGGCGGCTTGCCGCCGATGCCGGCGTAGGGCAGGAACACCAGCGGGTACTCCAGGCCCTTGCTCTTGTGCAGGGTGACGATCTGCACGCGGCGGGCGTCGGACTCCAGGCGCAGCTGCTGCGTTTCGTCATCGGCGCTGGCGTCGGCGATGGCGCGCGCCAGCCAGTCGAGCAGGCCGTGCAGGCCGAGCGCCTTGCGCTGCGCTTCCTGCAGGTGTTCGGCCAGCTGCAGGTAGTTGGTCAGCCGGCGCTCGCCGTCCATCAGGCCGAGCAGGCGAGGCGCGCTCTGGGCGCACAGATCGCCCACCAGCGCGAGCGGGCCGGCGCGGCGCAGGCGCTCGCCCCAGGCCAGGGCTTCGAGCTGCTTGTGTTGCAGCACCTCGCCATCGGCATCGAGCGCGGCGATGGCGTGCGCGTCCCCGCCCACCAGCACGGTGGCGAGCGCGGCGCGCAGGCGGCGGTCGTCGGCGCCGTGCACCAGCGCCTGCAGCAGGGTGTGCAGCTCGCGCGCTTCGGCCGTGGCGAACAGGCTCTGCTTGCCGGCGGCCACGGCGGCGATGCCGACGGCGGCCAGGGCGTCGCGGATCATCACCGCCTCGCGGTGCTTGCGCACCAGCACGGCGATGTCGCCCGGCCGCACGGGACGGCCCTTGATCGTGGCGGTGCCGGCGCGGGCGTCGCTCAGCACACGGTGGATCGCGGCGACGCAGGCGCGGGTGGCCAGTTCGCGCGAATACGGCGAGCTGTGCGGCTTCACCTTGCCCCTGTCGTCCGCGGCGGGCTCCGGCGCGCGCCACAGCGTGATCGCGGGTGCGGCCTGGCCGGCGCGCTGGTACTCGGCGTCGTCGCGCACTCCACCGGGCTGCACCGGGTGGAACGCGATGCGCGCGTCGATGAAAGGCGGCGGCACCGCATCGGGCGCGGCGTCATGCGCGGCCTGCGCCTGGGCATAGAGCGCCTCGATGCCGCGCAGCACCGACGGGCGCGAGCGGAAGTTGCTGGCCAGCGGCGGCGCCATGGTCGCGGTGGCGCGGGCGGCGAGATAGGTCTCGACGTCGCCGCCACGGAAGCCGTAGATCGCCTGCTTGGGATCGCCGATCAGGAACAGCGCCGGTTCCGGGCTGTCGGCGCCGAACACGCGGTCGAAGATCGCCCACTGGCGCGGGTCGGTGTCCTGGAACTCGTCCACCAGCGCGATGCGGTACTGCGTGCGCAGGCGTTCGACCAGGGCGTCGCCGTGCGGGCCCGCGAGTGCATCGGCCACGCGGTCGATCTGGTCGTCGAAGGTCAGCACGCGCGCGACCTGCTTGTGCCGCGCCAGCCGGCGGCGGGCATCGTCGCGCAGGCGATGCAGCAATGCGGCCTGGCGGGCTTCGCGCAGGCGGTCGGCCTCGGCCAGGGCGTGGGCGTAGGCCTCGACGGCGTCGCACAGCGGAGAATCGGGCGTGCGACCCGTGCCGTCTTTGCTGGTGAACCTGAGCAGGCTGTCGCGCTGCAGATGCCCCAGCTTGTCGTGATGGAAGCGCGCTTCGGGATCAGCGAGGTCGCACCAGTGGGCGAGCTTCGCGAACAGGTCCTCGATCCATCCGGGCTTGTAGCTGTTTGCCTTCAACACCTTGCCTTCGACCGCCCGCAGCAGTTCGTCGCGGAAGCCGTCGCCGTGCGTGCGCGCGGCCTCGGCGAAGGCCTGCGCGGCGGCGCGCAGCATCGGGCCGGGGTCGGGCAGCGCCGCAGGCGGCGCGGGCAGCAGCACCTCCTCGCGCACCAGCGGCGACAGGTCCTTCGCCAGCGCGTCCGGCCCCTGCGGCCACAGCGCGTGCAGGTCGTCCACGGCGTCGGCGTCCACCGCGTGCGCGCGCCACAGGTCGGCGGCGATCGCGGCGCGCAGCTTGGCATCGCTGGCCAGCAGCTCCGGCGGGTCGAAGCCCTGCCCGCTTTCCAGCGCGTGCTCGCGCAGCACGCGGGCGCAGAAGCCGTGGATGGTGAAGATGGCCGCCATGTCGATGTCGTCGGCGGCGCGGCGCAGGCGGCGGCGCAGGGCGTCGCGGGACTCGTCGCCGCGCGCGAGGTGCGCGTCGATCAGCTGGCGCATGAGCGTGGCTTCGGGCGAGGTGTCGGCAGCCACGCGCGGCGCGTCTAATGCGGGGGCCGACGCGGCTGCGCCTCCGCGCGAGGTGTCGGTGGCATCGACGGCGGCATCGGAATCGTCCGTAGCGTCCGCGCCGCCATCCGCCGCCACCTCCGCCGCCAGCACCAGCCGCTGCCGCACGCGCGCACGCAGCTCCTGCGTGGCGGCTTCGGTAAAGGTCACCGCGAGGATCTCGCCCACGCCCAGCCCGCGCTCGAGCACCAGCCGGGCCAGCAGCGTGGCGAGGGTGAAGGTCTTGCCGGTACCGGCCGAGGCCTCGATGGCGAAGACGCCAGAGAGCGGCTGGGTGGCGTACGGATCAAGCGGCGCGTTCACTCGCCTTCCTCCGGGTCATGGGCGCGGGCGAGGCCGGCCAGCGTGCCGGGGTCGACGCCGGCGTAGGCCTGGCCGTCGCGCACGGCGAAGAAGACCGTCATCGCCGCATCGGCGAAACGCACCAGCATCGCCTCGTCGGCGAAGGGATCACGGCCGCGCAGCACCTGGCGCAGGGCATCGCCCTGGCCTTCGGCGAAGCCACCGCCGGCGCCGTGCCACTGCTTGCGAGCCGCCTCCACCGCCTTGTCGGGGTCGTCGTCGTTGTCGACGCTGGCGTAGGCCCAGGCGCTGTAGGGCGCGTACGGCAGCGGCTCGCGCAGGCCCTGCGCGCGCAGCGCGAGCAGGCGGCGCAGCGCGTCGCGGGCCTCGCCTGGCGACAGCGGGTCGCGCCGATGCGGCCCCACGCCGCCGGCGTCGGTCTCGTGGAAATCCTCGAACGGAAGTTCGATGCCCGCGGCGCGCGCGAGCAGCCAGTCGAGCCCGCTGCGGATCATGCTGGGGCCGTTCGGCTTGCCGAAGTGCAGGCGCGCGATGCCGTGCGGATGCACGTCCTGGATGCGGCCGTGGATGCGAACACCGTCGATTTCGACCTCGGCCAGCCGCGACTCGGGCTTTGCGTCGCCACGCCAGGTACCGAACGCCTCCAGCCACGGCGCGAGCAGCGCGCGCTGGTCGGCCAGCACGCGGCGGCCGGCGGCACCCGAGGGCAGCAGGCCGCGTGCGCGCAGGGTGGCGTGGATGGCCGCGTCGTCGCGGCCCTGCAGCAGCTCGTCGAACAGCGCGCGCTGCAGGACGCTGCGCTCCAGCCCGCGCTCCGGCGCGGCCAGCGGCTCGACGTCATCGCCGTGCGCCTCGATCTCCACCAGACGCAGGCCCATGCGTTCGAGCAGGCTCTCGGCCGGCTGCAGCAGGAAGCGGCGCAGCGCGCTGATCGGAAGCTCCACTGCGGCAGCGGCCTCGGCGGCGCCCAGCGGTTCGCCCTCGAACCACGGCGGCAGCGGCACCCGGCGGTCGGCGGCGCCGGCCGCGGCCTGCTGCCAGCGCGCGTGGTAGGAGAAGCGGCGCGGCTCGTCGAGCGGGCCGAAGGCCTGTGCGGAGAACGGCTGCAGCGGGTGCCGCACCACCAGCGCCTCGGCGACATCGGCGGCATCGGCCACATGCTGGGCCGCGGCCGCATCGATCAGCTCCGACACCAGCACCGAAGGTTCGCGGCGGCTGCCGTCGCGCGGGTCGGCGCCCTGCCAGCTGACGTAGAACACGTCCTGCGCCGCGGTGAACAGCTGCAGGAACAGGAAGCGGTCGTCGTCGCGCGTGGAGCGGTCGCCGGCGCGCCGCCGCGCGGTGCCCAGCTCCGCGGTGAGGCGGTTGAGGCCGGGCGCGGGGTCGCGGCGCGGGAACTCGGCGTCGTTCATGCCCAGCACGCAGATCACGCGGAACGGCAGCAGCCGCATCGGCACCATGCGCGCGATGCTGACGCCGCCGGTGAGCAGCGGCGCGCGCACGTCGGCCTCGGCCAGCACCGCGCCGAAGTGCGCGCGCACGGCTTCCGCCGGCACCGGCGCGTCGAAGCCGGCCTCGGCGGCGCTGCGCGAGAAGGCATCCACCAGCGTGCGCAGGCGGTCGAGCGCGCGCTGGCCGGCGGCGCTTGCCGGCGGCCGCGGCAGCAGCGCATCGAGCAGCTCCAGCAGCCGCTCGCGCCACTGCGCCGGCGGCATCGCCTCGCCCAGCACGTCGGCATGGCGCTCCAGCACGCGCAGCAGGCGCAGCAGGGTGTCGAGCGCGTCCAGCGCGCCGCCTTCCAGGTCCGGCAAGGGCGCGACGAGGTGGCCGTCGCTCGCACGCACCAGCGCGTCGCTGCCGCTGGCGTAACCGAGCAGCAGGCGGTCGAGCGCGAAGGCCCAGGTGTAGGTCTCGTCCTCCGGCGCGTCGAAGCGAGTGCGATGCTGCGCGTCCAGGCCCCAGCGCGCACCCGCCTCCGACAGCCACGCCTGCAGCCGCTCGATCGCCGGCGCGTCGAGGCCGTTGGCCTCGGCCAGCGCGGGACTGGCCAGCAGGTCGAGGATTTCGTGCAGGGCGAAGCGCGACACCGGCAGTGCCAGCAGGCGCAGGAACACCTCGGCCAGCGGTTCGTTGGCGAGCGGACTGGCGTCGGCCAGCGCATAGGGGATCGCCTGTCCGGACGCCGCTTCGTCGCCGCCGCCGTCTCCGAACACCGCGCCGAGGTAGGGCAGGTAGGGATCGATGTCCGGCGCCAGCACCGCGACCTCGCGCGGCTGCAGCGGCGGGTCGAAGCGCGCGTCGTCGAACAGCGCGCGCAGCTGGTCGCGCAGCACCTGCAGCTCGCGCAGGCGGGTATGGCAGGCGTGCAGCTGCAGGCTGGGGTCGGTGCGGTCCACGGCCGCGCGCAGCGGGGCACCGGGCTCGCCGCGGCGATGGAACACGTCCGACTGCATCCGCCGCAGCAGGCTGCCCTGCAGCGGGCCGCCGCCGTCGGCCGGATCGGCATGCGCACGCAGCTCGGCCGAGGCGTGCACCACCTCGTAGTTGCCCACCAGGCGCATGAAGTCCACGCCGGCCGCGCCCCAGGCCTGCAGCAGCCGGTTCTCGCCGCCGGCCAGCAGCGCGCCCTCGGTGGCGAGCTCAGCCTCGGGCACCGCGCGCATGCGCTGCAGGTCGCCCCAGTACGCCTGCGAGGGCGAGGGCACGAAGCAGTGCAGCGTGCCCGCCCGCGCCTGGGTGGCGATCACCCGCAGCACGTCGGGCGAGATGTTGAGGGTGGCGAAGGCCGACAGCCGCGCGGGCATGCCCACGGGCGGCGGCGCGTCCGGCGCTTCGAAGCGGTCGAGGTAGTCCTGGATGCGGCGCGCGCGGTGCACGCGGCCGCGCGCCACCTGCCGCCACAGGATCGCCTGCGGATCGTCCGGGTCGGCGCCGGCCTCCCAGCGCAGCAGCCAGTCGCGGCGCCAGGCCTGGTATTTCTCGAACACTGCGGCCAGCTCGCCGGCCAGCGACCACGCGCGCAGCGGATCATCGCCGCCCACGTGCGCGGCGATCGCCGCCAGCGCCGGCGTTTCCAGCAGCGCGGGCTCGCGCAGCGCCGCGTACAGGCGCCAGCGCAGCGCATCCGCGTCCAGCTCGCCCTGCACGGGCCCGAGGTTGGCCGCCAGCACGCGGCCGACGAACTCGCCCGGCGTGAGGAAGTCGATGTTCGCGGCCACGCCGTGCGCCGCGGCCAGCGTGGCCTGCAGCCAGCGCCGCATCGCCACCTGCGGGATCAGCACCACCTCCGGCTCGAGCAGGCGCTCCGGCGGCACCGGCGCGCGCAGCACGTCGGCGAGGATGCCGGCCAGCACCTCGAGCGCGTTGGAGTGGTAGAGGCGGAAGTCGCCGGAAGTCCCCTGTTCCATGCGGGCATGATGCCGGAGCGCCGTCGCAGGGCGTGATACAGACGCTTGCTGTGCTGGGCAGCGCTGGCCGCTGTGCCGGCCTGTAGGAGCAGCTATAGCTGCGACCGCCTTTGCCAGGCTCTTCGGTCGCAGCTGTAGCTGCTCCTACAGGAGGGGTGGCGGGGGTGGAGGGCGTGGCGGGCGTGGCGGGGGTTGGGCGTTGCCGGCGGCGGGATCGGCGATAATCACGGCGTCACACGCCCCGTGCTCCGGCCCTGTTCAGCCGTACGCGGCCAAGCTTCGGGGGTTTGCCCCTTTCCGACGCCGCCTGCCCATGCCCCCAGCCTCGCAGCCGCTGCCGAACGTCCCCGCCGTCCGCCTCTCCGGCGTGCGCCTGGACCGCGGTGCGCGCACGATCCTGTCGGGCATCGATCTGGAGGTGCCGCACGGCAGCGTCACCGCCATCCTCGGTCCGTCGGGCAGCGGCAAGTCGACGCTGCTGGCGGCGCTGACCGGCGAGCTGGTGCCGGCCGCAGGCCGCGTCGAAGTCTTCGGCCAGCCGGTGCCGCGCCGCCACCGCGAGCTGCTCGCGCTGCGCAAGGGCATCGGCGTGCTGCTGCAGGGCAACGGCCTGCTGACCGACCTCACCGCCGGCGAGAACGTGGCGCTGCCGCTGCGCACGCACACCAAGCTGCCGGCGCCGGTGATCGAACAGCTGGTGCTGATGAAGCTGCACGCCGTGGGCCTGCGCACCGCGGTGGACCTGTATCCGCGGGAGCTGTCCGGCGGCATGGCGCGCCGCGTGGCGCTGGCGCGCGCGATCGCGCTCGACCCGCCGCTGATGCTCTACGACGAGCCGCTGACCGGCCTCGACCCGATCGCCTCCGGGGTGATCATGTCGCTGATCGCGCGCCTCAACGCCACGCTCGGCATGACCAGCATCATCGTCAGCCACCACGTGCGCGAGACCCTGCCGATCGCCGACCAGGTGCTGGTGACCGCCAACCGCGGCATCGTTTTCGCCGGCACGCCGGCCGCGCTGGAGGCCAGCGACGACCCGCTGCTGCGCCAGTTCCTGCGCGGCGAGCCCGACGGCCCGATCGCCTTCGACCCGGCCTCGGCCCAGCCCAGCGCGCGCGACGCCCTGGCACGCGCCGAAGCCGCCGCGCCGGCGCGCGTAGTTGCCGACGTGCGCGACGCAGCCGCCGCACCCCACGCCGCCACGGCGCCCCGTCCCGACGCCGAGGCCCGCTGATGCCCTTCGTTTCCAGCACCCGCTCGCTCGGCCGCGCCGGACTGTTCTCGCTGTCGGTGTTCGCGGCCTCCAGGCCCACGCGCGACTTCTTCGCCGAGCTCATGCGCGAGATCTACAAGATCGGCGCGCGCTCGCTGCCGATCATCGCCGTGGGCGGCGCCTTCGTCGGCCTGTCGCTGACGCTGCTGGGCTACCGCGCGCTCGAAACCTATGGCGCCGCCAACCAGGTCAGCGTACTGATCGGCCTGGGCCTGTACCGCGAACTGGCGCCGGTGCTGACCGCGCTGCTGTTCATCGGCCGCGCCGGCTCCTCGATCGCCGCCGAGCTGGCGCTGATGCGCGCCACCGACCAGATCCAGGCCCTGGGCCTGATGGCGATCGACCCGGTGGCGAAGGCCGTGGCGCCGCGCTTCTGGGCGGCCGTGATCTGCGTGCCGCTGCTGACCGCGTTCTTCGTCAGCCTGGCCCTGAGCGCGAGCTGGTTCGAGGCCGTGCAGGTGCTGGGCGTCGAGAACGGCACCTTCTGGCAGACCATGCGCGACGTGGTCGACTTCCGCGACGACTTCCTGGTCGCCTTCCTGAAGTCGGCGATCTTCGGCGGCACCGCGGCCCTGGTCGCGGCCTACGTCGGCTTCCACGCCGAACCGACGATCGAAGGCACCTCGGTCGCCACCACCCGCGCCGTCGTCAACGCCTCGCTGCTGGTCCTGATGTTCAACTTCGTCCTCTCCGCGCTGCTGTTCCGATGAGCAGCGAAGAGAGCATTTGCCACGGATTTACGCGGATCAGGCGGATCACGCGGATCTGCTTCCCGCTTTTCCGCTCCGGCCGCAAACCCGGTGAATCAATCGGTGATTGAAGAGCAGTCCCGCCCCACCTGATTCCTGATCCGCGTAATCCGCGTAAATCCGTGGCAGAAAAGCTTTCAAAGGTATGCCCCCATGAACACATCCCGTGGCCCTAGACTCGAGTTCGCCGTCGGTGCCTTCCTGGTGCTGGCGCTGGCGTCGGTGCTGGTGCTGGCCGTCGCATCGACCAACGGCAAGTTCGGCTTCGCACGCGACAGCTACGAGCTGACCGCGCGCTTCACCAACCTTGGCCAGCTGCGCCCCAACGCGCCGGTGAAGGTCGGCGGGGTGACGATCGGCAGCGTTTCGAAGATCGACCTTGATCCGGTCAAGTTCGACACCATCGTGACGCTTGCGATCGACAGTCGCTTCAACGAGATCCCGATCGACACCTCCGCCCAGATCCTCACCGGCGGCCTGCTGGGCGAGAGCTATGTCGGCCTGCAGCCCGGTGGCGACCTGGAGGTCTTCAAGCCCGGCGAAGAGCTGGTCTACACCCAACCCGCCGTCGACCTGATGCAGATGGTCGGCAAGTACATGTTCAGCGGCACTGGCGAAGATGGCGCCGATGCCGGCGGCACCCCGGCGCCCGACGCGCCTGCCGACGACACCCCGCCCCCCACGGAGAGCACCCCATGACGTCCCGCCCCCTGGTTCCCCTGATCCTCGCCGCCGCCCTGCTCGCCACCGCGCCCTTCGGCGCCTGCGCGCAGGCCCAGGCGCAGGCCGCGCCGGCCGCCACCATGCAGGGCTCGCCCAGCAAGCTCGTGCTCGACAACAGCCAGCGCATCCTGTCGACGCTGGACTCGCGCCGCGCCGAGTTCACCGCCGACCGCAGCAAACTGCAGGCCTTCATCGCCGGCGAGTTCGACCAGATGTTCGACCGCGAGTACTCCGCGCGCCAGGTGCTGGGCCGCCACGGCCGCGGCGCCGACGACGCCGACGTGAAGGTGTTCGCCGACGCGCTCGCCGACAGCCTGATGCGCCGCTACGGCAGCTCGCTGCTCGACTTCAATACCCGCCTGCGCGTGCGCGTGAAGTCGGAAACACCGCTGCCGCGCGGCCTTGGCGTCAAGGTGTCCAGCGAGATGCTGCGCCAGGGCGGCGAGCCGATCCCGGTCGACTACCTGATGCGGCAGACGCCGGCCGGCTGGCGCGTGTTCGACGTGATGGTCGAGGGCGTGTCCTTCGTGCAGACCTTCCGCCAGCAGTTCGACACCCCGCTGTCGCGCAAGTCGATCCGCGACGTCGCGGCCGACCTGCGCGCGGGGCGGATCCAGGCCGATGCCCGCACCAACTGATCCCGGCGTCAGTCGCGAGGGTGACGCGCTGCGGGTCCGCGGCGACGTCACCGGCGAGCGCGTGCCCGCGCTGTGGCGCAGCGCTCGCCCGCAGTGCGCTGGCGTGCGTCGCATCGACATCACCGGCGTGACCCGCGTCGACAGCGCCGGCCTGGCGCTTCTGTCGGCGCTGGCCGACGCGGCCGGCAGCGCCGGCATCGAGGTCGTCGGCAGCCCGCCCGGCCTGTCCGACCTGCGCGCGGCCTACCGGCTGGACGCCGCGCTCGGCTTCGGCACCTGACATGGGCATCCACCGCATGCACAGCCCGTCTTCCGCCCCGCTGCGCGCCACCGCGCTGGCGCTGGGCCTCGTCCTGCTGGCGGGCTGCGCGGGTCACGCGCCGCGCACGCCCGCGCCCACCGACGCGCAGCCGGTGGCCGCGAGCGACGTGGCAACGCCGCACGCCGACATGGCCTCGACCGTTACGGACGGCCGGTCCTACGAGGCCGGCCAGCCGGCGCTCGACTCCGCTACCGCCGGCGATGTCGGCGTGGACGGCGAAGGCGGAATCGACGGACCCGCATCCGCGGACATGGATGCCGCCAGCGCCGCCGCCACCCAGGCCGAGCTCGACTTCGCCGCGATCTACGGCGGTGAGGTCTACGACCCGATCGCCGATCCGACGCTGCCGGAGCCCGCCACCATCGGCGCCCCCGGCCACGATCCGTGGGAGAACTGGAACCGCAAGGTCCACGGCTTCAACATGGCCATCGACCGCGCCGTGGCCGAGCCGCTGGCGCGCGCCTACGTCAAGGTCGTGCCGCGACCGGTGCGCCTGGGCGTGGGCAACTTCTTCTCCAACCTCGGCCAGCCGGTGAGCGCGCTCAACGCCCTGCTGCAGGGCAAGCCGAAGCAGGCCGGGCAGTCGCTGGGCCGCTTCCTGGTCAACGCCACGGTCGGCGTCGGCGGCCTGTTCGATCCGGCCACGCGCATGCGCATCCCCAACCGCAGCGAGGATTTCGGCCAGACGCTGGGCGTGTGGGGCTGGGAGCAGTCGCGCTTCGTCGAACTGCCGCTGTTCGGCCCGCGCACCGTGCGCGACGTGTTCGGCCTGGTCGGCGACGGCCAGGTCTCGCCCACGCGCCAGATCAACGACGACACGGTGCGCATCGGCCTGCAGGGCCTGCAGCTGGTCGACCTGCGCACCCAGCTGTTCGCCGTCGACCGCCTGCGCGAAGGCGCCGCCGACGAATACGCGCTGGTGCGCGACGCCTGGATGCAGCGCCGCAACTACCAGATCCACGGCGACCGCATCCGCGAAGACCAGCAGGACCTGCCGGACTACCTGCTCGACGACGAAGCCAACCCCACGGTCCCGGTCGACGTCATGCCGATCGTGCCGGGTTCGACCCCGCCCTGAGCCCCGCACCCACCCGGAACCGCCCCCCTCCTGTTGTAGGAGCAACTGTCTTTTGATCAGGCGGGGGTTGGCTGCCACTGCCCGCCATCCCTGAGCATGGCGTTGATCTGCCCAAGG
>NZ_BMZT01000015.1 GCF_014652935.1 Luteimonas padinae | reverse complement strand
GCAACTTTGATCAAATCGAGGTCGATCGAGCGCTCGACGCTGAAATCCAAGCTTCAGGGCGCTTTGATCAGACCTTCCCTAGACCAGGACGAGATGCTCATAAAGTCGCCGAAAATTGCACCTATTGCACTACTTTTTTTCTCAGCGGTTGCAGGCGCTCAAGTATATCCAAACCCTATAATGCGCTGGGGAGTTCCATCGCGCAGCATAACGATTACCCACTACTTCTACGACTCCGAGCGGGATGCCGCGAGTAGAGCCATGTCCACTTGGAACGCTGTTGGGCCGGGTTTTCGATATATTTCTGGCGGATTTAATAGTTATCATCCGAGCGGCGCTGCGAACAACCGCCCTTGCGATTCCCAGTCAGGCATAGGAGAGGCCTTTGACGTATCTACCGCTACAACTGCTGCGGAGGCGCGGGTTTGTGTAGCGACCGGCACGTCGATTATTACAGACGGCGATGTCTGGGTAAATCAATCGATGCTTACTGGCGGCAGCTTTCATAGTGGACTCGCGGCGGCACCCAGCAACAAGTATGACTTTGAAACAGTAATTCTACACGAACTAGGACATGTACTCCGCCTGCTACACGACAATTATTCCACTTCTGTCGTAATGCACCCAACTGTTTCTTTGGGGCAGACCAAGCGCGCATTGCATGCGCGGGACAGGACAGGAAAAATCACTATTTATCCCTGAGTAATTAAGAGTGAATTCACGCCTTCTATTAGTCTTTTTCGCCGCACTCCCGAGCATCGGCTGCGCCACCTTGGCAACTAGCAAGCCGATGCTGGAAAGACATTCATTGTTTGGGAGTGTGGAACTCAGCCTGCCAGCGGAGTTTAGACGAAACCCAACCGCGGGATCTGACAGCCGGCTCGCAGAGTTTACCAGTAGCTCCGTCAAGATTATAGTTGAGTCTGGTACGCATGCACCGCAAATTCCGTTTGACGCGACAAATACAGTCTCGTATGAGGCCATGTCGGGACAACTACTCGAACAGGCAGAAATCACGCAAGGCATGAAATATTATCCTTACGGGATCAGGATAGTGGAAAGGCGGGCACCACTCCAGTCTGGTGACGCAGAGGTCGAGACGGCGCGACTATCGATTGGAATTTTCTGCAGACAACGAAAGGAATGCATTCCACCTGCTCAAGCAATTAAACAGTCCCTGCTTTTTGAGCTTGATGACAGTACTGAATGAGTGGCTCATCCCGCTCTCAGGTAGCGGACGGCCTTTGAATCCGGGGTTAGGGCTCCCGAGCCCAGCCACGGTTTTGGCATAGGCCTTGGCTTGCGGATAACGCCTCCAAGCACGTTCTTTGGTCGCTCCTCGTTGTATTCCCGACGCCAAGTTTCGATGACGATGCGGGCGTGCAGCAGGCTGGTGAATCAGTCCTGGGTGAGACGCTCATCGCGCGGGCGGCCGTTGAATCTCTCGACGTATTTGTTCTGACTGGGTTTCGTTGGCTCAATCAGGCGCAGGCAGCGTCGCGGGCGTGTGCCTACTCAAGCACAGGTCATACCACATGACTCCTTGTCGTTGTTTGGCGGGGCGGATCGCCTCCGGCAGGCCACGCTGGATCGCGAGATGCTGCAGGACGCGCACCACGCCGCGACCCCAGATATTCCGCTCCACGTTCGACCGTCACCGATTCGTGCGTGACGTCGTCCCGATGGCCAATATATGAAGCACACTGGACCACTGGCGGCCGTCGAAAGAGCTGCGTCCGAGGCCAGCGGTGCCGCGACCGGCGAGGTGCCCTCGCCGGACCGGCGCCTCCCGACCTCAGTGGAACGCCGTCATGCAGAGCTGGGTCACAGCGTAGATCGCGCGCCGTTCCTCCACCCCGTCCCGCCTGTCGGGCGCCTCGCCCAGGCGCTGCGTCTCCACATGGTCGAGGATGTCCCGCATGGCGAGTGCGTGCGCGTGGAGCGCCTCGCCGATCGCGGGGAGCGTGCCTTCGGCCAGATCGGTCACCCGCGTCGTGGCCAGCAGGTCGCCGTGGGCCGCGAGCATCCGCAGCAGCCGGTCCAGCGCATCCAGCTGCCTGACCGCGATTCCACAGGCATACGCATCTTCCGCGCCGCCGCCGGGTGGATGGTTCATCCCTTCTTCCGCCGGACCCGCATGGCTGCTGTCCGGATCGCCCTTGTTCCGCCGAGTCGTCATCGCCTGTTCCTCCATGAAGTGGCCGCCCGCCGGGATGGCGGACGGGAAGTCGGGAGGTTCGAAACCGCTAAGAGCCGGCGGGCATATTCCCCTTGCGGGTGTTGTATTAGCCGCCCTCCCGACGCAGGCTTCGCGTCGGCTGCGCCTGCAAGAGATACAGGCACAAAAAACCCACCAGTTTGTCGGAGGTGGGTACCGCTCTTAGAGGAGTTTCGACGCTCCTTGGGTTCGAACCTACGCCTACCCGACGTTCGGCGTCAAGTGGTTGCTCCTCGCTGAAGTACCGGCCCAGTTGATCGACCAGTGTGACCAGTGCTGCGCCCGCAGGCCCGATGACGTAGTGACTGGTCTGGATGGCTGGACGGTTTCGCCCCCTTCCGTTCGCGGTATCCTGCGCCCAAGGGAAGGGGGTAGATCATGCTGATCAAGGACGCGGACGATCAGACCGCGCAACTCGAGGCGCTCGAGCGCCTAGCGATGGGGACAGGGCCGAACGCCAAGCAAGCGGCGGACGAGCTTCGCCGACGCAAGGCCGGAGTCAAGGGTGAAAGAGATTCGGCCTATCTGATCAACTTCGACTATGCGCAGTCGCCCAACTGGGCGGTCATCCATGACCTGAGGCTGGAGCATGAGGGCCGGGTTGCGCAGATCGACCATCTGTTGATCAACCGCTGGATGGACGTTTACGTCCTGGAAACCAAGCAGTTCCACGCCGGCCTCAAGATCACTGAAATCGGCGAATTTCTGCGATGGAACAACTATCGGCGCACCTTCGAAGGGATGGCCTCGCCGCTCGAGCAGAACGAGCGGCATATCCAGGTGCTCAAGGGGGTCATGTCCGGCATTGAGCTGCCTACGCGCCTGGGTGTGCGGATCCCGCCGGCGTTCCAGTCCTTCGTGCTGGTCGGTCCGAATGCCCGCATTGATCGACCGCGCAAGTTCGATACGTCCAGAGTGGTCAAAGCGGATCAGCTCAAGAAGGCGATCTGGCGTGACTTCGACAACGAGAACCCGCTGCTCGGCATGATGCGAATGGCTGCGAAGATCGTCTCGGGCGAAACAGTGGAATTCGTAGCCCGCCAGCTTGCGGCCCTGCATCGACCGGGCCCTAGCACGGTGCACGCCGGGACAGCGTCAGAAGAATCAGCTGCAGCGCCAGTACCCCTCGAAAGAGTCAGCCGACCGGCTCCGCGCATCGAACCGACTGTCAACGCTGTACCAGCCCAAGTGTCTGACGCGCGCCCCGGCCCCGCATGCAAGCAGTGCGGCAAAGCGGATGGCCAGATCCAGTACGGTCGCTACGGCTATTACTTCCAATGCAGCGGGTGCGGTACCAACACCGCCATCCGTTTCAGCTGCAAGCCCGGGCACTCGCCCCGGCTGCGCAAGCAAAAAGACAGCTTCTATCGGGAATGCGAGGCCTGCGGCAGCAGCGATCTGTTCCACACCAACGCTGCCGGAGCTGCACCGCCGTGAACCTCACGGTCCCGGTCCTGCTGTACCAACTGCTCTTCATTGGAATCCTGATGATGGCGCGCAGGCTCGGCCGCACTTGGCTCAATGTTGCAGCCGGCCTGTGCCTTCTCTGGACGGCGACCCATATGTTCTTTCCGCCGCTGGCGGTTCTGCAGGCCACCGTCATCGTTGCCACCTATTTTGTTCTTCGCCGAACATCGGCTCGGCCGACATGAGCAGGGAGCGCCGCCCCCGGCGTGCGCGTTGTTGACCTCCGAATACCCATTCTTCGCTCACAGGTCGCAATTGGGCGACAGCGTTACATCCCACTTTCCGGCTGCCTTCCGCATACGTCCCAGCATCACCTCAAGCGTGCCCCAAACCGGCAGCGCCAGATCAGGCTCCTCGGCGCGCCGAAGGCCAACGAATTCGTGGAAGGCATGGTCGAGGTCTGAGGGATCCTCGCCGACCGACTCCCAGTGCTCTTCGCACAAGGACGGCACGGCGATCTGCTCGGCAACGAATTGGTTGTCCCATTCAAGACAGCGCCGAGTCTCCGCATCGGCAGCTGGGTCGTACCCCGATAGCAGCAGCCGCCCGCCGGTTTTGAAGTTGCCTCCGTCCCGATAGATGTACTCGAAGACGCTCAGTGCTTTGTCCATGTTCCGCCCTCCGTTGGCTGTCGGATCAAGACTAATGGTCACGGATCTCAGAGCTTGCGAACGAGCGAAATGCCAGCGCGAGCTGCTAGCCTGGGCGCCATGACGGGACTCGCACGCGGACTCTACGAGCAGCTGGTGACCGAGGGCCTCGAAGAGGCTCTGTCAGCGCTGAACCCCCAATACCGAGCCGCCCGTGATGCGCTGCATCCCGAGGAAGCGGCCGACCGAATCGCCTACCATTTGTCTGCGCTCGTGCGTCGTAGCCTCTCCGGGCTGGACGTTCGCCAGCGCAACGAGGTCGGCGTCAGGTTGGCACGCGAGATCACGCACCTCTTGGCCAACGCAGGTAAAGGCGTGGATGCCAGCGACGCGCTCTCTGAGGCAGGCGACGTCCTCCGCGCCATCGCCGCCCTCCGTCCCGACGGCCAGCCCGAGGATGTCCCGCTTCCGGCCACGCCGCTCCTCGACACCACGCTACTGACCAATGCGCCGGGCGAGCCTCGCATCGGCTTCCAGCTCAACTCCGAAGTCGCATCGGCCGACCGCATCGACGTGCTGATGGCCTTCGTGCGCCAGACGGGCATCCGGCCGATGCTCGAACTGTTGCGCCGACACGTCGACGGCGGCCGGCCGCTCCGTCTGCTGACTACCACGTACACCAATTCCACCGAGCTCGCCGCGCTCGAAGCGCTGCGCGAGCTTGGCGCCCAGATCCGGGTGTCTTACGACACCTCCAGCACCCGGCTCCATGCCAAGGCCTGGCTGTTCCACCGCCACACCGGCTTTTCCACCGCGTACATCGGCTCGTCCAACCTGACCTACTCGGCCCAGGTCACCGGCCTGGAGTGGAACGTCCGGGTGTCAGGCGCCCGCAACCCGGACGTCATCGACAAGTTCTCGGCGGTGTTCGAGAGCTACTGGCAGAACGACGACTTCCGGGACTTTGATGCAGAGGAGTTCCGCGACCTCACCAAAACGGGAGCGGAGGGCCCCCGGGTCTACCTGAGCCCCGTCGAAATCCGCCCCGAGCCGTTCCAGTCGCGCCTGCTGGAGCTGATCGAGCTCTCCCGCCTGCAGGGCCACCACCGCAACCTGTTGGTTTCGGCCACCGGAACCGGCAAAACGGTCATGGCCGCCCTGGACTACCAGCGCCTGCGCAAGCGCCTGCCGCGCTCAAGGCTGCTGTTCGTCGCCCACCGCAAGGAGATCCTCGACCAGAGCCTGGCCACCTTCCGACATGCGCTCCGGGATGCGGCCTTTGGCGAGCTGTGGGTGGGCGGCGACCGCCCTGCCCGCTTCGAACATGTCTTTGCGTCCATCCAGAGCCTCAGCGCCCGGGGACTCGACAACCTGCCGGCCGATCACTTCGATGTCGTGATCATCGACGAGTTCCACCACGCGGCCGCACCCACCTACAAGGCGCTCCTGGACCACCTGCTGCCGCGGGAGCTGCTCGGCCTGACCGCAACGCCGGAGCGCGGCGACGACGAACCCATCCTGCAATGGTTCGGCGGCCGGATTGCCGCGGAGCTCCGGCTTTGGGATGCGATCGACCAGCACCGGCTGGTGCCCTTTGCCTATTACGGGATCGCCGATGGCGCCGACTATCGAAACGTCAGCTGGCGCAGAGGGCGCGGCTACGACCCACAGGAGCTCAGCCAACTCGTCACCGGCGATCACGTGCTGGCGCGGCGGATCATCGCCAACGCGCTGCAGACGGTCCCCAACCCGGAGACCATGCGCGCCCTCGGCTTTTGCGTCTCCGTGGCGCATGCCAGGTTCATGGCGCAGCAGTTCAATGCCGCCAACCTCCCCGCCGTGGCCGTTTGGGCCGACTCCCCGCGCGAAGTGCGGCGGCAGGCGCTGGAGGCACTGGCCGCCGGGGAGATCCGTATCGTCTTCTCGGTGGACCTCTTCAACGAGGGCGTCGACGTCCCTTCGGTCGACACCCTGCTACTGCTGAGGCCGACGGACAGTCCCACCGTGTTCCTGCAGCAGCTTGGGCGCGGCCTGCGGCGCGAGCCCAACAAGAGCGTCTGCACCGTGCTGGACTTCGTCGGCCAGCACCGCAAAGAGTTCCAGATGCATCGCCGTTACGCCGCCCTGCTTGGGGGAAGCCGGAAACAGATCGAGCGCACCATTGAGGAAGGCTTCCCGTACTTGCCGAGCGGCTGCCACATGCAGCTCGACGCGGTGGCCTCGCAGCATGTGCTGGAGAACATCCGCCAGAGCCTCCCGAACACCTGGCCGGCCCGGGCGCAAGAGCTGCGGCGCGTCGCCGAGGCTGACCCGACGGTCACGCTGAAGAACTTCCTCAACCAGACCGGGATCGAGCTGGAGGACGTTTACGCCAACAACAGGAGCTGGTCCGATCTTCTCGAAGCCGGTGGCGTTGCTACGCTTCCTGGCGGACCACATGAAACACCGCTGCGGCGAGCACTCGGGCGCCTGCTTCATATCGACGACGCCCTGCGCATCGAGCACTACCGGACTTTCTCTGAAGCACCGACCGCGCCTGATGTTGGCGGGCTGGACATTCGGACGCGTCGACTGCTTCACATGCTCGCAACCGTCCTCACCGAGACCGTGCTGAAAGATAAAGAGACGCTACAGGACGCAGCTGACCTCATCTGGGAACATCCGCAAGTCCTGGCCGAGCTCTGTCAGCTGCTGGATGTCTTGTCCGGCCGCGTCGAGCATGTGCAGGAACCCCTTTCAACGCATCCTGACGTGCCGCTCTGCGTGCACGCCAGATACACCCGCCGAGAAGCCCTGGCCGCATTCGCGATCGGAGGTGACCTCAAGGTGCCCGAGTGGCGGGAAGGCGTGCGCTGGCTTCCCGAAGCGCGAGTCGACTTGTTGGCCTTTACCTTGGACAAGACCAGCGGCCATTTTTCGCCTACGACACGCTACCGCGACTATGCGATCAGCCCGACGCTCCTTCATTGGGAGAGCCAGTCTGGGACGCGCGAAACGAGCGAGACAGGAATGCGGTACCAGACCCATGAGGCCAATGGCAGTGTGGTGCTGCCCTTCGCCCGCCTTACAACCAACGACCGTGCTTTCTGGCTGCTGGGGCAGGCGACCTATGTGAGCCACGAGGGAGAACGACCAATGGCCATTACTTGGCGTCTTTCGAACGAACTTCCCGGGGATCTGTTTGCCAGCTTCGGTGCAGCCCTTTCGTAAGGGTGTTCTCCCAAGCTAGGGAGGGAGCGCACTGGTCCTTGAGCTGCGAACGACCCGTTCCACATTCCCGCTCTGCCATGCCAGCACAGCCCTGCGTCCCGATAGCCACTAAGCTTCGCGTCGATCAGTGCCGCGAGCCGCTGGAGCACGGCATTTCAGCACATTGGACGTGCAAGCACGACGCCTCTTTACATACCAACTTCAGTAACGTCTTTAATCGCTTTTACCGCGCTTTCGCTGGCTCGCAGCGCTCGCCTGTCCCGCATCAACCGTCACCCGACGCTCTTTCGCAGATTTTTTCGAAGCCTTCTTCAAACTGACCACACCACCGACTGTCGTCTTTCTTGCGCTTGAGCCCTTTTTCAACTTCGCCGACTCGGCAGCGTTTGCAGACGCCGGCAAGCGCGCCTTCTCATGCTTATTCTCAGCAATCAGTCGCGCCGAAAGCTCGTTCGAATCTGCCTCGTAAGGCTCCCCATAAATCTCTTCGTAGATTGAATAAAAATCTTCTCTTTCTCTAAACCTCTCAAACAAGGGCCAAGAGTGATAGGCTTCCTGATGAAGCAACTCGCCCCTTCGACCGATGTCTCTCAGCAGCGAGATCGCTTCGTCAAACTTGTCTTCCAAAATCAAGATTGCAAGCTTGAAATCACGATAGCTTGCAGTCCAGTCAACAGAACGCAGCAGCCGAACTGTTTCCGCATCATCACCCGAGAACTTTCTTGCGATGGCGGAATTTATGATTCGCAAACGAAGGTCTACTTCTGATACGCCTTTTCGCATTTGGTCGCTTAAAGCGAACTCGCTGAGACCGACTGCGAATCTCCACCGCTTATCTTCAAGAGATTCATAGAGGATTGAGTTGAGGGAATCATGAACTTCAGAAACCTCGCCCGGAAACACCTTGCTCCATAACGTATGACACAACATGTACCCGAGTTTCGACATGACAAGCAGCGCACGCGCTAAGTAGGCAGGCGAGACGGAGAGGCGTTCGCCAGGTACCAAGCTAGATACATCGCCCCCCTCCCTCTTGCACACCGAAAGATAATGATCAGTCACAACTCCGTCATTATGAGCGAAAAAGTTTCTCCGTTGCCCAAACTCCACGAACTCCGGCCATTCCGCGAACTTTTTCAGAGGAATTCCAAACTTCCTCTCTAGCTGTCCAAACTGCTCGATATAGCTATCGCGCCTGAATGAGTCAACCTCCCGCTCTAGCATAGACTTACTTGCAGCTTCTACACTATCAAACTCCAATAACTCCACTAGAGATATCTCTCGTGAGATGCCGCGCAGAAGTGAGTCACTCTTTAAATAGATCGCCTTCAGCAAACGACCAATAAAAGCATCGAACTCGCAGAAAATCTGCATAAAGAGACTGCGCGACAGAAGCGGCAAACTTTTGTCGCTCTGCAGCCGATCCCACCTTTGAAGTGCGCCAGAGAACTCCACAAATTCCCTGGCGTTATCAAAGACGATTTCGTCTCCAGCTTTCCCCTCCGGCGCATACTTCCGAACAACTTCGTCGACTTTTTGAACTTCTGTCTGCAGCCATTCCGCCAGATGTGGCAGAACAATCTTCGCAGTCTCAGTGATGTTTCGAAGAGACTCCAGGTATGAGCGGACAACCAAACGCAGCTCCGGAGAATCTATCGCCCCTCCGACCTGGTTAAGCTCACTCTGACTCTCGACATTATCACTCATGAAACACCCCCCCTCAAATGGGTCACATATTCCGCCGATACTCCCCACCCACATCATAAAGCGCATGACTGATCTGCCCCAGGCTATGCGTCTTCACCGCCTCAACCAGCGCCTCGAACACATTCCTGCGCTCCCGCGCCGTCTTCTGCAGATACCCCAGCCCATACCCATCATGCGGCTCCGTCGCCGCCGCGGCCTGGTCCTCCACCACGTGCCCATGCTCGGTCTCCCCGACCGGCGCCAGCACGTTGCGTGACTGCTGCCACAGCCGCACGTTCTCGATCTGCTGCCCCTTCTCTTCTTCCGTCGAGCGGATCAGTTCGATCTCGGTCGCGATCTCGCCGGCGTGCTCCTTCGGCAGGAACATGTTCACGCCCACCAGCGGCAGACTGCCGTCGTGCTTCTTGTGCTCGTAGTACAGGCTCTCTTCCTGGATCTTGCCGCGCTGGTACATGGTGTCCATGGCGCCCAGCACGCCGCCGCGCTCGCTGATGGCCTCGAACTCCCTGTACACGGCCTCTTCCACCAGGTCGGTCAGGTAGTCCACGGCGAAGCTGCCCTGCCAGGGGTTCTCGATGAAGTTGAGCCCCATTTCCTTGTTGATGATCATCTGGATGGCCACGGCGCGACGCACGCTCTCTTCGGTCGGCGTGGTGATGGCTTCGTCGTAGGCGTTGGTGTGCAGGCTGTTGCAGTTATCGAACAGCGCGTACAGCGCCTGCAGGGTGGTGCGGATGTCGTTGAACTGGATCTCCTGCGCGTGCAGTGAGCGGCCGCTGGTCTGGATGTGGTACTTCATCATCTGGCTGCGGTCGTTGGCGCCGTAGCGCTCGCGCATGGCGCGCGCCCAGATGCGGCGGGCCACGCGGCCGATGACGGTGTACTCGGGATCCATGCCGTTGGAGAAGAAGAACGACAGGTTGGGCGCGAAGTCGTCGATCTTCATGCCGCGCGCCAGGTAGTACTCGACGATGGTGAAGCCGTTGCTGAGCGTAAAGGCGAGCTGGCTGATCGGGTTCGCGCCGGCCTCGGCGATGTGGTAGCCGGAGATCGACACCGAGTAGAAGTTGCGGACCTTGTTGTCGACGAAGTACTGCTGGATGTCGCCCATCATGCGCAGGGCGAACTCGGTGCTGAAGATGCAGGTGTTCTGGGCCTGGTCTTCCTTGAGGATGTCGGCCTGCACGGTGCCGCGCACGGTGGCCAGGGTCTCGGCCTTGATGCGGGCGTAGGTGTCGGCGTCCACCAGCTGGTCGCCGGTCATGCCGAGGAAGGCCAGGCCGAGGCCGTCGTTGGTGGGCGGCAGCTCGCCGTAGTACTGCGGCCGTTGCATCCCTTCCTGGAGCCGGCCTTCGAAGAAGGCGTCGATCTTCTGCTGCGCCTCCGCCCAGCGGGCGTCGTCGGCCTTCAGGTACTTCTCCACCTGCTGGTCGATGGCGCAGTTCATGAACATCGCCAGGATCATCGGCGCGGGGCCGTTGATGGTCATCGAGACGCTGGTGGTGGGCGCGCACAGGTCGAAGCCGGAGTAGAGCTTCTTCATGTCGTCGAGCGTGGGGATGTTGACGCCGGAGTTGCCGATCTTGCCGTAGATGTCCGGGCGCGGCGCGGGGTCCTCGCCGTACAGGGTGACGCTGTCAAACGCGGTGGACAGGCGCGCGGCGGGCTGGCCCACGGAGAGGTAATGGAAGCGGCGGTTGGTGCGCTCGGGCGTGCCCTCGCCGGCGAACATGCGGATCGGGTCCTCGCCGGTGCGGCGGTAGGGGTACACGCCGCCGGTGTAGGGATAGCTGCCCGGCAGGTTCTCCTTGCCGAGGAAGGTCAGCAGCTCGCCCCAGCTCTTGTAGGTCGGCGCGGCGATCTTCGGGATCTTCTGGTGGCTGAGCGATTCGCGGTAGTTCTCGACGCGGATGGTCTTGCCGCGGACCTGGTATTCGTTGACGTCGTCGGTGATGGACTTGAGGCGCTGGGGCCAGTCCCGGAGGTTGCGGAGATTTTCCGTGGTGAGGGCCTGGACGGCGTCGTTGTAGCGCTGGCGGAGGGTCAGCAGCGTCCGGTCGCCCTCGCCCACCAGGTCGTCGGCGCTGTAGAGGTCCAAGGCGCTGGGGAGCCTGTCGTCGCCGAGTTCCTGCAGGGACTGCCAGAAGGACTGGGCGCGGTCGGCGGCCTCGGCCTGCTTTTCGATGCTGGCGTTGATGGCGCGGCCCTGCTCGGCGATCTCGGCCAGGTAGCGCACGCGGCTGCCGGGAATCAGGACGGTGGCGCGGGGTTCCTTGAGCGAGGTGTCGATGTGCGGCTTGAAGTCGCAGCGCGACGCACCCGTTCCTGTAGGAGCAGCTACAGCTGCGACCTTTTCGCCAGTGCCGGTCGCAGCTGTAGCTGCTCCTACAGTGGAGGGGGTGGCCAGACCCGGCACTTTCTCGCGCAGCAGGCGGCACAGGTTGGCGAACATCCAGCTGATGCCGGGGTCGTTGAACTGGCTGGCGATGGTGGGATAGACCGGCACGTCCTCGTCGGCCACCTTGAAGGCGACGCGGTTGCGCTTCCACTGCTTGCGGATGTCGCGCAGGGCGTCTTCGGCGCCGCGCTTGTCGTACTTGTTGAGCACGATCAGCTCGGCGTAGTCGATCATGTCGATCTTCTCGAGCTGGCTGGCCGCGCCGTAGTCGCTGGTCATGACGTACATCGGGAAGTCGACCAGGTCGACGATCTCCGAGTCCGACTGGCCGATGCCGGCGGTCTCCACGATCACCAGGTCGTAGCCCAGGCCCTTCAGGAAGCCGATGCAGTCCTTCAGCACGGCGTTGGTCGCCACGTTCTGGCGGCGGGTGGCCATCGAGCGCATGTAGACGCGGTGGCTGCGCAGCGAGTTCATTCGGATGCGGTCGCCCAGCAGCGCGCCGCCGGTGCGGCGGCGGGTGGGGTCGACCGAGATCACGGCGATGCGCATCTGCGGGAAGCTGGCGAGGAAGCGATTCAGCAGTTCGTCGGTCACCGAGCTCTTGCCGGCGCCGCCGGTGCCGGTGATGCCGATGACCGGAGTCGGGCCCTCGTGGCCCGCGGCGCCGGCGGCCCACTGCTTGCGCAGCATGGCCAGTTCGGACTCGCCGTACGTTCCGTCCTCGAGCGCCGAGAGCACGCGGCCGATGGCAATCTCGTCCTCCAGCGCCGGGCGGGTGCCGGCGGGCTCGCGCGCCTCGGCCGCGCGCGCCTCGCGGGCGCCGGACACACGCGCCACCACGTCCTCGATCATCTCCACCAGGCCCAGCTTCATGCCGTCGTTGGGGTGGTAGATGCGCTCGACGCCGTAGGCCTCGAGCTCGCGGATCTCCTCCGGGGTGATCGTGCCGCCGCCGCCGCCGACCACGCGGATGTGCGGCGCACCGCGCTCGCGCAGCATGTCGACCATGTACTTCATGTACTCGACATGCCCGCCCTGGTAGCTCGACAGCGCGATGCCGTCGGCGTCCTCCTGCAGCGCGGCGCGCACCACGTCCTCCACCGAGCGGTTGTGTCCGAGGTGGATCACCTCCGCGCCCTGGGCCTGGATCAGCCGCCGCATGATGTTGATCGCGGCGTCGTGGCCGTCGAAGAGGCTGGCGGCGGTGACGAAACGCAGCGGGGTGGCGGCGTCGCGAGTGGCAACGGGGGTCTGGGTGGCGGGAACGCTCATCGGGAACCGTCGGAATCCATGGAAAACGGTCCGATTGTAGCCGCGCGCGGCCGCGCCCCGCCCCTGCGCCGGCGTACGGCGGCACGGGGCGCGCGGGGCGCGCGGTCAGCCCAGGGCGTCGGCCAGAGCGCCGAGTTCCTCTTCCATCTGCTCCAGCAGCCCATGGATGCGCCGCAGGCGCTCGCGGTCGGGCGAGGCGCCGTCGAGCAGCTGTGCCAGCCGGCGCAGACGCTCGGCCTGTTCGCGCGCATCCCAGCGCAGCATCGGAATGTCCGGCTCCGCGACGGTCTGGCCGGGCGCGCGTAGGCGCGCCGCGCCGGAGAGATAGCGCTCCAGCACCATGCGCAGGCGCCGTGCGAGTTCGAAGTCGCGGCCGCTCCACGGCAGCGAGGTCGCGCGCACGTCTTCCTCCCAGGCGTCGAAGCTGGCCCGAGGGCCGATGCGGGTGCCGTCGGGATCGATCTGGAAGGGCGCGTCGGGCCGGCCCGCCCAGCGCACGGTTTCGCGCTGCTCGCGGCGGAACAGCAGCAGCCAGTCGCCGGCGCCCTGCCCCAGCGGCGCGGCGAGCAGGCCGCAGGCGGCCTGCGGGGCGTCCGCATGCCAGTCGCCGCCGCGCGCGGTGGCCGCGGTGCCGCGATGGCCCTGGGTGCCGGCCCAGGCGATGGCGTTGGCGAGGCTCTGGCTGTCCGGGGTGTGGCCGTGCACGTGCCAGGCGCCGTCCAGGCAAAGCGCCAGGCCATCGGCGTCCACCGAGCCCAGCGCCAGGTCCATCATCCCCGACAGCACGGCCCTCGGGTCCTGTGCGCGGTGGAGGCGGCCTTCCAGCGCGTCGCGGCGGCTGCGGCGCGAGGCCTCGGCGCGGGCGCGGCCGCGAAGCTCGTGCGCGTCGAGGATCATCGACGCGTGCCGGCCGACCATCTCCAGCGCGGTGCGCTGGCGAGCGTCGACGGGGCGCGGCGTGCCGTGGTGGCAGGCCACCAGGCCCCACAGGTGGCCGTCGACCACCAGCGAGATCGACATCGACGCGGCCACGCCCATGTTGCGCAAGTACTGCAGGTGCACCGGCGACACCGCGCGCAGCACGTCGAAGCTCATGTCGATCGGGCCGTCGAGTTCGGGCGACTGCATCAGGGGCTGCGGCTCGGCGTCGACGTCGGCGATCACGCGCACGCGGTTGCGCAGGTACAGCGCGCGCGCCTGCGGCGGGATGTCGGAGGCGGGATAGCGCAGGCCGTCGTACGAGGCCAGGTCGCCGGCCAGGGCCTCGGCCACCACCTCGCCGCTGTAGTCGGGCAGGAAGCGGTAGACCATCACCCGGTCGTAGCCGGAGATGCGCTGCACCTGGCGGGCGATGCTGGGCAGGAAGTCGGCGCCGTCGGCCGCGGCATCGAGGCCGGCGACCACGGCGTGGCCGCCTTCCAGCGGCTGGCCGAGGCCGGAGGGCTCCAGCTCGACGTGGACCAGGTCGCCGGACGCGTGCGTGGAGATGTCGTGCAGCGCGCCCATCGGACCGACGTTGGTGGCACAGGCGAACTGCGAGGCGCCGTGCTCGCCGCGCGCGAGCACGCGGTTGATCGCGGCCAGCGACGCGCGGTCCAGCAGCGACTCGACCGGCTGGTGCAGCAGCGCGTCCATGTCGCCGGTGTCGAACAGCGCCACGGCGTACGCGGAGGCGGCGACGATGCGCAGGTCGCGGGCGTGGTAGACCATCAGCACGCCCGGCGGCTGCACCGCGCCGATGACGTGGATCGGCTCGCGCGCGCAGGCGGCGAGGGCGTGTTCGAACAGGGCGGGGTCTGGCTTCATGCCGGGGTTCCTCCAGGGGCAAGGCGCGAATGCACGATGGCGAAGCCGTCGCGCGCGCCGGAAGTCGCTGCCCCCGCGTCGCCTTCCGGCAGCGCGTCGAGCAGGCGGACGAAGCGCCCCCAGCGGGGCGGGTCCGAGGTGATGTGGCCGAGGAAGCGGCGGGCGCCGCGCACTTCGGCGTGTTCCTCCGCCAGGCCGGCGGCATGGCGCGACAGCAGCCGCGCGCCGAGCGCGGAGCCTTCGATCACGTAGCAGCCGCCGAGCCAGTGCGGCCAGCTGGGCGGGGACGGCGCGCTGGCGGGCGTGGTGTCGATGTCGAGCGCGGCGCAGTCCGCGCGCAGGCAGTCGAGGCGCTGGCCGTCGTCCCAGTCGGTCTTCGCACGGGGCCAGTCGGGACGATCGCCGTGCGCGAGCCACTCGGCCAGCGGCAGCAGCGCGCCCAGGTAGCGGCGATAGTCATGCAGGTCACGCAGGCCCACCGGCAACAGCGCATCCAGGGCGTCGTGCGTGCCGCGCGTGGCGAGTCGGACCTGGGCGAGCACGCCCCGGTCCAAGGCGCCCCTGGCGGCAGGTGATGTGCGTGTCGGCATCGGGATCCAATGGCGGCGACGGCCGCCTGCGAACCCGCATTCAAACATCCCCGGCCAGCGGCCACCAGCCGGAACGCCGCCTGAACGTGTTCATCTTCAATCGTCGAGCGCGTCGGCGACGCGTGCACGCCGCCGTGCGCGCGCCGGCGCGGTGGCGTGCAGGCCGACGCGGGCGCCGCTGCGGCGCTTGCCGAGGATGGTCGCCACCAGCGCCGCCACGGTGGCCGGATCGTCGTCGAAGCCGCCGTGGGTGGTGGCGCGCGCGGCGCCGGCATCGCCGTGCGGCCGGTCGTTGGGCGACTGCACCCAGTCCAGGCGGCCGTCGGCGATCGCCTTGTGCACGCGCTCGTATCCCCATGCCTGGTCGGCGGGGTCGGCGGCCTGGATGAAGCGCGCCATGCCGGCCAGCGGCGTGCCCTGGCGCAGGCGGCGGTCGATCCAGTTGCGCGGCTGCCGTTCGAACGCGCGCGCCACCAGGTACAGCAGCGACTTGTTGTAGATGCGCAGGCAGTGGTCGTCCTGCTCGGCGGCGTCGGTGAGCGTGAACAGCGCGGCGCGCTCGACCGCGCGCGATTCGATCGCCGGCATGCAGGCCTGGATGAAGGTGTCCATGTCGATGGCCGGCGCCCACAGGCTCAGGCTGGCCACGCGGCCGCCCATGCCGAGCATGCCGTGCGCCGGGCCGCCGATGACCTGGCCGGGGCGCGTCAGCAGCTGCAGCAGCGGCGCCATCAGGATCGAGCCGGCGCTGTGCGCGGCGAGGTGGATCTCGACGTCGGGGTCCTCTCGCCGCCATTCGTCGACCAGGCGCGCGACCTGGGCCGCGCCGCCGTTCTCGACGAGGCCACCGCCGACCGCCGCCGACACCGCGGTGGTGGCCAGCGTGGCGTTCTCCTTCATCTCGTCCCACAGCGCCTTGCCGCCGATGGCGCGGGCGAGTGGCTCGATGGTGTCGTCGATGCGGTCGAGCAGCAGGTCCCTGGCGCGGTCGAACACGCCCTCGGTGCGCGGCCGGGCGGCGTCGCGCAGGATGTTGCCGAGCGTGGTCCAGAGGTCGGTCTTCCAGACGAAGCACAGCGGGTAGATCTCCTGCGCCAGCATGGTCTGGCGGAAATCGGCCACGCGCTGGATGGCGGCGTCCTCGTCCACCAGGCCGCCGTGGGCGTAGAGCAGCACGCGCTTCTTCTTCCAGCCGGCGGTGATCGCGCGCATGTCGCGGCGCACCAGGTTGCGCACGTCATCCTTGGTGCAGGCGAAGCGGCCCTCGCAGCGCAGCGCGCCGTTGTTGCCGAGGCTGACGACGTGCGGACGCAGGTCGGCCTGCGAATAGCCCACCGACTGCCGGCCCAGCGGCGAATTGCTGACCGCCGCGGAGCTGGCGCGCTCGAGCTCCACCGGCACCGCCAGCCGCGCCACCCAGACGTCGGTGCCGCGTTCGAGCCATTCGTCGTAGCCCAGCCAGCCGTAGCCGTGCTGGCCCCAGCCCTCGCCCCAGGAGTTCTGCAGCCAGAAGCCGCCGCGGTCGTAGCCGACGATGGCGTAGGCGTGCCAGCCCAGCACCGGCTGCTGCGTCCAGCGAATGCGGCCGCTGGCGGCGGGCGCATCCCAGCCCTCGTGCACGGCCGACGAGGCGTAGAGCACGCCGGTTTCGGCGAAGGCGGCGTGCATCGCCACCAGGTCCTTGTGGTTGACGCGGGCGTAGGCGCCGAGCGGGTTGCGCAGGGCGTCGCGGGCGCGTTCGTCGGTGTAGGGCTCGAGGGCGAGGCCCGGGACGTATGGCCACAGCGCTTCGGAGCAGACGCCGTGGCGGTGCCAGGCCTTCATCGCGCCGCGGCAGCTTGAGCCGGAGTAGCCCTCGCCCTCCCACTCGTCGTAGCGGCGGGCCATGTCGTAGAACATGCGCGTGCTGACCGGCGTGGTGTCGGGCTGCGGGCGCCGCCGGCGCAGCAGGGCGTGGGCGACGGTGGCCAGGCCGAAGGCGGTGCAAGCGCCGTCGCTGCCCTGGTCGAGCACAGGCACGCCCTGGGCGAGGAAGTGTTCGAGCGGCGACTCGGTGGGCACGTCGACGAGCGTCGGCTCGAACATGCGGTCGCGGAAGTCGGCGGTGTCGGGCCGCGCGTCGAAGACGCGGCGGACGCCTGCGTCGAAGCCGGCGATCGCCGGCGGTGCAGCGGCGCGGGTGGCGGCCATGCGGTGGACCCTCCTCGGATGACCCGAAACACACCGTGATCCCCTGTAGGAGCAGCTATAGCTGCGACCGCGCGACGTCGCAAGCCCCGGGGCCGTTGCGTCCGGGGCGCGGGCAATGCTCGTGGGGGATGGTCGCGGGGTGGGGTCGCAGCTATAGCTGCTCCTACAATGGTGGGGTCGGCAGAATGGGGAGCGGGGCTTGATCAGTCGGGCGCGGCGCATCGTGCTGTGGGGAGGCTTTTCGCTGCTCATGCTGGTCGGCAGCGGGCTGCTGCTGGCCGACCACCTCACGCCGCCCAATACCGGCCGGCCCTCGTACGCCCTGCCCGTCGCCGACGATCACACCGCGCTCGACCGCGAACTCGGTCCGCTGCTGGCGCGCAATCCCGGCAAGACCGGGGCGATCACCCTCGTCGACGGCATCGACGCCTTCGCCGCGCGCGCGATGTCGGCGCGCCAGGCCGGGCGCAGCCTCGACCTGCAGTACTACATCTGGCACGACGACCTCACCGGGCGCCTGCTCGCCCGCGAGGCGTGGCTGGCCGCCGAGCGCGGCGTGCGCGTGCGCCTGCTGCTGGACGACATCAACGCGGGCGGCAAGGACACGCCGCTGCTGGTGCTCGACGGCCATCCCGGCATCGAGGTGCGGCTGTACAACCCCTTCCGCAACCGCGACGGCATCGCGCGCCTGCTGGAGATGCTGCAGCGCGGCTTCAGCCTCAACCACCGCATGCACAACAAGGCCTGGATCGCCGACGGCCGGGTGGCGATCGTGGGCGGGCGCAACGTCGGACTGGAGTACTTCAGCGCGTCCGACGCCAGCAACTTCCACGACCTCGACCTGCTGCTGTTCGGACCCGAGGTCGAGCGCGCCAGCGAGATCTTCGATGCCTTCTGGAACAGCGAGGCGGTGGTGCCGCTGTCGGACCTGGGCACGCTGGGACTGGACGACATCCGCGCCACGGTCGAGGCGATCGGCGGCGAGGCGCGTTCGGCGGAGGCGCGCCGCTACATGGAACGGGTCGAGGGTTCGCCGACGGTGCGCGCCTACCTGCAGCAGTCGCTGGCGCCGCACTGGAGCGACCGCATCCGCGTGGTCTCGGACCCGCCGGTGAAGCGCCGGGGCGACGACGGAGGCGACTGGCTGGTCGGGCGGGTCGACGAGGCGCTGCGCGGCGCGCGCGAGGCCGCGCTGCTGGTCTCCCCCTACTTCGTGCCCGGCGAGGACACCTCGGACCTGCTGGTGCAACTGGCCGGCGCCGGCGTGCACGTGGGCGTGGTGACCAATTCGCTGGCCGCCAACGACGTGGCGGCGGTGCACGGCGGCTATTCGAAGTACCGGAAGCGCCTGCTCGAGGGCGGCGTGCACCTGTACGAACTGCGGCCCGAGGCGGCGGTCAACCACGCCGACGCCGCCGCCCCCGCGAACGTGCGCCCGCGCGCGGCCGCGGCCGGCAGCAGCGGCGCCAGCCTGCACACCAAGGCCTTCCTCGTGGACGCGAGCCGGGGCTTCATCGGCTCCTACAACCTCGACCCGCGCTCGGCATACCTGAACACGGAAATGGGCGTGTTCTTCGACGACCCGGGCCTGGCCGCCGACCTGCGCGCGGAATACCTGCACCTGGCCGGACCGGGACTGAGCTGGAAGGTGGGCCTGGACGGCGAAGGCGACCTGGCCTGGCTCGACGCCGCCGCCGACCCACCGCGCCTGCTGCACCGCGAGCCCGACGCCAGCCGCTGGCGCCGCCTGCAGGCCTGGATCTTCCGCTGGCTCCCCCTCGAATCCCAACTCTGACCCCACCCGCCGAAACCCGCCCCTGCGTAGGAGCAGCTACAGCTGCGACCCGCACCCCCGCCACCCGCCATTCGCCACCCGCCACCCGCCATTCGCCATTCGCCATTCGCAGCTATAGCTGCTCCTACATCTCTTCGCTGCGTTCGCGGCTCATGCTGCTTTGCAGCATGAGCGCCGTACGGGCGGGCACGGGAAATCGCGGCGCGGGGGGCGTAGAATGCCGCGCCTGTCGCCCTCCCGGACCCGTGTCCGGCGCACCGGCGGCCGTACAACCCAGCACCCCACCCAAACCACCGGCCGCTCCGCGCCCAGCGCGGGATGGTGAGCCGGCTGCGGAGTCCCGAATGATCTTCGAGCACCTCGATACCTACGGCCACGAGCAGGTCGTGTTCTGCCACAACAAGGACGCCGGCCTGAAGGCCATCATCGCGATCCACAACACCGTGCTGGGCCCGGCCCTGGGCGGCACCCGCATGTGGCCGTACAAGAGCGAGCAGGACGCGCTGAACGACGTGCTGCGCCTGTCGCGCGGCATGACCTACAAGAATGCCGTGGCCGGCCTCGACATCGGCGGCGGCAAGGCCGTGATCATCGGCAACCCCGCCACCGACAAGTCCGAGGCGCTGTTCCGCGCGTTCGGCAAGGCGGTGCAGTCGCTGGGCGGCCGCTACATCACCGCCGAGGACGTCGGCATCGACGTCAACGATATGGAGCACGTCTACAAGGAGACGGAGTTCGTCACCGGCGTGCACCAGGTCCACGGCGGTTCGGGCGATCCCTCGCCGTTCACCGCCTACGGCTCGCTGCAGGGCCTGATGGCCGCGCTGAACGCGAAGTTCGGCGACGAGGAAGTGGGCAAGTACAGCTACGCCGTGCAGGGCCTGGGCCACGTCGGCATGGAATACGTGAAGCTCTTGAAGGAGCGCGGCGCGAAGATCTTCGTGACCGACATCAACCAGCAGCTGGTCGACAAGGCCGTGACCGAGTATGGCGCCGAGGCCGTGGGCCTGGACGAGATCTACGACGTCGACGCCGACGTGTACTCGCCCTGCGCGCTGGGCGGCACCGTGAACGAGGAGACCCTGCCGCGCCTGAAGGCCAAGGTGATCTGCGGTTCGGCCAACAACCAGCTGGCCACCAACGCGATCGGCGACGAGGTCGAGAAGCGCGGCATCCTGTACGCGCCCGACTACGCGGTGAACGCCGGCGGCGTGATGAACGTGGCGCTGGAGATGACCGGCTACAACCGCGAGCGCGCCATGCGCCAGATGCGCACGATCTACCACAACCTGACGCGCATCTTCGAGATCGCGCAGCGCGACGGCATCCCGACCTACAAGGCCGCCGACCGCATGGCCGAAGAGCGCATCGACGTGATGGGCAAGCTGAAGCTGCCGATGGGCCGGACTACGCCGCGCTTCCACGGCCGCATCCGCGGCGGCGCCTGACATCGCGACACGAGTGACACGACGACGGGGCCTGGCGCCCCGTCGTTGTTTGCGAAACACCGCGCCGCGCGCAGGACGCGCCGGCGCCAGGACCATGGAGTGACCCGAGATGCGCACCTTCCCGCTGGGTGAAGAACTCGACGCGCTGCGCGACGCCGTGCGCCGCTTCGCCGAGGCCGAGATCGCACCGATCGCCGAGGCCGTCGACCGCGACAACGCCTTTCCGCAGGAGCTCTGGCCGAAGCTGGGCGAGATGGGCCTGCTGGGCCTGACCGTGCCGGGCGAATACGGCGGCAGCGAAATGGGCTACCTGGCCCACCTGGTGGCGATGGAGGAGATCTCGCGCGCTTCGGGCTCGATCGGCCTGAGCTACGGCGCGCACTCGAACCTCTGCGTCAACAACCTGCACCACAACGGCACCGACGCCCAGCGCGCGAAGTACCTGCCGAAGCTGTGCAGCGGCGAGTGGAAGGGCGCGCTGGCGATGAGCGAGCCGGGCGCGGGCTCCGACGTGGTCGGTTCGATGGCCTGCCGCGCCGAACTGCGCGACGGCGTCTGGGTCGCCAACGGCAACAAGATGTGGATCACCAACGGCCCCGAGGCCGACGTGCTGATCGTCTACATGCGCACCGCGGGCAAGGAGGCCGGCAGCCGCGGCATGACCGCCTTCATCGTCGAGCGCGGCATGAAGGGCTTCCGCACCGCGCAGAAGCTGGACAAGCTCGGCATGCGCGGCTCCAACACCTGCGAGCTGGTGTTCGAGGACTGCGGGATCCCGGCGGAGAACGTGCTGGGCGAGGTCAATCAGGGCGTGCGCGTGCTGATGTCCGGCCTGGATACCGAGCGCCTGGTGCTGAGCGGCGGGCCGATCGGCCTGATGCAGGCCGCGCTGGACGCCGCCCTGCCCTACGTGCGCGAACGCAAGCAGTTCGACGCCGCCATCGGCACCTTCGGCCTGATGCAGGGCAAGATCGCCGACATGTACACCGCGCTGCAGTCGTCCCGCGCCTACGCCTACCAGGTGGCGCGCGACTACGACGCCGGCCACCGCTCGCGCATCGACCCGGCGAGCTGCCTGCTGCACGCCTCGGAAGCCGCGGTGCAGGTGGCGCTGGAGGGCATCCAGGCACTGGGCGGCAACGGCTACATCAACGAGTACCCGACCGGCCGGATCCTGCGCGACGCCAAGCTGTACGCGATCGGCGCCGGCACCAACGAGATCCGCCGCATGCTGATCGGCCGCGAGCTGTTCGAAGGCCGGAGCTGAGCCAGCCCCCCGCCCCCTTCCCTGCAGGAGCAGCTACAGCTGCGACCCGCAGCCCCTCTCCCAGCAGGAGCAGCTACAGCTGCGACCCGCAGCACCCCTTCCCGTAGGAGCAGCTACAGCTGCGACCGGAACGTTCGGTCGCAGCTATAGCTGCTCCTACAAGAGGCGGGACAGAGAGGCGGGACAGGGGAATGTGCCGTGCGGAGCGCGTGCCGCTAGAACCCCTGCACGTAGCGCAGCGACACCATCCGGTCGCTGCCGCGTGGGCCGAAGCGCTGGTCGTAGCCGAAGCCCACGCGCGCGTCGCGCGCCACCCACGACTGCAGGCCCAGCCCGAACACGCCGCCCGAACGCGTGGCGTCATGCCCCGGCAGCGGCGCCCAGGCGTCCACGCCCACGAAGCCGGCCTGCAGGTCGAACCCGCTCGCCGCGAGCGTCTGCTGCCACTCGCCATAGCCATGCAGGCGCAGGCCCTTCCACGCGCGCTCGAAACGCACGCCGGCCAGCGCCTGGCTGCGCTCGGCCTCCCAGGCATCCGCGCGCAGGCCGAAGCCGTCCGCGCCGCCCTCGCTGAAGCCGTCGCTGCGCAGGCGCACGTGCTCGGCCCCGAGATAGGGCGACACCGCGAAGCCCGCCGCCTGGAACCGGTAGCCCGCCTCCACGCTGGCCGCGCTGTAGTCGCCCGCATAGCGGCTGGACACGCCGGCCATGCGGTCGCCGGCGAACAGGCGGCGCTCGATGTCGCGCTCGAAGCGGCCGGCGCCGACCTGGGCCAGCAGCCAGGCATCGCCACGCACCTGGCCGGCGTAGGCCATGGCCGAGGTCTGGCGGTCGTGCGAGCGGTCGCCCAGGCCGGCCACGCGGCCGTGCGCGCGCGCCTCGCCGAAAGCGAAGCCGGCGATGCGGCCGTTGCCGAGGGCGCTGTCGCTGCCGATCATCCAGCCGTCCAGCGCGAAGCCGCGGCCGGCGAAGCCGCCCTCGCCGCCGCCGCCGAGGCCGCGCTTCCAGACGCCGGCGCCGTGCATGCCGCCGTCGAACGCCTCGAAGCGCGACGACAGCGCGCGCCGCCCCATGTCGATCGTGTCCAGGGTCATCGCCACCGACGTGGCGTGCAGTTCGCCCGAGAGGCTGGACAGCGCCTGCGTGGCGCGCGCGGCGCTGTCGACCTGCTGCAGCTCGCCGGCGACGCGGATGAAGCCGCTGGCCGCCGGCGTTCCTTCCTGCTGCTGGCGGTCGAGCACCCGGAACGCGCGCTCGACGCGCTCGGCCGACGCCAGCGCCGCCGGCGCGACCTGGCCGAACGCGGCCACGGTGGCGGCCACGTCGAGGCGGACGATGTCCAGCCACATGTGGTCCGGGCCGTAGCGCAGGGTGCCCTGCAGGAAGATGCCGCTGCCCCAGGTGAGCTCGTCGAACATGCCGGTCAGGCCGCCGGCGGCGTTGACGAGGTCCTGGCGCCGCGTCGCCGTGTAGCCGGGCTTGACGCCCGAGACGTGCAGGTCGCCGCCCAGGATGTCCACGCGGCCGGCCACGTCCATGCGCTGGCCCAGTTCCACCGCGAAGGTGGCGCCGTCGCGCTGCAGGAAGTCGCCGTCGACGTAGGTCACCGTCTGGGTGCTGCCGGCCGCGGTGCCGCGCAGGTCGACGCGCCCGGCGTTGTCGATGCTGCCGTCCACGCCGGTGCCGAGGCCGAAGCGCCCGGCGGCGTCCACGCGCACGTCGCCGGCGACCGCGCCGTCCACCTGCAGCGTGCCGCCGGCCACGACCAGGCCGCCGGCGTTGCCGGCATCGCCCTCGAGCACCAGCGTGCCGGTGCCGCGCTTGACCAGGCCACCGTCGCCCGACAGGTCGTTGCCCCAGGTCGAGGTGCCGCCGTTGAAGCCGACCTCGAGGTCGCCCCAGTCCAGGCGCGCCGGGCCGAGCACGGCCCTGCCGACGTCCAGCGCGCCATGGCCGAACACCGCGTCGACCCCGGGCGCGCCGAGGTCGGTGGCGGTGCCGAGCAGGGTCTGGCGCACGGCGTCGTTGTCGAAGTACGGGAAGGCTTCCCACACCAGCGCCGCGGCGCCGGAGACCAGCGGGGCGGCCAGCGAGGTGCCGGCCCAGCGCCAGTAGTCGGGGGCGTCCGGCGGATTGTCGGTGCCGGTCACCACCACCGAGCCGGGCGCCACGATGCAGTAGTCCATGGCGATGCCGCAGGCGTTGGAGTATTCGGCCAGCTGGGTCGGATCGTCGCGGTCCAGCGCCGACACCGCGATCCATCCGCGCTCCAGCTCCGCCGCCGGCAGGCTGCCGTTCGGGCCGGGCTGGCTGGGCAGCGCCGCCATGTCGGAGGGATCGTCGAAGCCCGAGTTGCCGTTGGCGAACACCACCAGGCCGTCGTTGTCGAGGATGAAGCGCCGGTACTCCGAGGCGATGCCCGCGGTGGCGTTGGGGTTGGTCCAGTACAGGCCGCCCCAGGAGTTGTTCATGATGCGGACGTCGCGCGCGATCAGGTCGTCGTGGATGCCGGCCAGTCCCAGCGGGCCATCGACCTCGTTGCCCTCGCCCGAGCCGTCGTCCTCGGGCGGGTTGTCGTTGATGATGCGCGCCGAGACGATCTCCGCGCCCGGTGCGATGCCGCCGGGCCAGTTGCCGAAGGGCTGGCCGGCCGCGGCCTGCGCCACGGCGGTGCCGTGGCCGACCACGTCGTCCACCGAGAGGTTGTTGCCGTTGCCGCTGATGTAGGTGAGGTTGTCGACCACACGGTCGCCGAACGCGGGATGCTCGCGGTTCACGCCGCTGTCGACGATGCCGATGCGGTAGCCGGCGCCGGTCAGGCCGGCCGCGTGCGCGGGCGCCGTGTTGGTCTGCTCGATGTGCCCGCTGTACGCCGGATCGGGCGTGCCGACCACCGGCGGTGGCGTGGCCGGGGGCGGCGCCACCGGCGGCGGATCGGGCCGGAGGTTGCCCCCGCCTCCACCGCCGCCTCCACAGGCGGCGAGGATGGCCGTGGCGAGCGCGGCGAACGGCAGGGACAGCGGCATCCTGCGGCGGTGGTTGGTCGTGGACATGTCCGTCTCTCCCCGAGCGGTTGGCAAGCAGTGGACTGATACGGGAAAACGCGCGGCGGGCCAAGTGGGGAGGCCCGCAAGCGGGCACTGCGTCCCGGACGAATGGCCGATGGCGGACGCATGCTGCAGTGCGATAATGGCCGCACATGTCCATCGGAGCTCCACCATGACCGACGTCGTCATCGTCGGTGCCAAGCGCACCGCCATCGGTTCCATGCTCGGCCAGTTCACCGGCGTCCCCACCCCGACCCTCGGCGCCACGGCGATCGGCGGCGCGCTCGCCCACGGTGGCGTGGCCGCCGACCAGGTCGACGAAGTGATCATGGGCTGCGTGCTGCCGGCCGGCCTCGGCCAGGCGCCCGCGCGGCAGGCATCGCGCGCGGCCGGCATTCCCGACGCCGCGGGCGCCACCACCATCAACAAGGTCTGCGGCTCGGGCATGAAGGCGATCATGCTGGCGCACGACATCATCAAGGCCGGCTCGGCGAAGGTGGTGGTGGCCGGCGGCATGGAGTCGATGACCAATGCGCCGCACCTGCTCAACGGCTCGCGCACCGGCATCCGCTACGGCAGCGCCGAGTTCCTCGACCACATGGCCTTCGACGGCCTGACCAACCCCTACGACGGCAAGGCCATGGGCGTGTTCGGCGATGCCACCTGCGCGCAGTACGGCATGGACCGCGAGTCGCTCGACGCGTTCTCGGCCGAGAGCGCCCGCCGCGCGCAGGCCGCGATCGCCGACGGCGCGTTCAAGGACGAGATCGTCCCGGTGACGGTGAAGGGCCGCAAGGGCGAGACCGTGGTCGACACCGACGAAGAGCCCGGCAGGATCGCGCTCGACCGCATCCCGACGCTGCGCGCGGCCTTCGGCAAGGACGGCGTGCTGACCGCCGCCTCGTCGTCGAAGATCTCCGACGGCGCCGCCGCCGCGGTGGTGATGTCGGCCGACGAGGCGCAGGCCCGGGGCGTCAAGCCGCTCGCGCGCATCGTCGCCCACGCCACCCATGCGCAGGCGCCGGAATGGTTCACCACCGCGCCGGTGAAGGCGATGGCGAACGTGCTGGACAAGGCCGGTTGGAAGGTGGAGGACGTCGACCTGTTCGAGGTCAACGAGGCCTTCGCGGTGGTGGCGATGGCGCCGATGAAGGACCTGGGCATCCCGCACGACCGGCTCAACGTCAACGGCGGCGCGGTCGCGCTCGGCCATCCGATCGGCGCCAGCGGCGCGCGCCTGCTGGTGACGCTGCTGCACGCGCTGCAGGCGCGCGGCGGCAAGCGCGGCGTGGCCTCGCTGTGCATCGGCGGCGGCGAGGCGACCGCGATCGCGATCGAACTCGCCTGAACGATTGACACGGCCTTGACGGCGCCGGTTCAAACCAGCGCTTGACAGCCGTCCGGGGCTTGCCCTCATGATATGCGGCGCACTTCCGTGCGTTCTCCAAATTCCACGACGAGGAAAGCAACAATGAGCATGAACAAGCTGCTGATCGCGCTGGCGCTGGGCCTGGGCCTGGCCGCCTGCTCGAACCAGGAACAGGCCAACAACGCCGCCGCCGACGCCGCCGAGGCCGCTGACCAGGCCGCCGCCGACGCCGCGCTGGCCGGCACCAGCGCCGCCGACTCGGCTGCCGACAGCGCCGCTGCCGCCGCCGACGCCGCTGCCGACGCTGCCGCCGACGCCGCTGCCGCTGTCGAAGGCTCGGCCGAAGCCTCCGCCGCCGACGTGGCGCAGGACGCCGCCGACGCTGCCGAGGACGCCGCCGACGCCGCCGAAGAGGCTGCCGACGAGGCCGTCGAGCAGTAATCACTGCTCGGCACCATCGGATGTGAAACCGGGAAGCCGCTGGATCTCCAGCGGCTTTTCCGTATCTACTGGCAGCCGTCTGCTGCCAACCGGGCCGCGACGCGGTTCCACCACCAGAGAGGATCGACACCATGAAGATCAAGACCGCCCTGCTTGCCACCGCCTGCGTGTTCGCGCTGGCCGCCTGCCAGAACGACGCCGCCACCGACCAGAGCGCTGCCGAGGCCGAGGCCGCGATGGAGCGTGCCGGCGATTCCGCACGTGACGCCGCCGTCGCCGCCGGTGACGCCGCCGAAGCCGGTGCCGATGCCGCCGCCGCCGCGACCCGCGACGCCGCCGCCGAAGCCGAGGCCGCTGCCGCCGAGGCCGCCGCCAACGTCGAGGCCGCCGCCGAGAACGCCAGCGAGGAAGCGCGCGCCGCCGCCGCCGAGGCCGAAGCCGCCACCCGCGAGGCGACGTCCAACGCGCTCGAGAAGGCCTCCGACGCCGCCGACAAGGCCGCCGAAGACGTCCGCAACTGATTCATGCGACACCAGGACGGCCCGCCACGGCGGGCCGTCCGCTTCGGCGCCCCGGCGCCATCGGGAGGACTCCATGGACATCCGCTCGCTGCTGATCCTGCTGCCGCTGGGCCTCGCCCTGGCCGCATGCACCAACCACGATCCCGTCGCCGATGGCGATGACGGCCACGACCGGCCCACGGTGCCCGCCGACGCCACCGGCGCTGCTGATCCGGCGGACACGGCCGGCGTCGCCACCGGCGCTCCACCATCCGCCACCGTCGAAGCGAACACCGCAGGCGCCAGCGGCCCCGCCGTCGCAGGCGGCCGCCACGCCGCCGAGGCCGAGACCGTCGCCATCGACGCCACCGGCCAGGACGCCAGCGACGCGGCCGCCGCCGAAGTGGCCGGTGCCGAGGGCGCGACCCGCGACGACAATTCCAACCAGTACGAACGCGCACCCGTCGCCAGCGACGCGGTTGAAGCCGGCTACAACGACGACGACAAGGACGGCGGCGACTGATCCCACTGCGGGTATGCTGGGCGGCCCTGAAGCCGCACCGGTCCACGCATGCCCGCACTGAAGTCCAGCCTCGATCCCCGCTCGCAGGAGTTCCAGGACAACGTCGCCTTCCACCGCGCGCTGGTGGACGAGCTCGACGCGCGGCTGGCGCGGGCCGCGGACGGCGGCGGCGACAAGGCTCGCGACAAGCACACCGCGCGCGGCAAGCTGCTGGCGCGCGAGCGCATCGCCGCCCTGCTCGACCCCGGCTCGCCCTTCCTCGAGATCGCGCCGCTGGCCGCCGAGGAGATGTACGACGGCGCCGCGCCCGCGGCCGGCATGGTCTGCGGCATCGGCCGGGTGATGGGCATCGAAGTGGTGGTCGTGGCCAACGACGCCACGGTCAAGGGCGGCACCTACTTCCCGATGACGGTGAAGAAGCACCTGCGCGCCCAGGACGTGGCACGCGAGAACAATCTGCCCTGCGTCTACCTGGTCGACTCCGGCGGCGCGTTCCTGCCGCTGCAGGACGAGGTGTTTCCCGACCGCGAGCACTTCGGCCGCATCTTCTACAACCAGGCGCGGATGAGCGCGGAGAACATCCCGCAGGTCGCGGTGGTGATGGGCAGCTGCACCGCGGGCGGCGCCTACGTGCCGGCGATGTGCGACGAGAGCGTCATCGTGAAGGAGCAGGGCACGATCTTCCTCGGCGGCCCGCCACTGGTGAAGGCGGCCACCGGTGAGGTGGTCGATGCCGAATCGCTGGGCGGCGCCGACGTGCACACCTCGGTGTCCGGGGTGGCCGACCATTTCGCCGAGGACGACCGCCACGCGCTGCAGATCGCCCGCGACATCGTCGGCAGCTTCAACCGCCGCAAGGTGCTGCCGGTGGCCACGCGCCCGGTGGTCGAACCGCTTTTCGCGGCGGAAGAGCTGTACGGCATCGTGCCGAAGGACACGCGGCGCCCCTTCGACATCCGCGAGGTGATCGCGCGCATCGTCGACGGCAGCGAGTTCCAGGAGTTCAAGGCGCGCTACGGCAAGACGTTGGTCACCGGCTTCGCGCACCTGCACGGCTATCCGGTGGGCATCGTCGCCAACAACGGCATCCTGTTCGGCGAGAGCGCGCTCAAGGGCGCGCACTTCATCGAGCTCTGCAATCAGCGCGGCATCCCGCTGGTGTTCCTGCAGAACATCACCGGCTTCATGGTCGGCAGGAAGTACGAGAACGCCGGCATCGCCAAGGACGGGGCGAAGATGGTCACTGCCGTGGCGTGTTCGAGCGTGCCGAAGTTCACCGTGGTCATCGGCGGCAGCTTCGGCGCCGGCAACTACGCCATGTGCGGCCGCGCCTACGGCGCCCGCTTCCTGTGGATGTGGCCGAACGCGCGCATCAGCGTGATGGGCGGCGAACAGGCCGCCAGCGTGCTGGCCACGGTGAAGCGCGACGGCATCGAGGCCCGCGGCGGCGACTGGAGCACGGACGAAGAGGAGGCCTTCAAGGCCCCGATCCGCGAGCAGTACGAACACCAGGGCAGCCCGTGGTATTCGACCGCCCGCCTCTGGGACGACGGCATCATCGATCCCGCCGACACCCGGCGGGTGCTTGGCCTGGGCATCTCCGCATCGCTGAACGCGCCCATCGAACCAGCCCGCTTCGGCGTCTTCCGGATGTAGGAGCAGCTAAAGCTGCGACCCCGGCGACTGCTGGACCCGATGTAGGAGCAGCTACAGCTGCGACCCCGCTGGCTGCCAGACCCTGGTCGCAGCTTTAGCTGCTCCTACAGATAGGCAGTCGGGCAGACAGGCAGACGGGCAGAGAGGCTGGGCGATCACCGAAGATGCATCCGTAAGTCATTGTCAGGCTTCGGATTCGGTGAGCCGCATCACAGTCATGTGAAGACGCCCGCGTGCTATCGTCGGCCTCCCCTGTCCGCCGCCCGTCCCGAGGAATACCGCCCCATGTCCATCTTCCCGCAAGGCTCCGCCAAGAAAGACCTGCCCTTCAAGGACTCCGCCGCCCCCGCGCGCGACCAGGGCCCGGCGGTCGCCTCGTTCGAACCCGCCGAAGCCCCGTTCCAGGCCACCCAGCGCCCGGCGGCGCCCGCGGCCCCGCAGGCCCGTGAATCCGTGATCGCATCCGACCTCACCATCGAAGGCAAGATCTCCGGCAGCGGCAACGTGCGCATCGCGGGCAAGTTCAAGGGCGACGTCAACGTCGAGGGCGACCTCGTCATCGACGGCGGCGCCCGCCTCAACGGCGGCGTGCGCGCCAGGCGCGTGACCGTGGCCGGCGAGCTGGAAGGCAACATCGAATCCGCCGAACGCGTCGACCTGCAGCCCTCGGCGGTGCTGGTGGGCGACGTCAAGGCCGGCACGCTGACCGTCGCCGCCGGCTCGCGCATCCGCGGCCACGTCGAGTGCGGCTGGGACGACGCCGGCGCCGCCAAGGGCAAGGACGACAAGGCGCAGAAGGACAGCAAGGACCAGGCTGGCCTCGACGTCGTCAAGTGAGCCAGCGCCCGGGCCAGGCAGGCGCCACCCGCGCCTGCCCCCACTGCAAGACCACCATCCTGGACAGCGCGACGGTCTGCCCCTCGTGCCGCCACTACCTGCGCTTCGACGACAAGGCGCAGACGGTCGAGACCACCCGCGCGCTGCAGGTGGAGGGGGAGATCCGCCACCCGTCCGAAGGCGGCGCCTGGGAATACTCGGTGGTGCTGACCATCCGCGACGACGAAGGCAACGAGGTTTCGCACCAGGTGGTCGGCGTCGGGGCGATCCATCCCGGCGATGCGCGCACCTTCACCCTGGCGGTGGAACTGACGCCCACCAACGACATGCGCCGCATGCCCAAGCGCCCCAACTCCCGCTCCCGCCACTAGCCTGGCCCGCAGCGCCGGTGCCCGGGGTCCCCGCACTGCCGCGATCCCCGCACTGCCCCGGGTCTCTGTAGGAGCAGCTATAGCTGCGACCCGCACCCCCGGTCCCTGTACGAACAGCTATGGCTGCGACCCGCACCCACGGTCGCAGCTATAGCTGCTCCTTGTACGTTATCCCTGCCTGACCATCTGGCCGGGTGGTGGGATGTCCCGGGGAGGTCGCATGCTCCTTGAGGCA
>NZ_BMZT01000014.1 GCF_014652935.1 Luteimonas padinae | reverse complement strand
ACCCCGGCTGGTCGGCGTCCCGCACTCCGCTCTCGCCTACACGCTAGAACAAAGCAAAGACACAAGCGGCTATAGCCGCGACCAGCGTTCCGGTACCGCAAAACGTCCGGTTGCGGCTGTAGCCGCTCCTACAGAAAGAAAGATCCCCCCCACACCGAGCATTCCAACCATGACCGATACCGCCGCCACCCTCGCCAGCGTCCCCGGCGTCTCCGCGCGCGAGGCGGCCACGCAGGGCTTCGTCTTCAACCACACCATGCTGCGGGTGAAGGACGCGAAGGCCTCGCTGGACTTCTACACCCGCGTGCTTGGCTTCAGCCTGGTGCGCCGCAGCGATTTCCCCGAGGCGGCGTTCTCGCTGTATTTCCTCGCCATCGTCGATCCGGCCGACATCCCGGACGATGACGCGCAGCGCAAGGCCTGGGTGGCCGGCCTGCAGGGCGTGCTCGAGCTGACCCACAACCACGGCACCGAGTCGCAGGACGGACCCGTGTACCACGACGGCAACACCGACCCGCGCGGCTTCGGCCACATCTGCGTGAGCGTGCCCGACCTGCGTGCGGCCTGCGCGCGCTTCGAGGACCTGGGCGTGCCATTCCAGAAGCGCCTGACCGACGGCCGGATGCGCGACATCGCCTTCATCAAGGATCCCGACGGCTACTGGGTGGAAGTGATCCAGCCGACGCCGCTCGCCGACGCGTAAGGCGCGGCGCGGAGGTCAGACGGCGTCGGACCAGGGCCGCGACAGCCGCATCGCGGCGATCACCACGCCCACGTGCGAGTAGGTCTGGGGGAAGTTGCCCCAGGCCTCGCCGTCCTCGAAGGCCATGTCCTCCGACAGCAGGCCGAGGTGGTTGCGCCGCGCCAGCAGGCTTTCGAACTGCTGGCGCGCCTCGTCGACGCGGCCGATCGCGGCCAGCGCATCGATGTACCAGAAGCTGCAGATGGTGAAGCTGGTTTCCGGCGAACCGAAGTCGTCGGGGGCGATGTAGCGGAACAGGCCGTCGCCGCGCCGCAGCTGGGTGCCGATGGCCTCGACCGTGGCCACGAAGCGCGGGTCGTCCGCGTCCACGAAGCCCAGCTCGGCAAGCAGCAGCAGGCTGGCATCGAGGCGGCGGCCCTCGGCGGATTCGACGAAGTGGCCCAGCTCCGCGTCCCAGGCGCGGGCCAGGATCGCTTCGCGCATCGCGTCGGCACGCCCGCGCCAGTGCGCGGCGCGCGCGGCCAGGCCCAGGTGCGTCGCGATGCGCGCCAGGCGGTCGCAGGCGGCCCAGCACATGACGCTGGAATAGGTATGCACCTCGGCGCGGCCGCGGAATTCCCAGATCCCGGCGTCGGGCTGGTCGTACAGCGCCCAGGCCTGCTCGCCGACGGGCTCCAGCCGGTGGAAGGCGTCGATGTCGCCGGGGCGCGCGAGGCGCTGGTCGAAGAACAGCTGGGTGGCGGCCAGCACCACGCTGCCGTACACGTCGTGCTGCTTCTGCACCCAGGCCAGGTTGCCGCGGCGCACCGGCCCCATGCCGCGGTATCCGGCCATGTCCGGCACCTCGTGCTCTTCCAGTTCCTTCTCGAAGGCGATGCCGTACAGCGGCTGCAGGCCGTCGGCGCCGGTGGCGAGGTTGAGCACGTAGCGCAGGTAGCCTTCCATCGTGCGCGTGGCGCCGAGGCGGTTGAGCGCGCGCACCACGAAGGCCGAATCGCGCAGCCAGCAATAGCGGTAGTCCCAGTTGCGCTGGCTGTGCGGCGCCTCGGGAATCGAGGTGGTGATGGCGGCGACGATCGCGCCGGTCTCCTCGTACTGGCACAGCTTGAGCGTGATCGCGCTGCGGATCACCGCGTCCTGCCACTCCAGCGGGATCGACAGGTAGCGTACCCAGTCGCGCCAGTAGTCGAGGGTCTGGCGCTCGGCGCTGCGGGCGAAGCCGTCCACCGGCTGGGCCAGGGTCTCGTCGGGGCCGAGCACCAGGTGGCGCTCGCCGTCGAGCTCGAACGGCAGCGACTCGCGCAGCAGGCGGACGGGCACGTCGCTGGTCAGGCGCAGGGTGAATTGCGGCAGCACGTAGCGGATGTGGTTGCTGCCCCAGGTCTGCGCGGGCACGTCGGCGCCGTAGTTCGCCAGCGGCCGCAGCACGACGCGGATGCGCGGGCGGCCCGAGAGCGGGCGCAGCCGGCGCACCAGCATCACCGGGCGGTAGAAGCGGCCGTGCTGGCGCCAGCGCGGCGCGAAGTCGGTGATCTCGACCGCGCCGCCGTGGCGGTCGCGCAGCACGGTGCGCAGGATCGCGCTGTTGTTCACGTACGCCTGGGTCGCGCCCTCGAAGTCCTCGAGCTCGATGGCGTAGTCGCCGCCGCCGGCCCTGGGCTCGAGCAGCGCGCAGAACGCGGGGTCGCCGTCGAAGGCGGGGATGCAGCACCAGGCCACGCGGGCGCGGGCGTCGACCAGCGCGGCGATGCTGCCGTTGCCGACCAGCCCGAGGTCGAGGGTGGTGGTCATGCCGATGCTCCGATCCAGGCGTGGACGTCGGCGGTGCCGGCCAGCGCGAAGTGCGCCGCGCTCTCGCGCAGAGGGCCGACCAGCACGCTGATGCCGTCATGGGCGTTGACCGCGGCGAAGCCGGCCTCGTCGGTGATGTCGTCGCCGGCGAACACCGGGCGGCGGCCCGCGAACGGCGGCTCCTGCAGGAATGCGAGGATGGCGGCGCCCTTGTCGGCGCGCACGCCGCCGCTGGCCGCCGGCCGCAGCTCGATCACATCGTGCCCGGGCTGCAGCCGGTAGCCGGGCAGCCGTGGCAGCGCGGCGCGGGCGAAGGCCTGCAGATCGCCGCCGGCCTGCGGCGCGGCGCGCCAGTGCAGGGCCAGCGCCGCGCCCTTGTCCTCGATCACCACCCCGGGGTGCCGGGCGGCCACGCGCACCGCCTCGCCGCGCACGCGGTGCAGCGCCTCGGGCGCGCGCGGCGCCCGCTGCACGCGGCTCCCGTGCCGGCGCTCCAGGCCATGCAGGCCCGAGGCCGGCAGGCGCGGGGGCGCGAGCAGGCGGTCGAGCGTGGCCAGCGAGCGGCCGCTGACCAGGGCCACCGCGCCCCGCAGGCGCGCGTGCAGCGCGGCCAGGGCCTCGCGCAGCTGCTGCGGCACTTCGACCTCGTCCGGCCGGGGCGCCAGCTCCAGCAGGGTGCCGTCAACGTCGAGGAACAGCGCGCAGTCGTCGTCGATCGGCGGAGGTGGCGGGAGCACGGGGATCGCGGCCATGGTGGGCGAGTCTGGCCGAGGCGGCGTGAGCGTTTCCTGTAGGAGCAGCTACAGCTGCGATGGCGGGCCGCTGCGGGATTGCGGTCGCAGCTGTAGCTGCTCCTACAGAAGGGGGCGCGGGCGGAGGAGGGGGCGTGGGCGGAGGGGGTTCGCGGGCAGAGGGGGTTGGCAGCGGAACCGGCGCTTCGGCGCCTTGAATCGAGCGGGCCGGGCCCGCATTTCCTGGGTATCGCCGGCTGGCGCCGGCCCCGACTTCAGAGGCAATCCGATGCGAATGGACAAGCTCACCTCGCGTTTCCAGCAGGCGCTGGCCGACGCACAGTCGCTGGCCGTGGGCCGCGACCACAACCTCATCGAACCCGCGCACGTGCTGGTGGCCCTGCTCGACCAGTCCGGTGGCGGCAGCGGGCCGCTGCTGGCGCAGGCCGGCGTGAACGTGCCGGTGCTGCGCGAGCGCCTGGGCGAGATCCTCGAAAGGCTGCCGAAGGTGTCCGGCCAGGCCGGGCAGGTGTCGCTGGGCAACGACCTGGGGCGGCTGCTGAACCTCACCGACAAGCTGGCGCAGCAGCGCGGCGACGGCTTCATCGCTTCCGAACTGTTCCTGCTGGCCGCGCTCGACGACGGCGGCGACGCCGGTCGCGCGCTCAAGGCCGCCGGCGCCGACAAGGCGCGGCTGGAGGCGGCGATCGACGCCATGCGCGGCGGCGAGAAGGTCGACGACGCCAGTGCCGAGGAGGCGCGCCAGGCGCTGGAGAAGTACACCATCGACCTGACCGCGCGTGCCGAGAGCGGCAAGCTCGATCCGGTGATCGGCCGCGACGAGGAGATCCGCCGCACCATCCAGGTGCTGCAGCGGCGCACCAAGAACAACCCGGTGCTGATCGGCGAGCCCGGTGTGGGCAAGACCGCGATCGTGGAAGGCCTGGCCCAGCGCATCGTCAACAACGAGGTGCCCGAGGGTCTGCGCGGCAAGCGCGTGCTGAGCCTGGACATGGGCGCGCTGATCGCCGGCGCCAAGTACCGCGGCGAGTTCGAAGAGCGGCTGAAGGCGGTGCTCAACGACCTGGCCAAGAACGAGGGCCGGATCATCCTCTTCATCGACGAGCTGCACACCATGGTCGGCGCCGGAAAGGCCGAGGGCGCGATGGACGCCGGCAACATGCTCAAGCCGGCGCTCGCGCGCGGCGAGCTGCACTGCATCGGTGCGACCACGCTCGACGAATACCGCAAGTACGTGGAGAAGGATGCGGCGCTGGAGCGCCGCTTCCAGAAGGTGTTCGTGGGCGAGCCCTCGGTCGAGGACACCATCGCCATCCTGCGCGGGCTGAAGGAGAAGTACGCGGTCCACCATGGCGTGGAGATCACCGACCCGGCGATCGTGGCCGCGGCTACGCTCAGCCACCGCTACATCGCCGACCGCCAGCTGCCGGACAAGGCCATCGACCTGATGGACGAGGCGGCGTCGCGCATCCGCATGGAGATCGACTCCAAGCCGGAGGAGCTCGACCGCCGCGAGCGCCGACTGATCCAGCTCAAGATCCAGCGCGAGGCGCTGAAGAAGGAGAAGGACGCCGAGTCGAAGCAGCGCCTGGCCGACCTGGAAAGCGAGATCGAAACCCTGGAGCGCGAGTACAACGACCTAGAGGAAGTCTGGAAGGCCGAGAAGGCCACCGTGCAGGGCGCGACGAAGATCAAGGAGCAGATCGAGGCGGCGAAGCTCGAACTCGAGTCCGCCCAGCGCGCCCAGGACTACGCGAAGATGAGCGAGATCCAGTACGGCCGCCTGCCGGAACTGGAGAAGCAGCTCAGGGCCGCGCAGGAGGCCGAGACCACCGGCTTCACCCTGCTGCAGGACAAGGTGACCGCCGAGGAGATCGCCGAGGTGGTGGCGCGCTGGACCGGTATCCCGGTCAGCAAGATGCTGGAGGGCGAGCGCGAGAAGCTCTTGAAGATGGAGGACGCGCTGCACGCGCGCGTGGTCGGCCAGGACGAGGCGATTAAGGTCGTCTCCGACGCCGTGCGCCGCTCGCGCGCGGGCCTGTCCGATCCCGACCGGCCAAGTGGTTCGTTCCTGTTCCTGGGCCCGACCGGCGTGGGCAAGACCGAGCTGTGCAAGGCGCTGGCCGAGTTCCTGTTCGACAGCAGCGACGCGATGGTGCGCATCGACATGAGCGAGTTCATGGAGAAGCACGCGGTGTCGCGTCTGGTCGGTGCGCCCCCGGGCTACGTCGGCTACGAGGAGGGCGGCTACCTGACCGAGGCGGTGCGCCGCCGGCCCTACAGCGTGATCCTGCTCGACGAGGTCGAGAAGGCGCATCCGGACGTGTTCAACATCCTGCTGCAGGTGCTCGACGACGGCCGCCTGACCGATGGCCAGGGCCGCACGGTCGACTTCCGCAACACGGTGATTGTGATGACGTCGAACCTCGGCAGCCAGATGATCCAGGAGTTCGATGGCGACGACTCGCCCGAGGCCTATACGCAGATGAAGGCGGGCGTGATGGCGGTGGTGCAGTCGCACTTCCGGCCGGAGTTCATCAACCGGCTGGACGACATCGTGGTCTTCCACTCGCTCGACAAGGCGCAGATCAAGGAGATCGCGCGGATCCAGATGCGCGGACTCGAGAAGCGGCTGGGCGAGCGCGGCATCCGCATCGAGGTCAGCGACGCGGCGTTCGAGCTGCTGGGCAACGTCGGCTTCGACCCGGTCTACGGCGCCCGCCCGCTCAAGCGCGCGATCCAGCAGCAGCTGGAGAACCCTCTGGCGCAGAAGATCCTGGCCGGCGAGTTCGGGAACGGCGACACCATCCGCATCGACGCCGACGCCGGAAAGCTCGTCTTCGCCAAGGCCTGACCCCTCCACCTCCCCCGCCCTTTTCCTGTAGGAGCAGCTATAGCTGCGACCTGGTGTCGCCCCATGCGGAAGAGCGGTCGCAGCTGTAGCTGCTCCTACAGGGGGAGGGCGGGTGAGGGGCAGATAATCGCCCGGACTACATGGCGGGCGCGGCGTCCTGGCTGATCCACACCGCATCCCAGTACGGATAGTCGCCGATGCGGCGCACCAGGCCGGCGCGCAGCGGGTTCATCACCACATAGCGGGCGACATCCACCAGCCGCTCCTCCGCCCGCAGCGCTCGGTCGTGGAAACTCCGCTGCCAGAGCCGGGGACCGTCGCCCGGCGGCTTCCACGTCCGCGTCGCGTGCGCCCGCGCGCGGCCGACGCAGCGCGAAAGGGGTTCGCGACTGCCGAGCTGCAGCACGCCGTGCCAGTGGTCGGGCATCAGCACCCAGCACAGCAGGCTGACGTCACCCCAGGCTTCTACGCTGGCGAGCGCACGGGCGATCCGCGAGGCGGGGTCCCATTCCGCGAACCATGGCCGCCGGCCCTCGGTGACGAAGGTGAGCAGATAGATGCCCCCGGGCTGGGACCAGCAGCCGCGGCGGAGGGCGTGTGAGCGTTGGCCCGGCATTCGGCGAGCGTGCCGTCGCTACGTGGCAGACACCATCAGCCTACCTACCGCGTTCCTGTAGGAGCAGCTATAGCTGCGACCGCTCTTCCGCACGCGGTGACATGTGGTCGCAGCTGTAGCTGCTCCTACAGAGAGGGCGGGTGTGAGGGCGGATGGACGGGCGCGGGCGCGGCGGCGTTGGTCCGGGCGGGGCGATAAGGCGGCGTCGCCATCACCATTTCCGCCAGTGAGTACGCCAGTTCGCGTTCGGCCAGCACGGCACCGTCGGCGCCGTGCTCGAGCAGGTGCTTCACCTCGGCCTCGCTGTGCGCGCGCGCGAGCACGGTGATCGCGGCGTTCAGCGCCTTGAGCCGCGCGATCGTCTCGCCGGCCTCCAGCGCGTTCGGGATGGCGAACACGGCCATCGCCGCGCGCTGCGGGGCGGTCTCCAGCATCACCGCCTCCGCGGCCACGTTGCCGCGCACCGCGTGCAGGCCGGCGGCGCGCGCGGCGTCGACGCGGTCGGCATCGTCCTCGACCACCACCAGCGGCACGCCACGGCCGTGCAGCAGGCTCGCAAGCTGCTGGCCGACCCGGCCGTAGCCGACCACCACCGCGTGCCCGGACAGCGAGTCCGGCAGATGGTGGTTGGCGGCGTCGGCCGCCACCTCGCGATCGTTAGCCGCGCTCGCCTCGGCGCGGGCCGAAGCCTCCTGGCGCGCGATCCAGCGGTCGACGACGGCAAACGACACCGGGTTGAGCATGATCGAGATCAGCGCGCCGGCCAGCACCAGGTCCTGGCCCTCCTCGGGCAGGATGCCCAGCGACACGCCCAGCGCCGCGATGATGAAGGCGAATTCGCCGATCTGCGCCAGGCTGGCCGAGATCGTCAGCGCGGTCGACTTCGGATGCCCGAAGCCGCGCACGATCAGGTAGGCGGCCGCCGACTTGCCGAACATGATGATGAAGGTGGTGGCCAGCACCAGCAGCGGCTCGCGCACCAGGATCGCCGGGTCGAACAGCATGCCCACCGAGACGAAGAACAGCACCGCGAAGGCGTCGCGCATCGGCAGCGAGTCCTGCGCGGCCTTGTGGCTGAGTTCGGATTCGTTGAGCAGCATGCCGGCGAAGAACGCGCCCAGCGCGAACGACACCCCGAACAGCTCCGCCGAGCCCAGCGCGATGCCCAGCGCGATCGACAGCACCGCCAGCGTGAACAGCTCGCGCGAGCCGGTGCCGGCGGTGCGCTCGAGCATCCACGGGATCACCCGCCGCCCCACCACCAGCATCACCGCCACGAACAGCGCCACCTGCACCAGGGTCTTGCCGATCTCCACGATGACTGCGCTTGCCGGCACCGGCTCGCCCGCGGCGTCGCCGAACACGCTCGCCAACGCAGGCATCAGCACCAGGGCGATGACGCAGGCGAGGTCCTCCACGATCAGCCAGCCCACCGCGATCCGCCCGCGCGTGGTGTCCAGCAGCCGCCGCTGCTCCATCGCCCGCAGCAGCACCACGGTGCTGGCGGTGGCCAGCGAGAAGCCGAACACGATGCCGTGCAGCGTCGGCCAGCCCATCACCGCGGCCAGCCCCCAGCCGAGCAGGGTCGCCACGGAGATCTGCACCACGGCGCCGGGAATGGCGATGTGCTTCACCGCCATCAGGTCGCGGATGGAGAAGTGCAGGCCGACGCCGAACATCAGCAGGATCACGCCGATCTCGGCCAGCTGCGGCGCCAGGGCCTGGTCGCCGACGAAGCCCGGGGTGAACGGCCCGGCGATGATGCCCGCGACCAGGTAGCCCACCAGCGGCGACAGGCGCAGGCGATGCGCGGCCAGGCCCAGGGCATAGGCCAGCACGAAGCCGACGGTGAGGATCGCGATGAGTTCGGTGTGGTGCGGCATCCGGGTTCCCGGCGGGGGGGCTGCCACAGGATAGGGGAGAACGCGGGAGCGGCCATCACCCGGGGAACAGGCGTCCTCCGGGCGGATGTCCTTGTAGGAGCGGCTATAGCCGCGATGAAGATGTCGCAATCGCGGCTATAGCCGCTCCCACAAAGGCCATTCCCACAAAGGCCGTTCCAATAAAGGCCGTTCCTGCAAAGGCCGTTCCTGCAAAGGCCGCTCCCACCAGGCAGATCCCGCAGCAGCGGCGGCTGCCATGGGCCAAGGGGCCCGTCTCCGGGCCCCCGGGTTCGGCCTACCAGCGGTAGGCGACCTTGCCGTACACGAAGGCGCCGTTGAAGCCGAACGGCGACAGGTTGCTGTACGGGAACTGCCCGTTGGTCGAGTTGGCGAAGCTGTTCTCGTCCGGGTACTCGTTGAGCAGGTTGTCGGCGCCCAAGGTGAAGGTCCAGTTGTCCAGCTTGTAGGCCGCCGAGGCGTCGAGCAGCCACTTGGCGCCGTAGGTCTGGTCGTTGGCGGCGTTGGCCGGGCGGGTGGTCACGCTGCCGTAGCGGGTCGCAGCCAGGCTGAAGTCCCAGGCATCCAGCGACCAGGTGCCCGACAGCAGCAGCTTGGTGTTCGGAAAGCCGTCCTCGATGCGGCCGATCTCGGTGCGGTCGATGCGCTCGAGGTTCAGCCCGGCCTGCTCCAGCTCCTCCGGATTGGGCGCGATGCGGGTGATCTCGGTATCGGTCCAGTTCCAGCCGGCGGTGAGGTCGAGCGTGCCGCCGCCGATGTCGAGGCCGTAATTGGCGACTACGTCGATGCCCTGCGTGCGGGTGTCGATGGCGTTGGTGAAGTAGCGGCCTCCGTTGACGCCGAAGATGCCCCGCGATTCCAGCAGCGCGCGCACCGCGTCGCCGGTGAGGTTGGACGACAGCGCGATCCGGTCGTCGACCTCGATGTGGTAGGCGTCGATGGTGACGTACAGGCGCTCGGCCGGCTGCAGTACCAGGCCCAGGCTGTACGACAGTGACTCCTCCGGCTGCAGCGGCTCGGCGCCGAAGGCCTGCGCAACCGCGCTGGAGGCCGGGAAAGTGCGGATCTCGAAAGGCTCGGGAATGCCGGCCAGGTAGATCGTGCTGATGGTCTGGAAGTACTGCTGCGCCAGCGACGGCGCGCGGAAGCCGCTGGACACGGTGCCGCGCAGGGCCACCGCGTCGGTGAAGGCGTAGCGCGCGGAGAGCTTGCCCGAGGCCTGGCTGCCGAAGTCGTCGTAGTCCTCGTAGCGGCCGGCGATGCCGGCGGAGAACTTCTCCGTGATGTCGGCCTCGAGGCCGGCGTAGACCGCGTGGCTGTCGCGCGAGTAGGCGCCGGACACTTCGGGCGCGAAGCCGCCGAAGCCCTGCGCGCCGCCGGGGCGGCTGAGGTCGGGCTGGGCGTAGGAGCCCCATTCGCCCGGCGACTGGTTCCACTTCTCGTTGCGGAACTCCACGCCCAGGGCCAGCGTGGCCGGGTAGGCCAGGCCGATGTCGAGCTGCCGGTTGAGGTCGAAGTTGGCGATGTTCTGGGTGGTCTCCAGCGCGCCGTCGTAGAACGAGGTCGGCGAGTCTGCGCCGATGCTGGCGTTGAGCGTGTTGCGGGTGAAGAACTCGAGGTTGTTGTAGCCGTGGTTGAAGCTCAGGTCCCAGTCCCAGGCTTCGCCGAAGCGGCCCTTGAGGCCGGCGACGATGGCGCGGTCGCGCGACACGTTGTTGATCTCCGGCAGGTAGCCGTCGGGATAGATCGAGGGGACGTTCTGGCTCGGGTTGCCCGGCGCGCGGAAGAACGCGAACGAGGTGATGTCGCGGTTGCTGATCGTGCCGAAGGCGTACAGCGACAGCGTGTCGCTGATGTCGAAGCCGGCATTGAACGAGGCCGCGGCGGCATCGACTTCCGGGTCGCCGATCACGAAGGCCTTCTGGCCCAGCTCCGGCTGGGTCGCCGCCGGAGTGCCGGCGAAGGGCCGCGCGCGGTTCGTGCGGTCCTGCCGGTCGATCTGGCCGGACAGGTGCAGGAAGCCGCGGTCGCCGCCCAGCGACAGGCCGGTGTCGCCGGCGAGCTGGGTCTGGGCGCCGTCGCCGGCCGCGTACTGGCCGTGGCGCATCGAGACGCCGCCGGTGCCGGGCGCGCCCTTGAGCACCACGTTGACCACGCCGGCGATGGCGTCGGAGCCGTACTGCGCCGAGGCGCCGTCGCGCAGCACCTCCACGCGTTCGATCGCCGACAGCGGGATGGTGTTGAGGTCCACCGGTGCCGAGCCGCGGCCGATGGTGCCGTTGAGGTTGAGCAGCGACGAGGTGTGCCGGCGCTTGCCGTTCACCAGCACCAGCACCTGGTCGGGCGCGAGGCCGCGCAGCTGCGCCGGGCGGATCGCACTGGTGCCGTCGGTGAGCGCCGGGCGCGGGAAGTTGAGCGAGGGCAGGGCACGCGCCAGCGCGGTGGCGAGCTCGGTGGTGCCGGTGGCCTGCAGCGCCTCGCTGGTGATGATGTCGATCGGTGACTGCGATTCGGCCACCGTGCGGTCGCTGACGCGGGTGCCGGTGACGATGACATTGTCGAGGCTGGTCGCCGGGCGCGCGTCCTGGGCATGGACGACGGCGGGAGCGAGGATGGCGAGCAGGGCGAGGCCAAGGGGGTGGCGGGGCATGCGGAACTCCTGTGGGGGCAAGGCCTCCGCGGTCCTGCGGCAGGCGCTCTCTTGCTTTAACACCCGCTGAATGAAGCAGTCAATCCATCAGGAATCCGTGCATCGTCGTTCTGCTGATGGAACGATCTCAGGTGAACGCGCGCTCCCGCATCCAGCGCGTCGCGATCCACTTCTCGCCGCGCGTCACCGGGGCACCGGCGTGGAAGGACATCGGGTCGGTGCGCGACTGGGCGTCGGTGTAGGCGAAGAACACCGCACTGCCCTTGCGCGGGCCGACGGACAGGGCGCAGCGCGGGAAGGTGGTCTCGCCGCCGGCCTCCACGTCGTTGAGGTAGATCACCAGGCTGGCGATGCGCTGCCCGCCGTTGCGCAGCTGCACCGCCTGCCCCGGCCGCCCGAGGTCGAAGTAGTCGTAGTGCGGCTGGTACTCGGCGCCGACGCCGTAGCGCATGACCTGCAGCGGCTCGCCCTGTGCCAGCGGCACGCCGGTGATCGCGGCGATGCGCGCGTCCAGGCGCGCGACCAGCGGCGAGGCGCCGCGCTGGACCGCGGCCAGTTCGCTGGTGCGGCGCTCGTCGATCGTGGTGCCGCCGCGCTCGGAATCGACCACGCCGGCGCGCCGCAGCCGCGGCCGGGCCTCGGCGATGAGCGCATCGCACTCCTCGCCGGTCAGCACGTTCTCGAACAGGACCACGTGCGGGCGCTGCAGGCGGAACGCGACGTGGACCGCGCCGTGGTCGCAGGCGATGCTGCGCGCGTCGGCGCGGATCGTGGCCACCGGATGGAACGGCAGGTGCGCGGGGACCGTGCCGTCCGCCGGGGCCGCCGGGGCGTTGACCTGGCCCTGCGGCAGCCGGTGGGCGACCGCGGGCTGGCCGGCGGCCGCGCGCGAGAACCCGGCCTTGAAGCCATCCGGGTCGGACAGCACCGCGTTGTAGATCCGGCGCACCTGCAGCTCGTCGAAGCCCTGGCGCACCATGGCGGGCAGCACCTGGCCCAGCGGCGCGCCCGCGGTCACCTGTGCGTGGAGCCACGACGCCACCTGCACGCTGAGCTGCATCGCCATCGGCCTTGCCCTCCATCACGCGCCCCTCCGGCGCGGAACCGACGTTACCGCAGGCCGGCGGGGCCGCGCAGCCCGGTAAACTGCCGGGATGATTTCCTTCCGCAATTTCGCCCTGCGCCGCGGCGAGCGCCTGCTGCTGTCCGACGTCGACCTCTCGCTGCACGCCGGCTGGCGGGTGGGCGTGGTCGGCCGCAACGGTACCGGCAAGTCCTCGCTGTTCGCCGCCGTGCGCGGCGAGGTCGAGGCCGACCGCGGCGACCTCGACCTGCCCTCGCGCCTGCGCATCGCCTCGATCGCACAGGAAATGCCCTCGCTGCCGGACCCGGCGATCGACTTCGTGCTGGCCGGCGACGCCGCCGTGCACGCGGCGCTGCAGGCCGAGGCCAACGCCTTCGCCGCCGAGGACTGGGAGGCCGTGGCCGAAGCCCACCAGAAGCTGGAGGAAGTCGGCGGCTACGACGGCGCCGCGCGCGCCGGCAAGCTGCTGCACGGCCTCGGCTTCCCGGGCGAGGCGCAGCAGCGGCCGGTGTCGAGCTTCTCCGGCGGCTGGCGGGTGCGCCTGAACCTGGCGCGCGCGCTGATGACGCCGTCCGACGTGCTGCTGCTCGACGAGCCCACCAACCACCTCGACCTCGACGCCGTGCTGTGGCTCGAACAGTGGCTGATGAAGTACCAGGGCACGCTGCTGCTGATCTCGCACGACCGCGAGTTCCTGGACAACGTCAACACCCACACGCTTCATCTCCACGGCGGCAGGGCCAAGCTCTATATCGGCAACTACACCGCCTTCGAGCGCCAGCGCGCCGAACAGCTGCGCCAGCAGCAGATCCAGCACGAGAAGGTGCAGGCCGAGCGCGCGCACCTGCAGAGCTTCATCGACCGCTTCAAGGCCAGCGCCGCCAAGGCCGCGCAGGCGCAGTCGCGGGTCAAGCGCCTGGCCAAGCTGGCCGACACCGAGGCGGTGCGCGCCGAGCGCGAGGTGCGGATCGACTTCCCCGCGCCGGCGAAGCTGCCGCACGCCCTGCTGCGCCTGAACCATGCCGACTGCGGCTATCCCTCCCCTGCATCCGCCCCTGCGTCCGCGCCCGCATCTCCCCCTGTAGGAGCAGCTATAGCTGCGACCTCCGGTATGTCACGCGCGGGGACGCCGGTCGCAGATGTAGCTGCTCCTACAGGGGAAGCGGAGGCGGACCGGGTGGCGACGGTGATCCTGCACGACGCCAACTTCGGCCTCGAGGCCGGCGACCGCATCGGCCTGCTCGGCCCCAACGGCGCCGGCAAGTCCACCCTGGTGAAATCGCTGGTCGGCGACCTGCCGCTGCTCAGTGGCGAGCGCTATGCGCACCCCGACCTGCGCATCGGCTACTTCGCCCAGCACACGGTCGAGGCGTTGGTGGCCGGCACCTCGCCGATCGACCACCTGCGCGAGATCTCGCCCAACGCCTCCACCCAGGACTTCCGCAATTTCCTCGGCAAGTGGAGCTTCCCCGGCGACCGCGCCTTCGAGTCCATCGACGGCTTCAGCGGCGGCGAGCGCGCGCGGCTGGCGCTGGCGCTGATCGCTTGGCGCCAGCCGAACGTGCTGCTGCTCGACGAGCCCACCAACCATCTCGACCTCGAGATGCGCGAGGCCCTGGCCGAGGCGCTGTCCGACTTCCCCGGCGCGATTGTGCTGGTCTCGCACGACCGCCATCTGATCGGCCTGGTCAGCGACACCTACTGGCGCGTGGCCGACGGCAGCGTGCAGCCCTTCGACGGCGACCTCGACGACTACGCGGCCTGGCTGCGCTCGCGGCCGCAGGATGCGAAGGCGGCCGAGGCCTCGGGCGGTGCGTCCGCGGCAAGGCAGGCGGAGGCCGCCGCGCCCGTGCCCGCACCGCCGGCGCCCGCGGCCAGGTCCAAGGTCAACCCGCACCGGCTGTCGAAGGCGGAAGCGCGGGTCGCGGAGCTCGAAGCCGAGCTCGCCGGGCTCGAGGCCGCGCTCGCCGATCCCGCGGTCTACGCCGACGGCGGCGCGCGCGGACAGGAGCTCGCGCGGCGGCAGCAGGCGCTGCGCCGGGAGCTGCAGGAGGCCGAGGAGGCGCTGCTCGAGCTCTACGGCTGAATGCGGCCGTCCCGCGGCCTCGCTGCCGGGGCGGGGACGACGCGCAACCGTTCCGGGCCGCGGCGGCACGCGGCCCTGGCTCATCGATGCCCGGGACGGCGATGTCCAGACCGTGTTCCGGGCTGTCGGGCGTCCACTGACCTGGATCAATGCGGCCGGGACCCATCGGGTGCACCCTGCGGGAGAGAGCAGAGGAGGAACGTCATGTACAGGCAGATCCTGATCCCCACCGACGGCAGCGAGCTGTCAATGTCCGCCATCGACCAGGGCGTCGCGTTCGCGAAGGAGACCGGCGCGAGCGTGCACTTCTTCACCGTCACCGCGCCCATCCGCGTCTACGGCGTGACCGGCGAGCCGCTGGCCGGCGGCTACGACGACTACACCCGGGCGGCCCGCGACGAGGGCGCGCGCCGGCTGGCCGCGGCCGAGGCGCGCGCGACGGCGGCGGGCGTGCCGTGCAGCTCCAGCATGGTCGAGAGCGACCACCCCTGGGAGGCGATCATCAACGCCGCCAACGACGCCGGCTGCGACCTGATCGCGATGGCCTCGCACGGCCGCCGCGGACTGGGTGCGCTGGTGCTGGGCAGCGAGACGCTGAAGGTGCTCACCCACTCCAGCATTCCGGTGCTGGTGTACCGCGAGCCGAAGCCGCGCTGAGCGCCCGGCCGGGCGGCGTCACGCGGTTTGCCCGCCGCAGGCACGGCGGTTAGGGTGGGCGGATGAATACGATCCGAGTGTCCGCCCTGTCCGTCGCGCTGGTGGCCCTGGCCGCCTGCGCGCCCTCCACTGATCCGGCTCCCGCGGCCGGCGCCGGCGACGCGCCGGCCGCGGCGCCTGCGCCCGCGCCCGCCGGTGAGCCGGCCGACGCCTTCATGGCCGCGCTGGCCAGCCACTGCGGCCAGGCCTTCGCCGGCCGCATCGTCGCCAACGCGCCGGCGTCGCCGACGCCCGACGCGTTCGAGGGCAAGGCCCTGGTGATGCACGTCCGCGGCTGCGACGAGCCATCGAAGCAGCTGCTGGTCCCGTTCCACGTCGGCGACGACCATTCGCGCACCTGGGTGATCACGCGCACCGGCACCGGCCTGCGCCTCAAGCACGACCATCGCCACGAGGACGGCACGCCGGACGAGCAGACCATGTACGGCGGCGAGAGCGTGGCCGCGGGCACCGCCGTGCGCCAGGAGTTCCCCGTCGACGCCGAATCGATCGAACTCTTTGGCCGCACCGGTGCCAACGTCTCCACCACCAACACCTGGGCGATGGAGATCGAGCCGGGCCAGCGCTTCCTCTACGAGCTCTCGCGCCCGGAAGACGAGGTGAACCCGCAGGGGCGCCTGTTCCAGGTCGAGTTCGACCTGACCACGCCGGTCGAACTGCCGCCCGCGCCGTGGGGCAGCACCGACTGACCCGGCGCACTGCTTCAAAGCCTCCGCAACCCCTTTCCCCGCCTTGCGGGGAGAGGGGTGGTGTCTTGATTTGCGGCGATGGAACCGCAGAATGCGCGCAGCATTCCGCTGTTTCCGGTTACCGCCATGCCCATCTACGCCTTCCGCTGCGCCGCCTGCGGCCATGAATTCGACCGTCTGCAGAAGCTGTCCGACCCGGATCCGGACACCTGTCCGGCGTGCGCGGCGCAGGGTGGGGTGGGCCGCAAGCTGACCGCGCCGGCCTTCCGCCTCGCCGGCAGCGGCTGGTACGAGACCGACTTCAAGAAGGACGGCGATACGAAGCGCAACCTCGCCGAAGGCGGCGAGGGCGCAGGCAAGGCCGACGGCGCCAAGGGTGATGCGCCGGCCGCGACCCCGGCGGCCGGGGCCGCCGTGAAGCCGGGGAACGCCGCGACCGCACCTTCCACCAGCGCCCCCTCCGCGAGCCCGGCTTCCGCAAGCGCGCCCGCCGCCGCCAAGCCTGCGGGCGGATGAAGCAGGAACTGCTCTACCTCATCCTGATCTTCGCCCTGCTGGTGGTGCCGCGGGTGCTGCAACGCTGGAAGCTGCCGGCGCCGCTGACCTGCCTGCTGTTCGGCCTGCTGGCGATGCTGGCCTGGGGCGACCGGGTGCACGACCCGGTGGTGATCCTGCTGTCGACACTGGGGATTTCCTCGCTGTTCCTGTTCGCCGGACTCGAGGTCGATCCGCGCGAGCTGCGCCGTGGGGCAGGCCCCCTGGTGGTCCATCTGCTGGTGCGCTGCGCGACGCTGGCCGGCGCCGCCTGGCTGGCCTGGCGCTACCTCGACCTGGGCTGGCAGGCCGCGACCCTGCTGGCGCTGGCCCTGCTGACGCCGTCAACCGGCTTCATCCTCGACACGCTCGAACGCCTGGGGCTGGCCGAGGACGAGCGCTTCTGGGTCACCAGCAAGGCGATCGCCGGCGAGCTGCTGGCGCTGGCGGCGCTGTTCGTGGTGCTGCAGGCCGGCGACCCGCTGATGATGGGCGTCAACACCGGCGTGCTGGTGGCGATGCTGGTCGGCCTGCCGCTGCTGTTCGTGGCGCTGGGGCGCTGGGTGGTGCCGCACGCGCCGGGCTCGGAGTTCTCGCTGCTGGTGATGGTGGGCATGGTAGCCGCCTACGTCACCTATTCCATGGGCGTGTACTACCTGGTCGGCGCCTTCATCGCCGGCCTGGTGGCCAGGCTGCTGCGCATCCGCATGCCGCGCCTGGCCTCGGACGACAACATCCATGCGCTGCGGCTGTTCGCCAGCTTCTTCGTGCCGTTCTATTTCTTCCACGCCGGCACCGGCATCCCGCGCGAGGCGCTGTCGTGGGAGGCGGTGCTGCTGGGCGTGGCGCTGACGATGGTGGTGCTGCCGCTGCGCATCGGCGTGGTCTGGCTGCAGCGGCGGGTGCTGTTCCGGGAAGCGCGTGCCGGGACGCTGAAGGTCTCTGTGGCGCTGGCGCCGACCCTGGTGTTCACGCTGGTGCTGGCCGGCATCCTGTACCAGCGCTTCGACCTGCCGCCGGTGATCTACGGCGCGCTGCTGCTCTACACCGCCATCAACACCCTGTTGCCTTCGCTGGTGCTGAAGGCCCCGTTCGACGTCGATCCGGCAGACGAGGCGCTGGCGCGGGGCGGCGAGGCGCCGCTCGCGGCGCACGCTGCCGCCCCGCACGGCGAAAGGCCCCCGGCCGCCTGAGGGCGATTCTTCAGGCCGCGGGCCTCGCGCCAGGGGCGATGACGCCGGACTCCGGCGCGTCGTCCGGCGCCGGGACGTCGACCTCGGGCAGCAGCTCGATCGCCGTCGGCGTGGTCCGCAGCATCGCGTGGAAGACCGACGGATGGCTGTTGTCGCGGTGGCGCAGCAGCCTGCGCCCGCCTGCGACCAGCGCCACCAGGACGAGGGTCGCGGCGTAGAACGCCGGCAGCGCCGCGGCGCCGTAGCGCGTCATCGCCACGCCCGCCACCGCCGGCCCGATCGCCGAACCCACGCCGTTGAGGAGCAGCAGGCTGCTGCCCGCCGACAGCGTGTCCTCGGGCGGCAGGTGATCGAGCAGATGGGCCATGCAGATCGGATAGATGGCGAACGCCAGTCCACCGAAGCAGAAGCACAGCGCGTACAGCGGCCAGCCCGACTGCCCGGCCGGCAGCATCATCGCCACCGCCGCGCCCGCCGCCAGCAAGCACACGATGACCAAAGCGGTGCGGCGGTCGCCGCCATCGGACAGGCGGCCGATGGGCCACTGCAGCGCCGCGCCGCCGACGATGGTGGTGCTCATCAGCAGCGCCACGCCGGTGACGTCGAGCCCGAGGCGGGTGGCGAACACCGCCGCCAGGCCCCAGAAGCCGCCCAGCGTCATGCCGGCAAGCAGCGCGCCCAGCGTGGCCGCCGGGGCGGCGCGGAACAGCGCCTTCAGCGCCAGGCGCGGCATGGCGGGCAGCTCCGGCTGGACCATGCGGCTGGCGGTGACCGGCAGCGCCGCCAGGCAGACCAGGATCGCGACCAGGCTGAAGAGTGCGAACCCGGCCGGATCGGCCACGCCAACCAGCCACTGGCCGGCGGCCAGCGCGAACAGGTTCACCACCATGTAGGCCGCGAACACCTGGCTGCGCTGCCCGGGCGGCGCCTGCACGTTCAGCCAGCTCTCGATCACCGTATACAGCCCCACCAGCGCCACGCCGGTACCCAGCCGCAGCAGCCCCCAGGCCCAGGGCGAGACGAGGATCGGATGCAGCAGCACCGTGGCGGCGCACAGGCAGGCATAGAAGGCGAAGGCACGGATGTGGCCGATGCGCTGGATCAGCCCGGGCGCAGCGTAGGTGCCGAAGAAGAAACCGGCGAAATAGGCCGACATCACCAGGCCCAGCACCTGGTCGTCATAGCCCTCGATCCGCCCGCGCACGGCGAGCAGGGTGCTCAGCAGGCCGCTGCCCGCGAGCAGCAGGGCCACGCCGGCGAGCAGGGCGGCCAGTGGCCGGACGGCCGCGATCATCGCGGGAGGCTCCCGGGCGGCTTCGGGGTGGTTCGGGTGGCGCAGGGTCGGGCGATGCGGCGGAGCAGGGCGATCAAACCGGTCCTCGAAGCGGCGATGCGTCCAGACAGTGTGGCCCGGGCGGCGGGCACTTCGGATGAACGCAGCCTGTGACGTCCTTCGGGAGAGTGCGCGCCGCGGGAGGCGGCTGGCGGGGGGAGTGCTCCGCCCCGCCGCCAGCCATCCATGGCTGGAAGCGGGGGCGTGGGCCATCCATGGCCCACTCTCCGCACTCCCCCCGCCATCCACCTCCCGCACCACCTTCGCCGGCTTCGGGCGCCGCCACCACGCTCCGGAAGAGACGGGCGCACCGAAGCCGAACCCTTCAACCTTGCGAAGCGGGGCGCTGCAGAGGGGGTATGGACAGCGCACAAGGACGTGCGCGGTAGGCGCTTCAGCCATGGATGGCTGCAGCGGCGGTCCATACCCCCTCTGCAGCGACACGCCCCCCGCCCGAAGCCGAGGCTCTTGCCACGCGGGAGCCGGACTCCCACGCCCCGACCCGTTAAAATCTCCGGCTTGCCGCGCGGCGCGGTCACTCCGGAGTTTTCATGCGTACCCATTTCTGCGGCCTGATCGACGAGTCGATGGTCGGCCAGACCGTCACCCTCTGCGGCTGGGCCGACGTCGCCCGCGACCTCGGCGGCCTGTGCTTCATCGACCTGCGCGACCACGAGGGCATCGTCCAGGTGGTGGCCGAACCGTCGGACGCCGAGGGCAACGCCGGCGTGGTGGCCACCGCGGCGAAGGTGGGCTACGAGGACTGCCTGCGCGTGACCGGCACCGTGCGCCGCCGCGAGTCGGTGAACCCGAAGATCCGCACCGGACAGGTGGAAGTGGTCGCGACCGCGATCGAGGTGCTGAACAAGGCCGAGCCGCTGCCCTTCCACCACCACGAGAACCCGGGCGAGGACATCCGCCTGAAATACCGCTACCTCGACCTGCGCAGCCCGGAGATGCAGCGCCGGATGCGCACGCGCACGAAGCTGGTCGCGGCGCTGCGCCGCTGGCTGGATGCGCGCGATTTCCAGGACATCGAAACCCCGATCCTGACCAAGGCCACGCCCGAGGGCGCGCGCGACTTCCTGGTGCCGGCGCGCATGCACGAGGGCGAGTTCTACGCGCTGCCGCAGAGCCCGCAGCTGTTCAAGCAGATCCTGATGATGGCCGGCTTCGACCGCTACTACCAGATCGCGCGCTGCTTCCGCGACGAGGCCCTGCGCGCCGACCGCCAGCTGGAATTCACCCAGCTCGACATGGAGTTCGCCTGGGTGGACGAGGCGATCGTGCAGGACACCGTCGAGCAGATGATCGGTGACGTGTTCCGCGAAGTGATGGGCGTCGAGCTCGGTGCCTTCCCGCGCATGACCTGGGCCGAGGCCATGCGCCGCTACGGCTCCGACAAGCCCGACCTGCGCATCGCGCTGGAGCTGGTGGACGTCGACGCGCAGGTGCGCGACTCGCAGTTCAAGGTGTTCACCGACGCCGCCGGCGTGGACGGCATGCGCGTGTGCGCGCTGCGCATCCCCGGCGGCGCGGCGCTGAGCCGCAAGCAGATCGACGAGTACGCCGCGCACGCCGCCAAGTACGGCGCCAAGGGCCTGGCCTACGCGAAGCTCGGCGAGGACGGCGCGGTGAACTCGCCGGTGGCGAAGTTCTTCGACGAGGCCGCGTTCGCCGCGCTGCTCGCGCACGTCGGTGCTGGCAGGGGCGACATCGTCTTCTTCGGCGCGGGTGCGTACAACACCGTCAGCGACTTCATGGGCGCGGTGCGCCTGAAGGCCGGCCGTGACTTCGGCCTGGTCGAGGACGGCTGGAAGCCGCTCTGGGTCACCGACTTCCCGATGTTCGAATGGGACGACGAGGCCAAGCGCTACGTCGCGCTCCACCATCCCTTCACCGCCCCGGCGGTGGACGACATCGACGACCTGCGCGCCAACGCCCGCACCGCCACCAGCCGCGGCTACGACATGGTGCTCAACGGCAACGAGATCGGCGGCGGTTCGATCCGCATCCACCGCCCGCAGATGCAGGCCGCGGTGTTCGAGCTGCTGGGCATCGGCGCCGAGGAGCAGCAGGCCAAGTTCGGCTTCCTGCTCGACGCGCTGAAGTACGGCGCCCCGCCGCACGGCGGCATCGCCTTCGGCATCGACCGCATCGCCGCGCTGATGGCGGGCACCGAGTCGATCCGCGACGTCATCGCCTTCCCCAAGACCACCACCGCGCAGTGCCTGATGACCGGCGCGCCGTCGCCGATCGACGACGCGCAGCTGGCGGAAGTACACGTCGCCGTCCGCCCGAAGGGCCAGCCGGCCCCGTAGGAGCGGCGACAGCCGCGATAGCGGGGTGTCCGGTACACGCCATCGCGGCCATGACTGCTTCCACGGCATCCGGCCCGTCCGATCGGAGATGATGCGCGCCATGTCGCCCACCATCCGCCGCGCCACGCCCGAGGACGCCGGGACCCTGTCCCGGCTCTGCGCACGCACGTTCACCGAAACCTTCGGCCATCTCTATCCGCCGGAGGACCTGGCCGCCTTCATCGCCGAGGCCTACGCCGAGGAGCGCCAGCGCGTGATCCTGTCGCATCCCGACTACGCGGTCTGGCTGCTGGAGGACGCTGGCGAGGCGGTGGGCCATGCCGCGGCGGGTCCCTGCGGCCTGCCGCATCCCGATGTTGCCCCGGGCGACGGCGAGCTCAAGCGCCTCTACCTGCTGGCTTCGCACCAGGGTGGCGGCCGGGGTGGGCGGCTGTTCGACACCGCGATCGCTTGGCTGGAGCGCGATGGCCCGCGCAGGCTGTGGATCGGAGTGTGGTCGGAGAACTTCGGCGCCCAGCGCTTCTATGCGCGGCGCGGCTTCGAGCGCGTGGGCGAGTATCTGTTTCCCGTCGGTGCCACCCGCGACCGCGAGTTCATCCTCCGACGCGACGCGGCGCGGGCCGCGTAGCCGCGAGGGCGACCGCATGCGCGCAGGAGATCCTCCCGTTCCGGCGCCTGCCGGCGATTCAGGCCCAGGCACCGGCACCGGCCACGGCAGTGGCGCCGGCCCGCAGGCGTCACGCGTCCTCCTCGTGCACGGCCTGTGGATGCCGCGGCTGTCCATGCAGCGCTTCGCGGCGCGCCTGCGCGCGCACGGCTTCGATACCGGCGTGCTCGGCTACCGCAGCATCGCCGGCAGTACGGCAACGGCCGTGGATGCCGTCCGCGAGCGCCTGCGTGGTGGTCCGCCGACCCATGTCGTCGGCCACAGTCTCGGCGGCCTGATGGCTTTGGAGGCGCTGCGCGTCGAGCCGACGCTTCCGGTCGTGCGCCTGGTCTGCCTGGGCACGCCGCTGTGCGGCAGCGGGGCGGCGAAGACGATGTCGCGGCACGCCCTGGCCACGCTCTACCTCGGGCGCAGCGCGGCCCTGCTGCGGAATGGATGCGCGGTGCTTCCGGCCGGCGTCGAGGTTGGCATGGTCGCCGGCAGCCGCCCGCGCGGCCTGGGCGCGCTGGTGGCGCGCTTCGAGGGCGTGCACGACGGCACCGTGGCGCTGGAGGAGACCCGGGTCCCGGGGCTGGCCGACCATGTCGTCATCGACGCCTCGCATACCGGCCTGGTCCTCGGCGCCGAGGCCGCGCGGCAGGCGCTCGGCTTCCTGCGAGAGGGGCGCTTCCCGCGCTGACGCCGCGGCGGCCCGCGCGCCCGGAAGGAGTAGAATCCGGGCTCGTTCCAGCATTGAAGGAAGGGTGCTACGCATGGGCAGGGGTCCCTCGATCGAGGCCCGCAAGAACGCGGAAGACGCGCGTCGCGGGAAGATCTTCACCAAGCTGATCCGCGAGATCTCGGTCTCCGCGCGCGCTGGTGGAGGTGACCCCGGGGGCAACCCGCGCCTGCGCAGCGCCATCGACAAGGCCCTGTCGGCCAACATGACCAAGGACGTGATCGAGCGTGCGGTCAAGAAGGCCACCGGCGAGCTGGAAGGCGTCGACTACGAGGAGATCCGCTACGAGGGCTATGCCCCGGGCGGCGTCGCCGTGATCGTCGACTGCCTGACCGACAACAAGGTCCGCACCGTGGCCGACGTGCGCCATGCATTCGGCAAGTTCGGCGGCAACCTGGGGACCGACGGCTCCGTGGCCTTCATGTTCAACAAGCAGGGCATCCTGCGCTACGACGCCGGTGCCGACGAGGACGCGGTGACCAATGCCGCCATCGAGGCCGGCGCCGAGGACGTGGTGGTCTATCCGGAGGATGGCGCCATCGACGTGCTGACCGCGCCCGAGGACTTCGCCTCCGTGCGCGACGCCATGGCCGCCGCCGGCCTGCCCGCCGCGCACGCCGAGGTCACCATGCGCGCCGACAACGACATCGCCGTCGAAGGCGAGACCGCGCAGCAGGTGGTCAAGCTGCTGCGCTGGCTGGAAGACCTCGACGACGTGCAGGACGTGTACTCGAACGCCGATCTCGGCGACGACGCGTACGCGTAGACTGGCGGCGTGACCAGGATCCTCGGCATCGACCCCGGCTCGCAGCGCACTGGCGTCGGCATCATCGACGTCGATGCCGCGGGCCGCGCCACGCACGTGTACCACGCGCCGCTGGACCTGCTGGCCGGCGCCGCGGCCGTGCCCGGCGACCTGCCGCAGCGCTTGCGCCGCCTGCTCGACGGCTTGCGCGCGGTGCTGGAGGAGCACCGGCCCGACGAGGTCGCGATCGAACAGGTGTTCGTGTCGAAGAACGCGGATTCCGCGCTCAAGCTCGGCCAGGCCCGCGGCGCGGCGATCTGCGCGGTGGTCATGCACGACCTGCCGGTGAGCGAGTACGGCGCGCGCCAGGTGAAGCTGGCCCTGGTCGGCAAGGGCGCGGCCGACAAGGCCCAGGTGCAGCACATGGTCGGCGCCATCCTCGGGCTCAAGGGGCGCCTGCAGGCCGATGCGGCCGACGCGCTGGCGATCGCCATCACCCACGCCCACACCCGCGCCAGCGCGCAGCGCATGGGCATCGACGCCCGGATGGCCTGGAGCCGGAGATGATCGGACGCCTGCGGGGCCTGCTCGCGCACAAGTCGCCGCCGTGGCTGGTGCTGGACGTCAACGGCGTCGGCTACGAGCTGGAGGCGCCGATGAGCACCTTCTACGAGCTGCCGGTGCTGGGCAGGGAGGTCACCCTCTTCACGCACTACGCGCAGAAGGAGGATTCGGTGTCGCTGTACGGCTTCGCGAGCGAGGCCGAGCGGCGCCTGTTCCGCGACGTGCAGCGGGTCACCGGCATCGGCGCGAAGATCGCGCTGGCGATCCTGTCCGGGGCCAGCGTCGAAGAGTTCGCGCGGCTGGTGCAGGCCGGCGACGTGACCGCGCTCACGCGCATCCCCGGCATCGGCAAGAAGACCGCCGAGCGCATCGTGGTCGAGCTGCGCGACCGCGCCGAGGCGATCATGGGCGGGGCGCTGGCGGTGCCCGCGGCCGGCATTCCGGCCGATCCGCTGTCGGAGGCGACCGTGGCGCTGCAGCAGCTGGGCTACAAGCCCGCCGAGGCCCAGCGCATGGCGCGCCAGGCGCATGCCGACGGCGACGCTGCGGAAACCATCATCCGGAAGGCGCTACAGTCCGCGCTTCGCTGAGCCGGTCTTCCACGGGATTCCACATGTCTGCAGGCAGTCCACAGCCTTCCGCCGCGTCGCAAGGCAGGCAGGGCGACGTCTCCGGCCGCGCGCAGGGGCAGGCGTCCGGCCAGGGCCACGGCAGGGTCGGGCTGTTCGGCCTGGTGGTCGGCGCGGTCGGCGTGGTCTTCGGCGACATCGGCACCAGCCCGCTGTACACCCTGCGCGAGGCGTTCAACCCGCACTACGGGCTGACCGCCAACCACGACACGGTGCTCGGCATCCTGTCGCTGGTGTTCTGGGCGCTGACGGTGGTGGTCACCTTCAAGTACGTCACCATCATCATGCGCGCCGACAACGAGGGCGAGGGCGGCATCATGGCGCTGATGGCGCTGGCGCAGCGCAGCCTGAAGCCCGGGTCGAAATCGGTCTACCTGGTGGGGCTGCTGGGCGTGTTCGGCGCTTCGCTGTTCTTCGGCGACGGGGTGATCACGCCGGCGATCTCGGTGCTGTCGGCGGTCGAGGGGCTGGAGGTGGTGGCACCGCAGCTGCACGACTGGATCGTGCCGATCACCGTGCTGGTGCTGGCGGCGCTGTTCGCCAGCCAGCGCTTCGGCACCGAGAAGGTCGGGCGCGTGTTCGGGCCGATCACCATCCTCTGGTTCCTGTCGCTGGCGGCGCTGGGCGTGCTCAACATCACCCACGAGCCCGAGGTGCTGAAGGCGATCAATCCCTGGTGGGCGGCGCGCTTCTTCGTCGATCACAGCTGGGGCGGCGTCTTCATCCTCGGCGCGGTGGTGCTGGCGGTGACCGGCGGCGAGGCGATCTACACCGACATGGGCCACTTCGGCGCGCGCCCGGTCCGGCTGGGCTGGTACTGGTTCGTGCTGCCCTCGCTGATGCTGAACTACCTGGGGCAGGGCGCGCTGGTGCTCGAGGACCCGACGGCGATCCGCAATCCGTTCTTCATCGGCGTGCCCGAGTGGGGGCGCTGGCCGATGATCCTGCTGGCCACCGCGGCCACCGTGATCGCATCGCAGGCGGTGATCACCGGCGGCTTTTCCGTCGCGCGCCAGGCGATGCAGCTGGGCTACATCCCGCGCATGCGCATCAAGCACACCTCCAGCGAGACCATCGGCCAGATCTACATCCCGGCGATCAACTGGTCGATGGCGGTGATCGTGATCCTGCTGGTGCTGAGCTTCCGCTCGTCGTCGTCGCTGGCCGCGGCCTACGGCATCTCGGTGTCGATGACGATGCTGATCGACACGCTGCTGCTGGCGATCGTCGCGCGCGCGCTGTGGCCCAAGGCGCGGCGCTGGGTGCTGCCCTGCTGCGTCGGCTTCTTCGTGATCGACATCGCCTTCGTGGTGGCCAACGGTGCCAAGGTGCTGCAGGGCGCGTGGTTCCCGCTGGTGCTGGGCATCGTGCTGTTCACCATGCTGCGCACCTGGCGCCGCGGCCGCCAGCTGCTGCGCGACGCGGTCCAGGCCGACGGCCTGCGCCTGGACACCTTCATCTCCGGGCTGATGCTGGCGCCGCCGGTGCGGGTGCCGGGCACGGCGATCTTCATGACCAGCGACCCGGGCGTGGTGCCGCACGCCTTCATGCACAACCTCAAGCACAACAAGGTGCTGCACGAGCGCAACCTGTTCCTGACGGCGGAAACCCTGGACGTGCCCTACGCACCGCGCGACCGTCGACTGGAGCTGCGCGAGATCGGCGACGACTTCTACAAGGTCACGGTGCGCTTCGGCTTCATGGACACGCCCGACGTACCGCTGGCGCTGATGCGCGCCTGCGACCTCGAGGGCCTCGACCTGGATCCGATGGACACGACCTATTTCGTCGGCCGCGAAACCGTGGTGGCCAAGCGCCGCGTGGGCATGCCGATGTGGCGCGACAAGCTGTTCGCGCTGATGCACCGCAACGCCGCGCCGGCGAACGCATACTTCCGCATCCCCGGCAACCGCCTGGTGGAACTGGGGGCGCAGGTGGAAATCTGAGTCCCGGGGGCTGGCAACCGCGGCGCGCGGCCCCATGTCGGGGTGAATCCCGTCGCCCGAGCCCGCCATGATCCCGTACTCCCTGCTCGACCTGGCTCCCGTCTGCGAAGGCAGCACACCAGCCGAAGCCTTCGCCAACAGCCTCGACCTCGCGCGCCACGCCGAGGCCCAAGGCTACCGCCGATTCTGGCTGGCCGAACACCACAACATGCCCGGCATCGCCAGCGCCGCGACTTCGGTGCTGATCGGCCATATCGCCGGCGGTACCTCGACCATCCGCGTTGGCGCCGGCGGGGTGATGCTGCCCAACCATTCGCCGCTGCAGGTGGCCGAACAGTTCGGCACGCTGGCATCTCTGTATCCCGACCGCATCGACCTCGGGCTGGGCCGCGCGCCCGGCACCGACCAGGCCACGGTGCGCGCGCTGCGCCGCTACTACGACGGCGCCGACGCGTTCCCGCACGACGTGGGCGAACTGCTGGCCTATTTCGGACCGGTGCGGCCTGGGCAGAAGGTGCAGGCGGTGCCCGGCGCGGGCATGCAGGTGCCGGTGTGGCTGCTCGGTTCGAGCCTCTTCAGCGCGCGCCTGGCCGCGGCGATGGGCCTGCCCTTCGCCTTTGCCTCGCACTTCGCGCCGGCGATGATGGAGCAGGCGCTGGCGCTGTACCGGCACGAGTTCCGGCCGTCGGAGCGGCTGTCGGCGCCGTACGCGATGCTCGCGCTCAACGTGGTCGGCGCCGGCACCGATGCGGAGGCGCGGCGCCTGTTCACCACCATGCAGCAGACCTTCGCGCGCCTGCGCCGCGGCGAGATCGGCCTGGTGCCGCCGCCGGTGGACGACATCGACGCCCACTGCACGCCCGCCGAGCGCGCCTCCGTCGACCAGGCACTGGCCTGTTCGGTGGTCGGCGACGAGGCGACGCTGCGCGACGGCATCGCGGCCTTCGTCGCACGCCATCGCCCGGACGAGCTGATGCTGACCGCCAACATCTTCGACCACGACGCGCGCCTGGCCTCGTTCGCCATGGCGGCCCGGGCCTGCGCCTCGCTGCCGTAGGCGGGCGCACGCCGTTTTTTGCCGCGACGGGGCCGCGCGCGGATGCGTTGTAACTATTTGAATACAGCGTGATTTTCTGGCCTCTCCGCACGTTTGACGCTAGGCTGTATTCATCCAGCAGCAGCCAGCGGAGCGCGCCTTGGACGCGGATACCGGCCAGCCCAGCAAGCGCAACGAACTCACGCTTTTCCTGTTCATCACGGTGGTGCTGTTTCCCATCCTGTCGGTGATGATCGTCGGCGGCTACGGCTTCGCGGTGTGGTTCTGGCAGATGTTCGTCGCCGGCCCGCCGACCGCCTGAGGGACGCAGGAACGTGATGGCCGCCTCCCGGAACCAGGCACCGGACCGCCATCGCCGGGCACTGCTGCGTGGACGGCTGCGCCGGACCCCGCTGCTGCGTCCGCCGTGGGCGCTCGAGGAATCCCGCTTCGCCTCCGCGTGCACCGCGTGCAACGCCTGCGTCGAAGCCTGCCCGCAGCGCGTGCTGGTGGCGGGCGAGGGCGGGTTGCCGGAGTTCGACCCCGGGCGCGGCGAATGCACCTTCTGCGGCGACTGCGCGCGGGCCTGCGGCGAACACGCCTTCGCATCGATCGACGAGGCGCCGTGGTCGCTGCGCGCGCAGGTCGGCGAGGCCTGCCTGGCCGGTCGCGGGATCGTCTGCTCCAGCTGCCGCGACGCCTGCGGCGAGTCAGCGATCGCCTTCCCGCCCACGCGCGCGGTGCCGATGCCGCGGATCGAGAGCGACCGCTGCACCGGCTGCGGTGCCTGCGTGCCGGCCTGTCCGACCACGGCCATCTCGCTGGCCGCGATGACCGCCGAGGTGCTGCTTGAAGCCTGAACCTTGGAACGAGTGGCACGTCGCCAGCCTGGTGGTGCGCCATCATCCCGCGGCGATCCCCGCGCTTGCCGACGCCGTCGCCGGCGCCGCCGGCCTGGACCTGGCCCTGCAGGAAGACACCTGCAGCGTGCTGGTGCAGGAAAGCGACGGCACCCGCAGCCTGATGGCCAGCATCGACCTGCTGCAGGCGCTGCCGGGCGTGATCACCGTCAACCTCGTCTACCACCACGTCGAGCGGCAGGCGCCGCCCGGCGACGTTTCCGCATCCGATCCACAGGAGTCACACGGATGAGCACCAGCCGCCGCGAATTCATCCGCAACAGCGCCATCGCCAGCGCCGCCGTCGCCGCCGGCATCCCGGTTCCGGGCCACGTCCAGGAGGCCGTGGTCGAGGGCGACAAGGGCCTGAAGTGGAGCAAGGCGCCCTGCCGCTACTGCGGCACCGGCTGCGGCATCAACGTGGCCGTGCGCAATGGCCGCGTGGTCGCCACCCATGGCGACGTCAAGGCCGAGGTCAACCGCGGCCTGAACTGCGTCAAGGGGTACTTCCTGTCGAAGGTGATGTACGGCGCCGACCGCCTCACCCAGCCGCTGCTGCGCAAGCGCGACGGCGCGTACCACAAGGAAGGCGACTTCACCCCGGTGACCTGGGACGAGGCCTTCGACGTGATGGAGGAGAAGTTCCGCGCGGTGCTCAAGGCCAAGGGCGGCGACGGCATCGGCATGTTCGGCTCCGGGCAGTGGACGGTGTGGGAAGGGTATGCGGCCAACAAGCTGATGAAGGCCGGCTTCCGCAGCAACCACATCGACCCGAACGCGCGTCACTGCATGGCGTCGGCGGTCACAGGCTTCATGCGCACCTTCGGCATGGACGAACCGATGGGCTGCTACGACGACATCGAGGCCGCGGATGCCTTCGTGCTCTGGGGCTCGAACATGGCCGAGATGCACCCGATCCTGTGGACCCGGGTCACCGACCGCCGGCTGTCGAACCCGCACGTCAAGGTCGCGGTGCTGTCGACCTACGAGCACCGCAGCTTCGACCTGGCCGACATCCCGATGGTGTTCAAGCCGCAGACGGATCTCGTGATCCTGAACTACATCGCCAACCACATCATCCGCTCGGGCAAGGTCAACCGCGAGTTCGTCGACAAACACACCACGTTCAAGCGCGGCAACGACGACATCGGCTACGGACTGCGTCCTGAGCATCCGCTGCAGGTGGCGGCGAAGAATGCGAACGATCCCAACGGCGGCACGGCGATCGATTTCGACGAGTTCGCGCGCTTCGTCGCGCCCTACACGCTGGACAAGGCCGTGGAGATGACCGGCGTCGAGCGCGGCTGGCTGGAGCAGCTGGCCGAGCTGTACGCCAACCCCGACATCAAGGTGATGTCGTTCTGGACCATGGGCTTCAACCAGCACACGCGCGGCACCTGGGCCAACAACATGGTCTACAACATCCACCTGCTGACCGGGAAGATCGCGACCCCGGGCAACAGCCCGTTCTCGCTGACCGGGCAACCGTCGGCCTGTGGCACCGCGCGCGAGGTCGGCACCTTCGCCCATCGCCTGCCGGCGGACATGGTGGTGACCAATCCCGAGCACCGCGCCGCGGCCGAGGACATCTGGAAGATCCCGCGCGGGATCATCAAGGACAAGATCGGCTACGCCGCCACCGAGCAGAACCGCGCGCTGAAGGACGGCCTGCTCAACGCCTACTGGGTGCAGGTCAATAACAACATGCAGGCCGGCGCGAACATCCTGGAGGAGGGTTATCCGGGCTATCGCAACCCGGACAACTTCATCGTGGTGTCCGACGCCTATCCCACGGTGACCTGCCAGGCGGCCGACCTGATCCTGCCCAGCGCGATGTGGGTGGAGAAGGAAGGCGCCTACGGCAACGCCGAACGCCGCACCCATTTCTGGCACCAGCTGGTGGATGCGCCGGGCGAGGCGAAGTCGGACCTGTGGCAGCTGATGGAATTCTCCAAGCGCTTCACCACTGACGAGTGCTGGCCGGAGGAGATCCTGGCGGCCAACCCGGAGTTCCGCGGCAAGACGCTGTTCGAGGTGCTGTACCGCAACGGCAAGGTCGATGCGTTCGGCGTGGACGAGATCGAGGAAGGCTATGCCAACCGCGAGGCCGAGGCCTTCGGTTTCTATCCGCAGAAGGGCCTCTTCGAGGAGTACGCCGAGTTCGGCCGCGGGCATGCGCACGACCTTGCGCCCTTCGACCGCTACCACCAGGAGCGCGGCCTGCGCTGGCCGGTGGTGGACGGCAAGGAGACCCGCTGGCGCTACCGCGAGGGCAGCGATCCCTACGTCAAGCCGGGTACCGGCTTCGAGTTCTACGGCAACCCCGACGGACGCGCGGTGATCTGGGCGCTGCCCTACGAGCCACCGGCGGAGTCGCCGAACGAGGAGTACGACCTGTGGCTGGTCACCGGCCGCGTGCTGGAGCACTGGCACTCGGGCTCGATGACCATGCGCATCCCCGAGCTGTACAAGGCCGTGCCCTCGGCGGTGGTGTACATGCATCCGGACGATGCGCGCGCGCGCGGACTGAAGCGCGGCGACGAGGTCGAGGTGTCCTCGATCCGCGGCGGCATGCGCACGCGCGTGGAAACCCGCGGCCGCAACCGCATGCCGCGCGGCGTGATCTTCGTGCCCTGGTACGACGCCGCGCAGCTGATCAACAAGGTCACGCTGGACGCGACCTGCCCGATCTCCAAGCAGACCGACTTCAAGAAATGCGCGGCCAAGGTCGTCGCGGTGGGAGCCTGACATGCGCCGGATCGTGAAGCCCCTCGTGTTGCTCGTGGCCTCGCTGGCACTGGCGCCGCTGCTCACCGCCTGCGGCGACCGCGAGCCGGACCCGGTGATCGTCGCCCCGGCCCCGCCGATCAGCGCGCGCGGCAACCCCGCGCAGGAGATCGACGCGATGCGCCGCCACGTGCCGATCACCAGCGAGATCACGCCGCTGCCGATGGCCACCGTCGAGAACTTCGACATGACCCGCGCGCGCGCCTATCCGATGCAGCCGCCGACCATCCCGCACAGCATCGACGGATACCAGGTCGACCTGAACTCGAACCGCTGCATGCTCTGCCACGCGCGCAGCACGGCGGCGCAGTTCCAGGCGCCGCCGGTGAGCGTCACCCACTACATGGACCGTGACGACCAGTTCCTGGCCGAGGTCTCGCCGCGGCGCTATTTCTGCGTGCAGTGCCACGTCATCCAGACCAATGCCAAGCCGCTGGTTGCCAACGGCTTCCGCGACATCGACGAGGTCCTGCGTTCGGAGCGCGCGCAATGAGCCTCGTGCGACGCGCCCGGGACACGGTGGTGGGGTTCTGGCGCGCCTTCAACCGCCCGGCCCGCTACCTGAGCCTCGGCTTCCTGACCCTGGGGGGCTTCATCGCCGGCATCGTGTTCTGGGGCGGCTTCAACACCGCGCTGGAGGCGACCAACACCGAGGTGTTCTGCACCAGCTGCCACGAGATGGACGACAACGTCTTCGAGGAGCTGAAGACGACCATCCACTACGCCAACCGCTCCGGCGTGCGCGCCACCTGTCCCGACTGCCATGTGCCGCACGACTGGACCGACAAGATGGCGCGCAAGATGCAGGCCTCGAAGGAGGTCTGGGGCAAGATCTTCGGCACCATCAACACCCGCGAGAAGTTCCTGGACAACCGGCTGAAGCTGGCCCAGCACGAGTGGGAGCGGCTGAAGGCCAACGACTCGCTCGAGTGCCGCAACTGCCACGACTACGACTCGATGGACCTGACCCGGCAGGCCAGCCGCGCGGCCTTCATCCACCGCAACTACCTGGCGACCGGGCAGGCGACCTGCATCGACTGCCACAAGGGCATCGCCCACAAGCTGCCGGACATGACCGGCGTGCCGCAGGGCGTCCAGGCCGCCAGTTCCCTGCCGTCCCCCCACTGAGGCCGTTCCCCCTTTTGTGGGAGCGGCTATAGCCGCGACCAGGCGCGCCGCAATGCCCATTCGCGGCTATAGCCGCTCCTACAGGGGCGGTGTGGTCCACGCCCGGGGGCGGCATGCGACCATAGGGCGCATGACCGAACAGCGAATCATCGGCGCCGGCGCCACCCGCGAGGACGAGGCCATCGAGGCTTCGATCCGGCCGCAGCGGCTGGCCGACTACCTCGGCCAGCAGCCGGTGCGCGAGCAGCTGGACATCTACATCCAGGCCGCGAAGCAGCGCGGCGAGGCCCTGGACCACGTCCTGATCTTCGGCCCGCCGGGGCTTGGCAAGACCACGCTCAGCCACGTCATCGCCAACGAGCTCGGGGTGAGCCTGCGCACCACGTCCGGACCGGTGATCGAGAAGGCCGGCGACCTGGCGGCGCTGCTGACCAACCTGCAGCCGCACGACGTGCTGTTCATCGACGAGATCCACCGCCTGTCGCCCGTGGTCGAGGAAGTGCTGTACCCGGCGATGGAGGACTTCCAGATCGACATCATGATCGGCGAGGGCCCGGCCGCGCGCTCGATCAAGCTCGACCTGCCGCCCTTCACCCTCGTCGGTGCCACCACCCGCGCCGGCCTGCTGACCGCACCCCTGCGCGACCGCTTCGGCATCGTCCAGCGCCTGGAGTTCTACAGCGCCGCCGAACTGACCCGCATCGTGCGCCGCTCGGCGCAGATCCTCGGCATCGACTGCGAACCCGGGGGCGCCGACGAGATCGCCCGCCGCTCGCGCGGCACCCCGCGGATCGCCAACCGCCTGCTGCGCCGGGTGCGCGACTACGCCCAGGTGCGCGCCGGCGGCCGCATCGACCACGAGGTCGCGGGCGCGGCCATGCAGATCCTCAAGGTCGACGCCGAGGGCTTCGACGACCTCGACCGCCGCCTGCTGAACCTGATCATCGAGAACTTCGACGGCGGCCCGGTGGGCGTGGAGTCGCTGGCCGCGGCGCTGAGCGAGGAGCGCGGCACGCTCGAGGACGTGATCGAGCCCTATCTCATCCAGCAGGGCTTCCTGGTGCGCACCGCGCGCGGGCGCATGGCCACCCACAAGGCTTGGCGCCACCTGGGGCTGCAGCCCCGGGGCCCGGCCGCGGAGACGCTGTTTTGAACGACGCCGTATCGACTCTGTTCAGTCTGCCAACCCGGGTTTACTGGGAAGATACCGACGCGGGTGGCGTGGTCTACCACGCGCGCTACGTGGCCTTCTTCGAGCGCGCCCGCAGCGAATGGATGCGCAGCCTCGGCCATGGCCAGCAGGCCATGATCGACGGCCTCGGCCTGGTGTTCGCGGTGCGTGACATGCAGCTCGACTTCCGCTGGCCCGCGCGCCTGGACGATGCGCTGGAAGTCACGGTGGCGCTGGCGCGGGTGCGCCGGGCCAGCGTGGAGTTCGCGCAGGAGGTGCGGCGCGACGGCGAGCGGTTGGCGTCGGCGCGGGTGCGGGTGGCGGCGATCGACGCCGCGAGCTTCCGGCCACGGGCCCTGCCGGACGCGCTGTACGAGCAGTTCAAATCCCTGGAATTAAACGCGGAGCAACATCGATGAGTGCAACGGCAACGGCCATCCTGATGCAGGCGAGCAGCGTCGAACCCCTGCCCGAGGAGGCGCCGGCGGACACCGTCGCGCTTGCGGCCGATGCCGCCGCGCAGGCCGCGAACGCCCCGGTGACCGGCGGCGAGCTGGACCTGATCCAGCTGGTGCTGCACGCGTCCATCCCCGTGCAGCTGGTGATGCTGCTCCTGCTGCTGGCGTCGATCGCCTCGTGGGTGATCATCTTCCGCAAGAAGCGCATGCTCGACCGCGCCGAGAAGGAGGCCGACCGCTTCGAGGAGCGGTTCTGGTCGGGCGCCGACCTCGGCAAGCTCTATTCCGCGGCCAGCGAGCGCAACCGCGACGTCGAGGGGCTGGAGGCGATCTTCGAGGCCGGCTTCCGCGAATACACCCGCAGCCGCCAGCGCCGCGGCGCCGACAGCCGCGCCCAGCTCGAGGGCGCCCAGCGCGGCATGCGCGTGGCCAGCTCGCGCGAGCTCGACGGCCTCGAGCACAACCTCGAATTCCTGGCCAACGTCGGCTCGATCGCGCCCTACGTCGGCCTGCTGGGCACGGTGTGGGGCATCATGATCGCCTTCCACGGCCTGGCCAACGTCAAGGAAGCGACCATCGCCAGCGTCGCGCCGGGCATCTCCGAGGCGCTGATCGCGACCGCCATGGGCCTGTTCGCGGCGATCCCGGCGGTCTGGGCCTACAACCGCTTCGCCACCAAGGTCGAGCGCGTGGCCGGGCGCTACGACGCCTTCTCCGAGGAGTTCTCCTCGATCCTGGAGCGCCAGTCCTCGGCCGGCGAGGCCTGATCCATGAGCGTCCGTGCCCGCCGCGGCAAGCGCCGCAAGCTCAAGAACGAGATCAACGTCGTGCCCTACATCGACGTGATGCTGGTGCTGCTGATCATCTTCATGGTGACCGCGCCGCTGATGAACCTGGGCGTGGACGTGCAGCTGCCCCAATCCAACGCCAAGTCGATCACCGAGCAGAAGGACCCGGTGGTGGTGAGCGTGGACCGTGACGGCAACTATTTCCTCGCCATCGAGGCCGGCAGCAACGAAGCGGTCGATACCGCGTCGCTGCAGGCGAAGGTGCGCGCGCTGGCCGCCAACAATCCCGACCTTGCCGTGTACGTCGCCGCCGACGGCGCCGGCAGCTACCAGAACGTGATGGACGCCATGGCGCTGCTGCAGAACGCCGGCGTGGAGAAGGTCGGCCTGATGAGCCAGCCCAGGCAGGACGGCACGCCCTGATGCGAGAGCAACGCGCCGATACCACGCGCGCGGTGGTGCTGGCCCTGCTGCTGCACGTGGCGCTGTTCGCGCTGATGTTCGCCGGCCTGTGGTGGACGCGCAGCGCGAACCCGCCATCAGCCGCGGGTTCGCCGGTCAGCGCCGAGCTCATCGACGCCAGCGACCTGTCGCCGGCGATGCAGCGCACCCTGCAGCGCCGGCCGGAGCCCGTTGCCCCGGAACCGGTGCCCGCGCCGGAACCCGACCCGGTCGTGGTCGAGGACGCGGTGCCCGAGCCGCAGCCGATCCCGGTGCCGCTGCCCGAGGACGCGCCGGTCGAGCCGCAGCCCACGCCCCAGGTGCAGGTGCCCGAGCCTTCGCCGGTGGACCAGGACGAGGTGCGCCGCGAGGCGATCGCGCGCGAGACCGCCGAGCGCGAGCAGGAGGAGAAGCGCCGCCAGGAGCAGATCGACCTGACGGAGCGCAAGCGCCAGGAGGAGGCCGAGCAGAAGCGGCGCCTGGCCGAACAGAAGCTCGCCGAGATCCGCCGCCAGCGCGAGCAGGCCCAGCGCGAGCAGCGCGAGGCCGAGCGCCGGCTGGAGCGGATCGCGCAGAGCCGCGCGGAGCAGGCGTCCGAGCAGGCCTCGTCCAGCGGCACGCCGCCGCCGGGCAACGAGGGCGTCGATGCCGGCCTGTCCGCGCGCTACGCCGCGGCGATCCAGGAGGCGATCCTGCAGAACTGGACGCGGCCGGAGAACGTCCCGCTCGGCCAGCGCTGCCGGATCATCATCACCCAGGTGCGCGGCGGCACCGTGGTCAAGGCGGAGGTCGCGCCCTCATGCCCGTTCGACGAACTCGGCCGGCGCTCGGTGGAGGCGGCCGTGCTCAAGGCGCAGCCCTTGCCCTATGCCGGTTTCGAAAGCGTCTTCAATCGCCAGCTCAACCTCAACTTCGAGGCCCAGGACCGCTGAGCGCTCCCTTGCCGGCATCTGCAGGAGTGACTATGGCCGCGACCGCCTTCCCCGGACGCGACGGGCGGCTTCGCATGGCTTCGGTCGCGGCTATAGCCGCTCCTACAGTGGAGGTCCGGTTGGGTGTCGTTGGGGGTGCCGTTCATCCTTGTGAGGGCCTTCACAGCCATCCTGTCAGCCTTGTCCGATCCAACCCCGGAGCCCGGTATGACCCGCATCCAACGCCGGCTGGCCACCACGCGCACGTGGCTGATCGCCTGCCTTGCACTCCTCCTGCCGTTCGCCGCCAGCGCGCAGCAGGGCGGCCTCGAGATCGACATCGTCGGCGGCAACGCGCAGGCGCTGCCGATCGCGGTGGTGCCCATGCCCTACCAGGGCAGCGGCGCGGCGCCCGAGACCGACGTCGCGCGCGTGGTGCGCGAGGACCTGTCGCGCTCGGGCCAGTTCCGGGGCCTGCCCGAACAGGACATGATCGAGCGCCCGACCCGCGGCGGCGAGGTCAACTACGCCACCTGGCGCACGCTCAGGCAGGACTTCCTGGTCGTCGGCCGCGTCGTCGATGCCGGCGGCGGCGCCTACCGGGTCGAGTACGAACTGTTTGACGTCGCCAAGCAGGAGCGCCTGCTCGGCATCGCGATGACCGGGCGCGCCAACGCCATGCGCGATGTCGGCCACCAGATCGCCGACGCCATCTACGAAAAGATCCTGGGCGTGCGCGGCGCGTTCTGGACCCGCATCGCCTACGTGACCTCGACCGGCACCGGCGACGCCACCCGCTACGCGCTGATGGTCGCCGATGCCGACGGCCACAATCCGCAGGTGGTGGTGCGTTCGACCGAGCCGCTGATGTCGCCCAGCTGGAGCCCCGACGGCCGCAGGCTGGCCTACGTCTCCTTCGAGCACAACAACAACTCCGCGATCTACATCCAGGACCTGGGCACCGGCGCGCGCGAGCGGGTGTCCAGCTTCCGCGGCATCAACAGCTCGCCGGCGTTCTCGCCCGACGGCACGAAGCTGGCACTGACCCTGTCGCGCAGCGGCAGCCCCGAGATCTATGTCATGGACCTCGGCAGCAAGGCCCTGACCCAGCTGACCAGCCAGATGGGCATCGACACCGAGCCGGTGTGGAGCGCCGACGGCCGCAGCATCTACTTCACTTCCGACCGCGGTGGCCGGCCCCAGGTCTACCAGGTTCCGGCCGGCGGCGGCAGCGCCACGCGGGTGAGTTTCCAGGGCAATTACAACGCCAGCCCCACCGTGTCCTTCGACGACACCAAGATCGCCGTGGCGCAGGGTTCAGGAAACGTATACCGTATCGCACTGCTGGACCGCAGCCTTGGGACGCCCCGCTGGTCCACGCTGTCGCCGGGGTCGCTCGATGAATCACCGAGCTTCGCCCCGAACGCCAGCATGGTGCTGTACGCGGGGCGGGAAGGCAGCAGGGGAGTCCTGTATGCCGTATCCGCCGACGGACGCGTTCGCCAGCGGCTGGTCCTTGCCGACGGTAACGTCCGCGAGCCGGCGTGGGGGCCGTACCGCCAGCGGTGACGCGGCGTACACGGCCGATACAGCAATGTGAAGTACTGCCCATCTGCAGAAGGATCGACGAGAGATGAAGACCCCAACCCGCGTACTGCTCACGGCCCTGCTCTGCACGGCCGCCGTTGCCTGCTCCAAGAAGGTGAAGGAAGAGGCCCCGGTCGACACCACCCCGACCACCCCGACCACCACCCAGCCGGCCACCACCCCGGGCGCCTACGGCCCCGAGGACCTGGACACCGACGCCTGCCTGCGCCAGCGCACGGTGTACTTCGACTTCGACCAGGAGTCGCTGCGTCCGGAGTTCCAGGCCGCCATGGCCTGCCACGCCAAGTACCTGCGTGACCGCCCGTCGGCGCGCATCACCCTGGAAGGCCACGCCGACGAGCGCGGCAGCCGCGACTACAACCTCGGCCTCGGCGAGCGCCGCGGCAACGCGGTGTCGTCCGCGCTGCAGGCCAACGGTGGTTCGGCCGGCCAGCAGACGGTGACCAGCTACGGCGAGGAGCGCCCGACCTGCACCGCCTCGAGCGAGGACTGCTGGGCCAAGAACCGCCGCGTCGAGATCACCTACACCGCCCGCTGAACCCTGGCGGCAAGTGAAGCGATGCATCGGCAGCTGGCGGGAACCCCGCCAGCTGCCGTTTGTCTTTGTAGCGTCCGAACAACGGTGACAGGCCCATGATCCGCAGCCATTTCCTGACCAGCATCGTCCTCGCCGCCGCGGTGACGCTGGCCGCGCCGCCGGCCTCCGCGCAGCGCGCGAGCCTCGCCGAGCGCGTCGCCTCGCTCGAAGCGCAGGCGGCGAACAACCAGGGCAATATCGACCTGCTCAACCAGCTGACTGCCCTGCGCGAGGAAGTCCGCGCGCTGCGCGGCCAGGTGGAGGAGCTCCAGCAGCAGAACCAGGCGCTGGAAACCAGCGTCCGCAACCAGTACCTCGATGCGGACGACCGACTGAACCGCCTCGAGGGCGGTTCGACCCCGCCGGCTCCGGCGCCGGGCGCGGCGGGCGCTCAGGCCGCGCCGCCGCCGAGGACCCCGGCCGCGGCCGCCCCGTCGGCCACCGACCGGGCACCGGTCGTGTTCGGCGACGCCGGGCTGCTGGCCAACGCCGCCGATGAACGCGGCGCCTACGAGACCGCGTTCGCCGCCCTGCGCGGCGGTGACTATGCCGGGGCCGCGGCCCTGTTCAACGAGTTCCTGCGCCTCTATCCGACGGGCTCCTACGCGCCCAACGCCACCTACTGGCTGGGCGAGAGCTATTACGTCACCCAGGACTACGCCGGCGCGCAGGCGCAGTTCCGCGCCCTGCTCGAGCGCTGGCCGACGCATGACAAGGCGCCCGGCGCACTGCTCAAGGTCGGGCTGTCCCAATACGGCCAGCGCGACCTGGTGGCGGCCGAAGCCACCCTGGTCCGCGTGACCGAGCAGTACCCCGGCACCGATGCGGCCCGCACCGCCGACGACCGCCTGCGCTCGATCCAGCTCAACAGCCTGCGCTGACCGTCCGCGGGGCGTCCGCGCGCGGGCCGGCACGTGGTCGCGCGGTACAATTGCCGCCATGGATACCCCTGTCGCCGGCTCCGGCGCGGCCGCTGCCGCGGTCCCGGACCGTCTCCGCATCACCGAGATCTTCCTCTCGCTCCAGGGCGAGGCGCGCGACGCCGGCTGGCCGACGGTCTTCGTTCGCCTGACCGGCTGCCCCCTGCGCTGCCGCTACTGCGATACCGCCTACGCCTTCCACGGCGGTGAATGGCGCGATGTCGACGCCATCCTGGCCGAGGTCGCCGGGCACGGCGTGCGCCATGTCTGCGTGACCGGCGGCGAGCCGCTGGCGCAGAAGCGCTGCCTCGGCCTGCTGGCGCGGCTGTGCGACGCCGGCCATATCGTCTCGCTGGAGACCTCGGGCGCGATCGACATCGCCGAGGTCGATCCGCGGGTCTCGCGCGTGCTCGACATCAAGACGCCGGGCTCGGGCGAGGAGGCACGCAATCTCTGGAGCAACATCGCGCTGCTGACGCCGAACGACCAGGTGAAGTTCGTGATCTGCAGCCGCGCAGACTACGAGTGGGCGCGTGGCGTGGTTGCCGAGCGTGCCCTGGACCAGCGCTGCGACGTGCTGTTCTCGCCCAGCAAGTCCGAGGTCGACGCGCGCGAACTGGCCGACTGGATCGTCGCCGACCGCCTGCCGGTGCGCTTCCAGATGCAGCTGCACAAGATCCTCTGGAACGACGAGCCCGGGCGCTGAGCCCGCGCCGGCGATCCGCTACGCGGGCACCGCCCCCGCGCCCACCCGATCCCTGGAGCCTTCGTTGAAAAAAGCAGTCGTCCTCGTGTCCGGCGGCATGGATTCCGCCGTCGTCCTGGCCATCGCGCGCGAGCAGGGCTTCGCCGTGCACGCGCTGAGCGTGGCCTATGGCCAGCGGCACACCTCCGAGCTCGACGCCGCGGCCGCGCTGGCGGCGGGGCAGGGCGCGGTCGCGCACAAGGTGGTGGGCGTGGACCTGCGGGCGATCGGCGGCTCGGCCCTGACCGACGACATCGACGTGCCCGAGCCGGGCAGCGCCGGCGTCCCGGTGACCTACGTGCCGGCGCGCAACACCATCATGCTGTCGATCGCCCTCGGCTGGGCCGAGGTGCTGGGCGCGGCGGACATCTTCTGCGGCGTCAACGCGGTGGACTATTCCGGCTATCCGGACTGCCGCCCGGAGTTCATCGCCGCCTTCGAGCGGTTGGCGAACCTGGCGACCAAGGCCGGCGTGGACGGCGCCGGCATCCGCGTGCACGCGCCGCTGCAGCACCTGTCGAAGGCCGACATCGTGCGCGAGGGCCTGCGCCTGGGCGTGGACTTCGCACAGACGGTGTCGTGCTACAGCGCCGATGCGGACGGGCGTGCCTGCGGGCACTGCGATGCCTGCGCGCTGCGCGCGGAGGGTTTCGCGGCCGCAGGCGTGGCCGATCCGACCCGTTACGCGGGCTGAGGCCCGCTGCCAGCAGGGGCGCCTGCGCCGGATGCGTCACCGCGGTCCGGGTCGGTTGGTGACGATGGCGGTTCCGGGCTCCGATGCAGGCATGCCGGTGCGTCGTCGGCCCGGCGCAGGCGGCGCAGCGGGTCGATCTCGAGCCCGATCCGCAGCGAGCGGCCGATGCGCTCGGCGGTTTCGAACACGTGGCGGGCCTGGTCGCGCGGCAGCACGTCGCGCGCGGTGCGGTCCCAGAGCGCCAGCCAGCGTGCGAAGTGCTGGTCGTCCAGGCCCAGCGGCCGGTGCGTGGCCATGGGGTTGCCGCGATAGCGGCCCGTGCGCAGCAGCACCGAGGACCAGAAGCGCACCAGGGTGTCGAGGTGTTCGTCCCAGTCGTCAACCGCAGCCTCGAAGACCGGGCCAAGCAGCCAGTCGGTGCGGGCGCGCGCATAGAAGGCGTGGACGAGGCGGGTGATGCCGGCCTCGTCGGGGAGGTGGCCCGCGTCGTGTGCGGGCCCGGGGCGGGTAGCCGGCGCGCCGGGGGCGCCGGTGTCGGGACTGGCCATGCGGCAAGTATGGGCCCGCCGGGCCGCGGCCGGCCTTGACCCGGGTCATGCGCTGCGAGGCCCTTGAGGGCATGACATAATTCCGCGTTCCGTGGGCCGTTAGCTCAGCCGGTAGAGCATCGGACTTTTAATCCGCTGGTCGATGGTTCGAATCCATCACGGCCCACCATATTGCAGTCCCGACGCGTCCCCATGCGTCCCAGGAACCCCGGGAATACCGGGGTTTTTTGTTGTTCTACGTCCCTATGCGTCCCAGTGCGTCCCACTGAATCCCAGGGATTTGGGCGGCAACTTCGACGGTAACGGGCCACATAGTCCGATGGTTGCCGCCAGAAGGAGGCCATGGCCGTCATCGATCCCGCCATCAGAAAGGCCAAGCCGGCCGACACTCCGCAGAAGCTGGCCGAGGGCACAGCCCTCCGGGAGTGGGCCGTCCAAACAGCTATTCCACACGGTTCGCGACTGCCCCGGTTTTCGTTGTCTTGGATCCGGGGCGCGCCGGTGGATGTGTCGCCGCTACCGGAAACGCCAAGCTGGCCGACGGTCTGCGGCTGTCCGCCTGAACCCTTCGAGGTCACAAAGTGACGGAGTTTGCACGACTTGGCTGTCGTCCGGCATGGGTTGCGTGGCGACTCCTCGCCAGTGCGGTCGTGAAGAGGTCGTCGTCACATTTTTATGACGCATAATTGCCTCTCCAGCGGATGCTTGGCTGATGGGCGGAGAGCAAAAAGACGTGCTGTCGTGAAGCAGGTGTAGTGAAAATGTGATGGGTGGCACGCTCGTTGCGTGCGGAGTGTAGGTGTTCTGACCCGGCATCTCGGGGTTGGAGATCAGTTGGCATCAGGCCCGGACAGCGATCAGCTGCCCGCTTGCTGTCGCTTTGTCATGGGGGCTCTTCGAGCGCCCGCGGGACTTGTCAAGCAGGGGATGTGTGAGTGAAGCCGGATCGTTCGAAGACTGTGGCTAAGCTGCGTCGTACATGGAGCGCGGGCGTCCTGTTGCTGGGAGGCCTGCTGGCCCAGGCGCTGCCCGGTACGGCCGCGGCCCAGGCCATCCAGACCGATTGTCGTTTGGCCAATCCGAACTCGCTCGGCCAGTACGTCGCCGAGATCTGCTGGTTCCAGTTCGGCAACGTCAACGAGGTGCTGGCGGGCGGCACGTCGGGCACGACCAGGGACTATGACGTTGCCCTGCCAGATGGCTCCCGCATCACCTATACCTCGCGCGTGAGCGGCGGCTCGCACTCCAACGCCGGGCTGCAGGTCCGCCAGGTGCCGGCATGGACCGGTTCGCACTTCAGCGGCACCTCTGGCTACTACACGATCCTGACGCCCAACGCGGCTGCGCTGAACACGCCGTCCGACGGCCGCGGCAACGCCGTTGTGCTGACCCTGCAGGACATCCGCCTGTTTGCGCCGGATGGGCGCGAAATCAACGACCTGCCGTTCCAGGTCATCATGGCCGACGCGGAGCGCTTGAACAACAACCCGGAGAGCGTGGACTTCGGTGTTGTCTCCGGCGGCCAGCCGTGGCAGGTGATGGAGTGGCTGGGCAACAGCCCAAGCAACAACGTCTCACAGTCGATCCCGCCGGCGAGTTCGCTCTGCCGCCAGTCGCCCCACATTGATTGCCGGCGCTTCACCGGTACGTCCGGTGGCAACGCCAACACGGTGGTGCTCGCCTCCAATCGCGACCCGGGTTCGTCGGCACCGTTCACGGTGATGGCGCAGATCCACTCAAATGCCGGCCAGGGCTTCGCGGTCGGTGTGCGCTGGGGCAGCGTGCGCCTGCGCAAGTCGCTGCCGGAAGGCCGCATCTCGCCGCAGGACCAGTTCACCTACCGGATCAGGAACCTTGTTGGTGCCGAGGTTGCCAGTGGCACCACAAGCGGAACCACCAGCATTGCGCCCTGGATCAGCACGATGGCGATGCCGGGCAACCGCCTGGTGCTCGAAGAGGTGATGGCGCCCGGCTCCAGTTCAGTGCTCGGCCAGTACAGCCGCTGGGTGAGGTGCCAGGTCGCGGACGGCGGACCGATCCTGATCGACCAGGCCTACAACCCGGCCAGCCCGCCGCAGATCGTCCTCGATTCCGGTGAACCCGGAGACAACATCGACTGCGAGATCGTCAATCGCCCGGCCCAGTTCGACCTTACGGTCGAAAAGACCGTTTCGCAGATCAACGGCCAGCCCGCCGCGCCGGGCGCGATGGTGTCGCCCGGCGACGTGGTGACCTACCAGATCGAAGTCGCCAACACCGGTTCGGTGCAGGCGATCGTGCCCGTGGGCGCGGTCTCCGAGGGCATTCCGGAGAACACCGAGGTCGTCGAGACAGGCAACGATTTCACCTGCTATCTCAACAGCTGCAGCAACGCGGCGGCGCTTGACATAGCTCCGGGCAGTTCGGTCGTCCTGGACTTCATCGTCAGGGTGGACGATCCGCTGGCCGATGGTGTCACGGAGATTTCCAACCACGTTGCGGTCGACGGCGTCGACTGCGCGTCCGCCGGCAACAGCTGCAGCGAGATCCTCCCCATCGCACCTGCGGTGACGGTAGAGAAGAGCGCGACGCCAGACAGCGGCTCCGCGGTGCTGTCTGGTGCCCAGGTTTCCTACACCCTGACCGTGACGGTTGCCGATGCGGCGACCACCAGCGCCGTGGTGCTGAGCGACACGCTGGGCGCAGGCCTGGCCTTCGGCAGCGTGACCAGTCCGGGCGGATTCACGCACGACGGTACGAATGCACCGATGCATGTCTTCACGCTACCCGCGGGGGCGGCGGTCGGTACACACAGCGTCACCTATACCGCGAACGTGGCATCGGATGCCGGCACCACCGTCGCCAACACGGTAAGGGCAGAAGGCGGCGGTGGCCCCGAACCGGTCTGCGTGGACTGCGCGACCGAGCACCCGGTGAATCGCCCTTCGCTGGAGCTGATCAAGACGGGCACGCTGTCGGCCGACGAAAGCACGATCACCTACGCGTTCTCGGTGGAGAACACAGGCAACGTGGTCTTGAACAACGTGACGGTGAGCGATCCGCTGCTGCCGGGCCTGGACTGCCCTGCGATTGCGACGCTTCCCGCCGGCGATACACAGGTGCTGGTGTGCACCGGCAACGTCCATACCGTGCTGCCGGAAGACGTGGACGCCGGCGAAGTGGTGAATATCGCGACGGCGAGCGGCGTGCCGCCGACGCCTCCGGGTGGTCCCACGCCGGACCCGGTGACGGACGACGACACCGTGACCACTCCGCTGGCGCAGGACGCCGAACTGGAGGTGGAGAAGTCGGTGACGTCCGTTGGTCCGTACACCGAAGGCGACGGCATCAGTTNAGTCGGTGACGTCCGTTGGTCCGTACACCGAAGGCGACGGCATCAGTTACCAGTTCGTGGTGACGAACACGGGCAACGTGACGCTGACCGGTGTGTCGGTGACCGACGAGCTCGCCGGCCTGAGTGCGATCGTTTATGCCTGGCCGGGCGCGGAAGGCGTCCTGTTGGCGGGCCAGAGCGTGACGGCAACCGCGACCTACACGGTCACTGCGGCTGACGTGAACGCCGGCAACGTGCACAACAGCGCGACGGCTGGTGGCACGCCGCCTTCGACGCCGAGCAACCCGACGCCGCCGCCGATTACCACGCCCCCGGGCGAGGTGGATACGCCGATCGCGCAGGAACCTGGCATCGAGATCACCAAGTCGGTGACCTCGGCCGGTCCGTACACCGAAGGCAGCGTCATCAGCTNCCGACGCCGCCGCCGGTCACCACGCCTCCGGGTGAGGTGGATACGCCGATCGCGCAGGAACCTGGCATCGAGATCACCAAGTCGGTGACCTCGGCCGGTCCGTACACCGAAGGCAGCGTCATCAGCTACCAGTTCCTGGTGGCCAACACCGGCGACGTGACGCTGACCAACGTGTCCGTGACCGACGAGCTGGCCGGCCTGAGTGCGATCACCTA
>NZ_BMZT01000013.1 GCF_014652935.1 Luteimonas padinae | reverse complement strand
GCTATAGCTGCGACTGACACTACGATCAGCCAGCCAAGAGCAACGTGGTCAATCTTGCGAGAAATCGCCATGCGGCCTAACACCAGAATTAAGCCGCGTCGCGAAGCGACGTCGGCTTGAATGACTCGTTAGGCCGCACAGCCGCAGCCTGACGCTCTCGTAACAGCTTGCCTGACACCAACAGATTCTTTGCTGGAACGACCAAGCCTGACTCGAATGGGGTAAAAAGCACCGTCATTATGATCATCGGAACAAAGCCGATCGTCTTGGCAGTTGGGTCAATCGCTCGGCAAGTTCGATGTACCGCTGCTGCGTAGGTGATGACAGGGGGAACGGTGATGAGCGCCAGGAAGATTGAGCTGGCGACTACCGCTCTGGACGAGTGCGCCAATGCAGTGATGATCATGGCAGCGAACCACGCCACATGAACCAAATAGCTTTGTAGCAGCCGCCGCCTCTGCTTGATCAGTTTGGGGATCAGAGATGCGTCCATTGCNCGCAGTTTTGCCCGAAATCTGCGCGGCTGGTGCTCTTGGGGGAGACCGCGATCCAAGAGCATCTCAATTACAGCCATCGAGTTCTTGGAGCTGATACCTCCGGGAGCTCCAAGATGCTGAGACAGCGCAGGGTCAAAGCGCCGGATATCCGCCAATGCGGAGCGTGCGACTGCGTAGTAAACGAAGGCGTAGACCGCTGCGACGCCAATGATATGACGAGCTTCCATTGCGACAGACTCACCCATGGCGCCTAACACTAAGTAGCTTCCAAGTCCGGAATGTAGCATCACCCGCCCGCATCGTCCCGGTCCCGACTATCAGAAAAACCCCACACGAAATCAATCCTTTATCTCCTTCCTGATTCCGCCCGGCGCGGTAATGATGGAGTCGAATACCCCACGGATGAGGCGGTATGTCATACCGGGCCAAGGATGAGGCGGTATTCGCTGCTGCCAGGGATGGCGGCGTCACGGGTTCCGGCGGTGGTGGGCCTGCTTCTCCAGGCCCACCCCGCCTTCTCGAGCAGATCCGCATCCGCTGCCGGACGAAGCACTACAGCATCCGTACCGAACGCGCCTACGTGGGCTGGGCCCGCCGTTTCATCCTCGCCAACAATCGCCGCCATCCGCGCGAGCTCGGGATTGCCGAGGTCGAGGCCTTCCTGTCCGCGCTGGCGGTCCGCGACGATGTGGCTGCCAGCACGCAGAACCAGGCGTTGTCGGCGCTGCTGTTCCTCTACAAGGAGGTGCTGGGCGTCGACCTGCCCTGGGTCGGTTCGGTCACGCGTGCCAAGCGGCCGAAGCGTTTGCCGGTGGTACTCACCAGTGCCGAGGTCCGGTCGCTCCTCGCGCTGATCGATGGCCAGGCGGGCCTGATGGCGTCGCTGCTCTATGGGGCCGGCATGCGCCTGATGGAGGCGGTGCGGTTGCGGGTCAAGGACGTGGACTTCGGGCGCTGCGAGATCGTGGTGCGCAACGGGAAGGGCGGCAAGGACCGGCGCGTGCCGCTGCCGCGGCGGCTGGAAGCGGCGCTGCTGGCGCAGATCGAGCGCGTGCGGGTGTTGCACGGGCGCGATCTGGCGCAGGGGTACGGTGAGGTGTGGCTGCCGCACGCGCTGTCGCGCAAGTATCCGACGGCCGGCCGTGAGCCGGGCTGGCAGTATGTGTTCCCGGCCTCCGGCCTGTCGGACGATCCGCGCAGCGGGACGCGCCGGCGACACCACGTCGATGAGGCGGTGCTGCAGCGCGCGGTCAAGTCTGCGCGGGTGGCAGCGGGGATCGACAAGCCGGCCACCTGCCATACGCTGCGCCATTCGTTCGCGACCCATCTGCTCGAGGCCGGCCACGACATCCGTACGGTGCAGGAGCTGCTGGGGCACAAGGACGTGGCGACGACGCAGATCTATACGCATGTCCTCGGCCGCGGGGCGGGAGGCGTGCTGAGCCCGCTCGACCGCGACTGAGACCCGGTCGCAACCACGCAGGCGGCACGGCTGGCACAGCTGGCACTGCTTCGCGCTGCTACTTCACGCTGCTACTTCACGCTGCTGTTTCGCGCTGCTGCTTCGCTCCACCGCCTCTGCGACTCACGCTGCCGCGATCGCCTCGCGGCGACGTCGAGGGTCGCCGCGGGCCGCTACGCGATCCGCTCCGGCAGCGGCAAGCCCCGCATCGCTTTCACCGTGCGCAGCACGAAGCTCGAGTTCACGTCGCCCACGCCCGGGCGCGCCAGCACGCGGTCGAGCAGGAAGCGGGAAAAGTGTTCGAGGTCGGTCACGGCCACCTGCAGCAGGTAGTCCATGTCGCCGGTCAGGGCGTGGCAGGCCACCACTTCGTCCCATTCGTTGACGCCGCGGGCGAAGTCGGCGACGGCGGCGGCATCGTGGTGGTTGAGGCGGATGCGGACGAAGGCGGTCAGACCCAGGCCGATGCGTTCGGGGTCGACTTCGGCGCGGTAGCCGGCGATCACGCCGCTGCGTTCGAGCCGCTGCACGCGGCGCAGGCAGGCAGATGGGGAGAGATGCACGCGCTCGGCCAGTTCGGCGTTGCTCAGGCGGCCCTGGTGCTGCAGTTCGGCCAGCAGCTGCAGGTCGATGCGGTCCAGCGTGTCTGCGGCGGGCATGGGATGTCTCCGGCGATCTGGCACAAGAATATTGCGTTGCTAGACGGAAGGCAGGCAACAATTGCAACCATCTTGCGAGCTTCTGTCGCTAGAGTCGATGTTCAGGGGTGTAGCGGCGCACGAAACATGCGTCCAGCCAGCAGCAGGGGGGGGGCGGCGACCATTTCGATGCTCCGTCCCGCCAGTGCCTCCCCGGCCACGTCATGTGGCGGCCATCCGCGGGACGCCTCACGGCAAGCCACTTCCGCAGCACGACGGCCGCCGCCGCGCGCCACCCCCAGCCCCCTGCGCCATCGAGCTCCCTGCACCACCGCCAGCCCGCATCGCCGTCATCACCACCGCCATTCCGGAGTCCGCCATGTCCGCCCAGGCCCCCACCGCACCCCGCCGCGTCGAGAACATCCACACCGACAAGGGCAAGGTGCCGGTCTATGCCACCGGCGTGGTCGACCAGAACTGGGCCGGCTACACCGATGAGGACCATGCGACCTGGGCGACGCTGTTCGAGCGCCAGCGCAAGCTGCTGGTCGGCCGTGCCAGCGGGGAGTTCCTGCGCGCGCAGGACGCGATGGGCATGACGCCCGACCGCATCCCGAAGTACGACGACCTCAACGCGGTGCTGGAGCCGGCCACGGGCTGGCGCCTGATCGGTGTCGAGGGCCTGCTGCCGGAGCTCGACTTCTTCGATCACCTGGCCAACCGCCGCTTCCCGGTGACCTGGTGGATCCGCCGCCCGGACCAGATCGACTACATCGAGGAGCCCGACCTCTTCCACGACCTCTTCGGCCACGTGCCGCTGCTGATGAACCCGGTGTTCGCCGACTACATGGCGGCCTACGGGCGCGGCGGGGTCAAGGCGCACGCCATCGGGCCGGACGCGCTGCAGAACCTGACGCGGCTGTACTGGTACACGGTGGAGTTCGGCCTGATCCGCGAAGCCGACGGCCTGCGCATCTACGGCAGCGGCATCGTGTCCTCGAGCGGCGAGTCGGTGCACAGCCTCGAGTCCGCCGCGCCCAACCGCATCGGCTTCGATCTGGAGCGCATCATGCGCACGCGCTACCGCATCGACACCTACCAGAAGACCTATTTCGTCATCGACAGCTTCGAGCAGCTGATGGCGGCGACCGATCCGGACTTCACGCCCATCTATGCGCGCCTGGCCGAGCAGTCCTCGATCCCGGCCGGCACGGTGCTCGAATCCGACACCGTCTTCCAGCGCGGCACCGGCGAGGGCTGGGCCACCGACGGCGACGTCTGACCTCTCCTCGCCCGCCCCTGCCCTCTGCAGGAGCGGCTACAGCCGCGACCGCTGGAGTCATCGCCACCCGAAGCCGACAACGTCACCGCCCGTCCCGTGCACAGGTGCCGGGAGCACACCCCCTGTGCGCGGGACGGGCAGCGAGGCCTCCAACGGAGTCGCACCAGGCTTCCAACGGAGCCGCCCCGACCGACCCGAAGAAAACCGGCCTTGCCCTGGTCTTGGAGATGAACTCGCCCCGCAAAAAATCCGACGGGAACACTCCTTTCCCACGCACGCACCGGCCTTTCCCCCTGCCACGGGCGACAATGCCCGCATGACTTCCCTCTCCCCCGCTCCGGCAGCCGCCCCCGCGCTGTCGACGCTGCCGTTCGCCATCGCGCTCGCGCTTGTTTCCTGCTCCGCCGCGGCCCTCGCGGCCTCGCCCGCCGAGGTCCAGGCCCCCGCCGCCAGCCCCACCACCCTCGACGCCGTCGTGGTCGAAGCCACCCGCCTGCGCACCGTGCCGGCCTTCGACACACCCGCCTCCACCGCCACCATCGACCTCGAAGGCGAGCGCTCCACCGCCGAGGGCGACGTCTCCGAGGCCCTGCGCGGCGTGCCCGGCCTGCTCGCGCGCGACCGCCAGAACCTGGCGCAGGACACGCAGCTGTCGATCCGCGGCTTCGGCGCGCGCGCGACTTTCGGCGTGCGCGGGCTGCGGCTGTACGCCGACGGCATCCCGGCGTCGATGCCCGACGGCCAGGGCCAGCTGTCGCACTTCAGCCTTGCCGGCGCCGAACGCATCGAGGTGCTGCGCGGGCCGTTCTCGGCGCTGCACGGCAACTCGTCCGGCGGCGTGGTCTCGATCCACAGCGCTGATGGCCAGGCCGGCGACCCCTGGCGCCTGCGCGCCACCGTCGGCAGCGACGGCACCTGGACCGGCGCGGCACGCCTGCTCGGCGGCAACGACGTGGTCGGCTACAACCTGTCGCTCTCGCGCCTGGACACCGACGGCTGGCGCGACCATTCCGCGGCGCGCCGCGACGTCGCCAACCTCAAGCTGGGCTTCGACCTGGGCGAGCGCCGTCGCCTCGACCTGGTGCTCAATCACGTCGACATCCCCGAGGCGCGCGATCCGCTGGGCCTGACCGCGCAGCAGATGCGCGAGGATCCTCGCCAGGCCGTCGCCAACGCCTACGTCTACGACACCCGCAAGAGCGTGCGCCAGTCGCAGGCCGGCGCGGTGTTCGAGCAGGGCTTCGGCCAGGCGCAGGCGCTGCGGCTGTCGGCCTGGGGCGGCGACCGCGAGGTCACCCAGGTGCTGCCGATCCCGCCGGCGCCGCAGCGCAATCCGCTGCACTCCGGCGGCGTGATCGACCTCGACAACCGCTACGCCGGCTACGATGCGCGCTGGTCCTGGAGCGGTGCGCTGGCGGGCCGTCCGCTGGAACTTGCCGCGGGCCTGTCCGGCGAGCGCCAGCGCCAGCACCGCCGCGGCTTCGAGAACTTCGTCGGCGAGTCGCTGGGCGTGCGCGGCACGCTGCGCCGGGAAGAGCGCAACGAGGTCGAGTCCGACGACCTGTACGCGCAGGCCTGGTGGCGGTTCGCGCCGCACTGGTCGCTGCTGCTTGGCGCGCGCCGCAGCGAGGCCGCGTTCACCTCGCGCGACCACTACGTCACCGCGGGCAATCCCGATGACAGCGGCCGCGTCGATTACGCCGAAACCTCGCCGGTGGCCGGCATCACCTTCGCGCCCTCTGAGCACCTGCGCATCTATGCGTCGGCGGGCCGCGGCTTCGAAACCCCCACCTTCAACGAACTCTCCTACCGCGCCGACGGCGGCGCCGGCCTGGCCTTCGGCCTGCGCCCGGCGGTCAGCGACAACCTCGAGCTGGGCATGAAGTGGCGCACGCCGGCCGGCGGTCTGCTGGAAGCGGCGCTGTTCCGTGCCGACACCGACGACGAGATCGCCGTGGCCAGCAACGTCGCAGGCCGCAGCAGCTATCGCAACGCCGGCAGCGCGCGCCGCCAGGGCGTGGAGCTGTCCTGGTGGCAGCCGCTGGGCGAGGCCTGGGACCTGCAGCTGGCGGCGACGCAGCTGGAAGCGGAGTTCCGCAGCGGCGCGGCCGACACCGGCGCGATCGCCGCCGGCCGGCGCATTCCCGGCGTGCCCGAGCGCCACGCCTTCGCGCGCCTGCAGTGGAACGACGGCGGCGCCTGGTCGGCGGCGCTGGAGGCCGAAGCCATGGGCGAGGTGATGGTGAACGACGCCGGCACCGGCTCGGCCGCGGGCTACGGCCTGCTCCACGTCGAGGCATCGCGCCGCTGGGCCACCGCCTCCGGCCCGCTGCGGGTGTTCGCGCGCATCGACAACGTGCTCGACCGCGACCACGTCGGCTCGGTCATCGTCAACGAGGGCAACGGCCGCTTCTACGAGCCCGGCGCCGGCCGCAGCTGGCTGCTCGGCCTGGAGTGGCGGTTCGACCGCCGCTAGCTCAGCCCGGCACGAACGCCGCCGCGGCGACGCCGGCGGCCAGCGCCGCCAGCAGCCCGGCGGCCACGCGCAGGCCGTAGCCGCGTCCGCCGCTGGCGAAGGCCAGCACCGACTTCGTGCCCAGGCTGGCGGCGAGCAGGCCGACCATCAGCCATCGCCCCTGCGCCGGGTCGATGGCGTCGCCCAGGCGCAGGCTGCCCAGCGTGGCGATCGACGCGTGCAGTTCGGCCGCCGCGGCGATCACCGCGGCGGCCATCGCACCGCCGGCGCCGATCCATCGGTTGAGCACGGCGGCGGTCGACGACACATAGCCGGCGAAAAACCCCGACACCGCCAGCCCCCAGCGGTTGCCGATCACGCGCAGCACGACGTGGCCCAGCGCGCCGACGGCCATCACCAGCACCACCAGCAGCCACAGCGTGCGCGGGTTGATCGCCTGGTAGGGGCCGAAGCCGCGGTCGGGCAGCAGCGGCAGCACCACCAGCGCCGAGGCCAGGAGGAACAGGTCGTCGAAGACTTCGCGCTCGCTCAGCAGGTCGCGCGTCAGCCGGTGCAGCGGCTGCTTCGCGAACAGCAGCACCGCCACCAGAACCGCCAGGCCGGTGGCGATCGCCGGCGAGCGCAGCGCCAGCGCGCCCAGCAGGGCGGTGGCGACCAGCGCCACCTCGCCGGTCAGGCCCGGGTCCTGCTCGTGGCTGGCGTGGTAGGCCATCGCCGCCAGCAGCGCGACGGCGGCCAGCACCACCACCAGCACCGCGGTCCCCAGCCAGGCCGCGACCGTCGCTGCCAGCGCCACCAGCGCGTGCGTGCGCAGGCCGGCAGTGGGCTGCGTGGCGTGGCCGCGCTCGCGCACCAGGCCCACCAGCAGCCCGGCACCGAGCGCGGCGGAGAAGGCGTACAGCAGGGCCGCGGTGTCCTCGGGTACGTTGGAGTCCGGTGTCGTTGAAGCCCCGCAGTCTGCCATGCGCTTGCTTCCCCGGCGGCAGCCGGGAGAATGGCGGCGTCCTTCCCGTCCGCAGGTCGCCATGTCCAGCCCCCGCCACGCCGTCTCCCTCACCCGCCACCTGATCGAGGAGCAGCGCGCCGGCCGCATCAACGCCGACCTGCGCCAGCTCATCGCGGTGGTCGCCCGCGCCTGCACCAGCATCTCGATCGCGGTCGGCAAGGGCGCGCTGGGCGGAGTGCTCGGCGATGCCGGCACCGGCAACGTCCAGGGCGAGGCGCAGAAGAAGCTCGACGTGATCAGCAACGAGATCCTGCTCGAGGCCAACGCCTGGGGCGGGCACCTCGCGGCCTGCGCCTCGGAGGAGATGGAGCACTGCCACCAGATTCCGGATGCGTATCCGCGCGGCAACTACCTGCTGCTGTTCGATCCCCTGGACGGCTCCAGCAACATCGACGTCAACGTTTCGGTGGGCACGATCTTCTCGGTGCTGCGCGCGCCCGACGGCGTCGCCACGATCGCCGACGAACACTTCCTGCAGCCGGGCACCGGCCAGGTCGCGGCCGGCTACTGCGTCTACGGCCCACAGACCACCCTGGTGCTGACCTTCGGCCACGGCACCCACGCCTTCACCCTCGACCGCGAAACCGGCACCTTCATGCTGACCCGCGAATCCATCCGCATCCCGGAGGAGACGAAGGAATTCGCGATCAACATGTCCAACCAGCGCCACTGGGAAGCGCCGATGCAGGACTACGTGCGCGACCTGCTGGTGGGCAAGGAAGGCCCGCGCGGCAAGGACTTCAACATGCGCTGGGTGGCGTCGATGGTGGCCGACGTGCACCGCATCCTGACCCGCGGCGGCATCTTCATCTATCCCTGGGACCGCAAGGACCCCGGCAAGGCGGGCAAGCTGCGCCTGATGTACGAGGCCAACCCGATGTCCTTCCTGGTCGAACAGGCCGGCGGCGCCGCCACCAACGGCCGCGCGCGCATCATGGAGATCGCCCCGGAACAGCTGCACCAGCGCGTGCCGGTGTTCCTCGGCTCGAAGTCCGAAGTCGAAGCCGCCACCCGCTACCACCGCGACCACGACGCATCAGCCGGGTGACGCTGGAGGTGCGGAAAAGCCTTTGCCACGGATGAACGCGGATCAAGCGGATTTACACGGATAGGGCAAAGGCAGGAGAAGGGAAAAGGCCAAGAGCTTTTTTGCCACGGATGGACGCGGATTACGCGGATTACGCGGATCGGGTCGAGGCCAGTGCAGGCACACTCGCCTGGCCAGGGCAGTGTTTCCGGCTGTGCCTCTCCCCGGCGATCTTGCTTCAGCTGAATCCGCGTGATCCGCGTTCATCCGTGGCAAGAAGCTTTTTCCCAGTTTTTGCTCTATCCGTGTAAATCCGCGTAATCCGCGTCCATCCGTGGCAAGAAAGCTCTTCCCCCAAGTCCCACCAGAAGCGAGCCCCGTATGACACCGACCGCCGACTTCATCGAAGTGACCCCGGGTGCCCTGGACGCGGCGACCTGCGCGGCGATCGTCGAGCGCATGCGCGCCAGCGATGCGCTGCAGCCCGGGCGCGTGGGCAGCGGGGTGTTTCCGGAGCTGAAGAAGAGCCGGGACATCGGGCTGGCCGGGCGCGCCGACTGGGCCGACGTCGAGCAGGCGCTCAACGTCGCCGTCTACGGCGGGCTGTTGGCCTATCTGCGCAAGTATCCGCAGGCGCTGATCGCGCCGCTGATGCTGCAGCAGCCCGGGGCCGACGGCGCGCTCCGGCGGCTGCAGGCCGACGACATCGCCGCCATGGACGACCGTGCGCTGGGCCGGCTGGCGATGGCCTGCCTGCGCCCGGGCACGGTCAACCTGCAGTGGTACGCCGACGGCGAAGGCGGCTATCCGTACTGGCACTGCGAGCTCTATCCGCGCGACCCTCAGGCCGAAACCCTGCACCGGCACCTGCTGTGGACGCTCTACCTCAACGACGGCTTCGACGCCGGCGAGACCGAGTTCCTGTTCCAGGGCCGCAAGGTTACGCCGCGTACCGGCGACCTGCTGATCGCGCCCACCGCCTTCACCCATACCCATCGCGGCAACCGTCCGCAGGGCGGCGACAAGTTCATCGCCACCAGCTGGATCCTGTTCCAGCGCGCCGAGGCGCTGTTCCCCGCGGGCTGAGCGCCGGTTGCGCGACCGGCGGCGTCCCCCGGCGGCGTCCCCGCGATCCGCCCTAGCCCTCGCGCGGGTGGTTCAGCACCAGCCAGTACATCCCGACCTGCTTCACCGCCCACATGAACTGGCTGAAGTCCACCGGCTTGCGGATGTAGCTGTTCGCGCCCAGCGAATAGCAGGCCTCGACGTCGAAGGGCTCGGTGCTGGTGGTCATTACCACCACCGGCAGGCTGCGGGTCCCGCTGTCGGCGCGGATCGCCTGCAGCACTTCGCGGCCGTCCATCCGCGGCATGTTGAGATCCAGCAGCACCAGCGCCGGTGGCTCGCGGCGCGCCTGGTCCGCCCAGGCGCCGCGGCCGAACAGGTAGTCCAGCGCTTCCACGCCGTTGCCCACGACGTGCAGCGGGTTGGCGATCTTGGCCTCGGCGAAGGCGATGCGGGTGAGTTCGACGTCGTCGGGATTGTCCTCGACCAGCAGGATCGGGCGGTTGCTCATGGCGACGCCGGACTCCGGGCCGCCGGCAGTTCGACGTGGAACACGCTGCCCTCGCCGCGCACGCTGTCGGCAAAGATGCGGCCGCGCATGCGTTCGATGATGCGGCGCGCGATCGTCAGGCCCAGCCCGTGGCCTCCGCCCTCGTCGGCACCATGCAGGCGCTGGAAGGGATCGAACATGCGGTCGGCGTGGCGCGTGTCGAAGCCGCTGCCCTGGTCGCGCACGTGGATCCGCACGGTGTCGCGCGCCTGCTCTGCATCGACGGTGATGTGCACGGCGTCGCGGCCGGCGGAAAACTTCCATGCGTTGTGCAGCAGGTGGTCGAAGACCAGCTTGAGCTGGCGCTCGTCGGCGCGCACCAGGATGCCCGGCTGCACGCTCGATTCCACCCGGCGCCCGGGTTCGGCGTCGCACAGTTCCACCAGCGCCCAGTCCACCAGCAGGCTGGCGTCGACCTCGCCGATCTCGAGCGCGTCGTGCGACGCGCGCGAGAGTGCCTGCAGCGCGTCGATGAGCGAGGCCATGCGCGCGGCCGCGGCGCGGATGCGCGCCAGCTGGTCGCGCCCGGCAGCGTCGAGACTCTCGCCGGAGCCGGCCTCCAGCATCGCCGCGAAGCCATCGATCGCACGCAGCGGCGCGCGCAGGTCGTGGGCGATGCCATGCGAGACCAGGGCATGGTCCCTGGTCACGCGTTCGAGTTCCGCCTGGCAGTCGCGCAGCTGCTGATCGAGGTCGCCGGCATCGCCGGATGCGGCGTCGGCCGCGCCGACCGCTTCGGTCGCCACGTCCCCGGCGGCGGGATGCCCGGCTTGGCCGTGTTGCTCTTTCATCGCGGCACCGTACACCAGAGCCCTGTCTCCGGTGCGTGTATGCCGTGTGTACCGGGCGGCTAGAACAGGCTCCCCTGCGGCGAGGGCGGCGGCGCCGCCGCGGGCCGTACCGGCGCGATGAAGCGGCCGCAGTCGAGCGCCGGCAGCCGGGTGAACCCCAGCGTCCTGCGGGCCTTCGCGAAGCGGGCGGCCAGCAGCTGGGCGAAGGGCCCCTCGCCGCGCATGCGGCTGCCGAAGGCGCTGTCGTAGTCGCGCCCGCCGCGCATCTGGGCGACCAGGCTCATGACATGCGCGGCGCGGTCGGGATAGTGCTGGGCAAGCCATTCCCGCCACACCTCCTTGAGCTCGTGTGGCAGGCGCAGCAGCACATAGGACGCGTCCGTCGCGCCGGCCCCGCGCGCGGCGGCAAGGATCGCCTCGAGCTCGCCGTCGGTGATCGCCGGGATCACCGGCGCCACCATCACGCTGACCGGCACGCCGGCCTCGTGCAGCCCGGCGATGGCCTTGAGCCGCGCGTGCGGTGCGGAGGCCCGCGGCTCCATGCGCGCGGCCAGGCGGTTGTCGAGCGTGGTCACCGACAGCGCCACCTGCACCAGGCCCTGCTCCGCCATCGGCGCCAGCAGGTCCAGATCGCGCAGCACCAGCGCGTTCTTGGTGATCAGGTGCACCGGATGACGGGCTTCGGCCAGCACTTCGAGCAGGCCGCGGGTGAGGCGCTGGCGGCGCTCCAGCGGCTGGTAGGCATCGGTGTTCACGCCAAGCGCGATCGGCGAGCAGGCGTAGCGCGGGCGCGCCAGCTCGGCGCGCAGCAGCTCGACCGCGTTGGTCTTGGCGTACAGGCGGGTCTCGAAGTCGAGGCCCGGCGACAGGTCGAGATACGCGTGGCTGGGCCGGGCGAAGCAGTAGACGCAGCCGTGCTCGCAGCCGCGATAGGGATTGACCGACTGGCTGAAGCCCACGTCCGGCGACTGGTTGCGGCTGATGATGCTGCGCGCGCGCTCGACGGTGACCGTGGTGGCCGGGCCCGGCTCCAGCGCCTCGCCGCTCGCGTCGGTGAAGTCATGGCCCGAGCCCCAGCCATCGTCTTCGCGGCTGGCGCTGCGCTGTTCGAAGCGGCCGGTGACGCGCGAGGCCGCCCCGCGGCCCTTGAGGGGTCCCAGGGCGGCCAGCCTGGCTTTGCCATCGTCGCGCATGCGGCTAGCCTAGACGCTGGTGGTCTCAGTCCCTGCGACGGGGGAAGCGTCTGGACGCGTTGCGCGAAGCCTGGCAGGCCCTCCTGTCGATCCCACAGCTGGGCACGTGGCTGCTGGCGCTGTGGGCCGCCTACCTGCTGCTGCTCGGCGGCTGGATCGTGCTGCAGAAGCGCGAGCCGGTGGCGACGCTGAGCTGGCTGCTCGGCCTCGCCCTGCTGCCCTACCTCGGCTTCTTCATCTACCACGTATTCGGGCCGCAGCGGATCCGGCGCCATCGCCTCCGGCGCGCGCGCAGCCGCGAGTCGATGGATGCCGGCGCCGCCTTCGAGCACGCGGCGCACGCCGACGCCGCCGAGCTCGCCCGCCTCGCCTTGACCATCACCGGTCTCGCGCCGGCGACCGCGCGTGAAGTGCGCCTTCTCGTGGACGGGGCGGCGAAGTACGACGCGCTGCTGGCCGACGTCGCCGCCGCCACGAAGCACGTCCACCTCGAGTACTACATCTACGAGCCCGACCGAACCGGCGCCGCGCTGCGCGACGCACTGGCCGAGCGCGCACGCGCCGGCGTCGAGGTGCGGCTGCTGGTGGACGCGATCGGGTCGGCACGCGCGCGCCGCTTCTTCCAGCCGCTGCTCGACGCCGGCGGTGAAGTCGCCTGGTTCCACCCCATGCGCTTCGGCCACGTCTGGCGCCGGCCCTGGGCCAACCTGCGCACCCACCGCAAGATCGTGGTGATCGACGGCCGCGTTGCCTACACCGGCGGCATGAACGTCACCGACGAGCAGGACGAGCGCCTCGGCGATCACGCCTATCGCGACCTCCACCTGCGCCTGGGGGGCGAGGTCGTGCGCCGGCTGCAGCTGGTGTTCTGCGAGGACTGGGCCTATGCCACCGGCAGCCGCGACTTCCTGTCCCGCGTGGCGCGCGATACCCCGCCGGACGCCGGCCCCGGGCCGATCCGCGCGCAGGTGCTGGTGTCGGGCCCGGACTCGCCGTGGGAGGCGATCCACCGCATGCACGTGTCCGCCATCCACGCGGCGAAGCGGAGGGTGTGGATGACCACGCCCTACTTCGTGCCCGGCGAGGCCGCGATGATGGCGCTGACCTCGGCCGCCGCGGCCGGCCTCGACGTGCGCCTGCTGGTCCCGCGCGAGAGCGATTCGAAGCTGGTCACGCTGGCGGCGCGCTCCTACTTCGGCGCCCTGCTGCTGGCCGGGGTGAAGATCTACGAGTACGGCCCGCGCATGCTGCACAGCAAGACCCTGCTGGTCGACGACGAACTGGTGCTCGTGGGCAGCGCCAACTTCGACCACCGCAGCTTCCGCCTGAACTTCGAGGTCTCGGTGCTGTTCGACGATCCGGGCATCGCCGCCACATTGGCGACCCTGCTCGAAGGCGAGCTCGCCAATGCGCCGCGCGTCCAGCGCGGTCGCCATCGCCCGCTGCTGCGTGCCCGCCTGCCGGAGGCCCTCGCCCGCCTGCTGTCACCGCTGCTCTAGGCGGGCGCGCCGCCGGCTCCGGCCGTCCCCGGCGACACAGCGCCGGGCGCTGCGTGTCCCGAACTGCGACCGGCGGCAGACTCCCGCCGTCCGGCGGCCGCGCGGGCGCGGCGTCAGGCGGGCTAGACTGCGCATCCGACCCCGCGGAGACACCCCATGCCCTGGCTGTTCCTGCTCCTGGCCGTGGCCGCCTTCGCGGTGGCGCTGAACGCATCCTCGATGGCGCTGGCCGTGATCTGCCTGCTCGTCGCCCTGGCCGGCACCGTGGCCTGGGTACTCGGGCTGCTGGCGCAGCGCGTCGGCAACCAGTCGCGCGACGACAGCATGATGCTCGACCCGATGGAGCTGAAGCGCCTGCGCGACGAGGCAGAGGCCCGCCGCGCCAGCGGTGCTTCGGTCGCCGCGGCGGCGGCAGCGACGGCAGCGGCGGCGACGCCGGGCGATTCCACCCAGGCTTGAGTTCACGCCGGACGAACAGGGCCCGGGCACATCGCTGGCGGCCGGCGTATCCTGCCGCCCCATGACCCGACTGAGCGTCAACCTCAACAAGATCGCCGTGCTGCGCAATTCGCGCGGCGGCGCCGAGCCCGACATGCTGCGCGCCGCGCGCACCTGCCTGGACGCCGGCGCCCACGGCCTGACCCTGCATCCCCGCCCCGACGCGCGCCACGCCCGCGCCGACGACGTCATCGCCCTGGCCGCGCTCGCCGGCGAACGCGGCGTCGAGCTCAATCTCGAAGGCAATCCCTTCGCCGCTCCCCGCCCCGGCTACCCGGGCTTCATCGCCCTCTGCCGCGCGGTCCGGCCTGCCCAGGCGACCCTGGTGCCCGACGACGACGGCCAGATCACCTCCGACCACGGCTTCGACTTCGAGCGCGACCGCGACCGTCTCGCGCCGCTGGTCGCCGAACTGCGCGGCCTCGGTTGCCGGGTCAGCCTGTTCGCCGACGCCGGCAGCGCCGTCGAGTCGGCCGCCGATGCCGGCGCCGACCGCATCGAGATCTACACCGGCCCCTTCGCCGACGCCCACGCCTCCGGCGATGCCACCGCTGCGCTGGCCGCCTGCGCCGACACTGCGCGCCGCGCGCGCGCCGCCGGCCTCGGGGTCAATGCCGGCCACGACCTCAGCCAGTCCAACCTGCGCGACTTCCTGGCCGCCGTTCCCAGCGTCGAGGAAGTCTCCATCGGCCACGCTCTCGTCAGCGAAGCCCTTTATGACGGCCTGTCCACCACCGTCGGCCGCTACCTCGCACTTCTGTAGCGGCGCAAAGAGCTCTTGCCACGGATGGAGGCGAATGGACGCGGATCACGCGGATCACGCGGATAAAGCACAGCGCACTTGTGTAGGAGCAGCTACAGCTGCGACCGGAATCTGCGGGGCTCATCACAGGCAGCGCCCCGCCCGCGAATGACGGTTTTGCGAGGCAAGCCTGTTACGCCGTTCGGCGCACTGGTCGCAGCTATAGCTGCTCCTACCGCGATCCTGGCAAAGCTGTTGTCTTATCCGTGTAGATCCGCTCCCAACCGCGCAAATCCGTGGCAAACGCGTTTCTTTCACACGCAAAAAAGCGCCGCCCTTGTGGGGCGGCGCAAGAAAGCAAGCGTGTTGTGCCTCCGCGACGCGCTGCAGGCGACGCCGGGAGACTCTTGCGGATCAGTTCCTCACGAAACCGATCTTCATCATCTGTGCATTCTTCGCTTCGGCCAGCACCTTGGCCAGCACGCCGTAATCGGCCTCGGCGTTGACGTCGATCTCGAGCGTGGGCTGGTTGTTGGGATCGCGCTGGACCTCGCTCTCCATCATGTTGCGCAGCGCCGACATCGGGGCCGGGCTGTCGTTCCAGAACACCTGGCCGCCGGCGTCGATGCGCAGCCGGATGGGCTCCGGCGGATCCACCGGGTTCACCGGCGGATTCGTCGAACGCTGCGGCAGGTCGATGTCGATCGGATACGACAGCTGGGGCGCGGTGACCATGAAGATGATGAGCAGCACCAGCATCACGTCGCAGAGCGGAATGATGTTGATGTCGGCCATCGGGCCGTCACCGGAATCGGATGAAAAAGCCATGGTGCAAACTCCGAATCAGTTGGGCTCGCGGGTGGCGACGAAGCCGACCTTGCGCATGCCCTGGGCCTGCGCGAGCTGGACGACTTCCTTCACCATTCCGTACTTCGTGGTCCGGTCGGCGCGGACGTTGACCGGGGGCTGCGGCGTCTTCTGGGCCTCGACCGCCAGCGAACTCTCCAGCAGCTGGAGCGTCACCGGCGAATCGTTGAGGAAGATGTCGCCGTTGTCGGTCACCGCGATGGTGATCGGCACCACGGCCCCGGACGTGTCCGGACGCTCGTCCAGGTTGGCCTCCGGGAGCTCGACCTTGACCTTGTGGGCCATCAGCGGTGCCGTGACCATGAAGATGATCAGCAGCACCAGCATCACGTCGACCAGCGGCACGATGTTGATCGTGGCGTTGACCTTGTCATGGCCCCTACCACTTGAACTGTAAGCCATGTCGGTTCTCCTCGGACCCGTACGTCTGCGCTTAGTGCTTCTGCTCGCCGACGCGCGAGCCGGTGGCGAAGAAGTCGTGCAGGTCGTGGGCGAAGGTGTCGAGCTTGTTGTTCACGCCGCGGTTCAGGCGGACGAAGAAGTTGTAGCCGAGCACCGCCGGGATCGCGACGCCGAGACCGATGGCGGTCATGATCAGCGCCTCGCCGACCGGACCGGCCACCGCGCCGATGTCGGCCTGGCCGCTGGCGCCGATGCGGATCAGGGCGCGGTAGATGCCCCACACGGTGCCGAGCAGGCCGACGAAGGGCGCGGTCGCACCGACGGTGGCGAGCACGGTCAGGCCGGCTTCGAGCTTCAGCGACTCGCGGGTCACGCCCTGGCGCAGCGCGCGGTCGACGAACTCGGAGCGGTTGAGCGACTCGACCAGGCGCGAACCTTCATGGCGCTGGTGGTGCGCCGCGGCCTGGGCGGCATCGAGGGCGACCTTCGAGAAGGGCTCGCTGCGCGCTTCTTCTTCCATGGAGCGGATCGCGTCCTGCGCGTTCTGGGTTTCCCAGAACGTGTTGATCACGCGGTCCGAGCGGCCGCGCAGGCGGGCGTGCTTGATGGCATTGAAGATGATCCAGTAGATCGACATGGCCGACATGACCAGCAGGGTGATGAGCACCACCCAGCCGACCGCGTCCATGTGTTGGATCATGTCCGCGAAGCCCATCTGCTGGAGCGCTGCGGCGTTGCTGCCTCCAGCGGCGGGGACGTTAGTGGTTTCCTGCAGCATGACGCTTACCTTCTAGATGTTGTGATGTTGGAAAGGGTGGAGCGGGCGGAGCGGTGTTGCAAAGCTTGCGGCACTCGCGGCGTGCTTGCGCCCTTAGAGGACGAAGTCCACCGGGACACGGACGCGGCCGGCCACGGGGACGCCGTCGCGGACCTCGGGGTTGAAGCGCCAGCGGCGGGCGGCGTCGATCGCGGCACGATCGAGGTCGCGGTTGCGGCTGGACTTCTCCACCGACACGTTGGTCACGTTACCCGAAGCGTCCACGTCCACCACCAGCACGACCTGGCCGGTGATGCCGGCGCGGAGCGCGGCCGGCGGATACTTCGGCGGGTTCATGCTCTTGGACGAGGGGTCGACGCTGGCGCCGATGCTCGGGGCCGGGGCGGGCGGCGCCGGCGGGGCCGGCGGCGGGGCCGGAGTGTCCATCGGCGAGGGCTCGTCGAAGACCACCGGCGGCTCTTCCGGCGGCGGCGGCAGCGGCGAGGGCTGCGGCGGCACCAGCTCACGGATCGGCTGGGGTTCCGGCGGCTTCGACGGCGGCGGCGGCGGCGGCGGGGGCGGCGGCGGCGGTTCGATGATCACCACGCGGGTGACCTGTTCTTCCTCCTGCGCGGCGTTCGGCGGGTTCACCGGCGCCAGCAGGAGCAGGACGGCGGCGGCGTGGAAGGCCACCACCATGGTGAAGCCGGCGATACGCGCCCAGTTCAGGCCCTCGTCCTGGTCGTTGTTCCGGTCAAGGGTCGTGGCGTGCTGCGTCATGCGGGGAACTCGATTCTGGCCGGGCGGCGAGCGCCCCGAATGTTGTCTGGATCCGCGACCGTGTTCTGCGCGGGAATTTCCAAGCTTATACCAATCTTGCGGCGCAGTACCACCGCGTCAGGGCGCTTGATTTGCACGCCGGATCAGCGTGCAAGCAGCTTGCGCGCCTCCTCCGGATTGGGCAGGCCCTTGTCAAGTGCCTTCTGGGCCGCCGCCTTGGAGTCGGCGTCCCGGCCCTCGTTGGACAGCACCTTGGCGAGGTTCAGGTAGGTGCTGCCGTCGTCGTCCAGGGGCGCCGCCTTGCCGTAGAACTCGATCGCCTTCTCGTACTGGTCACTGAAGTAGTACGCCTGCGCCAGCGACGAGTAGGTGCGGTAGTCGCCCTTCAGCAGGCCCTTCTCGAGGCCCTCGTTGAGTACGCTGATGGCATTGGCCTCGCCGTTCTCGGAGTTCAGGTAGAGCGCGGCAAGGTTGTTGTAGTCGCGTTCTTCGCTGAGTTCGCCGGCCTGGCGCAGGCGCTCGTAGACGGCGATCGCGTTCGGGTAGTCGTCCGCCTGCAGGTAGACGTTGGCCAGGTTTAGCTGGGCGCGCTTGTCGCCGGGTGCCTGGCTTGCGACCTGTTCGGCCAGAACCTTGGCATCGTCGGGCCGCCCCGCGTCGGCGTAGGAGGCCATCAGCAGCTGGGTCCAGTCGGCACGCGCCTCCGGATTGCCCTTGACCACCGGCTCGAGCGCCGCGATCGCGTCGTTGTAGCGCTCCAGGCGATACAGCGTGTTGCCGCGCAGCACCTGCAGCTCGGGCTTGTCCGAATGCGTCTCCGCCACGAGGCGATCGAACGTCGCCAGCGCCGCGGTGTAATCCTCTTCCTGCAGCTGCAGCTGGCCCAGGCCCAGCATGGTGTTGTAGTGGTCGTTGTTGTTGAGGCCATCGGCCTCGAGCGCCTGGCGCATGTAGTCGGCGGCACGCGTGGCGTCGGTGTCCATCACCACGTCTGCCAGCAGGCGCAGGGCGAGCGCGCGCTCGTAGGCGTTGGCGCGGTCGTTCTCCAGGATGACGGCGGCGGCGGCCTCGGCGGCGGCGAGGTCGCCGGCCTGCTGGGCTTCCGACAGCGTGTTGAGCTGGGCGCCGATCCGCGTACTCGTCTTGAGACCCGGCTCCTGGCGCGTGGCCTGCGGGTACTCCTGGGCAACGGCCTGGGTGTCCGCCTTCTCCGCGCGCTTGCGCGACTGGCCGCGCTGCTGGAAGGCATCGCGCGCACTGCGGCGCTCGTTGCGCTGCTCGCCATCCTGGGCCCAAACCGGCGAGGGAACGGCCGCCAGGCCGAGGGCGGCGGCGACCGCCGTCATCAGGATGGTGCGATGGAACATGGAAGCGAACATGGCGGACCTCTTGGCTGCGGGACGCGTGCCGGCGGACGCCGGCCTGCGCACGGGGGGTGCCAAACCTAACAGAATCCGGGCCGATGGCGCGAGCGCACCATCGGCCAATGGCGTGGAGATTCAGCCGCAGGCCGGTCGACGGCCGGCCGCGCGGGCCTGCTCCCAGGTCGGCACCAGTGCGGTCGCGCGCGACTGCAGCTCGCCGATGCGGGCGGAGGGATCCGGGTGCGTGGACAGCCACTGCGGCGGGCGCGAACCGCCGCTGGCAGCGATCATGTTCTGCCACAGGTTGACCGCCTGGCGTGGATCGAAGCCCGCGGCGGCCATCAGGCGCTGGCCGACCACGTCGGCCTCGCTCTCCTGCACGCGCGAACCCGGCAGCAGGAAGGCGGTCTGCAGGGCGGCGCCGCCGAGCTGGCTGGTGGCCTGGGTGGCGCCCTCGCCGTAGCGCGAACCCACCAGCGCGCCGACCACGCCCAGCGCGCCCTGTGCGCCCATCTGACGGGTGATGCGCTCGTCGTGGTGGTTCTCGACCACGTGGCCGACCTCGTGCGCGATCACCGCCGCCAGCTGGTCCTGGTTGCGGGCCACGCTGAAGATGCCGGTGTACACGCCGACCTTGCCGCCGGGGAGCGCGAACGCGTTCGGATTGTCATCCACGAACACCGCCGACTCCCAGGCGATCCGGCGCTGGTCCGCCGGCAACTGGGCGACGATCGCGTTGACCACGCAGCTGACGTAGCGCTTCTGCGCGGCGTCGCTGGTCTGGCGCATCTGCGCCTTCTGCTCGTTGAAGGCCTGGGCGCCCATCTGGTCGAGCTGGGCCTGGGACACCGCGCCGACATACTGGGTACGCCCGGTGGAGGAGGTGGTGGTGGCGCAGGCCGTGATCGCCAGGGTGGCGGAAAGCGCGGCGGCGAGCGGCAGGATCCTCATGGGAACGTCCTCTGGGATGAATTGCGCCGTTGTAGACGCCGCCGGCTGAAGGCGGCGTCAAGCCCTGTATTCAGACGTCCAGATTGGACACCCTGAGCGCGTTGTCCTCGATGAAGGCCCGGCGCGGCTCGACCACGTCGCCCATCAGGGTGCTGAAGATCTGGTCGGCGCCAACGGCGTCCTCGATTGTCACCTGCAGCAGGCGGCGCGTCTCCGGATTGACCGTGGTGTCCCACAGCTGCTCTGGGTTCATCTCGCCCAGGCCCTTGAAGCGCTGGATCTGGCGGCCCTTCTTCGCTTCCTCCAGCAGCCAGGCCTGGGCCTGGGCGAAGCTGGTGACCGGCTGCGCGCGGTTGCCGCGGGTGATCTGCGCGCCTTCGCGCACCAGGCCGTGCAGCAGCGCCGCGGCGTCGCGCAGGGCGCGCAGCTCGCCGCCCTCGAAGGCGGAGAACGGCAGCACCTGCACCGCGTCCACGCCCATGTGGCGGCGCCTCGCCACCAGCGCCGGGCCGATGGTGTCGGTGGCCGGCTGGAACTCGAGCGAATAGCGCGGCTTGCCGAGCCCGGATTCGTTGAGGCGCTTCTCGAGCTGGTCGAGCTCGTGGCGCTCGTCGACGTTGGCGGCCAGGATCGCGGCGTCCAGCGGCGTGAAGTCCACAAGCGCCCCCAGCAGCTCGGGATCGTAACGCCAGGCGTTGCGGGCGATGGTGTCGCGCGCGGCCGCATAGGCCAGCAGCAGCTTCTCCAGCGCCTCGCCGGTGATCGGCGGCTCGCCGGTGGCCGGCACCAGGCTGGCGCCTTCCACGGCGTTGCCGGCGAGGTAGGCGTCGAGCGCCGCATCGTCCTTCAGGTACAGCTCGGTCTTGCCCTGCTTGATCTTGTACAGCGGCGGCAGGCCGATGTAGACGTGGCCGCGCTCGATCAGCTCCGGCATCTGCCGGTAGAAGAAGGTCAGGAGCAGGGTGCGGATGTGGGCGCCGTCGACGTCGGCGTCGGTCATGATGATGATGCGGTGGTAGCGCAGCTTGTCCGGGTTGTACTCGTCCTTGCCGATGCCGGTGCCGAGCGCGGTGATGAGCGTGCCGACCTCGGCGCTGGAGAGCATGCGGTCGAAGCGCGCGCGCTCGACGTTGAGGATCTTGCCGCGCAGCGGCAGCACCGCCTGGTTCTTGCGGTTGCGGCCCTGCTTGGCCGAGCCGCCGGCGGAGTCACCCTCGACGATGAAGAGTTCCGACAGCGCCGGATCCTTCTCCTGGCAGTCGGCGAGCTTGCCGGGCAGGCCTGCGATGTCCAGCGCGCCCTTGCGGCGGGTCAGGTCGCGGGCCTTGCGCGCGGCTTCGCGCGCGCGCGCGGCGTCGACGATCTTGCCGGCGATCGCGCGGGCCTCGTTCGGGTTCTCCTGCAGGAACTCCTCCAGCCTGGCACCAAAGGTGTGCTCCACCACCGGGCGCACGTCGGACGAGACCAGCTTTTCCTTGGTCTGCGACGAGAAGCTGGGGTCGGGCACCTTCACCGACAGCACCGCGATCATGCCTTCGCGCATGTCGTCGCCGGACAGGCTCACCTTCGCCTGCTTGGCGACGCCGTTCTGCTCGATGTAGTTGGTCAGCGTGCGCGTGAGCGCGGCGCGGAAGCCCTGCAGGTGCGTGCCGCCATCCTTCTGCGGGATGTTGTTGGTGAAGCAGAACATGGTCTCCTGGTAGGAGTCCGTCCACTGCAGCGCCACTTCCACGGTGATGCCGTTCTCCTCGCCCGACACCGCGATCACCTTAGGGTGCAGCGGGGTCTTCAGCTGCGCCAGGTGCTCGACGAAGGAGCGGATGCCGCCCTCGTACTCGAACACGTCGCGACGCGACTCCCCGCGCTCGTCGGACAGCGTGATCTTCACCCCGGAGTTCAGGAAGGACAGCTCGCGCAAGCGGCGCGCCAGCACGTCGTAGTGGAACTCGACGTCGCTGAAGATCTCCCGCGCCGGCTTGAAGCGCAGCGTGGTACCGCGGCGCACACCCGCCGGGCCCACGGCCTTGAGCGGGTACAGGGGCTCACCCAGCGCGTATTCCTGCTGGTGGTGTTCGCCGTCGCGCCAGATGTCCAGCCACAGGTGCTCGGACAGCGCGTTGACCACGGAGACGCCCACGCCGTGCAGGCCGCCGGAGACCTTGTAGCTGTTGTCGTCGAACTTGCCACCGGCGTGCAGCACGGTGAGGATCACCTCGGCCGCCGAGACGTTCTCTTCCTTGTGGATGTCGACCGGGATGCCGCGGCCGTTGTCGGACACAGAGACCGAGCCGTCTTCGTGGATGGTCACGATGATGTCGTCGGCGTGGCCGGCCAGGGCCTCGTCGACCGCGTTGTCGACGACCTCGAAGACCATGTGGTGCAGACCGGTGCCGTCGTGGACATCGCCGATGTACATGCCGGGACGCTTGCGGACGGCCTCCAGGCCGCGCAGGACGGTGATCTTGCTGGAGTCGTAGCCGGTATTGGCGGCGGTCTCGGGGGTGTTGCCGTTTTCTTCGGTCATCGAGGTGCTTCTGGCCGTGAAACGCCCGGCAATGGCCGGCGCGCGGGGAAGGCGCGCGACACATTACTTATAGGGCTTGAGGCGGGGATTATAGCATTTCAGGCCCGTTGGCAAGGGGTGCCCCGGGTGGCCTGCATGGCGCATCCGGGAGCTTCGCTGGATGTGCGGCGGGACCACTCCCGGAGGGCGGGCCCGGTTGCCCTCCGGAGAAGCGGGTCCATCGACGGCCTCAGGCCTGGTGCGCGCACGGGCGCCGCCCTGGAGCCCGAATCGGGGAACGTTCCACGTGGAACAAGCGCGATCCTGCGACCCGGCAACCTGGCAACCTGGCAACCTGGCAACCTGGCAACCCGGCAATCGGTGGTTGGCGGCGGCTTGGGCTTGGCTGTTGAGGGCTGAGGTCTGCCGAAGACGAGGCTGAAAATGAGGTTCATGTCGCAAGTGAGGGATCGCGCCCTGCGCTGATCCCAGACGCGGCCGGCGGGAGGGGGGTCGTGCTGCGGTGCGATGCCTGCTGCCGCTCATGTCCCCCGGCTGCGGCCTGCGGCCACAGCCTCCTCCTTGACTTCCCGTCAGCAGGCATCGCACCGCAGTCCGGAACAGTGTCGGCGGTCGAGGGATAGTGGAAGCGTCGCGGAGCCGGTGGAGAAGGGCAGAGCGTCGACGCGCCTCGGGGCTCACGCAAGGTGGCCCACGCCGCGCCTTTTCCAACGGCCCGCCGGGACCTTGCACGCTTTGGCGCGTGGCCTGCTGACGGGAAGTCAAGGAGGAGATGCCGGCCCCTGTGGGGCCGGCATCGGGGGACATGAGCGGCAGCAGGCCATGCGTCGAAGCGCCGCGATGCTCCCACGCGCCTTTTTCCTCGGTCGGGAGAAGAACCAAAAATGAGCGCTGATGCCGGTAGCTGACCACTGCATACCGGGCATCGAACACCGACGACCGCGCTCGCAACCGCAACCACCGGCCCACCTAGCCCGGGGTCACCAGACCCTGTTCCACGTGAAACACCCTGCTGCCGTCATCCAGCGGAAGCGGATCGGTGCCTGTAATGAACGCCTGGGCCGGCACGTTTCCCAGGAACGCCAGCACTCGCCCCCGATGCTCCGCATCCAGCTCCGACGCCAGGTCGTCCAGCGCGATCACCGGCCAGTCGCCACGCTCGGCGGCGCAGTCCGTCGCCTGCGCGAACAGGCAGGAGAGCGCCGCCAGCTTGGCCTGCCCGCGCGACAGGGTCTCGCCCTCGCCCTTGCCGGACAGCCGCAACCGCCAGTCGGCGCGATGCGGTCCCACGCTGGTATGGCCCAGCATCCGGTCCCGGTCCCGCGCAACCGCCAACGCATCCGCCAGCGACAGGCTGGACTGGCGCCAGCCGGGTTCGAACTCCAGCATGGCCTGCCCGAGCGAGGGCGCGAGTGCCGCGGCAACGGGCTCCAGCCGGTCCTGCAGCCGGTCCAGATACAGGGCCCGACGACGGGTCAGTTCCTCTCCGGACGTTGCCAGCTCATGATCCCAGGCCGCGATCTGTCCGATCCCCGCCCCCGACTTCAGCAGCGCATTTCGCTGCTTCAGCGCTCGCGAATAGCGGCGCCAGATCGGAAGAAATCCCTGTTCCACGTGGAACAGCCCCCAGTCGACGAACCTGCGCCGGGGCTCGCCGCCCCCGGACACCAGCGCGTGGCTGCCCGGCTCGAAGGTCACCACCATGAAGGCCGCGCAGAGTTCGCCGAGATGGCCAACCGTCCCACCGTCGATCCTGGCCTCCCAGCTGCCGCCGCCATGCCTCAGGCCCGCGCGATGGCTGCGGTCACCGGCCTCGGTGTGCCATTGGGCGAACACTTCGACTGCGCTGCTGCCGGTCCGCAGCAGTCCGTCGCGGACGCGTCCGCGGAAGCTGCGTCCATAGGCCAGCAGGTGCAGGCCTTCGAGCACGCTGGTTTTCCCGGCTCCGTTGCGCCCGACCAGGAGGTTCAACCCGGCGCCGGGCTCCAGCACGACCTCCGCCAGATTCCGCAGGTTGCGCAGCTCCAGACGATTCAGACGCATCCCGATGACCCCCGGAAAGCATAACGCCCGGTCGAAGCCGGGCGTCCCTGTTCCACGTGGAACCCTCGCGGGCTCACAGACGCAGCGGCATCACGACGTGGCGTGAACGCTCGTTGGCCGCCTCGCGCACCAGCGCCGAGGAGTTGGCGTCGCGCAGCGCCAGCACGACGGTTTCGTCGCGCAGCGCGCCCAGCGCATCGAGCAGATAGTTCACGTTGAAGCCCACGGCCAGGCCGTCCACCGCGGTATCAGCTTCCACCTCTTCCTGGGCTTCTTCCTGCTCCGGATTGTGGGCGCTGATCTTCAGCTGGCCCGGCGATACCTCGATGCGCACGCCGCGGTACTTCTCGTTCGACAGGATGGCGGCACGCAGCAGCGACGCGCGCAGGACCTCGCGATCCACCTTCACCTCGCGGTCGGCGCCGATCGGGATCACGGCCTCGTAGTCCGGGAAGCGGCCGTCGATCAGCTTGCTGGTGAAGGTCACATCGTCGCGCTTCACGCGGATGTGGTTGCGGCCCATCTCCAGCTCGAGCACGCGGTCGCCGCCTTCCAGCAGGCGCTGCAGCTCGGTCACGCCCTTGCGCGGCACGATGATCTGGCGCTTGGCCTGCGCGCCGCCGTCCAGCGCCGCCTCGCACAGCGCCAGGCGGTGGCCGTCAGTGGCCACGCAGCGCAGGCGGTGCTCGCCCAGGTCGAACAGGAGGCCATTCAGGTAATAGCGGACGTCCTGCTGGGCCATGGCGAACGCGGTGCGCTCGATCAGTTCCTTCAGCGCAGCCTCGGGCACCTCGACACGCTCGGTCGCCTCGACCTCGTCGATCGACGGGAAGTCGTTGGCCGGCAGGCTGGCCAGGGTGAAGCGGCTGCGGCCGGCCTGGACCGTGATCCGGTCGCCGGACTGGCTGACGGTCACCTTGCTGCCGTCGGGCAGGGCACGAACGATATCGAAGAGCTTGCGGGCCGGGATCGTGACCTCGCCGTCCTGGGCGTCGTCCACGGCGCAGCGGGCGACCATCTCCACTTCGAGGTCGGTGCCAGTCAGCGAGAGCTGGCCGTCCTTCACCAGGGCCAGCAGGTTTGCCAGCACCGGCAGCGTCTGCCGGCGTTCGACCACGTTGACCACCTGGGCCAACGGCTTGAGGAAGGCTTCTCGCTGCAGACTGAAACGCATGCCGGTGGTATCCCCTTGCCCTAGCTCTTGAATTGGATAAATACAGAAAGCGGTGGTGGTGGTGTCGGAAATTTCGGTTGACAACCCACACAAGCCATTGATTTGAAACGTAAATCCAGCGCTACAACCCCGTGGACAAGATCGCGTCCTGCGGTGGGAGAACCTGTGGACAACTTTCGGGTCCCGGGCGGGAGGTCGAGTTGTCCACAGCTTGTCCCGCCTCCGTCCACCGGCTCCAGCGCCGCCGGACCCTCACTCGCTGAGCTTGCGGATGAGCTTGTCCCAGTCCTCGCGGAGCTTGCCGTCGGTCTGCGCCAGGGCGCGGATCTGTCGGCAGGCATGCAGGACCGTGGTGTGGTCCCGGCCCGCGAAGGCATCCCCGATTTCGGGCAGGCTGTGCTCGGTCAGCTCCTTGGCCAGCGCCATCGCCACCTGGCGCGGGCGGGCCAGCGAACGCGTCCGCTTCTTGCCCAGCATGTCCTTGATCTGGAGGCCGTAGTAGTCTGCCACGGTCTTCTGGATATTGGGGATGCTGATCGCCGCCTGCTGGGCGCGCAGCAGGTCGCGCAGCGTCTCCTGCGCGAACTCGGTGGTGATCGCGCGCCCGGTGAAGTTCGCCTGGGCGGAGAGCGTGTTCAGGGCACCCTCGAGGTCGCGCACGTTCGACGGCATCTTCTTGGCCAGCAGGAAGGCCACTTCCTCGGGTACGTGGGTGCCGCGCTCCTGGGCCTTGGCCAGCACGATCGCCGCGCGGGTCTCGAAGTCCGGCGGGTCGATCGCCACCGGCAGGCCCCAGGCCAGTCGCGACTTCAGCCGCGGCTCCAGGCCCTCGACCTCGCGGGGGAAGCGGTCGCAGGTCATGATGATCTGCTGCCGGCCCTCGAACAGCGCGTTGAAGGTGTGGAAGAACTCCTCCTGCGTGCGGTCCTTGCCGGCGAAGAACTGGATGTCGTCGATCAGCAGCGCGTCGAGCTGCTGGAACTGGCGCTTGAACTGGTCCGCGGTGCGTTCCTGCAGCGCGCGGAAGAACGCGTTGTAGAACTGCTCCGAGCGCAGGTACAGCACGCGCGCGCCGGGATTGTTGCGGCGCATCTCGTTGCCGGCGGCGAACATCAGGTGGGTCTTGCCCAGGCCGGTGCCGCCGTAGAGCAGCAGCGGGTTGTGGCCGCGGTCGCCGGGCTTCTGCGCCGCCTGCCAGGCGGCCGCGCGGCCGAGCTGGTTGCTGCGGCCCTCGACGAAGTTGTCGAAGGTGTAGTGCGGATCCAGGTTGCCGTGGAACGCCGCCGCGCTTGCGGTCGCCGAGGCGGCAGTGGCCGCCGCCGTCGGGGTCATGCGTGGCGGCGCCGGGGCCGCGGGCAGGGACCCGATTTCGAGCGAGACGTCCGCGCCGCCGCCGAAGTGGCCCAGGAGTTCCCGGATCCGCGGCAGGTAGCGCTCGACCACCGCGTCGCGGATGAAGACGTTGGGGGCGTACAGCACGGTCGCGTCCTCGCGCCGCGCGGCCTGCAGCGGCCTCAGCCAGGTGTGGACATCCTCGGCCGGGAGTTCGGCTTCCAGGCGTTCGAGGCAGCGGGGCCAGGCTTCCATGTGGGATTCACGTACCGACGGCGGGGCCCGCCGCACGTCGTGGCGGACCACGTGCGGCGGGGGGTGGGAAGGGGGACGCCAGCCTACCACCTGCGCTCCCCCGGCGGCTTGCGCGAACACGGCGCGGGGGCGGGCAGGGCGGCAGGGTTTGACCCGCTGATCCGGGCCGGGATAGAATCTCCGGTTCTTTCCTCCGCGTCACGCTCAGAGCAAACCGCCATGGCCACCAAGCGCACCTACCAGCCCAGCAACCTCAAGCGCAAGCGCGACCACGGCTTCCGTGCCCGCATGGCCACCGCCGACGGCCGCAAGATCCTGGCCCGCCGCCGCGCCAAGGGCCGCAAGCGCCTCAGCGCCTGATGATCGCGGGCGGCCCGCACGCCGGCCGCCCCGTCGCGCTCCCGGTTCCGATGGACCGCCGCTTGCCCCGCCAAGCGCGCGTACGCGTGCGCGCGGATTTCGACCGCGTCTTCAGCGAGGGCCGCCGCACCGGCACGCCCCTGCTCGCCCTGCACCTGCTCCGCGACGGCCAGCCGGCCCGGCTGGGCCTGGCCGTGTCGCGCAAGGTCGACCGCCGCGCGGTTGGCCGCAACCGCATCAAACGCGCGCTGCGCGAGGAATTCCGCGCCCTGCGCGAGCGCCTGCCGCCCGCGGCCTATGTCGTGGTGGCGCGCCACGCCGCCGCGTCCGCGACCCGGGTCGCGCTGCGCGAGGCCTTCCACGACGCGCTGCGCCGCGCCGGTGCGTTGCCCGCGCCGGAGGCGGGCGGCACAATGCCCGCCGCATCCCCCGTCCACGTCCCGACGCCGCGCCCCAGCGGCGAATGAGCCTGCCTGCCCGATGAACCAGACCCGTACCTTCCTGATCTTCGCCTGGCTGATGGTGGCGACCCTGCTGTGGATGGAATGGGGCAAGGAGCAGCGCGAACCGCTGCCGACGGCGCAGGCCACGACCGCCGCGGCCGATCCCGCTGCCACGGTGCCCGGTGCGCCCGAGGCGATCCCCGGCGCGCCCGCCGTGCCGGGCGCGGTACCGGAAGCGCCGCAGGTCGCGGCGGTGCCCGGCAGCAACCCGCAGGCGGCCGCGGCACCTGCGGCCGAGGGTCTGGTGCATGTGCGCACGGACGTGCTCGACCTTGCGCTGCGCGGCGGCTCGATCGCCCGCGCCGACCTGTTGCAGTTCCCGCAGACGCGCGACGACGACAGCGCCCCGGTGCGCATGTTCGACGACGCGCCCGAGCGCTTCTATGCCGCGCAGAGCGGCTGGGTCAGCGCCACCAGCGCCGCGCCGAGCCACGAGTCCGGTTTCGTGGCCGAGTCGCCGGGCACGGAGTACGCCCTCGCCGACAACGCCGACACCCTTGAAGTGCCCTTCGTCTGGCACGGCGCCGACGGCGTCAGCATCCGCCGCAGCTATGTCTTCACCCGCGGCAGCTATGTGGTCGAGGTGCGCGACACCGTCTACAACAGGAGCGACAGCCTCTGGCAGGGCCACGTCTACCGCCAGCTCGTGCGCCTGCCGCAGGTGCTCAAGACCGGCTGGACCAATCCCGAGTCCTTCAGCCTGTACGGCGCCACCTGGTTCAGCCCCGGCGAGGGCTACAGCCGCGTGCGCTACGCTGATTTCGCCGACGAGGGCCCGGTCAACGTGCGCCAGTCCGGCGGCTGGCTGGCGATGCTCCAGCACCACTTCTTCAGCGCCTGGATCCCGGGCGGCAGCGACGAGGTGACGATCTCCCTGCACACCGTGCCGGGCCCCGCGGGCGGCATGCACCACCTGATCCGCGAGGTCGGTCCCGGCCTGGCGGTGGCGCCGGGCGACCAGGCCAGCACCAGCGCGCGCCTGTGGGTGGGCCCGAAGCTGGTGGGCCAGATCAAGGCGCAGGGCGTGCCCGGCCTCGACCGCGCCGTCGACTACAGCCGCTTCTCGATCTTCGCCGTCCTGGGCGAGGGCCTGTTCTGGATCCTCGACAAGCTGCACAGCCTGCTGCAGAACTGGGGCTGGTCGATTATCGGCCTGGTGGTGGTGGTGAAGGCCGTCCTGTACCCGCTGTCGAAGGCGCAGTACCAGTCGATGGCGAAGATGCGCAAGTTCCAGCCGCGTATCCAGCAGCTCAAGGAGCGCTACGGCGACGACAAGCAGAAGTTCCAGGTCGCCATGATGGAGCTGTACAAGAAGGAGAAGATCAATCCCGTCGGCGGCTGCCTGCCGGTGCTGCTGCAGATGCCGATCTGGCTGGCCCTGTACTGGGTGCTGCTGGAGTCGGTCGAGCTGCGCCACGCGCCGTGGATCGGCTGGATCCAGGACCTGACCGCGCGCGATCCGTACTTCATCCTGCCGGTGCTCAACATCCTGGTGATGTGGGGCACGCAGAAGCTGGCGCCGATGGTCGGCATGGACCCGATGCAGCAGAAGATGATGCAGCTGATGCCGCTGGTTTTCGGCGTGTTCATGATCTTCTTCCCCTCGGGCCTGGTGCTGTACTGGGTGACCAACGGCGCGCTCGGCCTGCTGCAGCAGTGGTGGCTGATCCGCAAGTTCGCCGACAAGCCCGATGCCGGCGGCGACCGTCCGGCCAAGGCCGTTGCCAGGGACTGAGTCCGGGCGGCGGTTGCGCCCGGCGCAGCGATGAACCGCGCCGCCTCCGACACCATCGCCGCCGTCGCCACCGCGCCCGGCGTCGGCGGCGTCGGCATCGTGCGCCTGTCCGGCCCCGCGGCCGCCGCGATCGCGCGCACGCTCTGCGGGCGACAGGCCCTGCGGCCACGCCACGCGCACCACGTCCGCTTCCTCGATGCCGACGGTGAGGCCCTCGACGATGGCATCGTCCTGCTGTTCCAGGCACCGGCCAGCTACACCGGCGAAGATGTGGTGGAACTGCAGGGCCACGGCAATCCCGTGCTGCTGCAGGCACTGGTCGCGCGCTGCTGCGCGCTGGGCGCGCGCATGGCACGGCCGGGCGAGTTCACCGAGCGCGCCTTCCTCAACGGCCGCCTCGACCTGGCCCAGGCCGAGGCGGTTGCCGACCTCGTCGCCGCAGGCGACCTGACCGCCGCGCGCGCGGCGCGACGCTCGCTCGAAGGCCGGTTCTCGCACCGCGTCGAAGCCCTGGCCGACGAGCTGCTGGCGATCCGCGTGCACGCCGAGGCCGCGATCGATTTCGCCGACGAGCCGCTGGAAACCCTGGGCGGTGCGCAGCTGGTCGCGCGCCTGCAGCGTGCGCGGGCCGACCTCGCCGCACTGCTCGGCGACGCCGAGCGTGGCCGCCGCCTGCGCGATGGCCTGCACGCGGTGATCGTGGGGCCGCCCAACGCCGGCAAGAGTTCGCTGCTCAACGCGCTGGCCGGCAGCGAGCGCGCGATCGTCACCGACGTCGCCGGCACCACGCGCGACCTGCTGCGCGAAACCGTCCACGTCGACGGCGCGGAGCTCGTGCTGGTGGACACCGCCGGCCTGCGCGACGCCGGCGACACGATCGAGCGCGAGGGCATGCGTCGCGCCCGCGACGAGCTGGGGCGCGCGGGGCTCGCGATCGCCGTCGTCGACGCCCGCGATCCCGACGCCGGCCGTGCCGCGGTGGCCGCCGATCTCGACGGCGTGCCGCAGGTGCTCTGGCTGCACAACAAGGCCGACCTGCTGCCGGCCGATGCGCCGCCCCTGCCCGATGGCGCGCTGCGCGTGTCGGCGACCACCGGGGCGGGCATGGCGGCCCTGCACGCGCGGCTGCGCGCGCTGGTGGTGGGCGATGCCTCCGGCGAGGGCGAATTCACCGCGCGTGCGCGCCATGTCGACGCGCTGCGGCGGGCGCAGCGTGGACTCGAGGCCGCCGCCGCCGCGCTCGACGCGGAAGCGCTCGATCTCGCGGCGGAGTCACTTCGTGATGCACATCACGCTTTGGGCGACATTACCAGGCGCGTGGACGCGGACGCGCTGCTCGGCCACATCTTTTCGCGCTTCTGCATCGGAAAATAGGCCCGGACGGACCATGACCGGGTGTTGACAAACGGCCCCGCGTATCGCGTCCTAGGCATACGTGCGGATCCGCACACCCAGGGGGAGTACAACCGATGTTGCTGAACAACCAAGCTTCTGCGTGGCGTGGGCTGCCGCGCCTGGCACTCGCGGCGGCCCTGATCGTGGCCATCTCGGCGTGCGGCAAGGACGAGGCCGCGGCGCCTGCCGACGCGGCTGCCGGCGGTAGCCCGGCCACCGCCGCCGCGGCGACCGAAGCCGCCGCCGAACAGGCCGCGGCCCAGGCCGACGCACTGGCCGCCCTCAGTGCCGACGAGCTGCGCGAGCGCGGCCGCACGGCCTACGCCGAGAGCCGGCTATACGCGCCCGCGGGCGACAACGCGCTCGAGTACTACCTCGCGCTGCGCGAGAAATCGCCTGGCGACGCCGCCGTCGCCAGCGCGCTGACGGACCTGATGCCGATGCTCGTCATCGCCACCGAGCAGGCGCGCGACCGCGAAGACTTCGAGGAGTCGCGCCGCCTCGCCGCGCTGGTGGCGCGCGCCGACGCCAACCATCCCGCGCTGCAGCGCCTGCAGGCCTCGATCGACAGCGCCGACGCGGCGGCCAAGGCCCGCATCGAGCAGCAGGCCCTGAGCGCCGAGCAGGAAGCCGAACGCCAGCGCCAGCTCGCCGCCGAACGCGAACGCGCGCAGGCCGACCAGCAGCGCGTCGCCGCGGAGCAGCTGGCCGAGCAGCAGCGCACCGCCGAGCGCGACGCCGCGGCCCGCGCCGAGGCCGAGCGCGTGGCCGCAGAGCAGCGTGCCGCAGAGGAACGTGCCGCCGAGCAGCGTCGCGCGCAGCAGCAGGCGGCGGCCGCGGCCACGCCGGCGGCGCCCGCGGCGCCCACGCTGCGCCCGCTGAGCACGCCGGCGCCGCGCTATCCCGCCGAGGCCCTGCGCGCCGCGCAGTCGGGCGAAGTGCAGGTCGAGTTCACCGTGGCGCCCGACGGCAGCGTCAGCGACGCGCGCGTGGTGCGCGCCGACCCGCCGCGCGTGTTCGACCGCGAAGCCGTGGCCGCGGTCCGGCGCTGGCGCTTCGAACCGGTCGCGCAGCCGGTGACCACGCGCCGGACGATCGCCTTCAATCCCGGCGGCTGAAGCGCCAGCGCCACCACGAAGAAGCCCGGCCATCGACCGGGCTTTTTCGTGTCGCGTCGATGCGGATCAGGCCGAGATCGCCAGCTTCTCGCGGTGGTACAGCCGCGCCGCCATCAGCCACAGCAGCAGTCCCATGCCGAAGCCCGCGCCCAGGTACGTCGCCCACTCCAGCGGCGACACCCACTCGCTGCGGATGATCTTCAGCAGCATCTGGTTCTGGGCCAGGAAGGGCACCGCGAACTGCCACAGCTCGTTCTTGAGCGGGTTCACCATCAGCACGATCGTCGGCACGATCGGCAGCAGCATCAACACGCTCATGTAGCTCTGCGCTTCCTTCACCGACTTCACGCTGGCCGCGATCAGGGTCAGCAGGGTGGTGCCGATCAGCACCATGGGCAGCAGCACCAGCAGGATCTTCAGCATCATCGCCGCCGACACCGAGACCATCTGGATCGCGGCCGGCGCCAGCGCGAAGCTCAGCCGGAACGCGAGCACGATCAGCGCCATGCTGAGCATCCCGAACAGGCAGGCGGCGAGGATCTTGCCGCTCATGATCGCGCTGCGCGAGGCCGGCGTGGCCAGCAGCGGCTCCAGCGACTGGCGCTCGCGCTCGCCGGCGGTCACGTCGGTCACCAGGTAGGCGCCGCCCAGGAAGGAGCTGAAGATCAGCAGGTAGGGCAGGATCGCCAGCAGCATGCCGCGCTTGGCCTCCGGCGTGGCGACGTCGCGCTGCGCCACCATCACCGCGATCGTGGCCTCCGGGCTGAAGCCGCGGCTGATCATGCGCAGCGCGCCGACCTGCTGGCTGTACTCGCCCAGCGCCGCGCGCACGCGCTCCACGGGGATGTGCGAGTCCTGGCGCGACGAGTCGTAGAGGATCTCGATCGTGGCCATGCGGCTGCCGCGCCACTGTTCCTGGAAGGCTTCGGGGATGCGCAGCACCACGTCATGGTCCTGCTCGCGCAGCGCGCGTTCCGGGTCGCCCGGTGGCTCGGTCGCTTCGATGTCGCGCGTGCCGAGGAAGGCAACCAGGTTCGGCGCGTGCGCGGCGCCGATTACCGGGACCTCCAGCACCGACTCCAGCTGCGTGCGCGCGCGCTTCTCGGCCAGCGTGCCCATGCCGACGATCAGCAGCGGGAACAGCAGCGGCCCCATCAGCAGGCCCAGCATCACCGTGCGCCGGTCGCGGAACAGGTCGACCAGTTCCTTGCGGGCCACGGTCCACACCGTGTTGTTCAAGAGCTTCATGCGGACAGGCCCTCCTCGGTGCCGATCAGGTCGACGAAGGCGTCCTCGAGGTTGTCCTCGCCCGACAGTGCGCGCAGTTCGTCCGGCGTGCCGCTGGCGCGGACCTCGCCCTGGGCGATGATCACGATGCGATCGCAGAGCGCGGCGACCTCCTGCATGATGTGGCTGCTGAAGATCACGCAGTGGCCCTGGGCACGCAGGTCCTGCAGGAAGCTGCGCAGGCCGCGGGTGGTCATCACGTCCAGGCCGTTGGTGGGTTCGTCCAGGATCACGTTGCGCGGTGCATGCACCAGCGCGCGCGCGATCGCGGTCTTGGTGCGCTGGCCCTGCGAGAAGCCCTCGGTGCGGCGGTCGAGGAAGTCCTCCATGCCGAGCGTGCGCGACATCGACTCGGTGCGCGCGGCGATGGTGGCGTCGTCAAGCCCGTGCAGGCGGCCGAAGTAGGCGATGTTCTCGCGCGCGGTCAGGCGCTTGTACACGCCGCGCGCATCGGGCAGCACGCCGAGGGTGCGGCGCACCGCGGTGGCGTCGCGGGCGACGTCGATGCCGTCGACGCGCACCGAGCCGCGGTCGGGCGACATCAGCGTGTAAAGCATGCGCAGGGTGGTGGTCTTGCCGGCGCCGTTGGGGCCGAGCAGGCCGGTGATCTCGCCGTCGCGGGCCTCGAAGCCGACGCCGCGCACGGCGTGCACCGGCCCCGACTTGGCCTTGAAGGTCTTGTGCAGGTCGTGGACTTCGATCATCTCAGGGCTCCCATCCGTAGTTGCCCGCGAAGGGCGGCGCCGCCGCGAGGCGGTCGAGGCAGCTGGCGTCGATGTCCGAGGCGTCGGCGCGCTCGACGAACTGCGCGAACAGCTTCGGCATGCAGCCCGCACCGATGACGTTATGGCCCTGGCCGGGGGCGACCAGGTGGCGGCCGTTGGCCAGGTGCCGGGTCACTTCTTCGCCGTAGCGCGCCGGCGTGACCGGATCGAACTCGCCGCTGATCGCGAGCACCGGCACGTCGCCGGACAGCGGATCGCGGAAGCCGCCCGCGCGCGGCGCCGTCGGCCAGGCCGGGCACTGCGCGTGGAAGAACTCGACCATGCCGGTGCCGAGCAGGCTGCCGGCGTCCTCGGGATCGATGGCCATGTCGGCCACGTCCTCGGTGCAGATCACCGACAGCTGCATGCCCTGCGCCATCTGGCTGTCCAGCGAGTCGGCCAGCATCCGCGCCTGCGACATCATCGGCGCGTAGCGGCCCTGCGAGGCGTCGTGCAGCAGCAGTGGCAGGGTGGCCGAGGCCGCGGGCTGGTAGGAGAACATGCGCAGCAGGGCCGCGAGATGGCCGAACGAGGGCCGGTCCTCCAGCCATTCGCCGCTGACCGGATGGCGGTACTGCACCGGGGCCAGGTCGCTGGCTTCCAGCGTGGCGCGCACCGCGTCCAGCTGCGCCGACGGGTCGCCCAGGGTGCCGACGCAGGCGGGTTCGTCGCGGCAGCGCTGGAACTGGGTGTCCAGCGCCTGCTCGAGGTTACGCGCGTGCTCCTGGCCCAGCACCATCGCATTCGGCACCACGCCGTCGAGCACCACGGTGCGCGTGGCCTCCGGCCAGGCCTTGGCGTACTGCTGCGCCACGCGCGTGCCGTAGGAGATGCCCACGAGGTTGAGCTGCGGCGCGCCCAGCGCCTTGCGCACCGCTTCGAGGTCGCGCACGTGGTCGGTGGTGCCGTAGCGGCGCAGGTCGGTGCCGTCGGCCGACAGCGCGTCGCGACAGCGCTCGGCGAAGGCGCGCATGGCCTCGGCCGTCATCTGTTCGACGTCGAACGCGCTGCCCTCGTCCTCCGCCGCGCAGTGCAGCGGGTGCGAGCCACCGGTGCCGCGGGCGTCGACCAGCAGCACGTGGCGGTTGCGGCGCAGGTCGGAGAACGCCGCCGCCACCTGCGGATAGGACTCAAGCGCCGATTGGCCGGGGCCGCCGGCGATCATCACCACCGGGTCGGGTTCGGCCGTGCCTTCGGCCGGCAGCAGCGCCAGCGCGAGGCCGATGCGGCGCCCGTCGGGCGCGTCGTGGTCCTCGGGCACCTCGAAGCGGGCGCACTGGGCCTCGACCGCGCGCGCGCCCACGGCGCTGAGCGAACACGGCTCGAACGTGATGTCGCCCACGCGCAGGCGGGTGTCGGGCGCCCCGCCGCCCTCGGGCGCGGGCGTGCAGCCGGCGAGCAGCGCCGCCAGCGCCGCGACGGGCAGGATCGCCCTGATGGCTCGTCTTGTTCTCATTCGTCGTCCCCGGGTTGGAAGATGGATTCGATGCGCTCGTCCTGTCCTCCCCGGACGCGCGCCCGGCCCCGTATGTGACCAGCCCGCCACGCGCCCTGTAGCGGGGCGACGGGCCCGGTGCCTACTTGCTGCTGACGTACTTCTCGCGGCGGATGTGCGGCACCGGCAGGCCATGCGCCTTCAGCGCCTCGAAGCAGGCGTCGACCATGTCCGGATTGCCGCAGAGGTAGGCGATGTCGCCCTCGGCCGAGGGCGCGAACTCGGCCAGGAACTGCTGCACGTAGCCGTGGCGCACGTCGGGATGGTCGTGCGCCGAGCCCGGCTTGGGCAGCGCGCGCGAGAAGCAGGGCACGAAGCGGAAGCCCGGGTGCGCGTCGGCGAAGGCGCGGAACTCGTCGCCGTAGAGCAGCTCGTCGGGGCTGCGTGCGCCGAACAGCAGCACGACCTCGACGCCGCGGGAGGCCATCGCCTGCTCCAGCAGCGGCAGCATCGCGCGGTAGGGGGTGACGCCGGTGCCGGTGCCGACCAGCAGGTAGCGGCGATTGTCGTCGCGCGGCTGCAGGCAGAAGCGGCCGAAGGGCCCGCTGGCCTGCACGGTGCCGCCGATGTCGAGGTTCTCGAACAGCGCGGTGGCGGCGCCGCCGGGCACGTAGCTGACCGCGATCTCGACCAGCTCGCCCGGCCCCATCGCGTGGTCGTGGATGGTGGCCAGCGAATAGCTGCGCCTGGCCGCGCTGCCGTCGGCGTATTCGAAATGGACCTGGATGAACTGGCCGGGGATGTAGTCCAGCGGCAGGCCGTCGTCGCGGCTGAAGGCGAGGTGGGCGACGGTCGGCGCCAGCATCCGGCGCGAGGCGAGCTTCAGCGGGAACAGTGCGGGCACGATGGAACGGACCATTGCCGGGCCGGGGCCCGCGGGACTTCTATAATACCGCTCCCCCGATCCCCCCCGCGCCCAGGGAAACCCGATGAGCGAAGCCGCACCGCCCGCCGCGCTTTCCGTGCGCGACCTGCGCAAGACCTACGACAATGGCGTCGAGGCCCTGAAGGGCGTCTCGCTGGATGTCGCGCCCGGCGACTTCTACGCGCTGCTGGGCCCCAACGGCGCCGGCAAGTCGACCCTGATCGGCATCGTCTCGTCCCTGGTCAACAAGACCTCGGGCGAAGTGCGCGTGTTCGACGTCGACCTGCACGCCGAGCGCGACCGGGCGATGCGCCTGCTTGGCCTGGTGCCGCAGGAAATCAACTTCAACATGTTCGAGAAGCCGCTCGACATCCTGGTCAACTACGCCGGCTTCTACGGCATCCCGCGCGCGGAGGCGATGGTGCGCGCGGAAGAGGAGCTGCGCTCGGCGCAGCTGTGGGACAAGGCCGAGAAGATGAGCCGCACGCTCTCGGGCGGCATGAAGCGGCGGCTGATGATCGCGCGCGCGATGATGACCCGGCCGAAGCTGCTGATCCTCGACGAGCCCACCGCCGGCGTCGACATCGAGATCCGCCGCGGCATGTGGCAAACCCTGCGCCGGATCAACGCCAGCGGCACCACCATCATCCTCACCACGCACTACCTGGAGGAGGCGGAGAACCTCTGCCGCAACCTCGCCATCATCGACCACGGCCGCATCGTCGAGGCCGGGCCGATGCGCGCGCTGCTGTCCAGGCTCGACGTCGAGGGCTTCCTGTTCGACGTCGAGGACGACCTGCCCGCGATGCTGCCCGACGTTCCCGGCGCCCAGGTGCGCGCCGCGGACGCGCACACCCTCGACGTCGACATGCCGCGCGCGATGGACCTCAACCGCGTGTTCGCAGCGCTCGATGCCGCCGGCATCCGCGTGCGCTCGATGCGCAACAAGTCCAACCGGCTGGAGGAGCTGTTCGTGCGCATGACCGGCGACCCGGGAGCAGCCGCCACCCCCGCACGCGCTGCCACCCCCCCAGGCCCCAACGGACCCGCCGCATGAGCCGCATCCCGACCACGCCGCCCCCGGCCGACGCCTCTCCGCTGCGCGCCAACCTCGTCGCCCTCGGCACCATCGCGCGCCGCGAGGTGACGCGCATCCTGCGCATCTGGAGCCAGACCCTGGTGCCGCCGGCGATCACCATGACGCTGTACTTCCTGATCTTCGGCGGGCTGATCGGCAGCCGCATCGGGACCATGGACGGCATCACCTACATGGACTTCATCGTCCCCGGCCTGGTGATGATGAGCGTGATCCAGAACAGCTACGGCAACATCTCGTCGTCGTTCTTCGGCGCCAAGTTCGGGCGCCACGTCGAGGAGCTGCTGGTCAGCCCGATGCCGCCCTGGGTGATCCTGGGCGGCTACGTGGCCGGCGCCGTGCTGCGCGGGCTGATGGTGGGCGTGATCGTGCTCTGCATCGCGATGCTGTTCACCACCGTGCGCATCCCGCACCCGCTGGTGACGCTGTCCACCGTGCTGCTGGGTGCGACGATCTTCTCGCTGGCCGGCTTCGTCAACGCCGTGTTCGCGAAGAAGTTCGACGACGTGGCGATCGTGCCGATCTTCATCCTCACCCCGCTGACCTACCTCGGCGGCGTGTTCTATTCGGTCAAGCTGCTGCCGGGCTGGGCGGAAGCGGCCACGCACGCCAACCCGATCTTCTACATGGTCAACGCGTTCCGATACGGCCTGCTCGGCCAGAGCGACGTGCCGCTGTGGGTGGCGTATGCGCTGATGGTCGGCTTCGTCGTCGCGCTGGGCGCGCTGGGGCTGTGGCTGCTGAAGCGGGGAGTGGGCCTGCGCAGCTGAGGCGCGCGCCGCGGAGCGGCGCGTGTCCCGGGACCGTCGGGAACATCCGGTAAGCTCGCCGCTTTCCGACCGTAGGAGCAAGAGGAATGCGCAACGGGAACCTGGCCGCCGCGTGCGTGCTCGCGATGATGCTGTCCGCCTGCGTCGGTGCGACCGACCCCGCCGGCGATGCGGCGGCTGGCGCAGCCGCCGGGCCTTCCGACGATGCCACGATTCCGCGCGCCGACGGCGCAGCAGCCGTGGCGGCGCTGCCCGAGACGGACGACGCCGGCGCTGACGATGCGGCGCGTTCCGGGTCGGGCCTCGAGGACAAGGAAGGCAACCCGATCGCGCTGGTGCCGTTCGACATCCAAAGCGTACCGTTGAGCAGTGCGTCGCTGGGCGAGCTTCCGTTCTTCTCCATGCCTGCGGGCTACGGTCCGGTCAACCGGCCCGACCAGCGCAGCTTCGCGCGCTTTCCGTTCCGGCTCGGCGACGGCCTGCATTGGGTCGAGGGTGCGAGCTGGAACAGCCTGCTCGGCATCGATCGCGACCACCGCGGTGACAAGGAGTTCTCCCCGCGCGAACTGCGCCACAACCTGGAGGCGGTGTTCGAGCAGGCCGGCGCGAAGCAGGTGTTCGAGGGTCCGCTGCAGCGCGACTTCTACTACGGCCCGCAGCTCGAGGCCGAGATCGGCGGCGGCTTCATCGAGGGGGTCAATCTCGATGCCGAGGCAGCGACCACGGTCCACGTCATCCGCCAGACGGGCCGGAACATCTGGATGCAGCTGTCCACGCATTCCCACGGCGCTGCGCTGGTGGTGGTGGAAGAGCGTCCGTTCGAGGCCAGCGCGCGTTGGAGCGGCGCGTTCCCCCATCTGTCGCTTCCGGCGGGCTATGCCGATGGCAACCGGCCCAAGCAGCGCGACTTCGACATGTACCCGTTCTGGACCGGCAGCGGGTTCGAGGAGGTGGAGGGCAGGACCTATGCCGCGGACGTGAGGGCCCGGGAGCGCGCCAACTCCATGCACGAAGTGCGTCGCAACCTCGAGGCGATGATGGCCGAGGCCGGCGGCGTGCTGGTGTTCGAGGGTCGGATCCCCAAAGAAGCGTCGGATCGCTACGACAGCGACCTGAAGGGCTTCTACAGCGATGCCACGGGCTTCGGCTGGGACGACTATGAATCGCGCGTCTACCGCGTCGACCTTGCGGACGGGCGCCAGGTCTGGGTGCACGCGGCGCTGGACTACCTCTCCTCGGGCTGGGTGGTCGCCGAGCGCAAGGGCTTCGTGCAGACCGCGGCGCTGCTGCCGGCCTCCGCGCTCAAGCAGCAGCTCGACGCCGACGGTCGCGTGGCCATCCAGGTCAACTTCGCGGTCGACAAGGCCGACATCCTTCCCGACTCGCAGCCGCAGATCGACCAGGTGCTGGCGCTGCTGCGCGAGGATCCGGCGCTGCGCCTGTCGGTCGACGGCCACACCGACGACACCGGAAACGCCGGACACAACCAGCGCCTGTCCGAAGCGCGCGCGCAGTCGGTGGTGGCCGCGCTGGTGGCGCAGGGTATCGACGCATCGCGACTGGAAGCCAAGGGCCACGGCCAGTCGCAGCCGGTGGCCGACAACGACACTGAAGAAGGCCGGGCGAAGAACCGCCGGGTCGAGCTGGTGCGGCTGGACTGACTGAAGGAGCAGAAGACCATGCGAAACCGAAATCCTGCAGTGGCCGTTGCGCTGGCCCTGGGCTTGGCGGCGTGCGGAGGCGCGCCTGACAAAGAACAGGAGTCCGCGGCCGCAACTGCGGCACCTCCTGCGCCGCAGGCGACGCCGGATCCGGATGCCGGATCCGCCGCCAGCGAAGCGGAGAGCGCCCCGGAACCCGGCTTCGACATCGCGAACGTTCCGCTCAGCGAAATTGCGCTGGGCGAGTTCCCGTACCTGCGCCTGCCCGCGGGTTACGTGTACCAGGGCGAGGAGGCCTCCGACTTCGAGCGCATCCCGTTCTGGACCGGAGACCGCATGGAATGGGTCGAGGGCCGCTTGTTCGGCGGCCGGATCATCGGCGACAAGGCGCAAGGCAAGACGTTCTCCCTGCTTGAATACCAGCGCAACATGCAGGCCGCGATCCGGCAGGCGGGCGGCCAGAGCATCGCGCAGGGACGCATTCCCGAGGAGTTCCGCGAGGCGGTGGAGGATGCCGATCCCGAGCTCCAGTCCCGCCTCTATTCGTCGATGGGCAATACCTTTTCCGGACCGGTGGAAACCTTCGTGATCCGCCGGCACGACCGCGACATCTGGATCCAGGTGGGCGGCTACTCGAACGGCGGAAACCTGCGCGTGGTCGAAACCACGCCGCTCGAAATCACCGCCGGCCTGCTCGAGGCCTCCGAACTCAAGCGGCAGATCGACGCCGACGGCCGCGTGGCCATCCAAGTCAACTTCGCCGTCGACAAGGCCGACATCCTTTCCGACTCGCAGCCGCAGATCGACCAGGTGCTGGCGCTGCTGCGCGAGGATCCCGCGCTGCGCCTGTCGATCGATGGCCATACCGACGCCACGGGGGATGCCGCGCACAACCAGCGCCTGTCCGAAGCGCGAGCGCAGTCGGTGGTGGCCGCGTTGGTGGTGCAGAGCATCGACGCATCACGGCTGGAAGCCACGGGCCACGGCCAGTCGCAGCCTGTGGCCGACAACGACACCGACGAGGGGCGCGCGAAGAACCGTCGGGTAGAACTCGTCCGCCTGGATTGAACCCATGGAGTTCCGGACCATGCAGGACACATTCCGCAGCGTGCGCACGGGCCGGGTAACCGGACTTGCCTTCGCGCTGTTGTTGTTTCTTGGCGCTGGCTGCAGCGATGCGGGCGATCAGGACGAAAGGCGGCCGGGATCCCCGGACCCGGCATCCCCTGATGCAGGAGACGCGCCGAGCCTGTACCTCGATCAAGTCGTGCAGATGCTCGAGAACGGGCGCAATGCCCAGCTGGAGGGTTACCGGCACCGCGTCGAAAGCTGCAGGAATGCGGGAATCGCGACCCAGCCCCTGCCGTCGTCCGATGAGCACCTGGTCGGTACATCGCGCTGGCGCATGTGGCGCGACCGCGAGCATCTCGCCTATCGCATGGAAACCTGGCATGCCGAGCCGCCGGACGCGGCCGGCACGCCCGAGGCGCTCTGCACGTTCACGCTCGCCCTCACCGGCATCCACGGATACGTGGACGCGCAGCGCTCGATCCTGGTCGACCTGGAGACGGGGGCGCGCACGGAGGGCGAAGGCAATCCCGACATCGTCCTGGCCTCTGTCGATGCGTCCAGCGGAAGCGATCCGCAGGCAGGCTCCGCGCCGGAAACCGTGGCTGGCCAGTCCTGCAACCGCTGGCGGTCGCAGCGTGGCGGCACGGCCTGCGTCTGGTCCGGGGGCGCGCGCTGGGGCTTCGCCAGCCACACCGACCGCGGGTTCAACCCCGGCGCCGGCATGCATGCCGACCAGATCGTGCTGGATGCGGACGCGCCGCCGGATGCCATCGGCTACGAACTGGAAACCACGACCTTCGTGGTGGGCGCGCCGCTGGACCAGGACGCCATGATGCCGTAGGCGGATCCTCAGCCCGGCAGGCGGAAGAACGCGCGCGTGGCGGCCGTGGCATTGGCTGCGGTCACCGCGACGTCCTCGCCGCGGTCGCGCGCGAGCTCCTCGACGATGTGCGGCAGGAAGGCCGGCTCGTTGCGGCGGTCCTTCGGCACGGGCTTGAGCGTGCGCGGCAGCAGGTAGGGCGCGTCGGTCTCCACCATCAGCCGGTTGGCGGGGATGTTGCCGACGATGTCGCGCAGGTGCTGGCCGCGGCGCTCGTCGCACAGCCAGCCGGTGATGCCGATGTGCCAGTCGCGGTCGATGCAGTCGAACAGCTCCTCGCGGGTGCCGGTGAAGCAGTGCACCACCGCCGGGCCGATGCGGCCCTCGAAGTCCTTCATGATCGCGACGAAGTCGGCGTGGGCGTCGCGCTGGTGCAGGAACAGCGGCTTGCCGGTGTCGGCGGCGATCTCGAGCTGGCGTTCGAAGGCCTTGCGCTGGGCGGGGCGCGGGGAGAAGTCGCGGAAGTAGTCGAGGCCGCATTCGCCGACGGCGACGACTTCGGGATGGGCGTGGAGGGCGCGCATCTCGGCGTCGCATTCGGCGGTGTATTCGCTGGCGTGGTGCGGGTGCACGCCGGCGGTGGCGAACCATTCGCCGGGGCGGGTGCGGGCGAGTTCGAGGGCGAGCGGGGAGTGCTCGCGGCTGGCCCCGGTGAGGACGGCCTGGACGACGCCGGCGGCGCGGGCGCGCTGCCAGACCCGGTCGCGGTCGTGGTCGAAGCTGTCGTGGGTGAGGTTTAGGCCGATGTCGATGAGGTCCATGCGGGCATTGTAGGTGGGTGCCTGTTGGTGGGCTGCCGGTGGAGGCGTTCGGCTTCGGGAGGGAGCGCGCCGCTGCGCAGGGGGCATGGACCGGCGAAGCAGCCGTCCGTGGCTGATTCGCCTTCCGCGCACATCCTTGTGCGCTGCCCATGCCCCCTGCGCAGCGGCGCGCTTCGGCGACGTGACGTGCTCCGGCTTCGGCGGTGGGGGCGAGCCCGACGCGCTGTCGCGCGCTGCTTTACGGGCCGGAGGTCCTTATCCTTTGCGGGTGAGCGAGCCGACGTTTCCCATTGATGGACTGCTGCCGGAGATCCGGGCCTCGCTCGCGGCGCATCCGCGGCTGGTGCTGGAGGCGCCGCCGGGGGCGGGCAAGACCACGCGCGTGCCGCTGGCGCTGCTGGACGCGCCGTGGCTCGAAGGGCGGCGGATCGTGATGCTGGAGCCGCGGCGGGTGGCGGCGCGGGCGGCGGCGGGGTTCATGGCGGCGTCGCTGGGCGAGGAGGTCGGGCAGACGGTCGGCTACCGGATCCGCTTCGAGCGCCGGGTGTCGGCGGCGACGCGGGTCGAGGTGGTCACCGAGGGCATCCTCACGCGCATGCTGCAGGACGATCCGATGCTCGAGGGCGTGGGGGCGCTGCTGTTCGACGAGTTCCACGAGCGCCATCTCGCGGCGGACCTGGGGCTGGCGCTGGCGCTGGACGTGCAGGCGGGGCTGCGCGAGGACCTGCGGATCGTGGTGATGTCGGCGACGCTGGATGGCGAGCGCCTGGCGGCGTTTCTTGAGGCCCCGCGGCTGTCGAGCGCGGGGCGGAGCTTTCCGGTCGAGGTGGCGCATTTCCCGGCTCGCCGCGACGAGGCGGTCGAGCACCAGGCGCGACGGGCGGTCGGGCATGCGCTGGCGTCGCATCCGGGCGACGTGCTGGTGTTCCTGCCCGGGCGTCGCGAGATCGAGCGCCTGTCCCGGGTGCTGGAGGATGCCGGGAGCGATGTCGCCGCAACCGGGACCGCGATGCCCGGCGTCGAGGTGCTGGCGCTGCACGGCGACCTGCCGGTGGAGCAGCAGGCGCGCGTGCTGCAGCCGGCGGCCGATGGCCGGCGGCGGGTGGTGCTGGCGACCAACGTGGCGGAGTCCAGCGTGACCCTGCCCGGCGTGCGCGTGGTCGTCGACAGCGGGCTGGCGCGCGAGCCGCGGCATGACCCCAACAGTGGCTTCAGCCGGCTCGACGTGGTGCGGATCGCGCAGGCGTCGGCCGACCAGCGCGCGGGGCGTGCGGGGCGCGTGGCCCCGGGCCGGGCCTGGCGGCTGTGGCCGGAGTCGCAGCGCCTGGAGCCGCAGCGGCGGCCGGAGATCGCGCAGGTCGAGCTGGCGGGCCTGGCGCTGGAGCTGGCGGTCTGGGGCAGCGAGGCGCTGCGCTTCGTGGATCCGCCGCCGCCAGGGGCGATGGCCGCGGCGCGCGACCTGCTGCGCGGGCTCGGCGCACTCGATGCCGCCGGGACGATCACGCCGCAGGGCCGAAGGATGCTCGTGCTCGGCACGCACCCGCGGCTGGCCGCGATGCTGCTGGCCGCGCGCGACCCGGTGTCGCGCGCGCTGGCCTGCGACCTGGCCGCGCTGCTCGAGGCGCGCGATCCGCTGCGTTCGCGCAGCGATGCGCTGGCCGCGCGCTGGCGCGCGCTCGCGGGATTCCGCGAGCGGCGCGTGCCCGCCGACGCCAGCCGCGCCGCGCTCGCCGCCATCGATGCCGCCGCCCGCCAGTGGCGCCGCCGCCTGCGCGTGGAGACGCCGCCGCCCGGCGAGCTCCCGGCACACGCGCTCGGCGACCTTCTGGCGCACGCCTTTCCGGACCGCATCGCCGCGCGCCACGCCTCCGACCTGCGCCGCTACCAGCTGGCGAACGGCCGCATGGCGCGACTGACCGACGACAGCGGGCTGGTGGGCGAGCCCTGGCTGGTGGCCACCGAGCTGCGCTTCGAGGCGCGCGGCGACGCCCTGCTGCTGCGCGCGGCGCCGGTGGACGAGGCGGTGCTGCGGCGCGACTTCGGCGAGCACTTCAGCGAACGCGACGAGACCCGCTGGGACGCTGGGCGCCGCGCCCTGGTCGCCGAGCGCGTGCGCCGCTTCGCCGGCATCGTGCTCGACAGCCGGCCCGCCGGGCGGCCCGATCCCGCCGCTGCCGCGCAGGCCCTGGCTGACGCGGTGCGCGACCTTGGCCTGGATGTGCTGCCCTGGAGCGACGGCCTGCGCCAGTGGCGCGCGCGCGTTGCCAGCCTGCGCGCCTGGCGGCCCGACCTCGGCCTGCCCGACGTCGGTGACGCGGCCCTGCTCGACAGCCTGGACGACTGGCTGCGTCCGGCCTTCGCCGGCAAGACGCGCCTGGATGCGCTCGGCGCCGAGGAGCTCTCGAACGCGCTGCGCTCGCGCCTCGACTGGCCGCTGCAACAGGCGCTCGACGCGCTGGCGCCGGTGCGCATCACCGTGCCCTCGGGCCAGGCGCGCGTCATCGACTACGGCATCGGCGACGACGGCGCGCCGCGCCCGCCGGTGCTGGCGGCGAAGCTGCAGGAGCTGTTCGGCCTGGCCGACACGCCGCGCGTCGCCGACGGCCGCGTGCCGCTGCTGCTGCACCTGCTGTCGCCCGCGGGTCGCCCGCTGCAGGTCACCACCGACCTGCGCGGCTTCTGGGACCGCACATGGCCGGAAGTACGCCGGGAAATGAAGGGACGCTACCCGAAGCATCCCTGGCCCGAGGATCCCTGGAACGCCGTTGCCACCCATCGCGCACGCCCGCGCGGCAGCTGAACGGACGCGCGTCGGATCACGCCGGCACCACGGCGGGCGGCCGACACTGCCAGCCTCCGATCCTCCCGATCAACCGCGCCGGCGCCAGCCGTCGCACCGCCACCAGGAGTCATGCATGCGCAAGCGCACCCTCATCCGCGATGTCCGCAACGCCATTCCCGACCGGGCGCTGGACCTTGCCAGCCGCCTCGGCGACGGCCTCCGCAACGGCGCCGATGGTGCCGGCAAGTGGTTGCAGGATGCGCCCGGCAGCGCCGGCCACTGGCTGCAAGGCGCCCAGGCCGGTGCCGGCAAGTGGCTGCAGGCCGGGGTGGCCATGGGCGCGGCGCGCACCGGCGCGCGTGCGGTCGGCACCGTGGCCCGTCGCCATCCGGTGGCGCTGGCCGCAGCCGCGGTCGGCGTCGGTGCCGCGCTGTACGCGGTCGCCCGCCATCGCCGCAAGCTGGCCGAGCGTGAAGCCATCGAAGGCCGCTCCAGCCGCATCCGCGAGGCGCTCGACCGCCCCGAGCCGGATCCGCACGCGACCGACATCGGCGAGCGGCCGACCCGCGGCGAGGACTGAGCCCCCGGCCCGGTCGGCGGACCACTCCGGCAGGCGCGGCGCGCCGCGACCTCAGGCCGTCGGCGCCTCCGGAAGCTCCACCACGAAGCAGGCCCCGCCGCCCTCGCGGTCCTCATACCAGAGCTGGCCGCCGGCGTCGCTGACGATCTGCCGGGCCAGTGACAGCCCCAGGCCGCTGGACGTGCCGGCGCGCGCCGGATCGACCTCGGTCAGGCGGGAGAACGGCGTGAACAGCTCGCGCTGGCGGTCGCGCGGCACGCCGGGGCCGCGGTCGGCCACGCGCAGCTGCCGGAACCCCGGCGCTCCGGGATTGCAGAGGATGTCGACGTCGCTGGAGGGCGCGTACTTCATGGCGTTGCCGACCAGGTTGCCGGCTACCTGTCGCAGCACCAGCTCGTCAATCGCCACGACGCCTTCGATCGGCCGGCACACGCGCAGCCGGCTGCCGCTGTCCTCGAACTGCAGCTCGTAGCGGCCCACGATCCACTCCACCACGCTGGCCAGCTCGACGCGCGCGTCGCGGGCACTGCGCGCATCGCGCGCGCGCGCCTGGGTTTCCAGGTAGCGGCTGATGTAGCCCAGCCCTTCCTCGGCGCTGTCGCGGATCATCTGCAGGTAGCGCGGCACGCGTTCGGGCCGCAGCGTGCCGGCGACCATGATGTCGCTGGCGAAGACCACGCTGGTCAGCGGATTCTTCAGGTCGTGCGCGACCAGGTTCACCAGTTCCTGGCGTTCGCGCGCGACCTGTTCCAGCCGGTCACGCGCGAGCTTGAGGCCGATGTGCGCGTTCACCCGCGCCACCAGCTCATCCGGGATGAAGGGCTTCACCACGTAGTCGACCGCGCCGGCCTCGAAGGCGCGCAGCAGCAGGCCGCGGTCCTGGGCGGCAGTGAGGAAGACCACCGGCACCCGCGGCAGCAGCGCGCGCAGGCGGATTTCCTCCATGACCCCGAAGCCGTCCATGCCCGGCATCATCATGTCGAGCAGCATCAGGTCGGGCGCCTGGTCCTCGGCGATCGCGAGCGCCGCCTCTCCGTCTCCGGCAACGGCGACCTCGTAGCCCTGCCGTTCGAGCAGGGCGCTCACCACGCGCAGGTTGGCGGCCTGGTCGTCGACGACGAGCACCCGGCCACGGTTCTGGTTCGCTTTCATGGCCCCTTTCCGCGGTCCGCTCGACACCGGTCGTGCGGGGACTGAAAACGTTATCAGAAAGTGAGGGGGGCCAGCGCCGGTGCCTTGCGCATGGCGTGCGGCAGCGGTGCGCCGGCTGAACTGTTCAGGAGAACGGACGCGTGGCCGGAAGCTCGCGCCACTGGCCCGGTGCGAGTCCGTCCAGTCCGGCACCGCCGATGTGCGTGCGCACCAGGCGCAGGGTCGGCAGGCCGACGGCGGCGGTCATCCGCCGCACCTGGCGGTTGCGGCCTTCGCTGATCGCAAGCTCCAGCCAGGCGTTGGGCACGGTCTTGCGCACCCGCACCGGCGGGTCGCGCGGCCACAGCGGCGGCGGCGCGTCGAGCAGGCGCGCCTGCGCCGGACGGGTCGGGCCATCGCGCAGCTCGACGCCGTCGCGCAGCCGCTGCAGCTGCTCTGCGGACGGCGCGCCTTCCACCTGCACCAGATAGGTCTTGGCCAGCTTGTGGCGCGGGTCGGTGATGCGGTGGACCAGGGCGCCGTCATCGGTGAGCAGCAGCAGGCCCTCGCTGTCGTGGTCGAGCCTTCCGGCGGGATACACGCCCGCCGGCAGGCCGAAGCCCGCCAGCGTCGGTCGCGGGGGCTGGCTACTGTCGGTGAACTGGCAGAGCACGCCGTGGGGCTTGTTGAATGCGACCAGCACTAGGGCTTGATGAAGCGCAGCGTCATCCGGTCGCTCTCGCCGATGGCCTGGTACATCTGGCGGTCCTCGGCGTCGTGGTTGTTGCCGGGAGGCAGGGTCCAGACGCCGTTGGGATGGTTGCGGGTGTCGCGCGGGTTGGCGTTGATCTCGCTCGCCTCGTCGAGCCGGAAGCCGGCCGCGGTCGCGAGTGCGATCACCTGGTTCTGGCCGACGTAGCCCGAGCCGTCGTCATCGGCCACGTCGCCGGCGGCGCGGTGCTCGACCACGCCGAGCACGCCGCCCGGCTTCAGCACCTCGAAGAAGCCCTTGAACATGGCCCCGGCCACGCCGTCGGAGCGCCAGTTGTGCACGTTGCGGAAGGTCAGCACGGCATCGGCCGAACCGGCGGGGCCGAACACCGGGGTTTTCGGGTCGTAAAGCACCACGCGGGCATCGGAGAACTGGGCCGGTTTCGCGGCGAACAGCGCGTCCAGGCCGTCCTTCGAGCGCGCGGCGTAATCGCGCGCCCGGCCTTCCGGCCGCGCCTGCGGGTCGACCACCGCGGCCACGTAGCCGGTGCGCAGCCACGGCGCCAGGATCTCGGCGTACCAGCCGCCGCCGGGCGTGATCTCGACCACGGTCTGCCCGGTCTCGATGCCGAAAAAGGCCAGCGTCTCGCGCGGATGGCGGTACTGGTCGCGGGCCACGTTCTCCGGCGAGCGCCACGCGCCGCCGAGCGCCTGGTCGAGCAGCGGATCGGGTGCGCGCATCGACATGCCCGCGGCCTGTGCCGGCGCAGGCGCCGCAGCCGCCCCGGTGTCGGTCGCGGGCGTGGCGGCGCAGGCCGCGAGGAAGAACGGAATCAACAGGGGCGAAAGCCGTGCGGCCATGGTCGCGTCTCCGTGAAGCGGTGAGGTCCGCAAGCCTAACCGCTAAACCGGCGCGTTCGGGAGAAGCATTTGCCACGGATGAACGCGGATGGGCGCGGATCTACGCGGATAGAGCTGGGAAGGCAGGAAAGCGGAAAGGGCAGGAAAAGCGGAAAAGATCCTTGCCACGGATTTGCGCGGATTACGCGGATCTGGCCGAGGCCAGCGTGGGCATCGGGCCCTGCACGGGCTTTTTGTTCTGGACTTGCTTCTGGCGAGCTGCGCCGGATTGGCCCTGGGCCACAGTTCTCCTCGGTGAGATCCGCGTGATCCGCGTAAATCCGTGGCTGAAAATCTTCTTCTCTGCCTTTGCTCTATCCGCGAAAATCCGCGCCCATCCGCGTTCATCCGTGGCAAGAATAGGATCCCCACCCGCAGCGATCACACCCGCGCCGAAGCGGGATACGGAGGAACATCGAGGTAGCCGCCGGCGCGCAGCTTCGCCTGCACGCCGCGCCACCACGCGGCGTCGAAGATGCCGGGATGGGCGTCGAGCAGGGCCTGGCGCAGGGGCGGCGAGAGGCCGAGGAAGCGCGGGAACAGGGCAGGGAAGACGTCGTCGGGGCGGGCGTAGAGCCAGTCTTCCAGCGGGCGGGTCCCGTCTTCCTCGCGGGCTTCGGGCAGGTCGCGGAAGTTCACTTCCGTCGCCGCGCCCGTCGCGTCAGGTCGCCGAAGCGGGCGTCATAGTCTTCGAACGCATCCAGCACCAGCGCGGCGGCGCGGGGAACCAGCGGGTCGTTCGGCGAAGGGCTCATGGCCGCAGTGTCGCCCGGACGATGGCCTGCCGGCGTGCGCCGGGGTGTCGTTGGCGCGCGAACGGGCCGCCGGGCCTCAGGCCGGCGGATCCTTGCGGCGGGTGCGTGACACCGCGGTCACGATGCCGATGCCCAGCAGCACGATCGCACCCATCGCGATCCACTGCGTGGCCAGCCCGGCCATCGAGGCGCCCCAGGCGAGGCCGCCGATGATGATGACCATGCCGATCAGGTAGAGGGCGAAGGACGACATGCGCGGCTCCGTGATTCCAGGGGTCGCGCATCGTATTCATCCCCCCGGTGTGCGCCGGATGAAGGCACGGCGGCAGCGGAGCGCACTCGCCGCCCGGGCTCGCCTGGACGATGGGGTGGCGGGGAAACCAGGCTCCGGAAACGACAATGCCCGCGACGGAAGTCGCGGGCATTGCGGGTTTTACCAGCGGATACGGCGGTTGCCCGCATCCGCCCTGCGGGTCAGAGGTGCTTGATGATCTCGTCCGCGAACTCGCTGCACTTCACCTCGGTCGCGCCGTCCATCAGGCGGGCGAAGTCGTAGGTGACGCGCTTGGAGCCGATCGCGCCGTCCATCGCCTTGATGATGGCGTCGGCGGCCTCGGTCCAGCCCATGTAGCGCAGCATCATCTCGCCCGACAGGATCACCGAGCCCGGGTTCACCTTGTCCTGGCCGGCGTACTTCGGCGCCGTGCCGTGGGTGGCCTCGAACACCGCGTGTCCGGTGACGTAGTTGATGTTGGCGCCCGGCGCGATGCCGATGCCGCCGACCTGCGCGGCCAGGGCGTCGGACAGGTAGTCGCCGTTGAGGTTCAGCGTGGCCGAGACGTCGTACTCGCGCGGGCGCAGCAGGATCTGCTGCAGGAAGGCGTCGGCGATCGCGTCCTTGATGACGATGCCCGCGCCCGGCTTGCCCTCGGGGATGATGTGCCAGGGGCCACCGTCGAGCTCGACCGCGCCGAACTGCTCGCGCGCGACCTTGTAGCCGAAGTCGCGGAACGCGCCCTCGGTGAACTTCATGATGTTGCCCTTGTGCACCAGGGTCACCGACTTGCGGCCGTTGGCGATCGCGTACTCGATGGCCGACTTCACCAGCCGCTCGGTGCCCTGCCAGCTGACCGGCTTGATGCCGATGCCGACGTTGACCGTGGCGTCGGTGGCCGCCAGGCCGACCGCGGACAGCTGCTCGTTCCAGCCAGCGGCCTTGTCGGCGGTGCCGAAGCGGATCTTGTCGAAGCCCTTCGGGAACTCCTTCTGCAGGAAGTCGAGCACCTTCTGCGCATCGGCCGAACCCGGCTCGAACTCGATGCCGGCGTAGATGTCCTCGGTGTTCTCGCGGAAGATCACCATGTCGACGTCGCCTGGCTTCTTCACCGGCGAGGGCACGCCCTCGAACCAGCGCACCGGGCGCAGGCAGACGTAGAGGTCGAGCATCTGGCGCAGCGCGACGTTGAGCGAGCGGATGCCGCCCCCGACCGGCGTGGTCAGCGGGCCCTTGATGCTGACGAGGTACTCGCGGCAGGCCTCGACGGTGGACTCCGGCAGCCACTCGCCGGTCTGGTTGAAGGCCTTCTCGCCGGCCAGCACTTCCATCCATTCCAGCTTGCGCTTGCCGCCATAGGCCTTCTCGACCGCGGCGTCGAGCACGCGCACGCTGGCGCGCCAGATGTCGGGACCGGTGCCGTCGCCCTCGATGAAGGGGATGACCGGGCGGTCGGGGACGTTGAGCCCCTGCGCGGTCTTGGTGATCGGGCTCGCGCCTGCGGGCACGGTCGGGGTGAAGTCTGCCATCGGGTTCCTCCGTGGGGTGCCGCGGCGCCGGGGCGGGCGCCGCGGATGTGGACCGTCATTGTCGCGCTTCGCGACGATGCGGGCAAAGGCGCGGGGGCGCGCGGGGGTGGCGACCAAAAAAAAGACGCGGCCCCTTGGGACCGCGCCTTGATGCACCGCGCTGCGCCTCAGCGCACTTCGAAATCGCGGGTCTGCACCACCTCGCCGTCGTACAGAATCTCGACGCGGTAGTTGCCGGTGGGCCAGCCGTCGGGCTTGCTGACCTTGAACGCGGTGGCGCCGGTGCCGGTGAAGTCGAAGTCCTGGCTGGTCTCGTCGACCGCCTGGTTGCCCTCGTAGGTCCAGCGCGCGGTCAGCTGGCCGCGCTGCGGCGAGGCCGGATCGGACGACGTCGTCGCCACCGAGGCATAGATGGTGTCGTTCGGCGCGAAGGTCGTGGCCGGCGTGGTCACGCGGTTGTCGGCGCCGATGGCATTGCCGAGATCGACCGAGGTCACGCTGACCACCGGGGCCGCGGGTTCCTGCGGCGGAGCGGGCGCGGGTGCCGGGGCCGGGGTGGCCACCGGAGGCGGCGGCGCGGGCTCGTCTTTCTTGCAGCCGGCCAGTGCCAGCGTGGCCAGCAGCGCCGCGGCCAGCGCGGCGGGGGCGGCATTGATGGGGCGTCGGGTCATAGCGGGTCTCCGTGGGGGCTGGTCGTGGTGCCGCCGTCCTCGCGGGCCGCGGCGGGAATCCTGAGCACCTGGCCGGGCTGGATCCGGTCGGGATCGTCCAGCTGGTCGCGGTTGGCCTCGAAGATGCGCGACCACTGGCTGGCCTTGCCGTAATGCGCCTGGGCGATGTGCGAGAGCGTGTCGCCCTTCTGCACGGTGTACTGGCGTTCGCCCACCGCTTCTTCGGTCGAGGTGACCGAGGACTGCACGTTGCCGAAGTCGGGCTTCGCCGCCTTGGCCTCGGTACTGGTGACGCCGGACTGGACGCTGGAGAAGTCGGGCTTGCCGCCCGGCCGGTCCGGATTGGCCGGCGTGGTGCCCGGCTTCAGCGACAGCGAGCCGGGGTCGTTGGGGTTCTGGGGTCTGCTCATGGGGCCTCCTGTGCCGCGCGAAGCGCTGTCAGGTATACACCGGGCCCGTTAAGGAAACATCGAAGCCGGCTACTGCCTCGGATCGCGCGCCGCGGGTGGCGGCGCCAGGCCCGGCGTGGCCCGCCACGGGTTGATGTCGAGCCCGCCGCGGCGGGTGTAGCGCGCCTCGAGCGAGAGCGCCTGCGGCCGGCAGCGCGCCATCAGGTCGACGAAGACCTGCTCGACGCACTGCTCGTGGAAGCCGGCGTGCTCGCGGAACGAGACCAGGTAACGCAGCAGCCCGGCACGGTCGATGCGCGGGCCGCGGACGGCGATACGGATGCTCGCCCAGTCCGGCTGGCCGGTGACCGGGCAGTTCGACTTCAGCAGCGCCGAATGCAGGACCTCGTCCACCACTTCGTCGTCGCTCGCCGACAGCAGCGCGGGGTTGGGCGCGTCGTACTCGTCGCATTCCACGTCGAGGTCGTCGAGCGATACCGGTACCGGTGCACCCGGCATGGCGCCGTCGCCGGCATCGACGGGCGGCAGGCCGAATTCCACCGCCACCGGAGCGCCCGCGGCCGCCGACAGGTCCGCGACTATCCGCGCGCGGACCTCGTCGCGGCCGTCGAAGCGCGACCCGTTGAGCGAGTTGAGGTAGAGCTTCAGCGACTTCGACTCGACCAGGTTCGGCGAACCCGCCGGCACCAGGAACGTCGCCGTCTCCACCACCGGCCGGCCGCGGCCGTCGAGCCAGGACAGCTCGTAGGCATGCCAGCGGTCGTGGCCGGCGAAGGGCAGGGCACCGTCGCCGAGCCCGAGCGCCGCACGGCCCTGCGCGCGCGGGATCGGGAACAGCAGCGACGGATCGTAGGCACGCGGGTAGGCGACCTCGCGGCCGAGCGGGAGTTCACTGGTCATGCCGGCATTATCGCGCGCCGTGCGGCCGGGTGCCGGGAAACGCCTTGCCACGGATGACGCGGATCAACGCGGATTTACACGGATAGAGCAGGTCAATCGAAAGGCGCCGGCTGGTGCCTCGGACCATGCCTTCTTCTTTTGCTTGATCCGTGCAAATCCGCGTCATCCGCGTAAATCCGTGGCAAAAGCTCTTCAGGACGCCCCAGTGTCTCCGTGAAGGTAGTCCAGCGAGAGCTGCAGCATCGCGCGCAGGCCCAGGTCCAGCGCGGTTTCGTCGAGGAAGAACTCGGGCGAGTGGTTGCTCGGCGCCGTCGTGGGGTCCTGCCCGGCGGGCGTGGCGCCGACGAAGAAGAACACCGCGGGGACCTGCTGCGCGTAGTACGAGAAATCCTCGGCGCCCATGTTCAGCGGCATGTCGACCAGGTGGCCGGCGCCGGCCACGGCTTCCAGGCTCGGGCGCATGCGCGCGGTCAGCGCCGGGTCGTTGGCGGTGACCGGGGTGCCTTCGATGTCGGGCACCTTCGCCACCACGGTGGCGCCGTGCGCGGCGGCGACCTTCTCCGCCACGTTGGCCAGGTCGGCGAACACCGCCTTGCGCATGTCCTCGTCGAACGTGCGGATGGTGCCGATCATCTCCACGCGGTCGGGAATGATGTTGAAGCGCACGCCGCCGCGGATCGCGCCGAAGCTCAGCACCACCGGCTGCCGCGAGATGTCCTGGCGGCGGCTGACCACGGTCTGCGCGGTGCCGATGATGTCGGCCGCGGCCACGATTGGGTCGACGCCGCCCCATGGCCGCGAGCCGTGCGTCTGCCGGCCCTGCACCACGATGTTGAAGCGGTCCGACGCCGCCATGGTCGGACCGCTGCGCACGCCGAGCTGGCCGGCGTTGAGGGTCGAGAACACGTGCAGGCCGAACACGGCGTCCGGCTTGAAGTCCTGGAAGATGCCCTGCGCCAGCATCACCTCCGCGCCGCCCTCCTCGCCGTCCGGCGGACCTTCCTCGGCCGGCTGGAACACGAACAACACCTCGCCGGGCAGCTCGTCGCGCATCGCCACCAGGGCCTCGGCCACGCCCATCAGGATGCTGGTGTGGGCGTCGTGGCCGCAGGCGTGCATCACGCCCACGGTTTCGCCGTTGAAGGTCGCGGTGGCCTTCGACGCGAAGGGAAGGCCGGTGGCCTCGGTCACCGGCAGCGCGTCCATGTCGGCGCGCAGCGCGATGCGCGGGCCGGGCCTGCCGCCCTTGAGCACCGCGGTGACGCCGGTGGTGGCGATGCCGGTCTTCGGCTCGAGGCCGAGCGCGCGCAGGTGGTCGGCGACGAGTTTCGCGGTGCGCGTCTCGCGGTTGCCGAGCTCGGGGTGCTGGTGGATGTCGCGGCGCCAGTCGACCACCCTGGCCTGCAGGCGCTGCGCGGCCTCGGCGACTTCGGCGCGCTGCGCCTCCTGCGCGAGGGCGGAAGGGGCGGACAGCGCCAGTGCCAGGGCGCAGGACAGCGACAGGAGCTTGGGCATGGTGTTCCCCGGATGGTCGATGGAGCCGACATCGTGCACCAGGTCGGCACGCGGCGGCAGCGCGCCGCCGCCCGCCTTCACGGGACTGGTCTATAAGGGAGCGCGGCGGATGGGGATCCGCCCACCAATGGGAGAGAACCGGTATGCGCAAGCGGACGGGAACGGTCGTGCGCACGATGCTGTGTGCGTCGATGCTGATCGCGATGGGAACGGGAGCGGCGACCGGCGCCGGGAGGGCGCCGCTGCAGCCGAAGCAGCTGGCCGGCCCGGCCACGGAGTTCGAGGCCATGCGTGCGCCGGATCCGGCGCACGCCGCGATCCTGTCGCGCAGCGCGCTGCTGCCGGTGGTGTTCGACGCCTCCGGCCAGGCCACGCTGCGCGTGCCGGTGCACCACGGCCGGCTCGACGCGATGCTGCTGTCCGGCGGCGCCGACTGGTCGCCGCGGCTGGTGTCGCCGGCCGGCGTGGAGCTGGCGCAGGCGACGCTCGCCCGCGGCGCGCGCGCGTCGCGACTGGGCGGTGAGCATGACGGCCAGGCCGGCACAGTGGTCCGCCTCGACGGCCTGGTCCGCGGCGACTGGACCCTGCACCTGCAGGCGCGGTCGGGCGAGGGTGCGCGCGGCTACCTGCTGCTCAAGGGCGACGACCGCCTCGAGCTCGCATCGCACCAGGTGCATCGCCGGCAGTTGGTCGGCGAGCGGATGGACATCGTCGCGATGCTGGCCGCCGACGACGGCACGCGTGTCGCGCTGGGCCGCGACGCCGGGCACGTGCGTTCGGCGCAGCTGCGGATCGTTGCGCCCGACGGCACGGCCACGCTGCGCCCGATGCACGACGACGGCCGCCACGGCGATGGCGGTGCCGGTGACGGCCGCCTGGCCGGCGGCTTCGTGCCCGACGCCACCGGCACCTGGATCGCGCAGGTCATCGTCCACGGCCATGACCGCCTCGGCACGCCCTTCGTGCGCACCGCCGAGCACGCGCTGCCGGTGATCGAAGCGGGACCGCGGCTGGCGGCGGGCACGGCTTCTGCGGCGTACTCGTCGCCTGGGCGGCTGTCGGTGCGGCTGCCGCTCGCGAACGCCGGCAAGGGCGCGCACTACCGCGTGCTCGCCGAGGTCTGGGGCCGCGACGGCAAGGGCGGCGAGGTGCCGGTGGCCTGGATCGGCGGCATGGCCGAGGCCGGCGACGGCGGACTGTCGCTGGGCCTGGACGAGCGCTGGATCGCGCGCGCGGGCGCGTTGGCGCCATTCGAACTGCGCGCGCTCAGGATCGAGGACCCCGACCACTTCATCCCGCTGGCGACGGCCACGCGCCTGCCGCTGTCGACGCCGCGCCTGCGCCTCCCGCGCACCGCCCCGGCCAGGCAGGCCGCGATCGACGAGCTGATGACGATGGGACCGCGTCCCGCCGCAGCCGACGCGCGTGCCGCCGCCACCGGGCGCAAGCTGGTGCTGGTGCACGGCTACTGCTCGGGCGGCGTTTGGCCGCAGGCGCAGTTCGCCAACTCCGCCACCTTCCTCGACGCCAACCAGAACCGCAGCCACGACCAGTTCGCGCAGCGCATCAAGAGCTTCGGCGCGCAGTGGAACTCGTTCGGCACCGTCGCCCACAGCCAGGGTGGCGCGGCCTCGCTGCACCTGTATGCCTACTACTGGAGCGGTCTCGACAACGCCAGCGGTTCGCGCCTGATGCAGTCGGTGGGCACGCCCTACCAGGGCACCAACCTCTCCGGCATCATCGCCACGGTGGGCAACTGGTTCGGCGTGGCCTGCGGCTCGAACAGCAACATGACCTACAGCGGCGCCTCGGCCTGGCTGGCGGGCATCCCGACCTCGGCGCGGTCGAAGGTGAACTACTACACCACCGCGTTCCGCACCACGAACTGGTACACCAACGACTACTGCAACGCCGCCAGCGACCTGGTGCTGGGCGATCCCGAAGACGGCACGGTGGAGCGCGCGTATGCCCAGCTTCCGGGCGCGACCAACCGCGGGCACACCGCCGGCCAGTGCCACACCGCGGGCATGCGCGATCCGGCGCAGTACCGCGACAGCAGCCGCAACGCGACGATGAGCAGCAACGCCGCGCGCTGAGGTAGCCGCTTGTGTCTTTGCTTTGTTCTAGCGTGTAGGCGAGAGCGGAGTGCGGGACGCCGACCAGCCGGGGTGCCGCGAAGC
>NZ_BMZT01000012.1 GCF_014652935.1 Luteimonas padinae | reverse complement strand
GCGGCACCCCGGCTGGTCGGCGTCCCGCACTCCGCTCTCGCCTACACGCTAGAACAAAGCAAAGACACAAGCGGCTACAGCCGACCCGGATTCGCCCTGGGCTGGTCGCGGCTATAGCCGCTCCTACAGAAGCGCGGTGTGTGGGAGAGGGAGGGGCGGTGTGCCCGCTACCAGTCCAGCGTGCCGGTCACCACGGTGCGCGCGCGGCCGCCGGACCAGACATCGCCGGCGGCGTCCACGCGCAGTTCGATGATCGCGTCGTGGCCGACCTCGCGGCCCTGGCTGATGCGGTAGAAACCGCCGTCGCCGGGCAGGGCGTCGCGTTCGGCCAGCCAGGCGGCCAGGGTGGCGTTGGCGGCGCCGGAGGCGACGTCCTCGAAGGTGCTGGTGGAACCGACCCAGGCGCGCACGGCCAGGTAGTAGACCGGATCCGCGCTGCGCGCGAACACGCACAGGCCCATCGTGCGGCTGGCTTCGGCCAGCGCGGCGATCGCGGCCCAGTCGGGCACGGCCGAGCGCAGTTCGGCCTCGTCGCGCAGTTCGGCCAGCCACCAGCGGCGGCCGCCGTCCATCAGCACCGGCGGCAATGCGCCGGTGGCCAGACCCGACAGCGCGTCGCGCAGGCGCGGGTCGGCGGCATCGGCCACCTCGACCACGCTGGCCCGCGGCGTGCGCACGGCCACGGTGCGCTTGCGGCCTTCGCCCTCCACGCGCAACGGCAGCTCGCCGACGGCACAGGACTGCACCAGCACGCCGTCGCGCGGCGCGACCAGGCCGCGGTCGAGCAGCACGTGGGCGGTGCCGACGCTGGGATGCCCGGCGAAGGGCACCTCGCGGCGCGGGCTGAAGATGCGCACGGCGTAGTCGGCGGTCGCGCTGGGCGAGGGGAAGACGAAGGTGGTTTCCGGCAGCCGCGTCCAGCGCGCGATCGCCTGCATGTCGGCGTCGTTGAGGCCGCGGGCGTCGGGCACCACGGCGAGCGGATTGCCGGCGCCGGGGCGGTCGCCGAAGACGTCGAGCTGGACGTAGGGACAAGCGGGCATGTCGGGGGACCATCGCGGGGCGCGACAGTGTAGCCGCGACCACGCTGGCGGGCCGTGCGCACGGCGCTAGAATCGCAGGCCTTGCCCGATCCCCGGGCCACGCGGATTCCCATGCATTCCATTCCCGAACCCGACCGCTGGATCGTGCTCAAGTTCGGCGGCACCTCGGTCTCGCAGCGCGAGCGCTGGGACACCATCGGCCGGCTGGCCGGCGAGCGCGCCGCGGAAGGCCGGCGCGTGCTGGTGGTGGTGTCCGCGCTGGCGGGCGTCACCAACGCCCTCACCGCCATCAGCGAAGGCGCCACCGACGCGGCGGCGCGGGTGGAAGCCCTGGCCGACCGCCACGTGGCGCTCGCGCGCGAGCTCGGGCTGGACCCGGCCGTCGTCGGCGAGCGCCTGGACGTGCTGCGCACGCTGGTGTCCGAGCCGCGTGCCGCGCGCCGTCCGCTGGACTGGCAGGCCGAGGTGCTGGCGCAGGGCGAACTGCTGTCGTCGACGCTCGGCGCGGCCTACCTGAGCGCGCAGGGCCTGGACTTCGGCTGGTGCGACGCCCGCGACTGGCTGCAGGCGGTCGCGCTGCCCAACCAGAACGACTGGGCGCGCCGGCTGTCGGTGGCCTGCCGTCGCGATGTGGACGCGCGCTGGCGGTCCCGCTTCGCGGCGCAGCCGGCGGCGATGCTGCTCACCCAGGGCTTCATCGCCCGCCACGAGGACGGCGGCAGCGCGATCCTCGGCCGCGGCGGCTCGGACACGTCGGCCGCGTACTTCGGCGCGCTGCTGGGCGCCGAGTGCGTGGAGATCTGGACCGACGTCCCCGGCATGTTCAGCGCCAACCCGCGCGAAGTCCCCGACGCCCGCCTGCTCACGCGCCTGGACTACGCCGAGGCGCAGGAGATCTGCACCACCGGCGCCAGGGTGCTGCACCCGCGCGCGGTCAAGCCCTGCCGCGAGGCCGGCGTGCCGATCGCGATCCTGGACACGGCGCGCCCGGAGCTGCCGGGCACGCGCATCGATGGCGGCCCGGACACCGTGCCGGGCGTCAAGGCGATCAGCCGCCGCGACGGCGTGGTGCTGGTGTCGATGGAAACCATGGGCATGTGGCAGCAGGTCGGCTTCCTGGCCGACATCTTCGAGTGTTTCCGCCGCCACGGCCTGTCGGTGGACCTGATCGGCTCCTCGGAAACCAACGTCACCGTGTCGCTGGACCCGAGCGAGAACCTGGTCAGCACCGACGTGCTCGCGCGCCTGTCCGAGGACCTCGCGCGCAGCTGCCGGCTGAAGGTGATCGCGCCCTGCAGCGCGATCACCCTGGTCGGCCGCGGCATGCGCTCGCTGCTGCACCACCTGTCCGACGTCTGGGCGACCTTCGACCGCGAGCGCGTGCACCTGATCTCGCAGTCGTCCAACGACCTCAACCTGACCTTCGTGATCGACGAGGCCGACGCCGACGGCCTGCTGCAGGAGATCCATGACGGGCTGATCGCCAGCGGCGCGATGCCGGTGCGCGAGGCGGGCGTCTTCGGGCCGCGCTGGCGCGAGATCGAGGGCCAGCTGCGGCGCCGGCCGGAGCGCTGGTGGCAGGGCCGCCGCGACGCGCTGCTGGCGCTCGCCGCCACCGGCACGCCGCGCTACGCCTACAACCTCGATGTCGTGCGTGCCCGCGCGCGGCAGCTGAAGGCCGTGCAGGCCGTCGACCGGCGCTTCTTCGCGATCAAGGCCAATCCGCACCCGGACATCCTGCGCGTGCTGGTGGAGGAAGGCTTCGGCCTGGAGTGCGTGTCGGCCGGCGAGCTGGCGCACGTGTTCTCGGTGGTCCCCGGGCTGGAACCCTCGTGCGTGCTGTTCACGCCGAGCTTCGCGCCGGTGGACGAGTACGCCGACGCGTTCGCGCGCGGCGTCAACGTCACGCTCGACAACGTCGAGGCGCTGGAGCGCTGGCCGGAGGTGTTCCGCGGCCGCGCGCTGTGGCTGCGCGTCGACCTCGGCCGCGGCGACGGCCACCACGCCAAGGTGGTCACCGGCGGCCTGGCGTCGAAGTTCGGCCTGCTGGTCGACCGGGTGGAGGCGTTCCTCGATGCCGCGCGTGCGCTGGACGTGCGCGTCACCGGGCTGCACGCGCACCTGGGCAGCGGCGTCGACACGCCCGACCACTGGCGCGAGGTCTGCGACGAACTGGGCGGCATCGCCGGGCGCATTGGCAGCATCGACACCATCGACATCGGCGGCGGCCTGCCGATCCCGTACCGCGAGGACGACGAACCCTTCGACCTGGAGGCCTGGGCCGCGGGCCTGGCCGAGGTCAAGGCCGCCTATCCCGGCTACCGGCTGGCGATCGAACCCGGGCGCTTCCTCGTCGCCGAATCCGGCGTGCTGCTGCTCACCGCCACCCAGGTGGTGGAGAAGGGCGGCATCCGGCGCGTCGGCGCCGACGGCGGCATGAACGCGCTGATGCGGCCGACGCTGTACGACGCCTGGCACGACATCCACAACCTCTCGCGCGATGACGGCGGCGCGCCGGTCGCCTTCGACGTGGTCGGGCCGATCTGCGAGTCCGGCGACGTGCTCGGCCTGCAGCGCCCGCTGCCCGCCGGCACCGCGCCCGGCGACGTGCTGCTGGTCGCCGACGCCGGCGCCTACGGCATGGTCATGGCCAACACCTACAACCTGCGCGCGCTGCCGGCCGAGAGCGTGCTCGTGGAGAGCAAGGAATGAACAATGCGTTCGATCGCGAGGGGGTGCGGACCTTCCGCTTCGTGGACTGCGGCTTCGACCCCGCCACCGGCGTCGCGCGCCTGGCCTATGCCTTCGACGACGGCCCCGAGCTGGTCGAAACCGTGACCCTGCCGGGCGCGCCGTTCGCGCCCGACGGCGCGCGCGCGCAGGCGGCCGTGAAGGCGCTGCGGCTGCTGCACCTGGTCGCCGGCGTGAGCTACTACAAGGCCGCCGTGCCCGGCGACATCCGCATCGACGGCTACGCCATCGACGACGCGACCGCGGCCCTGCTGGAGGACGTGTACCTGCACGGCCTCGGCGAGTTCGCCTACCGCAACGGGCTCGACCTGCACGGGCGGATCCGCTTCCCCCGCGCCGCGGGGAATGCTGCCCGCGGGGATGACGGGGACAGCCGCGCGCCGGGCCTCCAGTTCCGCCGTCACGCCCTGGTCGCGATCGGAGGCGGCAAGGACTCGCTGGTCTCGATCGAGGCGCTGCGCGCGGCCGGCATCGACCAGACCGTGGCCTGGATCGGCGGCTCGCAGCTGATCGCCGCCTGCGCCGCGCGCACGGGCCTCCCGACGCTCAACATCCAGCGCCAGCTCGCGCCGGAGCTGTTCGAGTACAACCGCCAGGGCGCGTACAACGGCCACATCCCGGTGACCGCGATCAACTCCGCGATCCTCGCCTTCGCCGCGGTCGTGCTCGACGCCGACCAGGTGGTGTTCTCCAATGAGCGCTCCGCCAGCTACGGCAGCTTGATCGAAGGCACCGGCGAGGTGAACCACCAGTGGTCCAAGGGCTGGGCCTTCGAACAGGCGCTGGCCGGCTACCTGAGGCGCGAAGTCGCGGCCGACCTGCGCTACTACTCGCTGCTGCGGCCGCTGTCGGAGCTGGCGGTGGCGCGGCAGTTCGCGAAGATCGACCGCTACGACGCCTGGTTCTCCAGCTGCAACCGCAACTTCCACCTGCTCGGCGAGCGCCCGACCAGCCGCTGGTGCGGCGTCTGCCCGAAGTGCCACTTCGTGTTCCTCGCGCTGGCGCCGTTCATGCCCAAGCCGCGGCTGGTGGGCATCTTCGGCCGCAACCTGCTCGACGACGCCGCGCAGGTGCCGGGCTACGACGCGCTGATGGAATACCGCGACCACAAGCCCTTCGAATGCGTGGGCGAAGCGCGCGAATCGCGCGCGGCGATGGCGGCGCTGGCCGCACGCCCGGAATGGCGCGAGGACACGGTGGTGGCGCGCTTCCGCGGGGTGATCCTGCCGCAGCTCGGGGGCGAGGACCTGGCGATCGCGCCGCTGCTGGTCCCGGATCCCGAGCACGGGATCCCCGACGCGGTCTGGAGCCGCCTGCATGCGTATTTCGCAGCTTGAGGGGCGGCGCGTTGCGCTCTGGGGCTGGGGGCGCGAAGGCCGCGCCGCCTACGCCGCGCTGCGCGCGCGCCTGCCGGCGCAGCCGCTGACGATGTTCTGCAGCGCGGAGGAAGCCGCCGCGGCCGATGCGCTGGGTGACGGCCTGCTGGCCGTCGAGACCGATGCCAGCGCCGGCCGCCTGTCGGCGTTCGAGGTCGTGGTGAAGTCGCCGGGCATCAGTCCCTACCGGCCCGAGGCGCTGGTGGCCGCGCATGCCGGCACCGCCTTCGTCGGTGGCACCGCGCTGTGGTTCGGCGAGCGCGCGGGCGAGGGCGGCGTGGCGCGCGGTGTGGCCTGCGTCACCGGCACCAAGGGCAAGAGCACCACCACCGCGCTGCTCGCGCACCTGTTGCGCGCCGGCGGCGTGCGCACGGCGCTGGCCGGCAACATCGGCCTGCCGCTGCTGGAAGTCCTGGATGGCGAGGCCGAGGCCTGGGCGGTGGAGCTGTCGAGCTACCAGACCGGCGATGTCGCCGCCGGCGGCGTGCGCCCGGATGTGGCCGTGGTCACCAACCTGTTCCCGGAGCACCTGGACTGGCACGGCAGCGAGGAGCGCTACGTCGAGGACAAGCTGGCGCTGGTGACGCGCGCGACGCCGCGCGTGGCCGTGCTCAACGCCGGCGATCCGCGGCTGGCGGTGCTGGGGACGCAGCTGGATCCCGCGACCGAAGTCCGCTGGTACGGCCGCGAGGACGGCTGGCACCTGCGCGGTGACGTCCTGCATCGCGGCGATGCGGCCCTGTTCGACACCCGCGACGTGCCGCTGCCGGGCCGGCACAACCGCGGCAACCTCTGCGCCGCGCTGGCCGCGATCGAGGCGCTGGGCCACGATGCCGCGGTGCTGGCGCCGGCCGCACGCGGCTTCCGCCCGCTCCCGCACCGGCTGCAGCGGCTGGGCGAACGCGACGGCATCGCCTGGGTGAACGATTCGATCAGCACCACGCCGCACGCCACCCTGGCCGCGCTGGAGGTCCATCGCGAGCGCCGCGTGGCGCTGCTGGTGGGCGGGCACGATCGTGGCCTGGACTGGTCGGACTTCGCCGCGCGCATGCGCACGCAGGCGCCCGCGGTCGTGGTCACGATGGGCCGCAACGGGCCGCGCATCCACGCGCTGCTGGCGGAGGTGGCGGGCGAGGGCGGCTTCGACCTGCGCGAAGCGGCGGACCTTGCCGGCGCAGTGGCCGCGGCGCGCGAGGCGCTGGCGGACAGCCCGCGCCCGGCCACCGGCGACGTGATCGTGATGTCGCCCGGCGCGCCGAGCTTCGGGCCGTATCGCGACTATGTGGAGCGCGGCCGCGACTTCGCACGGCTGGGCGGTTTTGATCCGGAGGCGATCTCGGCGATCCCGGGGCTCGGCATCGCGGCCTCGAACCACTCCGCAGCGCCACCCGCTGCGTAGGCCCCGCTACGCCGCCACCCGCTGCGCCGCCACCCGCTGCGTCGCCACCCGCTGCGCCGCCACCCGCTTCGCTGTAGGAGCAGCTATAGCTGCGATTCGCTCTTGGGGCGAAGCACTCGGGGCCGAGGCCTCCGGGGCGAAGCCGGTCGCAGCTGTAGCTGCTCCTACAGCAGAGCGGCCTGCTGGCAGGGGGCCGGAATCAGGCGCCGCGGTCGACGGCGTGGCGCACCAGGCCGCGCAGCGCGGCCACCGACTCGCCCTCGTCCAGGCCGTCCAGCGCGGCCTCGGCCAGCGCGGCGTACTCGCGGGCGCGGGCGATGCTGTACTCCAGCCCGCCGCTGGCGCGGATCGCGGCGATCGCTTCGTCCAGCGCATCCACGTCGCCTTCTTCCACGATCGTGCGCAGCCGCGCGCGCAGAGCTCCGTCGGCGTGGGCCATGGCGTGGATCAGCGGCAGGGTCATCTTGCCTTCGGCGAGGTCGTCACCCAGGTGCTTGCCCAGCGCGGCCTCGTCGGCACTGTAGTCGAGCACGTCGTCGGCGATCTGGAAGGCGATGCCGAGGTTCAGGCCGTAGTCGTGCAGGCGCTGCTGGGTCGCCTCGTCGGCACCGGCCAGCAGCGCGCCCAGGCGGGTGGCGGCGGCGAACAGGATCGCGGTCTTGCGCTCGATCACGCGCAGGTAGGCGGCTTCGTCCACGTCCGGGTTGCGCACGTGCAGCAGCTGCAGCACCTCGCCCTCGGCAATGCGGTTGGTGGTGCCGGCGAGGATCTCCTGGATCGGCATCGAGCCCAGCTCGACCATCAGCTGGAAGCTGCGCGAATACAGGAAGTCGCCGACCAGCACGCTGGCGGCGTTGCCGAACACCGCGTTGGCGGTGCTGCGGCCGCGGCGCAGGTCGGACTCGTCGACCACGTCGTCGTGGAGCAGGGTGGAGGTGTGGATGAACTCGACCACCGCCGCCAGGTGGTGTGCGTCCGGCCCCTGGTGGCCCAGGGCGCGGGCGGCGAGCAGCAGCAGCATCGGCCGCAGGCGCTTGCCGCCGCCGGCGACGATGTGCTCGGCCACCTGGTTGACCAGGACCACGTCGGAGGCCAGGCGGCGGCGGATCAGGGCGTCGACGGCGGCCATGTCGGCGGCGGCGTGGGCCTGGATCCCGGGCAGCGGCAGGGCGGGGCGGGGCGGGGCGGCCTGGGAGTGGGGATCCATGCGTCGGCGGGCGTCGGGGGGCCGCCATTATAGGTCGCCGGGCCGCCGCAGGGCCCCAAGCGGCGTTGTCCCACGCGCGCGCAGGGCACGGCCGGATGGCCGGGGAGCGGCGGGTATACTCACTCTTTTACTCCTGCCAATCCCGGCGGAGAGCGCAAGGAACCCATACCCATGGCCCGTGGAATCAACAAGGTCATCCTCGTCGGCAACCTCGGCAACGACCCCGACGTGAAGTACAGCCAGGGCGGCAGCGCCATCACCACGATCAGCGTCGCCACCACCGAGGCCTGGAAGGACAAGCAGACCGGCCAGCAGCAGGAACGCACCGAATGGCACCGGGTGAAGTTCTTCGGCCGCCTGGCGGAGATCGCCGGCGAGTACCTGAAGAAGGGTCGCCAGGTCTATATCGAGGGCTCGCTGCGCACCGACAAGTACACCGGCAAGGACGGCGTCGAGCGCTACACCACCGACATCATCGCCAGCGAGATGCAGATGCTGGGCGGCGGCGGCGAGGGCGGCCAGCGCGGTGGCGGCGATTATCAGCGCGGTGGCGGTGACTTCCAGCGTGGCGGCGGCGAGCGCGGAGGCGGCGACTACGCGCGCGGCCCGCGTGGATCCTCCGGCCAGGGCCAGGGCCAGGGCCGGGGTGCGGCGCCGCCCCCGCCGCCGATGGACGACGGCTTCAACGACGACGACATCCCGTTCTGAGCCTGCCAGAGGCCCCACTTTCAGGAGATCCACCCGCATGCCCACCTGGCTGGTCACCGGCGGAGCCGGTTTCATCGGCGGCAACTTCGTGCTCGAAGCCGTTGCCGCGGGCGTGCGCGTCGTCAACCTCGACGCGCTCACCTATGCCGGCAACCTCGACACGCTCAAGTCGCTGGACGGCAATCCCAACCACGTCTTCGTCCACGGCGACATCGGCGACCGCGCGCTGGTCGAGCGCCTGCTGGCCGAGCACCGTCCCGACGCGGTGGTGAACTTCGCCGCCGAGAGCCACGTCGATCGTTCGATCGACGGCCCGGCGGCGTTCGTGCAGACCAACGTGGTCGGCACCCTGGCGCTGCTCGAGGCCGTGCGCGACTACTGGAAGGCGCTGGACGGCGAGGCGAAGGACGCGTTCCGCTTCCTCCACGTCTCCACCGACGAGGTCTACGGCACCCTCGGCGAGACCGGCCTGTTCACCGAGACCACGCCGTACGCCCCCAACTCGCCGTATTCGGCGTCGAAGGCCGCGTCCGACCATCTGGTGCGCGCCTTCCACCACACCTACGGGCTGCCGGTGCTGACCACCAACTGCTCGAACAACTACGGCCCCTACCACTTCCCCGAGAAGCTGATCCCGCTGGTGATCGCCAAGGCCCTGGCCGGCGAGTCGCTGCCGGTGTACGGCGACGGAAAACAGGTGCGCGACTGGCTGTTCGTCACCGACCACTGCGAGGCGATCCGCACGGTGCTGGCCAAGGGCCGCGTGGGCGAGACCTACAACGTCGGCGGCAACGCCGAAAAGCAGAACATCGAGGTGGTGAAGACGATCTGCGCGCTGCTGGACGAACGCCGCCCGCGCGAGGACGGCCAGCCGCGCGAATCGCAGATCGCCTTCGTCGCCGACCGGCCGGGCCACGACCGCCGCTACGCGATCGACGCCTCCAAGCTGCGCGACGAGCTCGGCTGGACGCCTGCGTACAGCTTCGAGCGCGGCATCGCCGAGACCGTCGACTGGTACCTGGCCAACCAGCCCTGGGTGCTGCGCGTGCTCGACGGCAGCTACCGGCTCGAACGCATCGGGGGTGCGGCATGACCGCGCGCCGCGGCATCATCCTGGCCGGCGGCTCCGGCACCCGGCTGTATCCGATCACCCAGGCGATCAGCAAGCAGCTGCTGCCGGTGTACGACAAGCCGATGATCTACTACCCGCTGAGCGCGCTGATGCTCGCCGGGATCCGCGAGGTGCTGATCATCAACACCCCGCACGAGCAGGCCCTGTTCCAGCAGCTGCTGGGCGACGGGTCGCAGTGGGGCATGGACATCCGCTACGCGGTGCAGCCGAGCCCGGACGGGCTGGCTCAGGCCTATCTCATCGGTCGCGAGTTCGTCGACGGCAAGCCGAGCTGCCTGGTGCTGGGCGACAACATCTTCCACGGCCACGGCTTCACCGAAATCCTGAAGCGCGCCGATGCGCGCGAAGACGGCGCGACCGTGTTCGGCTACTGGGTCAGCGACCCCGAGCGCTACGGCGTGGCCGACTTCGACGCCGACGGCAAGGTCGTCGGGCTGGAGGAGAAGCCGGCCAACCCGCGCTCGAACTACGCGGTCACCGGCCTGTACTTCTACGACGGCCGCGCCAGCGACTTCGCGGCCTCGCTCAAGCCTTCGCCGCGCGGCGAACTCGAGATCACCGACCTCAACCGCTGCTACCTCGACGAGGGCAGCCTGCACCTCGAGCAGCTCGGCCGTGGCTACGCCTGGCTCGATACCGGCACCCACCAGTCGCTGATCGAGGCCTCGAATTTCATCGAGACCGTCGAGGCGCGCCAGGGCCTGCGCGTGTGCTGTCCCGAGGAAATCGCCTGGAGCAACGGCTGGATCGGCGACGAAGACCTGGAGCGCCTGGCGGCGCCGCTGGCCAAGAACGGCTACGGTCAGTACCTGCTGTCGCTTGCGAAGCGTGGAGTGGTGCGGTGAAAGTGGTGGAGACCGGCCTGCCGGGCTGCGTGGTGATCGAGCCGCAGGTGTTCGGCGACGACCGCGGCTTCTTCTACGAATCCTTCAACGCCGACAAGCTCGCGCAGCACGGGCTCACGCCTGCCTTCGTGCAGGGCAACGTGTCCTCGTCCTCGCGCGGCGTGCTGCGCGGCCTGCACTACCAGTGGCCGAAGCCGCAGGGCAAGTATGTTTCCGTGGTCGAAGGCGAGGTCTGGGACGTCGCCGTCGACATCCGTCGCGGCTCGCCCACCTTCGGCAAGTGGACCGCCGCAGTCCTGAGCGCAGAGAACAAGCGCCACTTCTGGATCCCGGAAGGCTTCGCCCACGGTTTCGTGACCCTCAGCGAGCGCGCGGTGTTCACCTATCTCTGCACCGCCACCTACGACCGTGAGGCCGATGCCGGGATCCGCTGGAACGATGCCGACCTGACCGTCGACTGGCCGGTGGCCGATCCGGTGCTGTCGGACAAGGATGCGCGTGCGCCGTTCCTCGCCGAGGTCCCCGAAGAGCGCCTGCCGGTCTACCTGCCGTGAGGCTGCTGCTGCTGGGGGCGAACGGGCAGGTCGGGCATGCGCTGCGCCCGGAGCTTGCCCGGCTTGGCGAGGTGGTCTGCACCACGCGCAGCGGCATGCTGCCTGACGGCGGGGGTTGCGAGCGCGCGGATTTCGACCAGCCGGACACCCTGCCGGCGCTGGTCGACCGCATCGCGCCGGACGTCGTGGTCAATGCCGCCGCATACACCGCCGTCGATCGCGCCGAGCAGGAACGCGACGCCGCGTTCCGCGCCAACGCCGACGCGCCCGCGGCCCTGGCGACCGCCTGCGCGCGACGCGGCGCACTGCTGGTGCACTACTCGACCGACTATGTCTTCGACGGCAACGGCAGCCGGCCGTGGCGGGAGGACGACGCCACTGCGCCACTGGGCGTCTACGGCGCGAGCAAGCTCGCCGGCGAAGACGCGATCAGGGCGAGCGGCGCTCGCCACATGATCTTCCGCACGGCCTGGGTCTACGGCGCCTACGGCCACAACTTCATGCGCACGATACTGCGCCTGGCGGCCGAGCGCGACGAACTGCGCGTGGTCGACGACCAGCGCGGCACGCCGACGTCGGCCCGCCTGATCGCATCGGTCACGGCGACAGCGCTCGCTTCGTCCGCCCAGCCATCCGGCCTGTGGCATCTCACCGCATCGGGTGGCACGACCTGGCATGGTTTCGCCAGCGCGATTGTCGAAGGTGGCGTGTCCCGCGGCCTGCTGGCGCGGCGCCCGCTGGTGACGCCGGTGCCATCGAGCGAATACCCCACGCCGGCGCGTCGCCCGGCGTACTCGCGGCTGGATACGGCGGCGCTGCGTGCCGCGTGGCCGGTCGCGCTGCCTGCATGGGAAGCCGACCTGGGCCGCGTCCTGGACAGCCTTGCCGGCGCCTGAGCCGCGGTACCCTCCGTCCTGCCCGGCCGTCATAATGAAGGCTGCCAGCAAGGGGCTGGCCGATACGGGGGCTTGAGGATGAAGTGGGCAAGTGGATTCATGCTGGCCGGGATGCTGGCTGTGGCAGGTGCGCCGGCGCTTGCCGCGCAGGGTGTCGACATCGACGCCTACGTCAAGAAAGACACGTTCTTCGACATCAAGCTCTCGCCGACCGGCGAGTACTACGCCGCCACGTTTCCGCTGGAAAAGGAAATGGGCATGGCGATCCTGCGCGTGGCCGACAACCAGGTCACCACGACCCTGCGCCTCGGTGAGAACACCCATTTCGCCGATTTCGACTGGGTGAACGACGAGCGCGTGGTGCTCAGCGTGGCGCAGAAGTTCGGACTGCTGGACGCACCCCAGCTCACCGGCGAACTCATGGGTATCGACGTCGACGGCAGCGACAAGGAGCTGCTGATCGGCCAGCGCGTGACCGGTTCGGGCGTCGGCACCAGGATCCAGACCCAGCGCGCCGAGCGCGTCGCCGCGTTCGTGATCGACCCGCTGCTGGACGACCAGAAGCATTCGCTGGTGTCCACAGAGCGCTTCACGACCGACCCGTTCACGCGTGCCGAGCGCATCGACCTCTACAGCGGGCGCCGCTCGCTGGTCGCGATCGCGCCGATCCGCAACGCGCGATTCACCACCGACAATGCCGGGGTCGTCCGTTTCGCGCATGGCGCCGGCTACGACATCGTCAACAAGCTCTACTACCGGCCGCGCGACGGCGCGGAATGGGTGCTGGTGAACGACGAATCGGTGAGCGGGCACGCGGAATGGCCAGTCGGATTCTCGGCCGACAACGGCATCGCCTATCTCAACGTGGAGCAGGCGCAGGGCCCCGACCACATCGTGGCCTACGACGTGGCCACCGGCGAACGCACCAAGGTGCTTGCCGATGATGTCGGCGATCCGGTGATGCTGTATGCGCCGGGGACCCGCGTGCCTGTCGGCGCACTGTTTCTGGATGGCAAGCCGCGGACGGAGTTCTTAGACCCGCAGTCCGAACACGCCCGCCTGTATCGAAGCCTCGAGGCCGCGTTCGGTGGGGACGTGGTGTTCATCACGTCGAGCAGCCGCGATGGCAGCAAGGTGCTGCTGCAGACGTGGAGCGACCGAAATCCCGGCGATTTCTACATCTTCGATACCGTGGCCAAGAAGGCTGAGCACGTCGTCGCACGTCGTGCGTGGTTCGACCCCGCCGCGATGGCCGAACGGCGTCCGGTGAGCCTGGCCGCGCGCGACGGCACCAGGTTGCACGGCTTCCTGACCCTACCCGGGGTAGCGAGCGACCGCGGACTGCCGATGGTGGTGCTCCCGCACGGCGGTCCGTACGGCGTCTTCGACACCTGGGCATTCGATACCGAAGCCCAGATGCTCGCCGAGGCCGGCTACGCGGTGCTGCAGGTGAACTTCCGCGGCTCCGGCAACCACGGGCGCGCGTTCGAGCAGGCCGGGGCGCGCCAGTGGGGCGGCACCATGCAGGACGACGTGACGGATGCCACCCGCTGGGCGATCGCCGAAGGCATCGCCGACGCCGGCCGCATCTGCATCTACGGCAGCAGCTACGGCGGCTACGCGGCGCTGATGGGGGCGGCGAAGGAGCCTTCGCTGTACCGCTGCGCGGCGGGCAACGTCGGCGTCTACGATTTGCCGACCATGCACACGCACGGCGACGTTCAGAAGCGCGGCTCGGGCACGACCTACCTGCGCGAGTGGATCGGCGAGCGCGATGCGCTGGCCGCGGTCTCGCCCAACCGCATGGCCGATCGCATCAAGGTGCCGGTGTTCCTTGCCGCGGGCGGCAAGGACGAGCGCGCGCCGATCGAGCACAGCCGGATGATGGAACGTGCGTTGCGGTCGGCTGGCGTGTCGGTGGAGATGCTCTACTTCCCCACCGAAGGCCACGGCTACTACGACGATGACAACCGGCGCGAGTACTACACCCGCCTGCTGGCCTTCCTGGCCACGCACCTCGGCGGAAAGACGGCTGCCGCGAAGTAGGCCTGACGCGCCAGCGCCGCTGCCGGCGGCGCTGGCGCTGGACGCGCGCGCGCCGGAGGGATAGCTTTGCGGCTTCCTCCGGGGGATGCGATCCGATGACAGACCAAGAGCGCGGTGCCGCACCGCAGCTGACCTTCCGCGCAGTGCTGCTGGCCATCGTGCTGGCGGTGGTGCTGTCCGCGGCCAATGCCTACCTCGGCCTGTTCGCCGGCCTGACCATCGCCACCGCGATTCCCGCGGCGGTGGTGTCGATGGGCGTGCTGCGCCTGCTCGGCGGCGGCACCATCCTCGAGAACAACATCGTGCAGACCGGCGCTTCGGCCGGCTCCTCGATCGCGGCGGGCGTGATCTTCACTATCCCGGCGCTGGTGATCCTCGGCTACTGGGACGACTTCCGCTATTCCTGGGTGCTCGCGATCGCGGGCCTGGGCGGCCTGCTGGGCGTGCTGTTCTCGGTGCCGCTGCGGCGCACGATGATCGTCGAGGATCCGCTGCCGTTCCCCGAGGGCAAGGCCGCGGCCGAAGTGCTCAAGGCCGGCGAAAATCCCGGTCCGGGCCTGAAGATCCTGGGCCTGGCCGCCGCCGTGGGCGCGGTGGTCAAGGTCGCCGCGGAGAGCGGCATGCGCATGATCCCGGACAACGCCGTGGTCTCGGGCTTCATGGGCAAGTACCTGGGCTACATGGGCACCAACCTGTCGCCGGCGCTGCTCGGCGTGGGCTATATCGTCGGCCTGAACATCGGCATCGTGGTGCTGTCGGGCGCGATCCTGTCCTGGAACATCGCCATTCCGCTCTACCACGCGCTGTTCCTGGGCAGCGACCCGGTGCTGTCGGCGCAGCTCGCCGGCGCCTCCGCCGCGGATGCGGCCGGGGCGATCTGGTCGGCGAAGATCCGCTACCTCGGCGTCGGCGCGATGCTGATCGGCGGCATCTGGACCCTGTTCTCGCTGCGCAAGTCGCTGCTGTCGGGCGTCCGCAGCGGCATCGCGGCCGCGCGCAAGGGCAGCGGCGACGTGGTCGCCGAGACCGACCGCGACCTGCCGATGAAGTGGATGCTGATCGCGCTGCTGCTGTTCGTGATCCCGCTGCTGGTGCTGTACCAGGCCATCGTCGGCAACTGGTTCGTCAGCGTGCCGATGACGGTCATCATGATCGTGGCCGGCTTCCTGTTCGTCTCGGTGTCGGCCTACCTGGCGGGCCTGGTGGGTTCGTCGAACAACCCGGTGTCGGGCATCACCATCGCCACCATCCTGTTCGCGGCGGCGGTGCTGGTGCTGCTGCTGGGCCGCGATTCGCCGGTGGGCGCGGTGGCGGCGATCATGATCGGCGCGGTGGTGTGCTGCGCGGCGGCGGTCGGCGGCGACAACCTGCAGGACCTCAAGGCCGGCTACATCGTCGGCGCGACGCCGTGGAAGCAGCAGTTGATGCTCGCCATCGGGGCGTTCTCCTGCGCGCTGATCATGGCGCCGGTGCTCAACCTGCTGGCCCAGGCCTACGGCATCGGCGCGCCCACGCCGGAGCAGCCGCAGTCGCTGGCCGCGCCGCAGGCGACGCTGATGGCGTCGGTGGCCCAGGGCATGTTCGGCGGCAAGCTGCCCTGGGACATGATCGCGATCGGCGCCGGCGTCGGCGCGGCAATCATCGCCCTCGACGAATGGCTGAAGTCGCGCGCCTCGACCTTCCGCGTGCCGGTGCTGGCGGCTGCGATCGGCATCTACCTGCCGATCGAGCTGATGGTGCCGATCTTCCTGGGTGGCGTGCTGGCGTGGATGGTCGAGCGCCGCCACGGCATCGACGGCCGCGACGAGGGCGCACGCGACCGCGTGCACCGGCCGGGCACGCTGTTCGCTGCCGGCCTGATCACCGGCGAAGCGCTGATGGGCATCGCGATCGCGGTGCCGATCGTGGTCACCGAGCGCTCCGACGTGCTGGCGGTGGCGGAGTCGCTGCACTTCAACCAGTGGGTCGGCCTGGCGGTGCTCGCGGTGGTGGCGTGGATGCTTTACCGCAGCTCGGCGAAGCAGGAGGCGGCGGCACCGGTGGAGCCGGGTCCGCGCTGATGCGGGGCGGATCGCGGCTGTAGCCGCTCCCACAGCAGGCACAGGGAGCCGGCGGGGCAGGACTTCCCGCCTTTGCGCGGGGCGGCCACGCCGCCTACCATCGGGCCTTTCCGTCCGGAGTCCCGATCCATGCCGCGCACCGCCCTGTTGACCCTGTGCCTGCTCGCCGCGCTGCCGGCGGTTGCCGATGCCCGAGGCTTGGAGGGCCGTGACCTCGCCGCCCTGGAACGCGTCTCCTCGCCGGCGCTGTCGCCCGATGGCCGGCAGCTGGTGTTCGCGCAGCGCAGCATCGACCTGGAGGCCAACTCGGGCACCAGCGCGCTGTACCTGCGCAACCTGGTCACCCGCGACATGGCGCCGCCGAAGCGGCTGACGCCCGAGGGCTGGAGCGTGAACTCGCCTTCGTTCTCGCCCGACGGCGCGACGCTCTACTTCCTGAGCGCGAAGGACGGCTCGCAGCAGCTGTATTCGATCCCGCTGTCCGGCGGCACGCCGCGCCAGCTGACCGCCTTCGCGACCGACGTCGGCACCTACCACGTCTCGCCGGACGGCGGCCGCGTCGCCTTCAGCGCCGACGTCTTCGGCGACTGCGGGGCCGATTTCGCCTGCACGACCAAGCGCCTGGACGAGCGCAAGGCGTCCAAGGTCTCCGGCGTGGTCTACGAGCAGCTGTTCGTGCGCCACTGGGACACCTGGGCCGACGGCCGCCGCAACCGCCTGTTCGTGGCCGAACTGCCGGCGGCGCGCGGCAAGCCGGTGTCCGCCGCCACCGCGATCAGCGGCGCCCTGGACGGCGACGTGCCGGGCAAGCCCTTTGGCGGCGCCGAGGACTACACCTGGGCACCGGACGGGCAGAGCATCGTCGCCAGCGTGAAGGTCGCCGGCCGCGAAGAGGCCTGGACCACCAACTTCGACCTGTACCGGCTCGACGCCGCCGGCACCGCGACGCCGGTGAACCTGACCGCGGACAACAAGGCCTGGGACGCCGGCCCGGTGTTCAGCGCCGATGGCGGCACCCTGTTCTACCGCGCGATGGCGCGCCCGGGCTTCGAGGCCGACCGCTTCGCGCTGATGGCGCTCGATCTGGCCAGCGGCGAGCGCCGCGAGATCGCGCCGCGCTGGGACCGCTCGCCGAGCAGCCTGCAGCCCTCGGCCGACGGCAGCGCCCTGTACGTGGCCGCGCAGGACACTGGCGAGTACCCGCTGTTCCGCGTCGACGTCGCCACCGGCGAGGTCACGAAGCTGGTCGGCGGCGGCAGCGTTTCCTCGTTCGAGGTCGCCGGCGAGACCCTGATGTTCAGCCGCAACGCCATCGACACCAGTGACGTCATCCACGTCGCCTCGCTCGACGGCCAGGGCCAGCGCGCGATCACGCCCACCGCCGCCGAACGCCTGCCCGGCGTCGACTTCGGCGCCTTCGAGCAGTTCAGCTTCAAGGGCGCGAAGAACGCCACCGTCCACGGCTACGTGGTCAAGCCTTGGAACTACGAGGAAGGCCGCAAGTACCCGGTGGCCTTCCTGATCCACGGCGGCCCGCAGGGCAGCTTCGGCAACGGCTGGAGCTACCGCTGGAACCCGCAGACCTACGCCGGCCAGGGCTATGCCGTGGTCATGATCGACTTCCATGGTTCCACCGGCTACGGCCAGGCCTTCACCGACGCGATCAGCGGCGACTGGGGCGACGCGCCGCTGGTCGACCTGCAGAAGGGCTGGGCCGCCGCGCAGCAGCAGTACGACTTCCTCGACGGCGACAGGGCCTGCGCGCTGGGCGCCAGTTACGGCGGCTACATGGTCAACTGGATCGCCGGCAACTGGAACCAGCCGTGGAAGTGCCTGGTCAACCACAACGGCGTGTTCGACACCCGCTCGATGGGCCTGGTGACCGAGGAGCTGTGGTTCACCGAGTGGGAGAACGGCGGCACCGTCTACGCCAACCCCAAGGCCTACGAGCGTCACAATCCGGCGCGCCATATCGACAAGTGGCGCGTGCCGATGCTGGTGGTGGCCGGACAGAACGACTTCCGGGTGCCGATCGACCAGAGCCTGTCGAGCTTCACCGCGCTGCAGCGCCAGGACATCGAGTCGAAGCTGCTGTACTTCCCCGACGAGAACCACTGGGTGCTGAAGCCGCAGAACAGCGTCTTCTGGCACGACACCGTCAACGCCTGGCTGAAGCAGCACATCGGCCAGTAAGCGTGTCCAGCGCGCGGCCGGCCAGCCCGCCGGCCGCGCCGTCGTTTCCGCCCGTCCCCTCTTTTCGACCCGCACACAGGAACACCATCGATGGCCTACGCACCCGCCGCGTCCGAAGCCCCCGCCGAAGCCGCGGCCATCGACGCACTCGACCCCGTCGGCGCCGCCGCGGCCGTGGACGCCGGCGCGCCGCTGATCACCAACGACATCGTGGTCTTCGGCCTGATCGCGGGAACCCTGGGCCTGATCTTCTGGCTGGCCTCCGGCCCGACGCCGTTCTGGAAGAAGTTCTTCGCCTGGGTGCCGGCGCTGCTGCTGTGCTACTTCGTGCCCGCGTTCTACAACACCGCGGGACTGATCGATGGCGAGGGCAGCGCGCTCTACCACCTGGCCAGCCGCGTGCTGCTGCCGGCGGCGCTGGTGCTGCTGACGCTGTCGATCGACCTGAAGGGCATCCTCAAGCTCGGGCCCAAGCTGCTGTTCGTGTTCTGCGCGGGTACGTTCGGCATCCTGTTCGGCGCCGTCGCCACCTTCCAGATCCTGGAGTGGACGTGGCCTGCGGCGGTGGCCGGCGACACCTGGAAGGGCATGGCCGCGCTGTCGGGCAGCTGGATGGGCGGCGGTGCGAACATGGTGGCGATCCGCGAGATCTACGAGGTCGACGCGACGCTGTTCGGGCAGTTCGCGGTGGTGGACGTGGCCATCGCGAGCCTGCTGATGGCCACCCTGCTGTTCCTCGCGAACCGCGCCGACGCCATCGATGCACGCAGCGGGGCCGATACCAGCGCGCTGGACGAGATGAAGCAGCGCATGGCCGCCCACGAGGCCGCGAACGCGCGCATCCCCGTGCTGTCCGACCTGATGGTGATCGTTGCCTGGGCCTTCGGCATCGTGGGCCTGTCGCACGCCATTGCCGAGCCGGCATCCGCCTGGTTCAAGGCCAACGCGCCCTGGTCCTCGCAGTTCAGCCTGGACGCACCGTTCGTCTGGATCGTGGTGCTCTCCACCCTGGGTGGCCTGATGTTGAGCTTCACGCGCGTGCGGCGGCTTGAGGATGCAGGCGCGTCCAGGGTCGGCACGGTCTTCCTGTACTTCCTGATCGCCTGCATCGGCATGCAGATGGATTTCCTCAAGCTCGCCAACCGGCCGGAGCTGGTGGTCATCGGCCTGATGTGGATGTCGATCCACGTGGCGGTGATCTGGTACGCCGCCCGGCTGGTCAAGGCGCCGCTGTTCTACTTCGGCGTGGGCTCGCAGGGCAACGTGGGCGCGGCGGCTTCGGCACCGGTGGTCGCGGCGGCGTTCCATCCCAACCTCGCGCCAGTCGGCGTCCTGCTGGGAACCGTGGGCTACGCCACGGGCACCGTGCTGGCGTATGGCCTGGGCCAGGTGCTGCGGATCATGGCAGGCGCCTGACCGCCTGCGGCAGCGATCCCCGGATACGAAGCGGCCGCGGCATCACTGCCGCGGCCGTTGCGTACCCGTCCCTCGCAGGCCCTCTTCAGCAGCAGCGGAACCCGCCGCGCCTGCCGTAGCGGGCTTCCTGCCGCTCGCGGAAGAAGGTCGGGTAGTCCATCGGCTCCCGGTCCGGATGCTTCTCCAGCACGTGGCGCACGTAGTTGTCGTAGTCGGGGATCCCGCAGCACAGGCGCGCGGTCTGCAGGACCCTCCGCCACACACGCTTGTGGGTGGCGAAGTAGTCCAGCGGAACCAGCGCGCCGGCCATCAGAGCCAGACCTTCTGCTGCTCTTCGGTCAGCGCGACGTAGGCCGTCTCGCGGTCGCTGCGCGCGGGGTTCGAGCGCGCCTTGCGGATCGCGCCGACCGAGTAGAACAGCACCGCCAGCACCACGAACATGAAGAGCGCGGTCAGTCCGGCGTTGACGTAGTTGTTGAACATGATCTGGTGCATGCCGCCGAAGTCCTTCGAGGGCGCGATCAGTTCGCCGGCGTTGATCGCCGCGCGGTACTTGTTCGCCTGGGCCAGGAAGCCGACGCCCGGGTTGCTGTCGAAGATCTTGATCCAGCCCGCGCTCAGCGTGCAGGCCAGCAGCCACACCGTCGGCACGATCGGCACCCAGGCGTAGCGGTCCTTCTTCATCTTGAACAGCACCACCGTGCACAGCATCAGCGCGATGCCGGCCAGCATCTGGTTGGCGATGCCGAACAGCGGCCACAGCATGTTGATGCCGCCCAGCGGATCGGTGACGCCCTGGTAGAGGAAGTAGCCCCACAGCGCCACGCAGCCGCCGGTGCCGACCAGGTTCGCGCCCCACGACTCGGTCTTGCGCATCGCCGGCACGAAGTTGCCGAGCAGGTCCTGCAGCATGAAGCGGCCCGAACGGGTGCCGGCGTCGACCGCGGTGAGGATGAACAGCGCCTCGAACAGGATCGCGAAGTGGTACCAGAAGGCCATCATGCCTTCGCCCGGGATCACCGCGTGGAAGATCTGCGCGATGCCCACCGCCAGCGTCGGCGCGCCGCCGGCGCGCGAGATGATCGAGGCTTCGCCGACGTCCTCGGCGGTCTGGACCAGTACCTCCGGCGTCACCGTGAAGCCCCAGCTCGACACCACCTGCGCCACCGCCGCCGGGTCGGTGCCGATGATCGCCGCCGGGCTGTTCATGGCGAAGTACACGCCCGGGTCGATGATCGAGGCCGCGACCATGGCCATGATCGCCACGAAGGATTCCATCAGCATGCCGCCGTAGCCGAGATAGGGCGCGTGGCGCTCGTTGGCCATCAGCTTGGGCGTGGTGCCCGAGGCGATCAGCGCGTGGAAGCCCGACACCGCGCCGCAGGCGATGGTGATGAACAGGAACGGGAACATCGAGCCCTTCCACACCGGGCCGGTGCCGTCGGTGAACTGGGTCAGCGCCGGCATCTGCAGCAGCGGCATCGTGATCAGGATGCCGATGGCCAGGCCGATGATCACGCCGATCTTGAGGAAGGTGGAGAGGTAGTCGCGCGGCGCCAGCAGCAGCCACACCGGCAGCACCGCGGCCACGAAGCCGTAGCCGATCAGCATCCAGGTGATCTGCACGCCGGTGAAGGTGAAGGCCGGCCCCCAGGTCGGGTGCGCGGCCACTTGGCCACCGAACCAGATCGCCAGCATCAGCAGCACCAGGCCGATGATCGATATCTCGCCGATCTTCCCGGGCCGGATGTAGCGCATGTACAGGCCCATGAAGATCGCGATGGGCATGGTCGCGATCACCGTGAACATGCCCCAGGGGCTTTCGGCGAGCGCCTTCACCACGATCATCGCCAGCACCGCGAGGATGATGATCATGATCAGGAAGGCGCCGAACAGGGCGATGGTGCCCGGGATCCGGCCCATCTCCTCGCGCACCAGGTCGCCGAGCGAACGCGCGTCGCGGCGGCTGGAGACCACCAGCACCATGAAGTCCTGCACCGCGCCGGCCAGGACCACGCCGACGATCAGCCACAGGGTGCCGGGCAGGTAGCCCATCTGCGCCGCCAGCACCGGGCCGACCAGCGGGCCTGCGCCGGCGATCGCCGCGAAGTGATGGCCGAACAGCACGTGCTTGTTGGTGGGGACGTAGTCGAGGCCGTCGTTGTGGACCATCGCCGGCGTGGCGCGGCTGGCGTCGAGGTTGAAGACCCGGTCGGCGATGAAGCGCGCATAGAAGCGGTAGGCGACCAGGTAGATCGAGACCGCGGCCACCACGATCCACAGCGCGTTGATCGATTCCCCGCGCCTGAGCGCGATGGTGCCGAGGCAGAACGCGCCCAGCACTGCCAGCGCCGCCCATGCGACCTTGCCGATTCCACCCTTCATGACACGCCCCGTCCGGTAATTGGGATCAGGGTCGCTTCTACTCCGATCACGGTCAATCGCCAATGCTGCGCTGCGGCGAGATTCCGCCTAAGACTTTGGTCGTAGCCCGGAATGGCGGTCAGAGCCAGCGGACCTTGCGCAGGTAGCGGTACAGCAGCGCCACCACCAGCGCCACGACGCCGATCAGCACCGGGTAGCTCCAGCGCCCCTGCAGCTCGGGCATGTAGGCGAAGTTCATGCCGTACCAGCTGGCGATGAGGGTCGGCGCCGCGAGCAGCGCGGCCCAGCCCGCCAGGCGCTTGACCACTTCGCCCTGGGCCAGCGTCACCAGCGCCTGGTTGACGCCCAGCGCGGTGCCCAGCATGTCGCGCAGCAGGTCGACGGCGTCGTTGGCGCGGACGGAATGGTCGAGCACGTCGCGCAGGTACAGGCGCACGTCGCCGGACACCAGCGGGCCGCCGGTGCGCACCAGCTGCGACAGGACGTCCTGCATCGACGTCACCGCCACCCGCATGTGGGTGAGCTCGCGCTTCAGGTCGTACAGGCGGCGGATGGTGCCGCGGCGGTAGGTTTCGCTGAAGACATCCTGTTCCAGCGCCTGCAGGGTGGCGCTGAACTCGTCCACGATCGGCAGGTAATGGTCGACGATGGCGTCGAGCACCGCGTACAGGCCCGAGGCCGGACCCAGCGCCATCAGCGTCGGATCGCGCTCGAGCCGGGCGCGGGCCGGGGCGTAGGACAGCGACTGGCCGTGGCGCACGGTCACGAGATAGCGCGGCCCCAGGAAGGCGTGGGTCTCGCCGTGGCGGATGCGTTCGTCGACCACCTGCACCGTGTGCGCGACCAGGAACAGCGAGTCGCCATAGGCCTCGAGCTTCGGCCGCTGGTGGGCCTTGTGCGCGTCCTCGATCGCGAGGTCGTGCAGGCCGAACTCCTCCTGCAGCTTCTCCAGCACGCCTTCATCGGGCTCGTACAGGCCGATCCAGACGAAGCTGCCGTCGTCGACGGAGAGGACGTCGCTGATCGCCTCGAGGTCGATGTCGCGGCGGCGGCCCGCGCGGTCGTAGGCCGCGCAGTTGATCACGCAGGAAGGCAGGAGTGGCGCGTGCCCGTCGCTCATGCCATCACCCCGCCGCGCGTCGGGCCCGCGGGAGGAGGGCGGCCGCCAGGGCCAGCTGCAGCGGAAGCGCCAGCGCCACCCAGTGGCCGTTGCGCTGCGACTGCAGCGGCATCCACAGCAGGAACGGCGCCAACACCGCCATCGCCGCCACGACCACCAGCACCGCGCCGAACAGCCGGCCGCCGGCGCGCCCGCGGGCGATCCGCCACGCGCCCGGCAGCAGCAGCAGGCACAGCGGATTGAGCAGCAGCAGGTTGTGGTTGGCCCATCCGAAGCGGTGGGCGGTGCCGAGCCAGATGTAGAGCATCAGCGCGCCGGCCAGCGCACACAATGCCCACGCCGGAAGCGCCAGCGCGGCCACGGCGCGGGGTCGCTGGCGCTGGGTCCAGGCGGCGGCCGCCAGGGCCAGGCCGGCGAGCAGCCAGGGCCACCATGCGACGGGACGCGGTTCCGGCTCCGGCCCGAGGCGATGCGGCAACAGCACCTCCTCGGCGGCCACCAGCGGCCGGCCGTCGGCCAGCTGCATCTCGCGCAGCGACTGCGCCAGCCGCATCGGCACGAAGGCGTCTTCCCAGAGGGAGTTCGGGCGGTCCGACCGCGGGCCCAGGCCAAGGTCGAAGCCCAGCGCCATCAGCGGGTCGGGACGCGCCAGGCGCACCGCCTCGCTGCGGAAGGTGTTGCCCTGCGAGCGGCCCTGCATGCGGCGCGAGAGCTGGCCGCGGAGGACGCCGTCGAGCGCGTCGCGCACCCGTGTGCTGCAGTTGTCGGTGAAATAGTTGTAGGTGTAGCTGGCGTTTTCGGGCAGTGCGTTCCAGGCCAGGCGCTCGGCCAGGGCGGCGGCCTCGGCGTCCTCCAGGTCCAGCCACTGGATCGACACGCCGCGGCCGACGCTGCCGTAGTAGGCGAGATCCTGCTCCAGCGGCAGCGCGGCCAGGCGGTAGCGCATGTCGCCGCGAATGAAGCGGCGGTTGAAATCCGGTTCGTCCGGATCGAACAGGCCGAAGTTGTAGGACAGCGGCGGCCCGGCGGCCGGATCGACGACGACGATCGCGTTGTGGCCGAAGCGTTCGAAGAAGATCTCGCCCGGCTGCATCGTGGCCACGCCAATGCGCGGCGCGGCCGCTGCGGGGAAGATGCAGGCGACGAGGAGCAGGAGCAGCGCCAGCGCCGGCCGCGCGGTCCGGCCCTGGTCGGGGCCGGGGCCGGAAGCGACGCACCCGGCGGACGCGTGCTGCGCCGCATCCATGCGGGTGCTCACGTCTCAGTCGCCATGGATCGACAGGTGCAGCGCGTGCAGCCGGCGCGCGTCGGCGCTGGCGACGCGGAAGCTGAAGCGTCCGAGCGTCAGCTCCTCGCCGGCCTCGGGCAGGTGGCCGATGGCGGCGGTGACCAGGCCGCCGATGGTGTCGTACTCGTCGTCGTCGAAGTCGGCGCCGAAGCGCTCGTTGAAGTCGTCGATCGGGGTCAGCGCGTCGACCACGTACTGGCCGTCGGCCTGGGCGGCGATCAGCGCCTCGGGGTCTTCGGCATCGTCGTGCTCGTCGTCGATCTCGCCGACGATCTCCTCCAGCACGTCCTCGATCGTGATCACGCCGGCCACGCCGCCGTACTCGTCGATCACGATCGCCATGTGGTTGCGCGACTGGCGGAACTCGCGCAGCAGCACGTTGAGCTTCTTCGACTCGGGGATCAGCACCGCCGGGCGCAACAGTTCGCGCACCGTGCCGGGGCCGTTGTCGGCGACCACGCCGCGCAGCAGGTCCTTGGCCAGCAGGATGCCCAGGATCTCGTCCTTGTCCTCGCCGTGCACCGGGAAGCGGGAATGGCCGGACTCGACCACCTGCTTCATCAGGTCGATGAAGCGTGCCTCCACCGGCAGCGAGACCATCTGCGAGCGCGGCACCATCACGTCGCCGACGGTCAGGTCGGAGACCGCGATCGCGCCCTCCATCATGCGCAGGGTGTCGGCCCCGATCAGGCCGTCGGCCTGGGCGTCGCGCAGCAGCTCCACCAGGTCGTCGCGGGTGCCGGGCTCGCCTGTGATCGCCGAGCTCAGGCGTTCGAACCAGCTGCGCCGCCGTTCCGGACTGTCCGGCGCGGCGCTGTGACTACTGTCGTCTTCGGGCATTGCGGTCATGTCAGCGCCCCGGGCGGGGCGACCCGGCCAGTTTACAGCGGCGCCGTCGCGTCCGCTGGCAGGGCGGGCGCCGCCGGCAGCGGGTCAGCCTTCTCGGTAGGGATCGTCGATCCCGAGGCCGGCCAGGATCTCGCGCTCCAGCTGTTCCATGGCCTCCGCCTCCACGTCGTTGCCGTGGTCCCAGCCCAGCAGGTGCAGGGTGCCGTGGACGGTCAGGTGGGCGTAGTGGGCAGCCAGGGGCTTGCCCTGTTCGCGCGCCTCGCGGGCGACCACCGGCGCGCACAGCACCAGGTCGCCGAGCAGCGGCAGGCGCACGCCTTCGGGCAGGCCCTCGGGCAGGTCGGCGGGGAAGCTCAGCACGTTGGTGGCGTAGTCCCGGCCGCGATAGTGGCGGTTGAGGGCGCGGCCCTCCTTCGCGTCGACCAGGCGGATGGCGAGGTCGGCTTCACGGATGCGTCCGGACAGCGCCGCGGCCACCCATTTGCGGAAGCTCACCGCTGCCGGGATGCCGGCGCGGGGGAGGGCGTAACCGACGGAAACGTCGAGGCGGACAGGACCCTGGGTCATGCCCGCCAGTCTACGCCGGACCGGTCGAGGCGTCCTGCGCGTCGCGGCGGTCGTAGGCGTTGACGATCTTCGCCACCAGCGGGTGGCGCACGACGTCGCGCGACTCGAAGAAGGTGAAACTGACGCCGTCGACGTCGCGCAGCACCTCCAGCGCGTCGCGCAGGCCGGACTTCGTCGACTTCGGCAGGTCGATCTGGGTGAGGTCGCCGGTGACCACGGCCGTGCTGCCGAAGCCCAGCCGGGTCAGGAACATCTTCATCTGCTCGATGGTGGTGTTCTGCGCCTCGTCCAGGATCACGTAGGCGTCGTTGAGGGTGCGCCCGCGCATGTAGGCCAGCGGCGCGATCTCGATGACGTTCTTCTCCAGCAGCTTCAGCACCTTCTCCACGCCCAGCATCTCGTACAGCGCGTCGTACAGCGGGCGCAGGTAGGGGTCGACCTTCTGCGACAGGTCGCCGGGCAGGAAGCCGAGCTTCTCGCCGGCCTCCACCGCCGGACGCACCAGCACCAGGCGCTGCACGCGGGACTCGTTGAGCGCCTCGACCGCGCTGGCCACGGCCAGGAAGGTCTTGCCGGTGCCCGCCGGGCCGATGCCGAAGTTGATGTCGTGGGTCGCGATCGCGTGCAGGTACTTCTGCTGGTTCGGGCCGCGGCCGCGGATGGTGCCGCGCTTGACGCGGATGGCGACCGTCTGCGGCACGAAGTCGGGATCACCGCCGCGCCCGGCGTCGTGTTTCGCGCCTGCCGCCGCATCCGCCTGCACCGCGCGCGAGGCGTTCACGCGCAGGTTGATCGCGTGCGCGTCGAAGGTTTCGCTGGCGGATTCCCCGTACAGGTCGCGCAGCAGGCGCTCGGCCTCGTCGACGCGCCCGGCATCCTCGCCGCTCACGCGGAAGATGTTGCCGCGGTTGGCGATCTCGACGCCGAGCGCCAGTTCGATCTGGCGCAGGTGGGCATCGAAGGGGCCGCCGAGGTTGGCCAGCCGCTCGGTGTCGGCGGGTTCAAGGGTGAAGCTGCGCTGGTGGGGACTGGACATAGGCCGGAAGGGTAGCGCGGGCCGATGTGACGTGCGTGCACGCGGCCGCGATATTGCAGGCGGCAGGCGTGCGGATCAGGTCCCGCGGTCCGGGCGGCCGGGGCGCAGGCCGCGCAGGAGCAGGACCAGTCCGGCCACGCCCAGCAGCACCGAGCCGCCGAACCAGATCCAGCCGACGGCGCCCGCGGCACCGGCATCGCGCACCAGGTACAGCCATGCCCGGGCCAGGCCGAGCGCGGCCAGGCCGCAGAGCCAGAGTCCCAGCGGATCGGCGCGGCGCCTGCCGCGGGGCGATGCCGGATGCCGGTCCTGCGCCACGTCGCGGGCTTCAGCCCACACCCGTCGCGTCGGCCGTGACGACACGGCCGCGCAGCGAATTGCTGCGGGCTTCGGTGACCACCACGTCGACGAACTGCCCGACCAGGCGCGGGGGGGCGGCGAAGTTCACCGAGCGCATGTTCTCGGTCTTTCCGGTCAGCTCCTCGGCATTCCTGCGCGAGGGGCCGGTGACGAGCACCCGCTGCACGCTACCCACCATGGCCTGCGAGATGCCGGCCGAGTACTCGTTGATGTGCGCCTGCAGCCGCGACAGCCGCGCGTGCTTCACCTCGCTGGACACGCTGTCCTCGAGGTCGGCGGCCGGCGTGCCCGGGCGGCGCGAATAGATGAAGGAGAACGACTGGTCGAAGCCCACGTCCTCGATCAGCTTCATGGTCTTCTCGAAGTCGGCGTCGGTCTCGCCGGGGAAGCCCACGATGAAGTCCGACGAGATCGAGATGTCCGGGCGCACCGCGCGCAGCTTGCGGATCTTCTGCTTGAACTCCAAGGCGGTGTAGCCGCGCTTCATCGCCGAGAGGATGCGGTCCGAGCCCGACTGCACCGGCAGGTGCAGGTAGTTGGCCAGCTGCGGCACGTCGCGGTAGGCCTCCACCAGCGAGTCGGAGAACTCCAGCGGGTGCGAGGTGGTGAAGCGGATGCGGTCGATGCCCTCGATCTCGGCGATGGTGCGGATCAGCAGGCCGAGATCGGCCGTGTCGCCGCCTTCGCCCATCGGTCCGCGGTAGGCGTTGACGTTCTGCCCCAGCAGGTTGACCTCGCGCACGCCCTGGGCCGCGAGCTGCATCACCTCCACCAGCACGTCCTCGAACGGCCGGCTGACCTCTTCGCCGCGGGTGTAGGGCACCACGCAGAACGAGCAGTACTTGCTGCAGCCCTCCATGATCGAGACGAAGGCGCTGGGGCCCTCCGCGCGCGGTTCGGGCAGGCGGTCGAACTTTTCGATCTCGGGGAAGCTGATGTCGACCTGGGGGCGGCCCGATTCGCGCCGGCCGCGCAGCAGCTCCGGCAGCCGGTGCAGGGTCTGCGGGCCGAACACCAGGTCGACGAAGGGCGCGCGCTTCACGATCGCGTCGCCCTCCTGGCTGGCCACGCAGCCGCCCACGCCGATCAGGACCGGGCGCCCGCCCTGCTTCAGCGCCTTCCAGCGGCCCAGCTGGCTGAACACCTTCTCCTGCGCTTTTTCGCGGATCGAGCAGGTATTGACCAGGATCACGTCGGCTTCTTCGACGTTCGTGGTGAGTTCCAGGCCGTCGGAGGCAGCCAGTACGTCGGCCATGCGGGCCGAGTCGTACTCGTTCATCTGGCAGCCGTGGGTCTGGATGAAGAGCTTGCCGCGGGCGGGGGCGGCGGACGCGTCGTCCGGCAGGGTCTGGTCGTGGGTCATGGCGGGTCCGGGGCGCGGCGGTGAGTCCGGGCCGGATGAGGGTGGTCGCGCAGTGTAAACCGCGGGCGGCGCTGGCCGCGGTGGCGGGCGGGTGGCGTTTCCCAGGGCGTGGTCACGGTTCCGGGCCTTGGCAAGGCCCCTCCAAGATAGGAGACTGCGCGCGAATGGAGGGGCGGGGATGAAGCGCTACGGCACAACCCTGGGGTTCGCCTGGGCGGCGATGATCGGCCTGGCCTGCGTGGGCGCGGCCGGCCCCGCCGTGGCCGGCACCATCTACCGCTGCGAGACCGGCGACGGCGTCACCAGCTACGTCAGCCGCCGCATCAGTGGCGCCAACTGCTCGGTCGCCACCACCTACCGCCCCAGCCGGCCCTCTCGGCCGAGCCGGCCATCGACCACGCCCGGGGCCGTCGGGGCCGCGACCGCATCGACGGCGGTGGCCGGTTCGCCGGCCTCGATCAATGCCAATGCGCCCTCGACGTTCATGGGCGGCGCGGGTGGCACGGCGTCGGGCTCCCCGTCGGTCCAGGTGCCGTCGGCGCCTTCGGCCAGCGCCGGCTCGCGCCGCCTGGTGCAGGGGCAGGTGTATTCCTACGTCAAGGACGGGGTTCGCCACTACACCAGCCGCAGGCCCGCGGGCGGCGGCGGTGATGGCGCGGTGCGCACCATCCGCTACAGTTTCTTCGAATCCTGCTATGCCTGCGGCTCGCCGGGTCTCAATTTCTCCAACGTGCGGCTCAACACCGTCGCCTACAACGCGGAGGTCAGGGCGGCCGCGCAGGAGTTCGGCGTCGAGGAGGCGATCATCCGCGCCGTCATGCACGCCGAATCGGCGTTCAATCCCAATGCCCTGTCCCGCGTCGGCGCGCAGGGGCTGATGCAGCTGATGCCCGCCACCGCCGACCGGTTCGGCGTGGTCAACGCCTTCGATCCCTCGCAGAACATCCGCGGCGGCGTCAAATACCTGGCGTGGCTGCTCAAGCGGTTCAACGGCGACCTGACGCTGGCCGCGGCCGGCTACAACGCCGGCGAGGGCGCCGTGGACCGCCACAAGGGCGTGCCGCCGTACAACGAGACGCGGCGCTATGTGGAGCGCGTCGGCGTCCTGGCGGACCGTTACCGGGCCCAGCTGGCGGCGAACTGAGCGGGTCCGGGGCCGCCGACGTTGTCCCCCGAATCGGCGTTCCGCTACACTTCATCGTCTTTGCGGCGCGTCTCCGGTTACGGAGGCTGCGCGCGCGGCAGCCAGTACACACACAAGCGACCGTAGGTTTTCCGGAGTGGCGATGGGCAACGAAGGGGTTATGGATCCTGTCGAGGGGGGCACGGTCGACAACGGCCGCCGCCGGTTCCTCACAGCCACGACGGCGGTGGTCGGCGCGGCAGGCGTCGGCGTCGCCGCGATTCCGTTCATCAAGACCTGGTTCCCGAGCCAGCGCGCACAGCTGGCCGGTGCGCCGGTGACCGCGGACATCAGCGCGCTGGCCGAGGGCGAGCGCATGATCCTCGAGTGGCGCGGCCAGCCGATCTGGATCGTCAAGCGCTCGCAGGCCGTCCTGCAGGCGCTGCCGACGCTGGACGACCAGCTGCGCGACCCGAAGTCCGAGAACGTCGAGCAGCAGCCCGACTACATCCGGCAGGCCAACCCCGAGCTGCGCTCGCTGAAGCCTGAAATCTCGGTGCTCGTCGGCCTCTGCACCCACCTCGGCTGCTCGCCGGAGATGGTCGCCAAGATCGGCCCGGCGCCGTTCGATCCGGAATGGAAGGGCGGCTACTTCTGCCCCTGCCACAAGTCGAAGTTCGACATGGCCGGCCGCGTCTACCAGGGCGTGCCGGCACCGACCAACCTCGTGGTGCCGCCGCACCATTTCGCCGACGACACCACCATCGTCGTCGGCGTCGATCCGCAGGGGGCCGCGTAAGCCATGTCCAACGTGATCATGCGTACCGCCAACACGGTGGCGGACTGGGTCAACGAGCGCGCACCGGGCATGATGCCCGTGTACCGGAAGCACATGTCCGAGTACTACGCGCCGAAGAACTTCAACATCTGGTACATCTTCGGCGTGCTGTCGATCGTGGTGCTGGTCAACCAGATCGTCACCGGCATCTTCCTGACGATGCACTACAAGCCGTCCGCGGCCGAGGCCTTCGCCTCGGTGGAATACATCATGCGCGACGTGGAGTGGGGCTGGCTGATCCGGTACATGCACTCCACCGGCGCCTCGCTGTTCTTCATCGTGGTCTACATCCACATGTTCCGCGGGCTGATGTACGGCAGCTACCAGAAGCCGCGCGAGCTGGTGTGGATCCTCGGCATGCTGATCTACCTGGTGCTGATGGCCGAGGCGTTCCTGGGCTACGTGCTGCCCTGGGGCCAGATGTCGTTCTGGGGCGCGAAGGTGATCATCTCGCTGTTCGGCGCCATCCCGGTGATCGGCAACGGCCTGGTCGAGTGGATCATGGGCGACTACCTGCCCAGCGACGCCACGCTCAACCGCTTCTTCGCCCTGCACGTGATCGCGCTGCCGCTGGTGCTGCTGCTGCTGGTGGTGCTGCACATCTTCGCGCTGCACGAGGTCGGTTCGAACAACCCCGACGGCGTCGAGATCAAGAAGGGCCCGAAGGGCAACCGCTGGTCGAAGACCGCGCCTGCAGATGGCGTCCCCTTCCACCCGTACTACACGGTGAAGGACACCTTCTACGTCGGTTTCTTCCTGATGATCGCGGCGTTCATCATCTTCTTCGCACCGGCCTTCGGCGGCTGGTTCCTGGAGCATGACAACTTCACCGAGGCCAACCGCCTGGTGACGCCCGAGCACATCAAGCCGGTGTGGTACTACACGCCTTACTACGCGATGCTGCGCGTGGTCCCGAACAAGCTCGGCGGCGTCCTGGTGATGTTCGGCGCGATCGCGATCCTGTTCCTGGTGCCGTGGCTGGACCGCGCCAAGGTCAAGTCCTACCGCTACCGCGGCCTGATGTCCAAGGTGCTGCTGGGCCTGTTCGCGGTCAGCTTCGTCTGGCTCGGCAAGATCGGCGCGGGCCCGGGCACGGATCCGGTCGAGACCATCGTCGGCCGCTTCCTGACCGCGTTCTACTTCCTGTTCTTCCTGACCATGCCGTTGTGGACGGCGATCGACAAGACCAAGCCGGTTCCGGAGCGGGTGACGACGCATGACTAAGCCCATGACCCTGATCACCCGCGTCGCGGCCTTCGCGGCCTCCATGCTGCTCTCGTTTTCCGCCCTGGCCGCCTCGGGCGGCCCGCTGCAGCACGCCGGTACCGACCTGGGCGACAAGGCCTCGCTGCAGCGTGGCGCCCAGCTGTTCATGAACTACTGCTCGTCCTGCCACTCCCTCAAGTACCTGCGCTATTCGCGCATGGCCGAGGATCTGGGGCTGACCGAGGAGGAGGTCATGGCGAACCTCAACTTCACCGGCGCCAAGTTCGGCGAGCAGATCCTCACCGCCATGCCGGCCGAAGGCGCGGCGGAGTGGTTCGGCACCGTGCCGCCGGACCTCAGCCTGACCTCGCGCGTGCGTGGCGGCGACTGGATCTACAGCTACCTCAAGTCGTTCTACATCGACGAGGAGCGTCCGCTGGGCTGGAACAACACGGTGTTCCCGAACGCCTCGATGCCGAACGTGCTGTGGGAGATGCAGGGCGTGCAGCGCCCGGTCTACGGCAGCACCGACGCCGCCACCGGCGAGCCGGCCATCGACCGCCTCGAAGTGGCGCAGCCGGGCAGCATGGATGGTGCGCAGTTCGACCAGGCCGCGCGCGACATCACCGCGTTCCTCGAGTACGCGGGCGAGCCGATCGCGACCAAGCGCGAGGCGCTGGGCGTGTGGGTGATGCTGTTCCTGGCGTTCTTCACCTTCCTCGCCTGGCTGCTGAAGAAGGAATACTGGAAGGACGTCCACTGACGGCGACGGCAGGGAACCGGGCAGCCGCCCGCGAGGGGCGGGCGGCGCCAATGCGGCTGGCGGATTCCGGCCGCGGGAGAGTTGTTCGATGATGGCAGCGAGTCCGCGCATGCGTAATGCACTCACGCTCTTTTCCTCGGCCGACGACGTCCTCTGCCACCGGGTGCGGCTGGTGCTCGCGGCCAAGGGCGTCACCTACGACCTGATCACGGTCGACCCGAAGGACCCTCCGGAAGACCTGATCGACCTCAACCCGTACCACTCGGTGCCGACCCTGGTCGAGCGCGACCTGGTCCTGTACGCCGCGAGCGTGGTCACCGAATACCTGGACGAGCGCTATCCGCATCCGCCGCTGATGCCCGTCGACCCGCTTTCGCGCGCACGCCTGCGGCTGGCGATGCTGCGGCTGGAGCACGACTGGGTGCCGGAAGTCCGCGCCATCCAGACTGGCACCAAGGCCAATGCCGATGCCGCGCGCAAGCGCCTGAAGGAGCTGGTCGCCACCTCGGTGCCGCTGTTCAAGGCCTACAAGTTCTTCCTCAATCCCGAAATGAGCCTGGCCGACTGCGCCATGGCGCCGATCATCTGGCGCCTCGAGTCCCTGGGCGTCCCGCTGCCCAAGGACGGCAAGGCGATCGAGGATTACGGAAACCGCATCTTCCGCAACCCGGGATTCACGCGCAGCCTCACTCCGCAGGAGCGCAACCTGCGGGAGCTTCCGGCCTGAAGTCGCCGTCCCGCGCTAGAATCCGGGCATGAACGATGTTTCCCGGATGACCAGCCATCGCCCCTATCTCCTGCGGGCGCTGTACGAGTGGATCGTGGACAACGGGATGACGCCCCACCTGCTGGTGGACGCGACCCGCCAGGGCGTGCGCGTGCCCGCGCACACCGTCAAGGAGGGCCGCGTGGTCCTCAACGTGGCCGAGCGTGCGGTCGTGCGCCTGGCCATGGACAACGAAGCGGTGAGTTTCACCGCACGCTTCGGCGGGGTCAGCCACCCGGTCCAGGTCCCCATTGCCGCCGTGCTCGCGATCTACGCGCGCGAGACCGGGCAGGGCATGGCGCTGCCCGAAGACCAGGGGCTGGCGGGTGCGTCCGGTGAGGATGACGGGGTCGCCGATGCTGATGCCGACGGCGGCAGCGGCGCGGAGCCGGCGGGCGAAGTCGTGCTCGGCGTGGTGCCCGGTGGCATCGGCGACGACGAGGGTGGGGACGGCGACGACAACGACGGCGGGCCGGCTCCAAAGCGCGGCGCCCACCTGCGCGTCGTGAAGTAACCCGCTCAGTCGCCGCCGAGCAGGCCCGACGCCACCGCCGGCGCGGGTCCGGTGAACGACACCAGGCGCGTGCCATGGAACACCATGCGCCCGCGCTGCCGGTCCATGCCGTCGTGCGAATACTCGAAGCGGAAGCTGCGTTCCAGCCCGAGGCGGCCGTCGTCGCGGCGTCGCAGGCGCAGGCCCACGGCGTGCACGGTCTGGTCGAGCAGCTGCACGCCCGCGGCGCGGCAGGCGGAATGGCCGACCTGGATCGCGTGTTCGCTGGCGGCACGCGCGGCATTCCACCACGCATACGCGAGGGCGCCGGCTATCATGAGCAGGATCAGACTGGGCATGGTCCGGCAATCTGGGGCCAACCCGCGGTTTGAGCAAGCCTTTGCGTGGGCTTCACGCAGGAGGTCGCAGTTTTTCCCGCATGAACAGCCACCCCCGCACCGAGCCGGCCACCGTTCCACCCGAGCCGCAGGATGAGCGCGACCGCGTCGCCGCCACGGTCGTCAGGCCGGCGCTTCCACGCTTCGTGCTGCGGGGCGTGAGCGGCGCGGGCTTCGGGCGCACCTTTCCCCTGGTCGGACCGACGGTGCTGGGACGTGCGGCCGACTGCGGCATCCATCTCGACCACCCGGGCGTATCGCGGGAACACCTGCGGCCGACGCCGACGGCGGAGGGCCTGCTGGTGGAAGACCTGGGGTCGACCAACGGCTGGCTGCTCAACGAGGTGCCGCAGCAGCGCGCCTGGGCACGGCATGGCGACGAGCTCGGCATCGACGTGCTGAGGTTCCGCGTAGTGGCGCCGGGCGCGGCGACGGCATCCGATGCGCCGTCGGCGCGGCGGGGCGCGCCGGCCGCCGTGCGCGGCGTGTCGCGCGGGTGGTGGCTCGCCGCGCTGGGCGTGCTGGGCGCGGTCGCGGTGCTGCTGCTGCGCTAGCTGGCCGGAGGCGGCGGACCCAGCTTCAGCGACAGGTCCACCGCGCGGACATGCTTGGTCAGTCCGCCGATCGAAATGCAGTCGACGCCGTCCTCGGCGATGGCGCGCAGCGACGCGAGGTCGACGCCGCCGGACACCTCAAGCGGGATGCGGCCGGCCGCGATGCGCACCGCTTCGCGACGCGTCGCGGCGTCGAAATCGTCGACCAGGATGCGGTCGCAGCCGGCCTCGAGGGCCGCGTGCAGTTCGTCCAGGGTCTCCACTTCGACGATCAGCGGCAGGCCGGGCTGGCTGGCGCGCGCGGCGGCGATCGCGGCGCCGATCGAACCGGCGGCGCGGACGTGGTTTTCCTTCAGCATCACCGCGTCGTACAGGCCCATGCGGTGGTTGTCGCCGCCGCCGACGCGCACGGCGTACTTCTGCGCGATGCGCAGGCCGGGCAGGGTCTTGCGGGTGTCGAGGATGCGCGCGCGGGTGCCACGCACGGCCTCGACGTGGGCGGCCGTCGCGGTGGCCGTGCCCGACAGGGTCTGCATGAAGTTCAGCGAAGTGCGTTCCGCGCTGACCAGGGCGCGGGTGCGGCCGTGGAGGAGCGCGAGCACCGTACCGGCGCGGACGCGGTCGCCTTCGGCCACGCGCCAGTCGATCCGGACCCCGGGGTCGAGTGCGCGGTGGCAGGCGTCGAACCAGGGCCGGCCGCAGATCACCGCGTCTTGCTTGCACAGCAGGTAGGCCGATTCCGGCCCGTCGGGAAGCAGCGCGGCGGTGACGTCGCCGCCGCCGAGGTCCTCGGCCAGCGCGCGCTCGACATCGGCCGTGACCGCCCCGGGCGGCGGCACGGCGACGCGGGCTGGCAGGCGCGGGCCGGATGCGTCCGCGGCGAAGCCGGCGCCGTGACCGCCCGCGCTCATGCGCCGGTGAAGCCTTCGGCCTGCGCGGTCGCGATCGCCTCCTCGGCGAGCAGGACCGGGATGCCGTCGTCCACGCGATACACGGTGCGGCGGTCGCGCGTGACCAGCGCTTCGCGCAGCGGCTCGGCCTGGGTCGCGTCGTCGCCGCGCTTCACGCCGCCGGCGGCGATGGCCCGGTTCAGCGCCTCCAGCCCGGCAGGCTCCAGCAGGGCCAGCGGCTGGCGGCTGGTGGGGCAGACGAGGATGTCGAGCAGCTTGCGGTCCATGGCGGGTACGGTTGGCGCGAGGGATCGCTAGAATACGTCTTTGCCACAGGGGACGGCCATGACCGCCACCACCAGCCCGCCCGTCGTCGGCATCGTGATGGGCTCGCGCTCCGACTGGGACACGATGCAGCACGCCGCGCAGAAGCTCGAGGAGCTCGGCGTCGCGCACGAGGTCCGCGTCGTGTCGGCGCACCGCACGCCGGACGTCCTGTTCGAGTACGCCGCCACCGCGCGCGGCCGCGGCCTGAAGGCGATCATCGCCGGCGCCGGCGGCGCCGCGCACCTGCCCGGCATGCTCGCCTCGAAGACCGCGCTGCCGGTGCTGGGCGTGCCGGTGCAGTCGAAGGCGCTCAACGGCATGGACTCGCTGCTGTCGATCGTGCAGATGCCGGCGGGCGTGCCGGTGGCGACCTTCGCGATCGGCAACGCCGGCGCGGCCAACGCGGCGCTGTTCGCCGCCGCGCAGCTCGCGGCCGCGGGTGACGTGGCGGTCGCGGCCGCGCTGGACGCCTTCCGCAGGCGCCAGACCGAGGACGTCGCCGGCAACGACGACCCGCGCCTGTGACCACCGTCGGGATCCTCGGCGGCGGCCAGCTGGCGCGCATGATGGCCCTCGCGGGCGCACCGCTCGGCCTGCGCTTCTCGGTGATGGACACCAGCGCCGAGGCCTGCGCCGGCCAGTTCGCGCCGCTGGTGGTCGGCGACTATCGCGATGGCGAGGCGCTGGCGGAGTTCGCCTCCGGCATCGACATCGCCACCTTCGACTTCGAGAACGTGCCCGCCGGTTCCGCGCAGTGGCTGAGCGAGCGGGTGCCGATGTTCCCCAATCCGCGGGCGCTGGGCACCAGCCAGGACCGGCTGGCCGAGAAGACGCTGTTCGGCGAACTCGGCATCCCGGTGCCGGGCTACGTGGCGGTCGACACACCGGCCGACCTCGACGCCGCGATCGCCCGCCTGGGCGTGCCCTGCATCCTAAAAACGCGGCGGCTGGGCTACGACGGCAAGGGCCAGTTCCGCATCCGCACCGCGGGCGATGCCGGTGCCGCCTGGGAGGCGCTGGGCGCGCAGGCCGCCAGCGGTGGGCTGATCCTCGAGGCCTTCGTGCCCTTCGAGCGCGAGCTGAGCGTGGTGGCCGTGCGCGGCCGCGACGGCGAGTTCCGCACCTGGCCGCTGACCGAGAACTGGCACGTCGACGGTGTGCTGTCCGCGAGCCTGGCGCCGGCGAACGTGGACGCCGCGCTGGAGGCGCGCGCGGTGGGCCATGCGCGCGCGCTGGCCGAAGCCCTGGACTACGTTGGCGTGTTCGCGCTGGAGCTGTTCTGCCGCGACGGCGAGCTGCTGGCCAACGAGCTGGCCCCGCGCGTGCACAACTCCGGCCACTGGACGATCGAAGGGGCCGAGACGTCCCAGTTCGCCAACCACCTGCGTGCCGTGCTGGGCCTGCCGCTGGGCGCGACGCGCGCGCTTGGCCAGGCCTGCATGCTCAACTGGATCGGCGAGATGCCGCAGCTCGAACCGGTGCTGGCCGAGGCAGGCGGCCACTGGCACGACTACGGCAAGGCCCCGCGCGAAGGCCGCAAGGTCGGCCATGCCACGCTGCGGGCCGATACGTCGGGCGGGTTGGCGGAAGCGCTGGAGCGAGTGGGCGCCGCGCTCGGCCGCGAATCCCAGGTCGCGCCAGTCGTCGCGCGGCTGCGTCAGTAAGCCCGTCGCACGGGCCGGTCTGGTTCAGCCGTAGGCCCGGCTCAGCAGTTCATCGAGCGCGCCGATGATCCGGTCGCCGTCGGCGGCCAGCGACGCCACCGGATCGCCCAGCGCCTCCAGCGGTACCGACACCAGCTCCAGCGGGTGCAGCACCACCGCAACGCCTTCGACCACGAAACCCGGATTGAAGCCGGCGTGGTGGATCGCGCCGACGTGCGACTTGCGTACCAGCGGAACCACCACGCGCCGCCGGTAGTCGTCGAACGCGGCGGACTGCACGACCACCACGAAAGGAATTGCCGCGCGGTGCCTGCCGGGATTGCGGTGGACGTCGAACTGGCCCACTCAGAGCGTCGAGAACTCGTCGGCGAACGAACCCTGTTTCTCGGCGAAGCGGTTCCATGCCGTCGCGGCGCGCTTCAGCCGCTGCGCCTCGGCCTCGCGCAGCTGCTTCTGGCGCTGCACGAAGTCGGCGAGCATGGATTCCACTTCCGCCGACAGGTTGCCGGTCATCTGCCGCGCCTGCGCCACCAGTGCCTCGTTGAGCGACAGGTTGACCGGCCGCTTGGGAGCGTTGGGGTCGTAGATGGCTTTCATGGTTGCCGGATCCAGCGGGCTTCGTGCGCATGCTATGCGCATGGATGAGCCTTCGCAAGCTTCGCCCCATCCTGCCAATCACTTCAGGTTCGAGGCGACGAATCCCCAGTCGACCACGTTCCAGACGGCTTCGACGTAGCGCCCGCGGGCCTCGCGGTAGTCCAGCACGTAGGCGTGCTCCCACAGGCTCAGGCCGAACAGGGGGCGATCCTCGCCGGTGATCGGCGACGCCGTGTTCGAGGTCACCGCCATGGCCACCGAGCCGTCCGGCCGCTGCAGCAGCCAGATCCAGCCCGAGCCCTGCAGCGCCGTGGCCATGGCCGCGAAGCGCTGGCGGAAGCGGGCGAAGTCGCCGAAGCGGCGCACAATCGCCTCGCCCAGGGCACCCTGCGGCTCGCCACCGCCGCCCGCGGCCGCGGGCTTCAGGCAGCGCCACTGGAACGCCAGGTTCCAGGCCTGGGCCGCGTGGGCCTGCAGCGCCCCCTGGGCGCCGCGCACGATGTCGTCCAGCGTGGCCGCCCCCATGCCAGCCCCCGGCGCCAGCGCATTGACCGCGTCGACATGGGCGCGGTGGTGGCGGCCGTGGTGGAGGTCGAGGGTGTCGCCCGACAGGTGCGGCTCGAGCGCGGTGCGGTCCCAGGGCAGGGCGGCAAGTTCGATGGCCATGGACGCTACAATAGCGCGATCCCCATCGCGCGCTGCGTGGCCCTTGGCCGCGCCGCCAGACACGTCGGAGCCAGCATGGCCATCATCGAACGCATCCAGGCCGAGATTTCCGGCCATCCCATCGTCCTCTTCATGAAGGGCACGCCGCAGTTCCCGATGTGCGGCTTCTCCAGCCGCACCGTGGGCGCGCTGCGCGAGGCCGGCGCGGACATGGCCACGCTGCACAGCGTCAACGTGCTGGAAGACCCCGAGGTCCGCGCCAACCTGCCGCGCGTCTCGAACTGGCCGACCTTCCCGCAGCTGTTCATCAACGGCGAGCTGATCGGCGGCTGCGACATCACCATGGAACTCTTCGAGTCCGGCGAGCTCGCGCGCATGATCGCGGAGACGCAGGCCGCGTGAGCACGCCCGCGGCCGCCGCAGGCGCGCCGGCCGCACTGGCCGGCCGTGTGGTCCTGGTGACCGGTGCCCACGGCGGCCTGGGCGCCGCCGCCGCGCATGCCTGCGCGCGCGCGGGCGCCACCGTGGTGCTGCTGGGGCGCAAGGTCCCTAAGCTCAACCGGGTCTACGACGCGATCGCGCGCGATCCGTCTGGGCTGCCGGAACCGGTCAACTATCCCTTCGACCTCTCGGGAGCGGAGTATGGCGACTACGTGGAGCTGGCCGATCGGGTGGGCGCGCAGCTGGGGCGCCTGGACGGCCTGCTGCACTGCGCCGCCGAGTTCCCCGGCCTGACGCCGCTGGAACACACCGATCCCGGCCAGTTCGCGCGCGCGCTGCACGTCGACCTCACCGCGCGCTGGTGGCTGACCCGGGCCTGCCTGCCGCTGCTGCGCCAGGCGTCGGATGCCGCGGTGGTGTTCGTCCTCGATGACGAGGGGGCCTCCGCCTACCGCGGCGCCTACGGCGTCGCCCAGCACGGCCAGCGCGCTTTGCTCGACACCCTGCACGCCGAGCACGGCACCGGACCCGTCCGCTTCCACGGGCTCCGTCCGGGGCCGATGCGCACGCCGCTGCGCGCGCGCTCGCACGTCTCGGACGATGACCGCCGTGCCCGCGATCCGGCGGCGGCGGCCGGGGCCTGCGTCACCCTCCTGTCGTCCGCCGGCGCCGCGCATCGAGGCCAGGCCTGGGCGCCCTCGCCATGACCGTCGTCTCCGCCGCCCTGCTGCTGTTCCTGATCCTGGACCCGCTGGGCAACATCCCGGTGTTCCTCAGCATCCTGCGCCACCTGCCGCCGAAGCGGCAGCGCGTGGTGCTGGCGCGCGAGCTGCTGATCGCGCTCGGCGTGCTGATGGTCTTCCTGTGGGTGGGCAAGTACGCCCTCGAGGTCATGCACCTGCGCCAGGAGTCGGTGTCGATCGCCGGCGGCATCGTGCTGTTCCTGATCGGCATCCGCATGATCTTCCCGCCGCCCGAGGGCCTGATGGGCGAGCTGCCCGGGGGCGAGCCCTTCATCGTGCCGCTGGCGGTCCCGCTGGTCGCCGGGCCGTCGGGCATGGCCGCGGTGATGCTGATGGGCAGCCGCGAGCCCGAGCGGCTCTGGGAATGGAGCCTGGCGCTCGGCGTCGCCTGGGGCGCCACCGCAGCCATCCTGTTCTGCGCCCCCTGGCTCTACCGCCTCCTGGGGGCCCGCGCCCTCACCGCCGTCGAGCGCCTGATGGGCATGCTGCTGGTCGCCATTTCCGTGCAGATGCTGATGGACGGGGTGGCCGGCTACCTGGGCTCCCTGACCCCGGCGTGAAACCGTCATCCGGCTGTCATATGCGGCGGCTAATGTGTTAATCTGTTGTTAACCGCTGCCGCCAGGCGGTCGCGGCGTGAGTGGGAACCACCAAACGACATCGTCCGTCCGTGCCTGTCGGCGCGGTTTCCGTTTTTCCTTGCCAAGAGTCCAGCCATGACCCGTCGCAACGCATTCCGTGTGTCGAAACTTTCGCTCGGCCTGATCGCCGCGCTTGCCGCCGCACCCGTCTTCGCCCAGAGCGCCACGTCCGCCGGCGTGGGCGGTGTCGTCATCGGAAGCGACGGGCAGCCGGTCACCAATGCAGAAGTCACCATCGTCCACGTCGAGTCGGGCACCACCAGCCGCGTGGTCACCGACGCCAGCGGCCGCTACAGCGCCCGCGGCCTGCGCGTGGGTGGTCCGTACGAGATCACCATCACCAAGGCCGGCGCCGGCACCAAGACCGAGGACAACGTGTTCCTCGGCCTGAACGCCGCCAACACCGTCAACGCCCAGCTCACCGGCGACGTCACCACGCTCGCCACCGTGACCGCGGTCGGCGTGGCCGGCGGCTCCGAGATCTTCAGTGCCACCAAGATGGGCACCGGCACCAACCTCAACAACGACACCATCGAGGCCCTGCCTTCGGCGTCGCGCAACATCCAGGACTACATCCGCCTCGACCCGCGCATCTCGCAGATCAGCAAGGCCGACGGCTCGATCTCGGCCGGTGGCCAGAACTCGCGCTTCAACGTGATCCGCATCGACGGCGTCAGCAACTCCGACCCGTTCGGCCTCGAGGCCAACAACATGCCGACCGAGCGCCAGCCGGTCTCCATGGACGCGATCGAGGAAATTCAGATCGACCTGGCCAACTACGACACCACCATCTCCGGTGGCACCGGCGCGGTGGTCAACGCCGTGACCAAGTCGGGTACCAACGAATTCCACGGCAGCGCCTACTACACGGTCCGCGACGGTGACTGGGTGCGCGACGAGCTGCGCGGCGTCGACTTCGCCGGCTTCAACAAGGAAGAGACCTACGGCTTCACCCTGGGTGGCCCGATCATCAAGGACCGCCTGTTCTTCTTCGCCAACTACGAGCAGTTCAAGCGCGAGCGTCCGGGCACCAGCCTGTCCGGCACCCCGTACGGCGACGGTGACATCACCGATGCCGACGTGCAGCGCGTGATCGCGGCCGCCAACCGCTTCGGCTTCGATCCGGGCAGCCTGAACCCGCCCAGCATCTCCGAGACCGACATCGAGGAGTACGCGGTCAAGCTCGACTGGAACATCAACGACAACCACCGTGCGGCCCTGCGCTACAGCAAGACCGAGGAAGTGGTGCCGAAGCTGGTCGGCTTCGGCAGCAGCAGCATCTCGCTGTCGAGCTACTGGTACGACCAGAACAAGACCTTCGAGAGCACCGTCGCCGAGCTGTTCAGCGACTGGAGCGACAACTTCTCGACCGAGTTCAAGGTCTCGCAGCGCGACTACTCCTCGGTCGCCTCGACCTACGCCGACCTGCCGACGATCTTCATCAACAACGTCGGCGCCGGCCAGGACAGCATCAACCTCGGCACCGAGCGCAACCGCCACGTCAACGTCGTCGACACCAAGCAGACCACGTTCTTCGGCGCCGGCACCTGGTACGTGGGCGACCACACCCTGAAGTTCGGCTTCGACTACGAGGACAACGACATCCTCAACTTCTACGGCCGTGACCTCAACGGCGTGTGGACGTTCGACAGCCTGGAAGACTTCGAGGCAGGCAACGCGCTGCGCTACGACCTGCGCGCCCCGCGTCCGGGTGGCAGCCGTTCGGACATCCCGGCCGCGTACCAGTTCGAGAACCTGGGCCTGTTCGTGCAGGACACCTGGGCGGTGAACTACAACCTGAGCCTGATGTTCGGCGTCCGCGTCGACATGCCCGAGTTCGGCGACTCGCCGATCTACAACCCGCGCATCGAGGAAATCTACGGCCTCGACAACAGCGTGACCCTCGACAAGAAGCTGTGGCAGCCGCGCTTCGGCTTCAACTACACCTTCGACAGCGAGCGCCCGACCCAGCTGCGCGGCGGCGTCGGCCTGTTCCAGGGTGGCAACCCGAACGTCTGGCTGGCCGGCCCGTTCCAGAACACCGGCCTGAACTTCGACAGCTACAGCCTCAACCGTTCCCGCGGTGATGAAATCCCGGAGTTCAACGTCACGGTGCCGCCGGCGGTTCCGACCGGTGATGCGGCCCCGGCCCGGATCATTGCCGACATCATGGAGCCGGGTCTGGCCCTGCCTTCGATCTGGAAGGCCAACCTGGCGTTCGACCATGAGCTGCCGTGGTACGGCATCGTGGCTTCGGCCGAGCTGCTGGTGACCAAGAACAAGAACGCGCTGTGGTTCGACCGTATCGACGTCGGTTCCCCGACCTTCCAGGGTCAGGATGGACGCATGCTGTACTGGAACGAGGCTGGCCTGGATCCCGCCAACTCCGGCCGCTTCGGCATGACCAACGGCAGCGGTGGCGCAGCGAACCGTGCCAACAAGCATCCCGATGTCGATCAGGCCATCGTGATCCGCAACACCGACAAGGGCTCGGCCCGCCAGCTGACTCTGGCGCTGTCCAAGCCGATGGTCGACCAGTGGGCCTGGACCGTGGGCTACACCTACACCGACGCCACGGAGTTCAGCCCGGCGACGAGCTCGCAGAACTCGTCGAACTGGAACAACACGCTCGTCTTCAATACCAATGAGCCGATCGGGCACAACTCGCGTTATGCCATCAAGGACCGCTTCACCGCGGCCCTGACCTGGCAGAAGGCGTTCTTCGGCGACAACATGACCACCGCCGGCCTGTTCTACGAAGGTCGCTCGGGTCGTCCGTTCAGCTACATCTACTACAACGACATCAACGGTGACAGCGCCACCACGAACGACCTGTTCTACGTTCCGAATGGTCCGGGTGACGTGCTGTGGACCGGTGGCGCCGCGATGGAGCAGGCCTTCTTCGAGTGGATGGAAACCAATGCTCCCGAGCTGAATGCCTTCCGCGGCCAGGTGGCCCCGGCCAACGCCTTCCGCGCCGGCTGGACCAACAGCTTCGACGTCCGCGTGAGCCAGGAAATCCCGATGTTCTTCGACGGCCACAAGGCGGAAATCGCCTTGGACATCATGAACGTGGGCAACCTGATCAATAAGGACTGGGGCCTGATCGACGACTACGGGTTCTACTCCACCCGCCGCGTGGCCAACTACGCGGGTATCGATCCGGAGACCGGCAAGTACGTCTACAACTTCAGCGGTTCGACCGACAACTCCGGTATCCAGGAGAACAACGGCGACGGCATCAACACCGCCGTCTCCCGCTGGTCGGTCATGCTGAGCCTGAAGTACAAGTTCTGATCCAGCACCACACGCGTCAAACGGAACGGCCGGGCTTGCCCCGGCCGTTTCCGTTCCGGGGCCCCGTTGCGCTAGAGTCGCTGGCCTGAAAACACGACAAGAACAAGAAGAAGAGACAGCAGATGACCATCGCCACCCGGCCCGAGGCCACCCTCCCGACCGTCGACGCCCGCATCTACCCGCGCGGTGGCCTCGACATCCTCTCCCGCGAGGAGGTGGCGCGCCTGAAGGACGCCTCGTCCGGCGGCCTGCACGACCTGCTGCGCCGCTGTGCGCTCGCCGTGCTCACCAGCGGCAGCGCCAACGACGATCCGCGTGCCGCGCAGGAGATGTACCCCGACTTCGACATCCAGGTGCTGCAGCAGGACCGTGGCCTGCGCATCGACCTCAAGGGCGCCCCGGCGATGGCCTTCGTCGACGGCGAGATCATCCGCGGCGTGGCCGAGCTGCTGTTCGCCACCGTGCGCGACCTCGCCTACATGGCGATCGAGCTGGGCCCCGAGTACGCCGCCGACCTCGACTCCTCGGCCGGCATCACCAACGCCGTCTTCGGACTGCTGCGCAACGCCCGCCTGCTGCATCCCAGCGAGCCGAACCTCGTGGTCTGCTGGGGCGGCCACTCCATCAGCCGCGTGGAGTACGAGTACACCAAGCTGGTCGGCTACGAGCTCGGCTTGCGCGGCCTCGACATCTGCACCGGCTGCGGCCCGGGTGCGATGAAGGGCCCGATGAAGGGCGCCAACATCGCCCACGCCAAGCAGCGCCAGCGCCGCCCGCGCTACATCGGCATCACCGAGCCCGGCATCATCGCCGCCGAGAGCCCGAATCCGATCGTCAACCAGCTGGTCATCATGCCGGACATCGAGAAGCGCCTCGAGGCCTTCGTCCGCATCGGCCACGGCATCATCGTGTTCCCCGGCGGCGTGGGCACGGCCGAAGAGATCCTGTACCTCCTCGGCCTGTTGCTGCGCGAGGAAAACGCAGCGCTGCCGTTCCCGCTGATCCTGACCGGTCCCGTCTCCTCGGCGCCGTACTTCGAGCAGATCGACCGCTTCATCCGCCTGACCCTGGGCGACGCCGCCGCCTCGCGCTACGAGATCATCGTCGGCGACCCGCAGGCCGTTGCGCGCGCCATGGCCGCGGGCGTCAAGCGCGTGCGCGAGGCGAGGATCCAGAACAAGGACTCGTTCTACTTCAACTGGGGACTGGACATCCCGCTGCCGTTCCAGCAGCCGTTCGTGCCGACGCACGAGGCGATGGCGGGGCTGGACCTGCACCACGGGCGCAAGCCGCATGAGCTGGCCGCGGACCTGCGCCGGGCGTTCTCGGGGATCGTGGCGGGGAACGTGAAGGAGGACGGGATGCGGCGCGTGGAGCAGTACGGCCCGTTCCAGATCCACGGCGCCGAGGACATGATGCGGGCACTGGACGACCTGCTGCGGGCGTTCGTGGAGCAGCGGCGGATGAAGATTTCTGGCGAGTACCGGCCGTGCTACGAAGTGGTGACCTGAGTTAGCAGGTGGCTGCAGGCAGACTGATGCGGGCCTCGAATTGCCCGTTCGCGTGCGTGGTCCGCAGTGAGGCTGCGGCCGGCCCCATGGCTTCCAGCCGCGCTCGGGTGGCCGCGAGACCTACCTTATGCCCCGTGCGACCCTGGTCGCCGGGTGGGACCGGCTTAATCACCAGGATCTGTGTCCCTTTTGCGTTGGCTTCGGCGATGATGCGCACGCCTGCCCCTCCGCCGGGCAGGCGTTCGATGCCGTGGCGGATCGCGTTCTCGACGATCGTCTGCAGGGCTAGCACCGGGATGGGGACATCGTCGGGCGCTGCATCGACGTCCCACTCGACGTGAAGCCGATCCCCCAAGCGGAGCGACTCGATCATCAGGTATTGCTGCGTCAGCTTGATTTCCTCGCCGAGCTGATGTTCGCGAGAGATGGATAGCGCGGCGCGGAAAAGATCCGAAAGGGCCAGCAGTACATGCTCGGCCGTCTCGGGGCGCTTATGCAGCAGCGCGATCGCGGTATTGAGTGCGTTGAATAGGAAGTGCGGCTCGACGCGGGCGCGCAGTGCATCGAGTTCAGCCTGCTTTGCGCGTATCGCCAACTGCTTCGAACGCCAGTGGTTCTGGAAGGCGAGGGCGGCTAGTACGCCGGCTGCGGTGATCATCATCCCGGTCCGCCCCCAGTCGTCCAAAAGCTGGTTCTGGTTAATGGGAAACACCTCTGGCAGAAGGGCGAGGCCCACGGCTCCCACGATCAAGATGGACGCCAGCAGCAGTATTACCGCCATCCAGCTCAGGCGCAGCGGCGACAGGGTGTCCAACTGGCGCCGGAACAGCATGATCAGTCCCAAGGTCAGTAGGCCGACCCACTGGAGGAGGAAGGAGATCAGGCAGTAGTACAGCCAGCGATCCATCTCCACGCCAGGTGCCAGCGCCAGAATGGTGGCCAGGGCCTGAGTAGACAGGATGAGCCACAGCACGGAATTGGGCTGCCCGAGTGCGGCGACAGTTTCTTGCGGGGTCGAGGCGGCCGATCGCTCGTTCATGATCAGCGAGAATGCCTCAGGCCGCAGGTCTCCTCAAGGTGTTGAATGGCCCTTGCTGCCGCTGGCGATAGCAGATCAGCCGTCTGTCCGCCGGAGTCGCACTTTCAGGGGAGGCTGCAACTAGTATTCATGCCATGAGGATCCAGAGGGGCGCTTCCGGCATGGGGCTGAAGATCAAGGTTGTATCCGTCAGGAGAGGGAGGCGGCCGTGTCGAGATTCGACCGGCTTCACCTTGATCGAACTTATGGTGACGATCGCGGTGCTCGCGGTGATCATCGCGATCGCGGTCCCTAATTTTTCCGGCGTGGTTAATGGCAACCGGCTAACCGGCGTAGCTAACGAGATGTCGGTATTCCTCCAGGGAGCCAGGATGGAAGCGCTCCGGCGCAACCAGATGGTTGTGGTATGTCCGGTAGTCGACCCGGATGCCGCGTCCACCGCCACGAGTGCCTGCGTCACCAGCGGGGCGACGGGCCTGAAGGCCTTCGTGCCCGGTAGGGCCGTGCTGGGCCGGCTCACGCTTCCGCCGAAGGTCCAGATGCGCGTCAGCACAGGATTTGGAACGCGGCTCGCGTTTCGTCCGGATGGCTTCGCCCGATCGTCCAGCTCGTCCAATCAGTTCGTGAATGCGGTCATTTCGCTATGTATCCCGACGACGAGGCCTCCCGAGAACACGCGACGCGTCGGCATCGCCAGCGGCAGCCGGATCAGCGTGACTCGGGTCAATGGCGGCGGCAGCTGCGCCGCCCCGAGATCCAACACATTGTGAGTGAACCTATGCCCACCTGTCCGATTTCCCGCAAGCAGCGCGGTGCGACGATGCTGGAGGTGCTGATCACCGTTCTCATTTTGGCGATCGGCCTGCTTGGTGTCGCCGCGATGCAGATGATGGCCCTTCGAAACAGCCAGCAGTCGCATCAGCAGAGCATGGCGACCATCTTCTCGTACTCCATCCTCGACAGCATGCGCGCCAATGTCGACGCGGCCCGCAACGGCGACTACAACGTCACCAGGCTCTGCACTGCACCGGTGAACACCGCCACATTGGCGCAGAAGGACCAAGCCTACTGGCTGGCGGCGTTGAAGGCGCAGCTCGGTTCCGGGGCATGTGGCGCAATCAACTGCCAAGGCGGCGACTGTACCGCCTCTGTTTCTTGGACCGACAGCCGTGGTGGCAACGACAGTGGTTTGGTCAGCACGAGGACGCGGCTATGAGCAACTATCGCGCAGGACCGCGCCGGGACGGCCGCGGATTCACGCTTATTGAATTGATGATCGCCCTGCTTCTTGGAACGATCCTGGCAGGTGCGGCCATTTCGGTGTTCCTGTCGAGTCGGCAGGTCTATGCGTCGACGGAGAGCCTGGGTCGAGTGCAGGAGAACGCGCGTGCTGCCTTCGAGCTGATGTCGCGCGATATCCGTGAGTCGGGTGGAAACGCCTGCAACTCCTCGTTGCGTCCGGTCAATGTTCTCAACAACTCATCGTTGTATCCATACGCGGATTTCGGGGGCGGTCTGATCGGCTATAGCAGCAGCCAAGACGGTATCAAGTTCGGCTCGGGTGCGCGGGATCGGGTCAGCGCAAGCATCATCGGTACGGGCAACTATTCGGAAGCCATTGTGCTCAAGTCCGCGACCGAAGGCGGCATGCGCGTGGATGCGGGCAATTCGTCTGATGTGAACATCAACACCTTCGATCCGGTGCCCGCAGATTGGAATAATGCGATCGTCATGGTTTGCGACCCGGAGCACGCTGCGATCTTCCAGGCCACGGACGTGAGCGGAAAGGGGATAAAGATCCAGAAGAAGGCCAGTGTTACTCCTGGCAATGCGACCAACTGCTTGGCACCCGGTGGAAATTGCCCGAACGGTTCGGACAAGCGCTACGCTTTCGGTTGCACGCAGGGCTGGTGGAAAGGCGGCACCACGCTGCCGAACGCGCCAAAAGGATGCATGTACGAAGGCAGTCCGCCGGCGATCATCGCCCGCATGCGGAGCATCAGCTGGTACGTCGGCAACGGCACGACGTCGGGCAAGTCGCTGTACCGCCGCGTGGATGGGCCAAGCGCTACCGCCGACGAGATCGCGGAGAACGTCCGCTCGCTGGCCTTCGAGTATCTGCTCGATGGCAGTTACCTGAGCGCCTCGGCCATCACCACTGATGAGGAGTGGGCGCGGGTGGCTGCCGTGCGGATCAAGCTCACATTCGAAAGCGACGACAAGTCCGCCGCTATCAACGGCGTGCTGTTGGGACGTGAACTCTCCACAACCGTGGCGCTGAGGAACCGACTGCAATGAAACCGATGACGATCCTGTCCCGCCGGGCCGGCGCAGCCAGCCAGGGAGGCGCCGTGCTGGTGATTGCCCTGATCCTGCTTGCCGTGCTCACCCTGCTTGCGCTGGGCGGCCTTCGCGGCACGGTCATGGAGGAGCGCATGGCCGCGGGTCAGCGTGACCGCAGTCTTGAGTTCCAGGCGGCCGAAGCCGGTCTTCGCGCTGCCGAGGCCGTGATCCAGGCAGACACCACCAGTACACTAGGTCAAGACTGCATCAGTGGAACCACGGCTGCGGCCTGCCCGACGATTCGGGTGTGGTGAGCGGCTGCACCGACTGCTGGCAGGACATGGCTGGCGATTCAGCGCTGTCCGACAACGCCGCAGGAACTCCGCAGTACCTGATCCAGCGATTCGACAGCCTGTCGTCGGCGTCGGCCTACGGCCTCGACGACAGCGCAGGTTCCCATCAGTACGGCGGCCAGCAGACCTCGTTTACGGCCCGCGCCTATTACCGGGTGTTCGCCCGCAGCCGTGATCCATCCGACAACTCGGCGAACGGTCGCGCGCTGGTCGTCCTGACCGCCAATTACGCCATTCCGCTGCCTGGCACTCCTTGAAAGGTGACCTGATGAAGACGCCCAAGACCTTCCGTGCATCGACGTCGCATACGTTCGCCGCCGCCATGGCTGTGGGGCTACTGGCCGGCATCGCGTCCACTCCTGCGGATTCCGCGATATCGATCTCGAAGACCCCACTGTTCCTTCCCCAAGAGGTCCCGGGGAACCTGGTGCTGACGCCGTCGGTGGAGTGGCCGACACTCAGTGTGGCGGCCTACAAGGATTCGACGGACTTCAAGACGGCAGGTCGATATACGGGACTGTTCGACGCGAATTTTTGCTATGCCTATGTGTACTCGGAGACGGAAGAAAAGCGGTTTTTCGATCCGGTGTCGAAGGCGGACGCGAGCGGTGCCTGCCGTGGAAGCAAGGAGTGGAGCGGCAAATTCCTCAACTGGGCGACGACGCAGGCCATCGACCCATTCCGCGTGGCGCTCACGGGTGGCAACCGTGTCAAGGATGATCCGGACGACACCTGGATCGAGAAGGCATGGCATGACGGCCAAGGCGATACGAAGCAGTTCCCTCACTTTTCGACAGCCAATTCGACGGTAGTGGAGAATTACACTCCCGCGAGCTGGGAAAGCTTCAAAATGCGGATCGAAGGGCTGGGCAACAAGATGCGATTCACCAGCAGCGGCGATCTCAACGCGGGGACAGACGCGGTGCTTACGTACAACCCGGATCAGCATGCGCTGTCCGGTGGGAACGGTTCGGATGCCGGCGTGGTGTACGAGGTTTTCGTCCGCGTCCGCGTGTGCAAGATGGGCTTCATCTCGGACAACTGCACGAAGTACTCTCAGGGGTATAAGCCGGAAGGCCTGATCCAACAATATTCTGAACGTCTACGCTACAGCGTTTTCGGCTATCTCAACGACTCGGACGTGAAGCGCGATGGAGCGGCGCTTCGTGCCCGTCAGAAGTTCGTCGGACCGCGGACTCATCCTGCCATGCAGGAGCCGGAGGCGAACACCCACCGGGAGTGGGATGCGAGTACTGGCGTGCTGATCAGGAACCCCAACCCGACCGATGCCAGCGCAACGGCTACCGAACTCGCTATCAAAGACAGTGGGGTGATCAACTACATCAATAAATTTGGCAGCATGCCAGATACCCCGGATGGCAGCCGTATTGCGAAACATAAAAGCTATGATCCTGTGAGTGAACTGTACTACGCCGCCACGCGTTACCTGCGCAACATCGGGAACGTTCCCGAGTACACGAATAATCTAACCTATAAGCTTGCCGATGGCTTTCCGGTGATCACGGACTGGACAGATCCGATCATGTATTCGTGCCAGGCGAACGTGATTCTTGGCATTGGCGACGTCTACAGCCACAGGGATCGCAACCTGCCCGGGGGAATAGATCTCAGCGTAGACGAACCGAGCGTGCCCGATGCCGTCGAGAGCGACACCTTGGTGGACGTGGAAAAACTCACCCAGCAGATGGGTAAGCTCGAGGGCCTCAGTATCTCGGGGAAGTCCCCGAGCTTCGGAAGTCAGGGCGCCTCGGCGTACATTGCGGGGCTGGCCTATGATGCACATGTGCGCGACCAGCGTTCCGACCTTGTTGGCAAGCAGACGATCTCAACCTACTGGATGGACGTGGCTGAGATGCAGGGCTCGACCTACGTCAGGCCGAAGGACAGCAACCAGTACTGGCTGGCGGCGAAGTACGGCGGTTTCGTGGTGCCGTATGACTACGACCCCAGCACGCGCACGGATGCCCTTGAGGACAGCCTCTGGACCGATGGGGACACGCTGCCGCAATCGGGAGATCTTAGGCCGCGCAACTTCTTCCTGGCCAACAACCCGGACGCGATGATCGACGGCCTCAAGGAGGCGTTCTCGCGCATCGTGAGGGAGCCGCGTCCGGGTTCCGGCGCTGCGTTGGGTACCACGTCCGCGCAGCTTGAGGCGAACTCCCGGCTGTTTCAGGCGCGCTTCACTAGTGAGCAGTGGACCGGTGAGCTGAATGCCCATCTCATCGATCAGGCGACCGGCGAGGTGACCAAGTCCCCGCAGTGGCGTGCGAGCACCCTGCTCAACGCACGGGACTGGAAGGACCGCAAGATCTACACCAGTAGTTCCGACGGTACGGCCAGGGTCGCCTTCAACGCCACCAACGCTCCGAACCTGCCGGCGGGAGTCGCAGACTACCTCCGTGGCGACCGGGACAAAGAGGGGGGGGCTGTGGGCAGCATGCGCGTACGCGTCAGCGTGCTGGGCGATATTATCCACTCGCAGCCGGTATTTGTTCCCTCGACCACGGAGCATTCGCGAAAGAACATGATCTACGTCGGTGCCAACGACGGCATGCTTCATGCCTTCGATGCGGACACCGGCCGGGAAGTGTTCGCCTTCGTACCCAAGGCGGTTCGCGAGGATACGGCTGGTCTCACGGAGTACTCCATGGCGAGTTCGCTTCCGCACCAGCACCAGTACTTCGTCGATGGCGAGATTGCCGTCGCGGAAGCGGGGGACAAGACCTATCTGGTAGGGACCATGGGGCGCGGCAAGCCGGGCGTCTTCGCGCTGGATGTGACCAATCCGGAGAGTATGTCCGTGGTCTGGGACAAGACCGGTGCCGACATTCCGCAGTTGGGCAATGTGCTTAGCAGACCGGTGATCGCCCAGCACGCCGAGGACAGCTGGTCCGTAATGCTAGGAAACGGACCCAACAGCGTGAGCGGGGGCGCCGCCGCCTTAATCATGATCGGGCTCAGGGGATCCAATCTGAGCACGGGGGCGACTCGTATCGTGCATCCAGGAGCCGCCACGGACACTGACAGTGGGTTGAGCGGGCTCGTGGTGTGGAGGAGCAAGCCCAACGGGTACTTCGACACTGCGTATGCCGGTGATCTCAAGGGCAACCTGTGGAAAATCACCGGCCTCGAAAACAAGAAGCCGTCCAGCGTCAAGCTGTTCAATGCCGGTCGGCCCATTAGCATCCCCCCTCAGGTCGCAAGGCGACCCAACAGCGGCTCGGAAACCTGGGTGTTCTTCGGGACTGGGCGTTACTTGGGCACGGCGGACGTCGGCAGCATGGCCGTCGAGACCTGGTACGGGATCAAGGATGACGGCAAGCTCATCACCGGCAGGGATAAGCTCAAAGAGCGCAAGATCATGGCAGAAGGCAACACCCCTGGTGGTGATCCGGTTCGCGCGCTGTCCGCCGGAACCATGTCCGACTTGGCTGGGAAAAGCGGCTGGTATATCGACCTGAAGTCGCCGTCAAAGGGGGCGGAAGGCGAGCGCATGGTGTCGCCGATGATCTTCCAAGGATTAGCCCTGGTGGCCGCGACCCTGATTCCGAACGCCACTGATCCCTGCGGAGCGGGTGCACGCTCCTGGGTGATGGCGATTGATCCGTTCACCGGCGGCCGTTTGGGTGAGAGCAGCTATTTCGACGTGAACGACGATGGGCAGTTCGATGGCAGCGATGCGCTGGTCGACGGCGATGAGTCGATGGCTAATTCGGGTCTTGGTCTGGAGACTGGCGTCGCCGGCATCAACTCGCTCGGTAGGCATATTTTCGCCTCGCGTTTTGATGGTGAGACAGCTGAGTTGAGGACGAATCGTGCCACAGGTGATCCTGAGCGCGTCAGCTGGCGGGAGCTCATTCTGGGCATGGGAGGCACCCCGTGAGTCCTGCCGTCTCCAGTCGAGTGGCGCAGGGTTTCACTCTGATCGAGTTGATGATCACAGTCGCGGTGATCGCCATCCTGGCGGCGATCGCCCTGCCCAGCTACACATCCCACGTGACCAAGACGCGGCGCAGCGTGGCGCAGGCTTGCCTGATTGAAGGTGCGCAGTTCATGGAGCGCTACTACACGAACAAGTTGACCTATGTGGGTGCCGTGCTGCCGGACTGTAGCGATTCCGGGAACGCGAACTTCTACACGCAGTCGCTTGTAAGCGGCAGTGTGACCGCGGCGGCGTACACCATTGAAACCGACCCGAAGGGCTCGCAGGCAAACAACGACAAGAACTGCGGAAAGATGACCATCGACCAGACCGGAAAAAAGACCCGTGCGTTGACGCTGGGTAGCTGCTGGTGACGTACCACCGGTCCCTCGTCGTAGGCCGGGCGCGGGAATACCGACAGGCCGGCATGTTGCTATCCGAGGAGACAGTCCGCTTCTTCTGATGTCCTGCTGCTGGTGTCGTCGTGAAAATTTCGATTCACGACGGCCGGGAGACGGGCATGACTAAGAACGGAGGATTGGGCCTAATCGAGCTGGTTGTGGCGATGGCGATTGTGGGTGTTCTGGCCCTGATCGCACTACCTGCGACTATGAACGTCGTGCATGCCACACGGGCGAGCAATGCCCTCGAATCCGTTTACGAGACGCTGATGGCTTCTACACGGATGGCGGTCGTTACGTCGACCGAGGTCGTCATCTGTCCGGGTGGGGTAGCGGGCTGCCAAGGGGGCATCGATTGGAGCGAAGGATGGATCGCGTTCCCCGATGTCAACGGTAACCGCGTTCGGGACGCCAGCGAGCCGATCATCTTCGAACGCGGACCGCTGTCATCGGGCGTCGGTCTGACCGCTACGGCAGGGCGAACTCGGCTGACGGTACAGTCCAATGGCAGCCTGGCCGGCTCGAACGTGACGTTGACTCTCTGCGATGGACGAGGGGAAGGGCGCGCCCGGGCACTGGTCGTAGCCAATTCCGGCCGGATCCAGCAGCGTGACGCCGGATCGGCTGCCAATGTGGTCTGCGAAGTAGCGCGTCGGCGATAGGGCTGTGCTCTGGCAGGATGTATGACTGTGGCGTCGCGCTGTGAATTTTAGAGCCGGATAAGGGCAACCAGAACACCAACGTCGAGGGCCCCAGCGGCCGCTCTCGCGACGAATGCCTCAACGAGCAAATGTTTACCAACCTGCTGCACGCCAGGACACTCGTCTAAACCGGGTGCCGCGAATACAACGGGGAGCGACCTAACAAGGTGCTCGTGATTCGGCGTTCCGCCGGGTCAAGCCCTCGGACTCCTCTCTTCCCGCACCTTCGGCCGCCGATCACTGATCAGCACACTCAGCACAATCCCGAACCCCAACGCCGACGCCAGCAGGAACATCACCATCGCCACCGCCGGATAGCCGAACAGCTTCGGCCCCGCCACGTCCCCGCGCATCAGCATCGCGCTCGCCAGGATCAGCGACGCCACGATCACGCCCGCGGCCACACGGTTCGCGATCTTCTGCAGGTTCTCGGTCAGCCTTGACTCCTGCAATCCGCCAACGTTCACCTTCAGCTTGTTCTCCGACAGCAGCGACAGGATCGTGGACACCTTGCGCGGCGCCTCCTGCAGCAGCGCCTGCAGCTCCATCGCGTCGCCGGCCAGGCGGGACGGCGAGAACGCCTGGCGCATGCGCTGCCGCATCAGCGACTGCAGGTGGCCGTCGACGACGCGCTTCACGTCCAGCTCCGGCTCCAGCGCGCGGCTCACGCCTTCGAGGTTGAGCAGGGTCTTGCCCAGCATCTGCATCTCGGGCGGCGAGCGCAGGCCGCAGGCGACGCCCATGCGGGCCAGCTCCATCATCAGGCGGCCCTCGGACAGGGCCTGCGAGCCGCCATGGGCTGCGTAGCGCGCCACGAGGTGGCCGACTTCGCGCACGTAACGCACTTCGTCGAAGTCCTCGAGCTGCACGGACATGGCGATGGTCTCGCCGGCGACCTCCTCGCCGCGTCCGTCGACGGCGGCGAGCAGCAGCTTCAGCAGGTGCTCGCGCTGGCGCGGCGGCACGTGCGCCACCATGCCGAGGTCGAAGATCGCCAGGCGCTCGTCGTCGGTCACCAGCATGTTGCCGGGATGCGGGTCGGCGTGGATCTCGCCGTGCACGAACACCTGGTCCAGGTAGCCGCGCATGAGGGCGGCGGCGAGCGGTTCGTAGTCCTGTTCGGTCCTGCGCAGCCCGCCCAGCGCGGTGACCTTGGTGCCGCGCACCAGGTCCATGGTCAGCACGCGCCGGGTGCAGAGATCGCGTAGCGGGGCGGGCACCAGGAGCTCGGGATAGCCGGCCAGGCGTTCGCCGAAGCGTTCGAGGTTGTCGGCCTCGAGGCGGTAGTCGAGCTCGGCCATCAGGGATTTGCGGAATTCGTGTACCCATTCGGAGAAGCGCAGGCGGCGGCCGACGCCGGTTGCGCTGTCCACGCGCCGGGCGATGCCGGCCAGGGTGTCGAGGTCGGTCACCACTTCGGCGTCGACGCCGGGGCGCTGCACCTTGACCGCCACTTCGCGACCGTCGTTGAGGACTGCGCGATGCACCTGGGCCAGCGAGGCGGAGCCCAGCGGCACGTCGTCGAATTCGCGGAAGAGCTTGCCCAGTCGCACGCCCAGTTCGGCTTCGACGATGCCGCGGATGTCGTCCGCGGACACGGGCAGCACGTCGTCCTGCATCCGTTCCAGCGCGACGAGGTAGGGCGCGGGCACCATGTCCGCGCGCGTGGACAGCGACTGGCCCAGCTTGATGAAGGTCGGACCGAGTGCTTCGAGGTCGCGCACGAAGGCCTCGGGCCCGTGCCCGTCCGCGGGCGCCTGCGCGCCGAACTCGTCTTCCAGCGCCGCCACGTCGGTCGAAGGATCGGCGAACACGCCGACGGCCCGGTGCCTGAGCACGAACCGGAGAATCTGGGCGCTGCGCGCCATGCTGCTGTTTCCGGCCATGGGCCCTCCTGTTCAGGCCAAGGTATCGGGGCTGGCGTCAAGGCGGCCTGAGGGAAGCGCATCTCCGCCGTCACGCACCTCCTACGATCCCCGCCGTACGGTCCGACGATCACCCCACGGAGCCACGGCCATGAAGCTTCCGATCCCGACGATCGCGCTCGCCTGTTCGGCGGTGCTCGTGCTGGCCGCCTGCGACCACAGCGACCGTCGCACCGACGCCGGCGAGGCGCGCAGCCAAGCCGATGCCGGCCGCGACGAGGCGCAGTCGGCGACGCTGCCATCGCAGCAGACGCCGGCGGACCCGGCGGTCATCCCGCAGGGCGGTGGCAGCGCGAACGCGTCGCTGGCGATGTCGGGCACGCCGTCGTCGCACCTGGTGGACGGGGCGGGCAGTTCGGTCTACGTGCTGGCCGGGAACGACGATGGCAGCAAGTGCGACGAGGCCTGCCAGGACGCATGGCCGCCGGTCCTGGCGCACAACTCGCAGCCCACCGCGGGGGCGGGCGTGGAGGCCTCCAGGATCGGCACGCTCGAGCGCGACGGCCGCATCCATGTCACCTATGGCGGCCAGCCGCTTTACCGCTATGCGGGCGATGCCGGTGCCAACCGCACCGCGGGCGCGGGAGTGGAGGACCAGTGGGGCAAGTGGTCGCTGGTGGGGCTGGACGGCCAGCCGCTGCCGGATCCGCGCTGAACCGCGGGCGATCGTACTGCGCGGGGTAATGGCGGCGGGAAGCCGTCAGCGCACCGCGTGCGCTTGCCCGCGTTTCGGCGGATCGCACGCCAGCCGGGCGGATGAACTGGTCCCCGTGCTCAGTCCCGGGGCGCGCCGTCCTCCGGATCCACGGGCTCGGGCAGGAACGTCACGAGTCCTGCGATGCCATGGCGCGCAGCCATGCGGCGCAGCAGGACGTCCACCCATTCGCCGTCGTGCCCGCCGAGGCGCTCGAGTCCGGCGGAGTGCAGCTCCCACACGCGGCGCAGCTCGTCGACCGTGATCGCCTGGCGCTGGCAGGTCGCCAGCGCCGCGTCCAGCGCGTGCAGGCGGTTCATGAGTTCGATGGCGTGCATGTTGGATGGCGGGTTAGGCGGCCGGGGGAGCATCGCCGTCATCGTCCTCCCAGCGGTCGCTCGTTTCGTCCGGATCGTCCTCGCGCCAGCGCGCGCGTTCGGCGTGTTCGCCCTCGTCGGACGCCTGCGGATCGCGGCTTTCGCCACGGCCGCGTCCCGGGTGGTCGCCCCGGCCCGGACCGCGTTCGGCGTAGCCGCCATGGTCGGATGCAGAACTGCCCGATGCCGGATCGCCGCCGGAGCGTTCGCGCGTGCGCGCAAGTTCTTCTTCGTCGCGGGGTTGCATGTGGTGCTCCTCTTCGTGCAGACGATAGCCCGCGGGTAGTTAAGCGGTGGTCGCGCGGGAGCGTGATGTCCCTCGTGCGTCGAGCGCGTCCAGGAACGCGGCGGTCCACCAGTGGATGTCCTGCTCCCGGAGCGAACGCAGCGACTCGGCATGCCGCTCGCGGCGCTCGTCGGCGCCGAGCCGCAGCGCGGCGTCGATCGCGTCGGCGACGCCGCCGATATCGTAGGGATTGACCAGCATCGCGCCGCCGAGCTGGTCGGCCGCGCCAGCGAAGCGCGACAGCAGCAGCACGCCGGGATCGTCGGGGTCCTGCGCGGCCACGTATTCCTTCGCCACCAGGTTCATGCCGTCGCGCAGCGGCGTGACCAAGCCCAGGCGCGCGGCGCCGTAGTAGCCCGCGAGCGTCTGCCGGCCAAGGTTGCGATTGACGTAGCGGATCGGCGTCCACTGGGGGTCGGCGTGCCGGCCGTTGATATGGCCGGCGATGCGCTCGAGCTCGTGGCGCAGCTCGCGGTAGCTGCGTACGCCGCCGCGCGAGACCGGCGCGACCTGCAGCAGGGTCAGTCCGCCGGTATTGCCGGAGTGGCGGCGCAGGAACTCGCCGAAGGCCTGGAACTTCTCGACCAGGCCCTTGGAATAGTCCAGGCGGTCGACCCCGATGGCGAGCGCGCTGCCGCCCAGGCTGTCGCGCAGCCCGCGCACGCCGGCGGAGCCGCGCGCGCGCCGCGCCGCCTGCGCGAACTCGTCGGCGTCGATGCTGATCGGGAACGCGCGCGTCAGCGGCGGCGGGCGGCCGGCGCGCAGCGCGATTTCGCCGCTGTCGGTGGCGTCGCGCAGGTAGGCGTCGAAGTTCTCGCAGTCGCGGCGGGTCTGGAAGCCGACCAGGTCGTAGGCGGCCATCGCGCCGAAGACGCTGGCGTGGTTGGGCAGCGCGCGCGCGAGGTCGGAGGGCGGAAATGGCACGTGCAGGAACAGCGCCAGCGGATTGTCCACGCCGCGCGCGCGCAGCTCGCCGGCCAGCGGCAGCAGGTGGTAGTCCTGGATCCACACGCGGTCGCCGGGCCTGAGCAGCGTGGCCAGGCGCTCGGCGAAGCGCGCGTTGACCTGGCGGTAGACGACGTGGGTCTCGCGGCTGTACTCGACCAGGTCGAGGCGGTAGTGCAGCGCCGGCCACAGCGTGCGGTTGGAAAAGCCGTCGTAGTAGCCCGCCACGTCGGCCTCGCTGAGGTCCATCGTTACGTATTCGACGTTCCCCGCGCGCGCGTGCTGCACCGCTTGCGTGCCGTCGCGCGTGGCCTTGCCGCTCCAGCCGAACCAGACGCCCCCGGTGTCGCGCAGGGCCGCGTCAAGCGCGACCACCAGGCCGCCGGCGCGCGACTGCTGCGGCGCCGCGACGCGGTTGGAGACGATGACCAGGCGCGACATCGGGACTGGAGGCCTGAGTGAAAGGGGCCTGAACCGTAGCGCCCGTGTTGTTACGGGGCGTGATGGCCCGTCCCGCCAAAAAAGAAAGGCCGCGATCGCTCGCGGCCTTCCTGGTGTCTGGCGCCCGAAGTTGGACTCGAACCAACGACCCCCTGATTAACAGTCAAGTGCTCTAACCGGCTGAGCTATTCGGGCGGGGACGCACATTCTAGTGCCTGTGCCGCCGTGGTCAAGGTCGAAATGGGGGGGAATCCGCTCAGGGGCAGGGCGTGCCGCGCTCGGGGCGCTCGGTGCGGACCCGGCCCAGCCGGTTCACCACGACTTTCCCCCGCAGTTGGCCGTGCGCGCAGGCGTTCACGGTCAGGTTGCTGTGCGCGGCCAGTCCGCTGGGCTGGTAGCGCAGCGCGTTCCGCGTTGAGCTGAGCCGGAGGCCGCTGCTGCCCTCGGCCGGGGCGGTACTGGCGCGCAGAAGGTCGTCGGGCGCGTCGAGCTGGCGATTGCCGTCGGGATCGCGGAATACCAGCCAGCCCCGGCTCCAGTCGCGGTCGCCGCTGCAGCCGGTCGCCGGCAAGCCGGGACAGACCACGACGGCCTCCCGCCGCGTGATCGCGGCGCTGCGGGCCATGGCCATGTCGGCGGAGACCAGGTGCATGCTGGTGGTGAGCCGGTGCTGCTCGACCACCGTCCCGAGCGCGGGAAGGCCCAGCCCGAGGCCGGTCGCGAAGATGGCCACGACCACCAGGGTCTCGATCAGGGTGAAGCCGCGCTGCAGTGCAGGGGCGGTGCGGGCGTCCATGCCAGCCTCCTTCGTGGAACGGGTGGGACGACCATGCTGCGAACCTCGCCCGGCTCCCGCCATCGGGGTGCCCGCCGCCACGACGTCGGAGTCGGACCCGCGGGTGCGCCGGCTATCGCCATGCGTCGGGGTCCGTGTTCGCCGGGCCTTGCCACGGGCCCGCCTACAATGTCGCGATGAATGATCCGGGCCACCCGCGCTTCCAGCTCGTCTCCCCCTACCAGCCCGCCGGCGACCAGCCGCAGGCGATCGAGCGCCTGGTCGAAGGCTTCGAGGCAGGACTGGCCCACCAGACCCTGCTTGGCGTCACCGGCTCCGGCAAGACCTACACCATCGCCAACGTGGTGCAGGCGGTGCAGAAGCCGACCATCGTGATGGCGCCGAACAAGACGCTCGCCGCGCAGCTCTACGGCGAGTTCAAGTCCTTCTTCCCGCACAACGCGGTCGAGTATTTCGTCAGCTACTACGACTACTACCAACCCGAGGCCTACGTGCCCTCGTCGGACACCTTCATCGAGAAGGACAGTTCGATGAACGAGCACATCGAGCAGATGCGGCTGTCGGCGACCAAGGCGCTGTTGTCCCGGCGCGACGCGCTGATCGTGGCGACGGTCTCGGCGATCTACGGCCTGGGCGATCCCGACGACTACCTCAAGCTGCGCCTGATCCTCGCGCGCGGCGAGCCGATCGAGCAGCGCCAGCTGATCCGCCATCTCACCGAGCTGCAGTACACCCGCAACGACACCGAACTGCGCCGCGGCACCTACCGCGTGCGCGGCGAGGTGATCGACGTGCATCCGGCGGAGTCGGAGGCCGAGGCGCTGCGCATCGAACTGTTCGACGGCGAAGTCGAGAACCTGGCGCTGTTCGATCCACTGACCGGCGAAGTGCAGCGCAAGGTGCCGCGCTTCACGGTGTACCCGAAAACGCACTACGCCAGCACCCGCGAGAGCGTGCTCAACGCCATCGACACCATCAAGATCGAGCTGAAGGACCGGCTGGAGTACCTGTACGCGAACAACAGGCTGGTGGAAGCGCAGCGGCTGCAGCAGCGCACCCAGTTCGACATCGAGATGATGGCCGAGGTCGGCTTCTGCAACGGCATCGAGAACTACTCGCGGCACATGACGCGCCGCGCGCCGGGCGAGCCGCCGCCGACGCTGTTCGACTACCTGCCGCCCGACGCGCTGCTGGTGGTGGACGAGTCGCACGTGACCGTGCCGCAGATCGGCGGCATGTACCGCGGCGACCGCGCGCGCAAGGAGACGCTGGTGGAGTTCGGCTTCCGGCTGCCATCGGCGCTGGACAACCGCCCGCTGCGCTTCGAGGAGTGGGAGGAGCGCGCGCCGCGCAAGATCTACGTCTCCGCCACGCCCGGCAAGTACGAGCTGGAGCACTCCGGTGACGAAGTCGTGGAGCTGGTCGTGCGCCCCACCGGCCTGATCGACCCCGAAGTCGAGATCCGCCCGGTGGCGACCCAGGTCGACGACGTGCTGGGCGAGATCAACCAGCGTGTCGCCATGGGCGATCGCGTGCTGATCACCACGCTCACCAAGCGCATGGCCGAGAACCTCACCGAATACCTCGGCGAGCACGACGTGCGCGTGCGCTACCTGCACTCGGACATCGACACCGTCGAGCGCGTGGAGATCATCCGCGACCTGCGCCTGGGCAAGTTCGACGTGCTGGTGGGCATCAACCTGCTGCGCGAGGGCCTGGACATGCCGGAGGTGTCGCTGGTGGCGATCCTCGACGCGGACAAGGAGGGCTTCCTGCGCTCGACCGGCTCGCTGATCCAGACCATCGGCCGCGCCGCGCGCAACCTGCGCGGCAAGGCGATCCTGTACGCGGACAAGGTCACCGATTCGATGAAGCGCGCGCTGGAGGAGACCGACCGCCGCCGCCAGAAGCAGATCGAGCACAACCTCGAGCACGGCATCACTCCGCGCTCGGTGGCGCGCCCGATCATGGACATCATGGAGGGCGCGCGCAGCGACGGCGCCGAGGCCCGGACCGGCCGTGGCAAGGGCGTGCGCAAGGTGGCCGAGCAGGGCGAGGACTACGCCCGCATGGACCCGGCCCGCGCCGCGGCCAGGCTGAAGGAACTGGAGCAGCAGATGTACCAGCACGCCCGCGACCTGGAGTTCGAGGAGGCCGCGGCCGTCCGCGACCGCATCCAGGCCCTCAGGGAAGCGATGCTGGCCGCCCGCTGAGGCTTGCCGCGGGCCGGGCCACCGGCTAGAATTCGCGTCCCTCGGGGCGGTTAGCTCAGCGGTAGAGCACTACCTTGACATGGTAGGGGTCACAGGTTCGAACCCTGTACCGCCCACCACGCCGGCAGGCGTGGACCCGAAGGACCCCGTGAACCCCTGGCCCCGGTCAGGGGTTTTTCGTTTTCCGGGGCGGCGGTACGCCCGCGCGCGTCCGCGAGACGTGCGCGTGCCCCGGCACATGCCAGCGCCAGGGCAGTTCGACGGCGTGGCGGATGCCCACCCGCGGACCGACGGCCGGCGCGTCCGGAGGCGGCATGCCGTCGGACGCGATCCAGATGCCGCGGTCCGGCCGGACCAGGTCGGCGCCGTCCAGCTCCCGCGTCAGGTCCATGGCCTGGCCCAGGCGGCCGGGCCCGGAGGCGAGGTCACGGTCCTTCTTTGCCGGCAGCCCGCGCGCCTGGCGCATCGTGTCCAAGCCGTCGACCGGCTCCATCGCACGCAGCAGCACGCCCCAGCCCTCGCCCTCGGGGCCGCAGACGGCGTTGCCGCACCAGTGCATGCCATAGGTGAAGTAGACATACAGGTGCCCGCCGGGGCCGAACATGGTGGCATTGCGCGCGGTGCGGCCGCGGTGGGAGTGCGCGGCGGGATCCTCGCGGCCGGCGTAGGCCTCGACCTCGACGATGCGGCCGATGCGCCCGTCCGCGCGCACCAGCAGCTTGTTCAGCAGGTCCGGGGCCACGTCCACCGGGTGGCGCAGGTAGAAGTCCCGGGGCAGCGCAGGCCAGGCGGCGGTGGTCGCGGGCGCGCTCACGGCCGCGGCGGCCGCTCGGCGATGTCGCGATGCAGGATCCGCCGGATCTCGAGGATCGCCTGCGGGGTCTCCTGCACGCTGTGTCCGCCGGTGATGACCTTCTCCGACAGCGCGCCCGGCAGGTGTGCGCTGGAGTAGGGCACCAGCCCGTCGTCGGACTGCTCGAGCGGCACGTCCGGATCGGTGCGCGCGATGATGCTGTGGTAGCGCACGCGCGGCGAGATCGGCAGGTCGGCCGCGGCGCGCACGAAGGGATCGTCCTGGCCCAGGTTGTCGATGCTGTTGGGGAGCGCGACCGGCTCGCTGCCGTCGTCGTCACCCACGAACAGCTCGCCGACCTCCTCCAGCACCGTCAGCGGCAGGCGCACCAGCCTGCCGAGGAAGCGACCGAGCCCGTTCCCCGCCACCGCCGTGCCGCGATGCGGCGATGCGATGAACACCGCGCGGTCCACGCCGGGCAGCGGCTCGAAGCGCAGCATCCGGTCCAGCCTCGGGCCGGCGCGCTCCAGGCGGCCATCGTCGAGCTCGTAGTTCTCCCGCATCCAGGTCCACAGCTGGTCATCGGCGGACGAGACCAGCAGCCGCGACAGCACGCCGCCCATGCTGTGGCCGATCAGCACCGTCTCCCGCGACGCGCGCGCGCGGCCGTCGGGATCGAAGTTCTCCATCGCGGTGACGATGATGCGGCGGATCGCGGACTGGTTCAGGACCAGCGGCATGTTGGTCGGGTAGTAGACCTGCCAGATCTGGAACTCGCGGCGCAGCACCTCGTCGCCCAGCACTTCGTTGGCGACGTTCACCCAGGCCTCGGGACTGCTGGCCAGGCCGTGGATCATCAGCAGGATGCGGCGGTCGGGATCGTAGGGCTGCATCATGTACAGGTGCGGCCGGGTGATGCCCTCTTCCCGGCCGAACAGAGTTTGCAGCGACTGCCGGTTGAAGCCCGAGCGCGCCAGCCACAGGCCGTACCCGGCGCTGTAGTTGGCCGACAGCGGCACGTGCAAGCCATGCAGCTCGATGGCGTCGTCGACGTAGGGATCGTGCGCGCTGATCAGCAGTTCCCGCGTCGCCAGCACGCCGGCGAGGTCCTCGCCGGGGAAGCGGATCAGCAGCGTCAGCGTCGGCGAGGGCATCTCGCTGAAGGGACGGGAACGACCGGCACGCCGGCGGTCCTGCCGGTCGTCGCGGTCATCGTCCCGGTCTTCCACTGCCCGTGATGGCGCCGCCGCCGCGGTGGTCACCGGATCGTCGCCCATCACCGCGACCACCTCCGCGCCGAAGCCGTCGCGCCGGTAGATGCTGCGCAGGCCCGCGAAGGAGATCGAGGAGGCCGGCACCAGTTCCCGCGGCAGCACCACGCCTTCGGGCATGCGCACGCCGGACATGTCGCTGGTGATGGTCCAGCCGGCGATCGAAAGGGCGTCGCCGGGCGCGGCCGTGGTTCCGGCACCGTGCCCGGCCTGGTCCTGCCAGCGCTGGAACAGGCCCGAAGCCGCCTGCTGCACGGCGTAGTTGTAGTAGTCGCGTACCTGGGTCTGCCGGTCCTCGAACGCGCGTTCGCCGGGCGCGCGCTCGCTGAAGAACAGATAGGCGTAGGCGTGGCGCGCGGCTTCCAGCCAGGCGTCGATCTGGGCGTCGGCGGCGGGCACCGAACCCTCAGGCGTCAGCGCGATCGCCTGCTGCGTCCACAGCTCGGCCAGCGCCGCCAGCCGGCGCTCGTCGCCGAGGCCCTGCGCCGCGGCCAGCGCGGCCACGCAGTCGGGCGTCGGCGGCGCCAGGCAGGCGCCCTCGTCGAGTCCGGCCACGCGCAGGGTCGCCTGGGTCGCGGGGCTGAGCTCGTCGGTGGTCAGGATGTCGCTGCGCTTGAGGGCGATGTACTCACCCGGGCCCAGCGGCTCGGCTTCCACGCGCGGCGCGAATTCCTTCAGGACCGCGCAGCCGCTGAGCGCCAGCAGGCCCGCCGCCAGTGCCAGTGCGCGCAGCATGGGCCGCAGCCACGCCACGGCGTCCCGGTCATGGACGTCGCGGGCGATGCATCCGGACTGCGGCAGGCAAATGTGCATCGGAAGTCCCGGGGCGAGTGCGTACGGTGCGACCGGGGAGGGTACATCAGCGCCCCACTGGCTGGCGCCCGCGCGTCCCTCGTGCTTGACTGCCCGGCTCCCCACCGCGGCCAGGCGCCGGAATCCCATGAAGACCCCTGGCGGCCTGCAGCCGCTGATCGACGACGGCGTGATCGACGAAGTGATGCGCCCGCTCAAGAGCGGCAAGGAAGCGGCCGTCTACGTGGTGCGTGCGGGCGGCGACATCCGCTGCGCCAAGGTCTACAAGGACATGGCGCAGCGCAGCTTCCAGCAGCGCGTGCAGTACCAGGAAGGGCGCAAGGTCCGCGGCAGCCGCGAGGCGCGCGCGATCGGCAAGGCCACCAGGTACGGCCGCAGGCAGCAGGAAGCCGAGTGGAAGAACACCGAGGTGGAAGCGCTGTACCGGCTGCGCGACGCCGGCGTCCGCGTGCCGGAGCCCTTCGGCTATTTCCACGGCGTGCTGGTGATGGAGCTGGTGGTCGATGCCGATGGCCACTCCGCGCCGCGCCTGGCCGAGGTCGAGCTGTCGCCGGAGCAGGCCGGGGGATTCCATCGCACCCTCGTGCGGCAGGTGGTGCGGATGCTGTGCGCCGGGCTGATCCACGGCGACCTGTCCGCCTACAACGTGCTGGTGGCACCGGACGGGCCGGTGGTGATCGACTTCCCCCAGGTGGTCAGCGCGGCCGGCAACAATGCCGCGCGCACCATGCTCCTGCGCGACGTCAACAACCTCACCGCCAGCCTCGGCGCCTGGGCGCCGGAGCTGCTCGACACCTGGTATGGCGAGGAGATGTGGGCGCTGTTCGAAGCCGGCGAACTGCGTCCGGACAGCGAGCTCAGCGGCAGCTTCGTGCACGACGACTCGGTGCCCGACCTCGACGGCGTGCGTGCGGCGATCAACGATGCGCGTGAGGAGGCACTGATCAGGCAGCAGGGCCGCGAGGCCGCCGAGGAGCAGGACTGAGGCGTCACCGGCAGAGCGGCGTCGCGCAGTGACCGCTAGGGTCCGTCGGCGACCCGCTGGCCCGGCGCCAGCTCCGAAGCCGCCACTTCGCGCACGAAACAGCTGCGGTAGGCGGCGAGGTCCGGCAGGCCGATGCCGTAGGGATCGCCGGCGACGTAAAGCGTGGCGTGCGGCACGCCGCAGTCCAGCGCCAGCCCGCTGGCCTGTGCCAGCTCATGGCGGAACGCGGCGAACGCCGGCGACTGGACGTGTTCGATGACCGACCAGGCCTGGAGCGTGCCTTCCCACTGCGGCTTGGCCTTGTGCAGCAGTGCGTAGCGCGCGGTGCCCTGCGGCGCCCATTCCATCGATTCGAACAGGCCGCGGATGCGCTCCTCGCCCAGGCGCCCGCGCATCGCACGCCCGGCGTCGCGTCCCAGCAGGGTCAGGTGCACTTCGTGCTTGCGCTCGAGCACATGGCCATCCAGGCGCAGTCGAAGGGTCGAGCCAGGAGGGAGGAACCGCGCAGGATCCAGCGGCAGGACCAGGGCGTCATCATCTCGGAATCCAGGCCAGCGCATCGCCGTGCCACCTCCCCCGGGGACTCGCGCCCGAGCTTACGCTAAGCTCCGCCGGGCCGGGTACCGGCACACCACGGAAGGTGACATGGACAGGATCAGGATGACGTTGGCACTCGCGTGCCTCTGCGTGGCGCTCGCCGCCGGGCTGTGGCTGTCGGGCGCGCTCGTACCGCGACTGCTCGGCCTCGATGGCGTGGCCACGGGATGGACCACGTATCCCGACTACCTGCGCGCACTCGCGCATCCGGACGTCGCGCCGCATGCGGCCCGCATCCGGCTGGCGGGAGCCGTCGGCATGGGAGTGCCGCTGGCCTTGGCCGCCGTACCGGCATGCCTGCTGCTGCGGCCCCGGCGGCGTTCGCTGCACGGCCGCGCGCGCTTCGCCAACGTCTTCGAGCTGGCGCGACGCGGACTGTTCACGCGCTCCGGCCACGGCATCGTCGTCGGGCGCCGCTTCGGCCGCCTGCTGCGCTTCGACGGCCAGCAGTCGGTGCTGCTGGCCGCGCCCACGCGCTCGGGCAAGGGTGTGGGCATCGTCGTGCCCAACCTGCTCGACTACCTCGGCTCGGTGGTGGTGCTCGACATCAAGCAGGAGAACTTCGCGCTCACCAGCGGCTGGCGGCGCGCGCAGGGGCAGGCGGTGCACCTGTTCAATCCCTTCGCCGAGGACCGCCGTACGCACCGCTGGAACCCGCTGTCGTACGTGTCGACCGAGCCGCTGCAGCGCGTGTCCGACCTGCAGGGGATCGCCAACCTGCTGTATCCGGACGCCGGCGCCGAGCAGAAGTTCTGGACCAGCCAGGCGCGCAACGCCTTCCTGGCGTTCGCGCTCTACCTGTACGACCACTACGAAGCCCAGTGCCGCGACGGGATGCCGGAGGAGCTCCACCTGTTCCCGACGCTGGGCCGGGTCTTCCGGCTGTCGTCGGCGCAGGGCATCCCGGCGCGACAGCACCTGCAGGACCTGGCGTCGCGCCCCTTCCTCGGCGAGCACGCGCGGCGTGCGTTCGGCAACCTGCTGTCGCAGGCGGAGGAGACCTTCGCGTCGATCCTCGGCAGCTTCCGCGAGCCGCTGAACCCGTGGATCGACCCCGTGCTCGACGCCGCCACCAGCGGCAACGACTTCCTGCTCGACAATGTGCGCCGGCGGCCAATGACCATCTACGTCGGCGTGCCCCCGCACCGGCTGGCGGAAGCGCGGCCGATGCTCAATCTGTTCTTCAGCCAGCTGATCAACCTGAACACGCGGGTGCTGCCTGGCGAGGATGACTCGCTGCGGCTGCAATGCCTGCTGCTGATGGACGAGTTCACGGCGCTCGGCCGCATCGACATCATCGCCACCGCCATGGCCTACATGGCCGGCTACAACCTGCGCCTGCTGCCGGTGATCCAGAGCATGGCCCAGCTGGACGCGGTTTACGGCAAGGACATCGCCCGTGCGATCGCCACCAACCACGCGATGCAGGTGGTGTTCGCGCCGCGCGAGCAGCAGGACGCGAACGACTACTCGGAGATGCTGGGCTATACCTCACTGCGCAGGCGCAACCTGACGCGGGGGCGCCGCCGCCGCGACGTGAGCCGCAGCGAGAGCGAGGAGCGGCGCGCGCTGATGCTGCCGCAGGAGCTGAAGGCGATGGATCCCGCGCGCGAGATCGTGTTCTGCGAAGGGCTGGCGCATCCCGTGCGCTGCCGGAAGATCCGCTACTACGCCGAAGCCCGCTACCGCGCGCGCCTGCTGCCGCCCGCTGACGTGGCCCCGCTGCCGACAACCTGAGGACGCGGTGAACGCGCGCGCGCGCGTCGCCCGCGGGCCGCGATGCCCGGCGTATCGTTGGTGGCTGCTCCCCCAGCACCACGAGGTGACCCATGAAGCACGCTTGCATCATCGCGGCCCTGGCCGCGCTGGCGTTCGCCGCCGTGCCCGTCGCCGGGCACGCACAGGACGAGCCCGAGGAAGCCGCGCGCAGCCAGGCCAGGGACGCCCGCAAGGCCGACGACCGCTTCTGCATCGAGCAGACCGGCTCGCGCATCACCGGGGCGCGAAACGCCCGCTCGCGCAGCGAGCAGAAGGACTGCGTCGCGGCCGGTGGCCGCGTCTACACGCGCGAGGACATCGAGCGCAGCGGTTCGACCGACCTGCACGACGCGCTGCGCCGGCTGGATCCCTCGATCCGCTGAGTTCGCGCGCAGCCCCGTCCGGACGCCCGGCATGCCCGCGCGTCCACGCTTCGGGGCCCCAGCGTTGGCCCCCACGACGCCCGGCCGCGTGCCGGGCGTCTTCTTCCCGGGCGATGCGATAATCCGGCGTTCCGTCCACCGGTGCCGCCATCCATGTCCAACCGCCACGACCCCTCCCGTACCGTCCGCGCACCGCGCGGCAGCGCGCTCAACTGCCGTTCGTGGCTGACCGAGGCGCCGTACCGGATGCTCCAGAACAACCTGGACCCGGACGTGGCGGAGCGTCCGGAAGACCTCGTGGTGTACGGCGGCATCGGCCGCGCGGCGCGTGACTGGGCCAGTTACGACGCGATCCTCGAATCGCTGCGCACGCTCGGCGACGACGAGACCCTGCTGGTGCAGTCGGGCAAGCCGGTCGGCATCTTCCCGACCCACGCCGACGCCCCGCGCGTGCTGATCGCCAATTCCAACGTGGTGCCGGCCTGGGCCAACTGGGAGCACTTCAACGAGCTCGACCGCAAGGGCCTGATGATGTACGGCCAGATGACCGCGGGCTCGTGGATCTACATCGGCAGCCAGGGCATCGTGCAGGGCACCTACGAGACCTTCGTCGAGATGGGCCGCCAGCACTACGGCGGCAGCCTCAAGGGTCGCTGGATCCTGACCGCGGGCCTGGGCGGCATGGGCGGCGCGCAGCCGCTGGCGGCGTCGCTGGCCGGCGCTTGCTCGCTCACCATCGAGTGCCGCCAGGCCAGCATCGACTTCCGCCTGCGCACGCGCTACGTCGACGAGCAGGCGACGGACCTCGACGACGCGCTGGCGCGGATCGCGAAGTACGTCGGCGCCGGCGAGGCGAAGTCGATCGCGCTGCTCGGCAACGCCGCCGAGATCCTGCCCGAGCTGGTGAAGCGCGGCGTGCGCCCGGACTGCGTCACCGACCAGACCAGCGCCCACGACCCGGTGCACGGCTACCTGCCCATCGGCTGGACCGTGGAGCAGTGGCTGGCGGAGCAGCAGGCCAATCCGGAAAAGGTGCGCGACGCCGCGAAGCAGTCGATGCGCGTCCACGTCGAGGCGATGCTGGCCTTCCACGCCCGCGGCATCCCGACCGTCGACTACGGCAACAACATCCGCCAGATGGCCAAGGACGAGGGCTGCGCCAACGCCTTCGACTTCCCGGGCTTCGTGCCGGCCTACGTGCGGCCGCTGTTCTGCCGCGGCGTCGGGCCGTTCCGCTGGGTCGCGCTGTCGGGCGATCCGGAAGACATCGCAAAGACCGATGCCAAGGTGAAGGAGCTCATTCCCGATGACCCGCACCTGCACAACTGGCTGGACATGGCCGGCGAACGCATCGCCTTCCAGGGCCTGCCGGCGCGCATCTGCTGGGTGGGCCTGGGCCAGCGCCACCGCCTGGGCCTGGCCTTCAACGAGATGGTCCGCAACGGCGAGCTGAAGGCGCCGGTGGTGATCGGCCGCGACCACCTCGACAGCGGCAGCGTCGCCAGCCCCAACCGTGAAACCGAGGCCATGGCCGACGGCAGCGACGCGGTCAGCGACTGGCCGCTGCTCAACGCCATGCTCAACGTGGCGGGCGGCGCCACCTGGGTCAGCCTGCACCACGGCGGTGGCGTCGGCATGGGCTACAGCCAGCACTCGGGCGTGGTGATCGTCTGCGACGGCAGCGAGGATGCGGATCGCCGCATCGCGCGGGTGCTGTGGAACGATCCCGGCACGGGCGTGATGCGCCATGCCGATGCCGGCTACGACATCGCGAAGCAATGCGCGAAGGAGCAGGGACTCAAGCTGCCGATGGCCTGAGCGTCACATATCGGGTGTGGCGTCCGTCCTGTACATCGATGCGGACGCCTGGTCCGCGACACTGGTCTACAGGAGTATTGAACGATGGGTACTGGGCAAGGTTCCACCGGCAACGTCATTGCCGCCATCTGCAGCCTCATCGTCCCGGGCCTCGGCCAGCTGGTCCAGGGGCGCGTGCTGTCGGCAATTCTCTGGTTCGTCGCCGGCTGCATCGCCGGCGCCGTGACCTGGCTGCTGACGCTCTCGCTGTTCCCGTTCGGCTGGTTCGTGGTCAGCCTGTTCTCGTGCATCAGCGCCGCCATGTACCGGGCGCCGGCGCCCCGCTGAGTGCCGCCCGTGCCGCCGGGCGCAGCCGCAGCCCGGCGGTGAGGGCGGGCGATCAGCGCCCGGCGGCTGCTGCGGGATCGTCGAACAGGCGTTCGTAGTCGGCGACCGCATCGCGCATCGGGCCCACTGGCGCCGGGTCGGTGGGAGCATCGCGCAGCGCCTTCGACCCGGCCATCAGCCGGGCGAGGATGCCGTGCAGCGCCACGTCGGGCTCGGGCTCGAGCCTGCAGTTGGCGAACATGGATTCGATGGCGGCATCGACGTCGCCGGCCAGCGTGAGCACCTGGCCTTCGTCCAGATGGCCCATTTCCAGATGGGCGAGGGTGGCGACGGCCCTGCGGACCTGGCCCATGCCGTCCACCAGCGGCGCATCGGGCGTCCAGCGCACGTGGCCGGACGGAATTTCGGCCGGGGCGGCAAGGTCGGAAGGCCCGGCGTGCGCGGCATGCATGGCGTGGTCGTGCTGCGCCATGGCCAGGCCGGGCACGATCAACAGGGCCAGCACGATGGCGGGCAGGGCGGCGGGGGCGGTCTTCATGGCAACTCCTTGGCCGGGGGGCCGTGTGCGGATGTCCGCAGCATCATCGATTCGCCGGCAGCCGCCTGCCATGACCGGGGTCAAGCGTGCGTGCACCGTGAGTCCGGACCGTCATCCGCTTTACCTGAATACGCGAATATGCTACAATTACGACCGTAACGTATTGTTTTAATTGAATTTATGGAGGATCACCATTACCAGACATTTCAAGAACATCATCCTGTCCCTGTTTCCCGCCCACACGTCCCGCGTCGCCCCTGCGCGACGTCGATCGACACCGGCCACCAGCATCACGCGCATCCAGGCTGGCCTGCCGCATGTCCATCCCATGGAGCGCGGTGATCCGCACGGCAACTCGCCCCGCCGGAGCGCTCGACAGTTCCCCGGCTACACGCGCAGCCGCTACCTCCCGCATCCACGCCACGACCTGCGTCGCCACCAGCCGATCTTCCGCATCGGCTGACCTCCGGCCGGGCGGGCCGCGCCGGCATGTAAAGAAAGTTTGACATCGCTCCAGAGGCGGATGTAAGTTGTTTTTTACATTCCCTGCGTGGAGTTTCCGATGGACATGCGCCGCCTTGCCTTGCCCATGCTGCTCGCCGCCGCCGGACTTGGTCTCTGGATGCTGCTCGCCGGCGCGGAGTCCCTGTTCGGCCTGGACCTCGGCTCCATTGGGTTCGCCGTGCTGGTGCTGTCGGCCTGGGGCGCGCTCCACGGGGTCTGGCGGCTGTCGCTGACCGACGCCGAGCTGCAGGTCTCGCCCGCGGAATGGAAGGCGTGGATCGGCACCGCCTTCATGGCCGCGGCGGTGGCCTATTTCGTCGCCCGCATGCACGTGTTCCAGACCCCGAGCCTCGCCGACAGTCCCGAGGCGCAGCAGGTGGGCCGCAACCTGGTGATGCTGCTGGTGGCGTGGACCGTGCTGTCGTCCACCGTCGGCAGGCGCTGGAAGGACCGCGTGCAGGAGGACGAGCGCGACCGCGAGATCGAGCGCGAAGCCGCCGGCTGGTCCCGCCACGCGGTCACCGGGATGATCGTGGTCCTGGCCGTGCTGCTGGGCATCTCGCCCGCCGACCGCCTGCAGTGGGCCAGCTTGCCGATGATCGCCAACCTGCTGGTGCTGGTCCTGATGGTCGGCTGCCTGGTCGACAACGGCGCGAGCGCCGTGCGCCACTGGCTGGATCGGCGCTGAGCCGCGTGGCGCGCACCGCGGTCACCAACCACATCCGCCAGCTGCGCCAGGAGCGCACCGGGATGACGCAGGAAGCGCTGGCCCAGGCCTGCCAGGTCACCCGCCAGACCATCATCGCGCTCGAGGCCGGCCGCTATGCGCCGTCGCTGGAACTGGCGTTCCGCATCGCGCACGCGCTGGGGACGCCGCTGGCCGAGGTCTTCGAATGGGATCCGGGCCCGGCCAGGTAAGGCGGTCGCGTCGGCTCAGTCGGCGGCCACCCGCACCATCCGCTCCATCAGGTGCTCGACGATCGCGTCCATGTCGCCGCAGCGGCCCATGTGCACGGTCGAGGTCTGGATGATCGCGCTGCGCCGCGCGGTCAGCCAGTGGAAGCGGGCGCGCTGCGGCAGCAGGCCGATCGGCCCGGCGTCGGGACCGCCGGCGCAGATTCGCTGCATCGCCTGGAGGTGGCGCCTCAGCGTGGCGAGGTCCACGCGGGGATCGAGCGCGCGAAGGCGCGCCTCGTCCAGCTCCACGGCGGCCTTGAGGTAGCCGGTCTTCTCGCAGGACACGATCACGCCCACGTTCATGAACTCGCCGCGCTCGACGCGCGGGACCACGCGGATCACCGCATAGTCGTAGCTGTCATGCGCGCGCACGTTCGGCCTCCTCGACGAAGGCGTGCGGCAGCGCCAGGCGCTGCTGCAGGTAGCTGGCGTAGGCGGCGCGCTGCTGCCCGGGCGTGCCGAAGGCATCGGGGCCGTCCAGCCAGACGTCCGGGATCCACGACACGATCTCGGCGATGCGCTCGTCCGGCAGCCGCGCGCTGAGCACCCGGTCGGCCTGCGCCAGCCCGGTGGCCAGCGGCAGCAGCACGTGGTCGCGGATGAGCGGGAAGGGCTTGTCGGCGCCCGAGGTGTCCCCGGTCCAGCCGTGGTGGAAATAGAGCGATGCGCCGTGGTCGATCAGCTTCAGCTCGCCGTGCCAGACCAGCAGGTTGGGGTTGCGGGCGCTGCGGTCGACGTTGCTGGTGAAGGCGTCGAGCCAGACGATCTCCGATGCGAGGCGGGCGGACGGCTGCTCCGCCACGGGATCGAAATTCGCCGCACCCGGCAGGTAGTCGAGCGCGAGGTTGAGCCCGCCGCTGGCGCGGATGAGCTCCTGGATCTCGGGGTCGCCCTCGGTGCGCGCCAGCTCCACGTCCAGCTCAATGAACACGATCTCGGGCACGGGCAGCCCGAGCGCGCGGGCGATCTCGCCCGACACCAGTTCGGCCACGAGCGCCCGCGGGCCCTGGCCCGCGCCGCGGAACTTGAGCACGTACATGCCGTCGTCGTCGGCTTCGACGATCGCCGGCATCGAGCCACCTTCGCGCAGCGGCGTGACGTATCGCGTGGCATGGACGGTGCGCAGGGACATCGCGCAAGGATAGCGCCACGTGCCGGACCTTCGGCATTGTCCCGGCCTCCGCAGGCGGCGTAGTCTCGATCGCCTGCCGCGTGCGGCCGGCCTGGCCGGCGGACGCGGCGCTTCCGTCCCGACACGAGCCCAATCCGGATGAACCAGCCCCGTCGCGCCCAGGCCAGCCCGTCGCGCAGCCTGTTCCGCACCAAGTCCATCGAGCAGACCATCGCCGACGCCGCCGAGCCCGGGCGCCAGCTCAAGCGCTCGCTCAGCGCCTGGGACCTGATGATCCTCGGCGTGGCGGTGGCGGTGGGCGCCGGCATCTTCTCGGTGGGCGCGCGCGCGGCCGGCAGCTTCGCCGGCCCGGCGGTCATCGTGTCCTTCATGCTTGCCGCGCTGGCCTGCGCCCTGGCGATCATGTGCTACGCCGAGTTCGCCTCGACCATCCCGGTCGCGGGCAGCGCCTACACCTACACCTACGCCACGCTGGGCGAGTTCCTGGCCTGGATCATCGGCTGGGACCTGATCCTCGAGCTGCTCACCGCCGGCGCGGTGATCGCGAAGTACTGGGGCATCTACCTGGCCACGGTCTTCGAGCTGTTCGACGTGCACATACCCACCACCATCGGCGTGTTCGGGCTGGCCATGGACTGGGGGCCGCTGTTCATCGTCGGCGTGTTCACCGCGCTGCTGATCATGGGCACCAAGATGTCGGCGCGGGTCAACAACCTGTTCACCCTCATCAAGGTGGGCATCGTGGTGTTCGTGATCGTGGTCGGGCTGACGTACTTCAACGCCGACAACCTCACGCCCTTCGTCCCGCCCGCGGTGCCGACGGCCGGTGGCAGCGAGGACGTTTGGGCGCAGTCGCTGTTCTCCTGGCTCACCGGCGCGGCGCCGGCGACCTACGGCATGGCCGGCGTGCTGTCGGGCGCGGCGCTGGTGTTCTTCGCCTTCATCGGCTTCGACGTGGTCGCGACCTCCGCCGAAGAGGTGAAGGATCCGCAGCGCACCCTGCCGCTGGGCATCTTCGGCGGGCTGGCGCTGGTGACGCTGCTGTACATCGGCGTGGCAATCGCGCTCACGGGCATGGTGCCGTACACGATGCTGGCCGCGGCGGAGAATCCGTCGCTGGCCACGGCCTTCATCGCGGTCGGTGCGCCGTGGGCGGCGCAGGTGATCTCGGTCGGCATCCTGGTGGGCCTGACCACGGTGATCATGGTGCTGCTGATGGGGCTGTCGCGCGTGCTGCTGGCGATGAGCCGCGACGGCCTGCTGCCGCGCTGGCTCAGCGTCACCTCGGAGACCCGTCGGACCCCGGTCCGCCTGCAGCTGATCACCGGTGCCGCCGTGGCCCTGCTGGCGGGCTTCACCCGGGTCGAGATCCTCGAAGAGATGATCAACATCGGCACGCTGTCGGCCTTCGTGCTGGTCAGCATCGCCGTGGTGGTGCTGCGGCGGACGCGGCCGGAGCTCAAGCGCGGCTACCGCGTGCCGTTCTCGCCGGTGCTGCCGATCGTCTCGGCGCTGCTGTGCTTCTACCTGATGCTCAACCTGACCACGCTCACCTGGGTGCGCTTCGCGGTCTGGCTGGTGGTCGGCGCGGCGATCTACTTCGCCTGGGGCCGGCGGCATGCGCGCGCAGGCCTGGCCGGAGGCGATGGCACGTGAGTCCAGGCATGATCGAGGTCGCGATCCTCACGCCCGATCCCGCCCACGGCGACCACGCCGAGGTCTGGCCGCCGGTGCTGGCGCGCCTGCAGGCGGCGCTGGCGGTGCAGGGCATCCGCGCCGTGCCGACGCCGTGGGTGGAGCACGTCGATGACGCGTCCGGGTTGCACGGGTTCGCGCACGTGCTGCCGCTGCTGGTGTGGAACTACCACGTCGACCACGCGCGTTGGCTGCGCGCCTGCCGCACCTGGGACGAGGCCGGCCTGCCGATGTCCAATCCGCCCGCGGTGCTGTCGTGGAACTCGGACAAGCGCTATCTGGCGCGGCTGGCCGGCGACGGCGTGGCGATCCCGCACACGGTGTGGAGCCGGCGGCTGGCGCGGGCCCAGCTGGAGCAGGTGTTCGAGACCACCGGCGCGGACGAGCTGATCGCCAAGCCCACGGTGTCGGGCGGCGCGTGGAAGACCTGGCGCTTCGGGCGCGACGGCATCGACGCGGTGCTGGCGCGCTTCGGGCAGGCCGCGGACGGTGGCGACGGCGACGGCGACGGCGACGCGGCCGAAATCATGGTCCAGCCCTTCCTGCCCACCATCCTCGATGAAGGCGAAACCTCGCTGCTGTACTTCGGCGGCCGTCTTTCGCACGTGGTGAACAAGCGCCCGCTGCCCGGCGACTTCCGCGTGCAGGAAACCTTCGGCGGCCGCTACACCGTGCTCGCGCAGCCGCCGGCGGGCGCGCTCGCGCTGGCGGAGCGGGTGTTGGCCGCGATCGGGGGGGCGCTGCTGTATGCGCGCATCGACATGGTGCCGGGCGCCGACGGCCGCTGGCTGCTGATGGAAGCCGAGCTGATCGAACCCGACTTCTACCTCGGGGTCGATCCGGGCCGCGGCGCGGCGTTCGCGCAGGCGCTGGCCGAGCGGCTGTAGCGCGCCAGCGCGGAGAGGCGCCTACAGCGCGGAAACGCGGAAGCGGCGGCCCTTGATCCGGCCCTCGCGCAGCCGCGCCAGCGCCTGCGGCGCCTGCGCGCGGGCGATCGCGACGTAGGAGCGCGTGGCCTGCACGTCGATCTTGCCGATCGCCTTCGCCGACAGCCCGGCATCGCCGGTCAGCGCGCCGAGGATGTCGCCAGGACGCAGCTTGTCGCCCTTGCCGGCGTCGATGCGCAGCGTCGCCATCGCCGCCTTCGGCACGCCCTTGGGGCGGCCCTCCACCGGCTGCCCGCGCTCGCGCGGCAGGGTGCGGAACTGGTGGTCCTCGATCGCCTCCATGCGGCGCAGCTCGTCCGGCGTGCACAGCGTGAGCGCAAGGCCGGTGCGGCCGGCGCGGCCGGTGCGCCCGATGCGGTGCATGTAGGTGTCGGGATCCGACGGCACGTCGTAGTTCACCACCGCAGCGAGGTCGTCTATGTCGAGGCCGCGCGCCGCGACGTCGCTGGCCACCAGCACGTTGCAGCTGCGGTTGGCGAAGCGCAGCAGGGTTTCGGCGCGGTCGCGCTGCTCCATGTCGCCGTGCAGCGCCAGCGCGTCGAAGCCGTAGTGCGCCAGCGAGCCCGCGACCTCGTCGACGTCGCGGCGCATGTTGCAGAACACCACGCACGATTCGGGCCGGTGCTCGAGCAGCAGCGCGGCCAGCAGCGGCGCCTTGCGCGCCGGGTCGGCGTCGACGATGCGCTGTTCGATCGCGGGGGCGTGGGCGGCGCCCTGGACGCTGACCTCGGCCGGGTCGCGCAGCATCGCCTTGCCGAGCGTGCGGATCGCGTCGGGGAAGGTCGCCGAGAACAGCAGGCGCTGGCAGTCGCGCGGCACCTGGCGCGCGATGTCGCGGATCTGGTCCTCGAACCCCATGTCGAGCATGCGGTCGGCCTCGTCGAGCACGAAGGTCCGCACGCCGCGCAGGTCCAGCGCGCCCTGAGCCAGCAGTTCGAGGATGCGGCCGGGCGTGCCGACGACCACGTGGGGCGCGTGCGCGAGCGAGGCCAGCTGCGGCGCCAGCGGGATGCCACCGCAGAGCACGCTGAGCTTCACGTTCGGCACGCCGGTGGCGAGGCGGCGCAGCTGGCCGCCCACCTGGTCGGCCAGCTCGCGCGTGGGGCACAGCACCAGGGCCTGGGTCTGCACGGCGCCAGCGTCCAGCCGGTGCAGCAGGCCGAGGCCGAAGGCGGCGGTCTTGCCGCTGCCGGTAGGCGCCTGGGCGATGAGGTCGCGGCCCTCGAGGATCGGCGGCAGCGACTGCGCCTGCACCGGGGTCATCGCGGCGTAGCCGAGCGCATCGACGCCGCGCAGCAGCGCCTCGGGCAGCGGGAGGGTGGAGAACGCGGGAGGAATCGGGGTGTCCATGCCGCTCATGATCGCAGCATCGGCCACCCGGAGGGGGCGAGGCGCACCGGCCGGACCGGTCCCTGCAGCGCGCCGGACTCCGTCGCTGCAGCCGCTGCCCGGGTAGCCCGGCGGGGTGCAGGGGGCGTCAGCGCCGCTCGCGCGCCTCGTCGTCGCTGATCGTGTCGCTGCGCACGTCGTCGGCGAAGGAGCGGCCGTCGGCGTCGACGTCTCCGGGCTGGTCGTCCAGCGCCACGTCCAGCAGATCCGCGCCTTCGTCCACGCCGATGTTGTCGATGGCCGCGGTCGCGCGCGGGTCTTTCAGGGCCGGGCCCCGGGTCTCGGGCAGGTCGGTGCCGTCGTCGAGGCTGGATTCGTCGCTGGGGGCGTTGGGACGGGTGGGATTGGACTTGGCCATGGCCGGGCTCCATCGGGCGGAGGCCCACTGTGGTCCGGGGTGCGTCAACGCGAGGGCAACGGTGCGGCCGGCAGGGCGCGTCCCGGGTCGATTCGAAGCAACCGCGGAAGCCCGGCGCCTGCGGTCAGGCGCCAGCCGGATTGGCGCCGGAGCCGGCACGGAATGCGGCGGCGGGCCCGGGTCTCAGCCGGTGAGACGCGGCCGCGGGAGCATCGCGGCCCCCGCCGCCGGAGCCTGCATTGAACGCGATCGCCACGCCTGCCCGAGGGCTCGCCTTTTCCGACCGGCACGGTGCCGCAGCCAATGACGCGCCGGGTGGCGGCACGCTGGCCGCAAGGCTCGAGGCCAAGTATCCCGGGCGCGTGACCGGCAGCCTGGTGCTGCCGGGCCAGGACGGCGAGTACGCCCCGTTTCCCGACGACCTGCCCGAACCTCTCGCAGCTGCGCTGCGGGCGCGCGGCATCGAGCGCCTGTACAGCCACCAGGCCCGGGCCTGGGACGCGACCCGGGCCGGGCGCCACCTCGTCGTGGCCACCCCCACCGCGTCGGGCAAGTCGCTCTGCTACACGCTGCCGGTCGTGGCCAGCGCGCTGGCCGAGCGCGGCAAGGCGCTGTACCTGTTCCCGACCAAGGCGCTCGCCCAGGACCAGGTCAGCGAGCTGCTGGAACTCAACGCCGCCGGCAACCTCGGGCTGCGCGCCGCCACGTTCGACGGGGATACGCCGGGCGACGCCCGCCGCGCGATCCGGGTCAGCGGCGACATCGTGGTCAGCAATCCCGACATGCTCCACCAGGGCATCCTGCCGCACCACACCAAGTGGGCGCAGTTCTTCGAGAACCTGCGCTACGTGGTCATCGACGAAGTGCACACCTATCGCGGAGTGTTCGGCAGCCACGTCGCCAACGTGATCCGCAGGCTGAAGCGGGTGTGCGCGTTCTATGGCGCATCGCCGACCTTCATCCTGTGCTCGGCGACCATCGGCAACGCCGGCGAACACGGGCGCGCGCTGATCGAGGCCGCCGCGGAGGACGTCGAGGTGATCGAGCACAGCGGCGCGCCGCGCGGCGACCGCCACGTGCTGCTGTGGAACCCGCCCGTGGTGAACCCGGACCTGGGCATCCGCGCCTCGGCGCGCTCGCAGTCCAACCGCATCGCGCGGCTGGCGATCCGTGCGGGCCTGAAGACGCTCGTGTTCTGCCAGTCGCGCTCGATGGTCGAGGTGCTGACGAAGTACCTGAAGGAAGTCTTCGACCACGACCCGCGCAAGCCGCGGCGCATCCGCGCCTACCGCGGCGGCTACCTGCCCACCGAGCGGCGCGCGGTCGAGCAGGACATGCGCGCCGGGCGCATCGACGGCATCGTCAGCACCTCGGCGCTGGAGCTCGGAGTCGACATCGGCAGCCTGGACGTGGTGGTGCTCAACGGCTATCCCGGCAGCATTTCCGCCACCTGGCAGCGCTTCGGCCGTGCTGGGCGCCGGCAGCAGCCGTCGCTGGGCGTGCTCGTGGCCAGTTCGGAGGCGCTGGACCAGTACGTGGTTCGGCATCCGGAGTTCTTCGCCGCGGCCAGTCCCGAGCACGCGCGCATCGAGCCGGACCAGCCGCTGATCCTGCTCGACCACATCCGCTGCGCCGCGTTCGAGCTTCCGTTCCGCGACGGCGATGCGTTCGGTCCGGTGGAACCGGGCCCGTGGCTGGAGGTGCTGGCCGAGAGCGGCGTGCTGCACCACGAGGGCGAGCGCTGGGAGTGGATCGCCGACAGCTATCCCGCGCAGGCGGTGAACCTGCGCTCGGTGGCCGACGGCAACTTCGTGGTCGTCGACCGCACCGACGGCCGCCAGGTGATCATCGCCGAGGTCGACTATTCGGCCGCGGCGCTGACGCTGTACGAGGGCGCCATCCACATGGTCCAGTCCGAACCCTTCCAGGTGGAGCGCCTCGACTGGGAGGGGCGCAAGGCCTATGTGCGGCGCACGCAGGTGGACTACTACACCGATGCCATCGACTACACGAAGCTCAAGGTGCTCGACGATGCCGAGCAGACGCCGGCCGGGCAGGGCTCCGCGCACATGGGCGAGGTGCACGTGCTGCGGCGCGTGTCCGGCTACAAGAAGATCCGCTTCCACACCCACGAGAACATCGGCTACGGCCCGGTGACGCTGCCCGACCAGGAGATGCACACCAGCGCGGTGTGGTGGCAGCTGCCGCAGCGCGTGCTGGAGGAGGCCTTCGCCATGCGGCACGAGGCGCTGGACGGTTTCCTGGGTGCGGCGCATGCGCTGCACCTGGTGGCGCAGGTGGCGGTGATGGCGGAATCGCGCGACCTGCTGAAGGCGGTGGGCAGCGGTGACGGTGCCTGGTTCGCAGGGCGCGACGCGAAGGGGCGCGGACAGCTGCGGGGGCCGCAGGGCGAGGCGCTCGCCGGCGGCCAGGCCGTGGCCGACGCATCCGGAATCCGGCTGCCCGGCGAGGTCGGAGTCGACGGAGATGGCATTCCGCTGCCCGGCGGCGGCGACGCCATGCTGCTGCCCGCGCCCGGCCGCTTCACGCCCACCATCTATCTCTACGACAACTACCCTGGCGGCATCGGCCTGTCTGCACCGCTGTACGAGCGCCGCGCCGAACTGGTGGCGCAGGCGCGCGCGGTGGTGGTCGGCTGCGACTGCGACGCCGGCTGCCCCGCCTGCGTGGGGCCGATCCTCGAGGCCGACGAAGGCGGCGCGGGCACGCCGCGCGCGCTGGCACTGCGCGTGCTCGACCTGCTGGCCGCGGCATGAGCGCGCTGGCGAAGAAGCTCGCGGGGCTGCGCAGCCAGGCGGGAGCGGTACCCCGGGCGGGAGCGGTACCTGAAACCGGACGCACGCAAGCCAAGGGGCGCGAGGTCATCCCGGCGGCCGTCGAGCCGGACTCCGCTGCGGCCGCGCGCGTGCCGGCGCCCGCGAGCCTGTCGCGCGAGGCCACCATCGCCCAGCTCCGCACGCTGCTGAAGATCCGCGCGCCGGCAACGGCGGCAGCGCCGCGCAGCGTCGATCGCGCGCTTCCGGGCGAGGAGATTTCCCCGGGCCTGCGCTACCACGAGCAGTGGGTACCGTGGGCACCGGGCGACGCGATGCTGCCGTTGCACGGCATCGGCCAGGAGGCGGTGTGCCGCGGCCATGTTCTGGCCTTCGACACGGAAACGACGGGACTGGCCGGCGGCACCGGCACGCGCGCGTTCATGATCGGTGCCGCCGACTGGCGCGCCGATGGGCTGCGTATCCGGCAGCTGTGCATCACGCGCCTTGCAGCGGAGGAGGCCATGCTCGAAGCCTTTGCCGCCTGGCTGCATCCGGACACGGTGCTGCTCAGCTACAACGGCAAAAGCTACGACCGCCCGCTGCTGTCCACGCGCTATCGCCTGGCGCGCATGCCGGATCCGCTGCCTGCGCTTCGCCACGTCGACCTGCTGCATCCCGTCCGCCGTCGCTACCGCGGCGTCTGGGCGAACTGCCGCCTGGCGACGGCCGAGCGCGAACTGCTGGGCGTGCTGCGCGAAGACGACCTGCCGGGCGCGGAGGCGCCGGGCGCGTGGCTGGCCTATCTGCGCGGAGGCAGCGCGGCCAAGCTCCGTCGCGTGGGGCTGCACAACGCGCAGGACCTGCGCAGCCTGTGCGGACTGCTGGAAGCGCTGCAGGACGTGGATGCCGTCGCGTAGCTGTACGGAGAGTTGCGCGCAGCCCTTCCGTGTCCGGTCGCGACCGTGCACAATGCGCGCCCCGCACGGCGTGGCCGACACGGCGCGAGGCGCGGGGCGAAGTCGGAAAGATCCCTCATAGGGTGTTGACGTTCTTCGAAACCGCGCTAACATGTGCGGCTCCCCAGCGGGATCGGCCAGTCGGCCTGGCCGCGACGGGAGGCGGAAGTTTCCACCCGACAGGGTGTTGACGGACGCGAAAGTCGCGCTATAATGTGCGGCTCGCCCCGACGGAAGCGGAGGGGTTGAAGGAAGGAGGCGCTGAGGCCACTTCCGGTGATCTTTGACAGTGTGCGCAGGTGACTTGTGCGGGCGTCTGGCCGGTGGATGGTTGTCCATCTTGCAGACGTTCGTACCAAGAGCAACAAAGATTCAAATGCATGCAAATGCAAGCGGGTAATTGGAGCTCGGGGTTTGAACGACTGCACTCAAGACTTTGGGCTTCGGCCTGAAAATTTTAAGTGAAGAGTTTGATCCTGGCTCAGAGTGAACGCTGGCGGCAGGCCTAACACATGCAAGTCGAACGGCAGCACAGGGGAGCT
>NZ_BMZT01000011.1 GCF_014652935.1 Luteimonas padinae | reverse complement strand
AGCGCCGCCGTCAGCGTCGTCTTGCCGTGGTCCACGTGACCGATGGTGCCCACGTTCACGTGGGGCTTGGTGCGCTCGAACTTGCCCTTGGCCATGATTGCGTATCTCGCTGAACTGTTGGAATGAAGGGCCGCGCTTGCCGCTGCGGCCCGAAGATGGTGCTCACGAATGGAATCGAACCATCGACCTCCTCCTTACCAAGGAGGTGCTCTACCGACTGAGCTACGTGAGCGTGAGTTGTGCCCTGGCGGGGGAAGTCTCCAATGATACCCGCAATGGAGCGGGAGACGGGAATCGAACCCGCACCATCAGCTTGGAAGGCTGAGGTTCTACCATTGAACTACTCCCGCGCAGGGGAAGTACTGGTGGAGGGAGGTGGATTCGAACCACCGAAGGCGTAAGCCAGCAGATTTACAGTCTGCCCCCGTTGGCCGCTTGGGTATCCCTCCAGCGCAAACAAACCGCTGAAACAGCCCGTAATTTTGGCGGTCAAGAATCCGTCTGTCAACGCCTGCGAAGCAATTTCCCGCCAACGCGTTCCCGGCGCCGGCAGGAAGGCCCGCCGGCCTCAGACATTGAACCGGAAATGCAGGACGTCGCCCTCCTGGACGCGGTATTCCTTGCCCTCCAGGCGCAGCCGCCCCGCCTCGCGCGCGCCGGCCTCGCCCTGGTAGCGGATGAAGTCGTCGTAGCCGATGGTCTCGGCGCGGATGAAACCCTTCTCGAAGTCGGTGTGGATCACCGCGGCCGCCTGGGGCGCGGTGGACCCGGCCTTCACCGTCCAGGCACGGACCTCCTTCACGCCGGCGGTGAAGTAGGTCTGCAGGCCCAGCAGGCTGTAGGCGGCGCGGATCACCCGGTTGAGGCCCGGCTCGTCCAGGCCCAGGTCCTTCAGGAACTCGTCGCGGTCGGCCTCGTCGAGCTGGCTCAGCTCCTCCTCGATCGCGGCCGAGACCGGCACCACCTCGGCACCCTCGCCCGCCGCCCGGCCGCGCACGGCGTCCAGGTGCGGATTGCCCTCGAAGCCGTCCTCGAGCACGTTGGCGACGTACATCACCGGCTTGAGCGTCAGCAGGAACAGGTCGCGGACCGCCGCCCGATCGTCCTCGGACAATCCCAGCGCGCGCGCCGGCGTCCCCGCGTCCAGCCCCGCGCGCACGCGCGCCAGCACCTCGACCCGCGCCTTCGCGTCCTTGTCGCCGGTCTTGGCCGAGCGCTCGGCGCGCTGCAGCGCCTTGTCCACCGACTCCAGGTCGGCCAGGGCGAGCTCGGTGTCGATGGTGTCGATGTCGGCCAGCGGATCGACGCGGTTGGCGACGTGGATGACGTCGGGGTGCTCGAAGCAGCGCACCACGTGGGTGATCGCGTCGACTTCGCGGATGTGGGCCAGGAACTTGTTCCCCAGGCCCTCACCGCTGGCCGCACCCGCCACCAGGCCGGCGATGTCGACGAACTCGACCGCGGTCGGGATCACCTTCTGCGGCTTGATGATCTCCGCCAGCGCGTTCAGGCGCGGATCGGGCACCGGCACCACGCCGACGTTGGGCTCGATCGTGCAGAAGGGAAAGTTGGCAGCGGCGATGCCGGCCTTGGTCAGCGCGTTGAAAAGAGTCGACTTGCCGACGTTCGGCAGGCCGACGATGCCGCAGGTGATGCCCATGGTGTGTCAGGTCCTGTTGGTGTGCAGCCGCGTCATCGCGTCCATGAAGTTGCCCTCCATGGCCAGCGGCAGCACGTCGAGCGCGTCGTCGATGGCGCGGCCGATGAGAATGTCGTCGTCCGGCGACGCCCGCCCCAGCACCCAGCCGGTGACCCGGTCCTTGTGCCCGGGGTGGCCGATGCCGATGCGCAGGCGGTGGAAGCGGCCGTGGCCGAGCAGGCGCATGGTGTCGCGCAGCCCGTTCTGGCCGCCGTGGCCGCCGTCGAACTTGAGCCGGGCGACGCCCGGAGGAAGATCAAGCTCGTCGTGGACCAGCAGCGCCTGCTCCGGCTCGATCTTCCAGAAGCGCAGCGCGGCGGCCACCGACTTGCCGCTGAGGTTCATGAAGGTGGCCGGCTTCAGCAGCCAGGCCTCGTGGCCGGCCACCCGCACCCTCGCGGTCTCCCCGAACAGCTTGCCGTCGACCTTGAAGCGCTCGCCTTCGCGTTCGGCCAGGGCGTCGACAAAGCGGAACCCGGCGTTGTGCCGGGTCCGCGCGTGTTCCGGGCCGGGATTGCCCAGCCCGACGATGAGGCGGATGCCGTCCATCGCATCGGCGCAGGCCGGCGCTCCACTGCGGAAGCGCCGGCGCAGGGCGCCTTACTTCTCCTCGGCGTCGTCCTGCTTCGCGGCCGGGACGTCGCCAGCCTCGTCGGCCTCGACCTCGGGCTCGGCCTCCACGCGCGCGTGGCGGGCCACGGCGACGGCGGGGTTGTGCCCCTCGTCCAGCTTGACGGCCAGCTCGACGCCCTTGGGCAGCGCGACCTCGGACAGGTGCACGGTGGCACCGACCTCCATCGCCGACAGGTCGACCTCGATCGACTCGGGCAGGTCGCCCGGCAGGCAGACGATCTCGACGTCGTTCAGCTCCTGGGTCAGGACCACGCCCGCGGTCTTGCCGGCCGGCGAGCCTTCGGCGTTCACCAGGCGCAGCGGCACGTGCACGCGGATGGCTTCCTTGGCGCTGACGCGCTGGAAGTCCAGGTGCATGATGACCTGCTTGTACGGGTGACGCTGCATGTCGCGCAGGAGCACGGTCTCGACCTTGCCGTCGACCTCGAGGTCGATGATCGACGAGTAGAACCACTCGTGCTGGCTGGCGACCCAGGTCTTCTCCTGGTCGAGCTGGATGCTCTGCGGGGCGGCGTCGCCGCCGTAGACGATGGCCGGGACCTTGCCCGCATGACGCAGGCGGCGGCTCGCACCCTTCCCCTCGTCCTTGCGGCCGGCGGCCGTGATCTTGTGATTGCTCATTGTGGATTGCTCACTTGCTGGGTTGGCCCGCCTCGCGGCGGAAAGATGGCTCCCCCGCGACCAGGGGAGCCGGAAAAGCGGAAACAGCGGATCGCGGCCCGAGGGTCGTCAGTCCACGTACAGCGAACTCACCGACTCGCCGCCGGCGATGCGGCGGATGGTCTCGGCCAGCAGCTCGGCGACGCTGAGCTGGCGGATGCGGCCGCAGGCGCGGGCCGCGTCGGAAAGCGGAATGGTATCAGTCACCACCAGCTCGTCGAGCTGGGAGCGGGTGACGTTGTCGATCGCCGCGCCCGACAGCACCGGGTGGGTGCAGTAGGCGACGACCTTGGTGGCGCCCTGCGCCTTCAGCGCCGCGGCGGCCGCGCACAGGGTGCCGGCGGTGTCGACGATGTCGTCGACCAGCACGCAGGTCTTGCCGGCCACGTCGCCGATGATGTTCATCACCGTGGCGACATTGGCCTTGGGGCGGCGCTTGTCGATGATCGCGAGGTCGGCGTCGTCCAGCCGCTTGGCGATCGCGCGGGCGCGGACCACGCCGCCCACGTCCGGGCTGACCACGACCATGTTGTCGGTGCCGTGCGCGCGCCAGATGTCGGCCAGCAGCAGCGGCGAGGCATAGACGTTGTCCAGCGGGATGTCGAAGAAGCCCTGGATCTGGTCGGCGTGCAGGTCGACGGTCAGCAGGCCGTCGGCGCCGGCGGCGGTGAACATGCGCGCGGCGAGCTTGGCGGTGATCGGCACGCGCGAGGAGCGCATGCGGCGGTCCTGGCGGGCGTAGCCGAAGTACGGCACCACCGCGGTGACGCTGCTGGCCGAGGCGCGCTTGAGCGCGTCGATCAGGGCCAGCAGCTCCATCAGGTGCTCGGCGGTCGGGGCACAGGTGGACTGCACCACGAACACGTCCTGGCGGCGCACGTTCTCCTCGATCTCGACCTGGACCTCGCCGTCGGAGAACGTCGACACCAGCGCCTTGCCGGGACGCACGCCGAGCTCGCGGCAGACCTCGAGCGCAAGCGGACGGTTGGCATTGCCGGAGAAGATCAGCAGGTTGCCATCTTCCTTTTTCACGGGACTACTCCGCTGGACGCTGCAGGACAGGGATGTAACTGGCAGGGGCGGCAGGATTCGAACCTGCGGATGCCGGGATCAAAACCCGGTGCCTTGGACCTCTTGGCGACGCCCCTGCGGTGACCAGGCCGCAAGTGCATCCAGCAGCGGCGAGCGCGGCGCACCGGCGACCACGCGGGCACCGAGCCCTTGCGGCAGCCGGGCGAGCGCGTCCTCGGCGGGCCCGCGCGCGGCGAACTCGACGAAGCAACCACTGCCCGTCCCGGTAAGGCGTGGCGTGCCGACGTGCGCAAGCGCCTGGAAGGCCGCCTCGACGGCAGGTTCCAGGCCACGCAGCACCGGCTCGAACACGTTGCCGAGCGGAGCACCCGAAGCGAAGTCGGATATTGTCGCGGGCGCGGCATCCCTCGTCAATTCAGGGGCTTGGAACAGGGTCGCGGTGGCCACGTGGACGCCCGGGTGGGCGAGCAGGTACCAGGCCGGCGCGAGATCCACCGGGAACAGCCGTTCGCCCACGCCTTCAGCCCAGGCGTTGTGGCCGTGGACGAAGACGGGCACGTCGGCGCCCAGGCTGGCCCCGATCGCGGCCAGCCGGTCCACGCCGGCCTCCAGCCCCCAGATCGCGTCCAGTGCCCGGAGCACCGTGGCCGCGTCGGACGAACCGCCGCCGAAGCCGCCACCGGCCGGCGTGCGCTTTTCGACGCGGATATCGACGCCATGACCGACATTGAACTCCGATCGCAGCATGTCCGCGGCACGAAGGCTGAGGTCGGCCGCCTCCGGCACCGCCGCGAGATCCGGCCCGTGGCGGACGATCCGGCCGTCCGTCCGCGGGCGCAGGTGAACCGTGTCGCCCCAGTCCAGCATCCGGAACACCGTCTGCAGGTCGTGGTAGCCGTCGGCGCGGCGGCCGATGATGCGCAGGAACAGATTGAGCTTGGCCGGCGCGGGCCAGGCCGACCAGCCAGCCGCGCTCACGGCTCCGCCCCGCTCCACGCGTCGACCACGAGGCGCACGCCGGCATCGCCGCGGCGGGCGTCGATGCGCAGCGGCAGCGCGGGCGCGCCGCCGGTCGACGGACGCCAGGCGCGGAAGTCGATCGCCCAGCCCACCTGCTCCAGCCGCGCCGGCAGCAGGTCGGCGCCGAACTCCAGCCGCGCCGGGCCGTGCACGGCCTCGTCGGCCGGCAGCCCGCGCAGCCAGGCGCCCAGCGCCTCCACCGGCACCTCGAGGCCGGTGGCCTCGAACAGCAGCGCCTGGCCGTCGGGACCGTGGCGGGTGCCGCCTTCCAGCCCCTCGAGGCGCGCGCCGCCGCCGTCCACCGCCAGCCGCCAGCTCTGCCGGGTCACCGGCGCGGCCAGCGCGACCTCGAAGGCCGGTCCGTCCTGTCGCCATTCGATGCGGCCGCTGCCGCCCTTGCCGGCGCGGGTGATCGACGCGCGGCCTTCCAGCTGCCAGGCCGGATCGGCCAGCAGCGCCTCGGCGCGAACCGCCTGCAGCGCCTCGGCCCGGGCCCGGGCCGCGGCATCCAGCGCCGGCACCGCTGCCGGCTCCGGCAGCCGGGTCGCGCAGGCCGCGAGCGCGGCGGCACAGGCCAGCGCCGTCAGGATCCGCAGCGCCCTCATGCGCCGATGTCCTCGAGGGCGCGGCGCAGGGAACGGTTTTCCGGATCGATCGACCGCGCCTGCTCGAACCACTCCATCGCCTCGTCGCGCCGCCCCAGCTGCCAGAGCACGGTGCCCACGTGCGAGGCGATCTCGGCGTCCTTCTCGAGCACGAAGGCCCGGCGGAGCTCGACCAGCGCCTCCTCGTCGCGCCCCAGGCGATGCAGCACCCAGCCGTAGCTGTCAATGATCGCGGCGTTGGCGGGCTCGGCGATGCGCGCACGCTCGATCAGCTCCAGCGCCTCCTCGTAGCGGTCGGTGCGATCGGCCAGGGTGTAGCCGAGCGCGTTGAGCGCCGCCGTGCTGTCGGGCTCGGCGACCAGGATGCGGCGCAGATCGGCCTCGGCGCGCGGAATGTCGTCGCGGCGCTCCCACATCAGCGCCCGCGAGTAGAGGAGCGCCGATTCGTCCGGGAAGGCGGCCAGGCCGCGGGCCAGCGCATCGAGCTCGGCGGCATCGTCGCCATCCGCGCGGCGCAGCTCGGATTCCATCAGATAGGCGTCGCGGCGCAGGCGGTCGTCGGCCGCGGCGTCCTGCTGCAGCGCGCGCAGGGCGGCCCAGGCCTCGTCGCGGCGGTCGAGGTCGTGCAGCACCTTGGTCTCGCGCAGGCGGGCGGTGTCGCGCTGCTCGCCGCCCGGCACGCTGCGGTACCACTCCAGCGCCTCGCCCGGACGCTCGAGGAACTCGGCCACCTGGCCGAGCAGCAGGCGGCGGGCCGGATTCGGGACTTCGGCCCCGGCCGACAGCCCCTGGTACAGCGCCTCCAGCGCCTGCTTGTCGTCGGCATCGGCCAGCAGGGACGCGCGCAGGGCGATCTGGCCGAGGTCGTCGCCGGGTGCCGGGCCGGCCCCGAGCAGCGCGGCCCCCGCGGCCGGGTCGCCCAGCTCGGCGTAGCCCAGGGCGATGCGCTCGCGGATGCGTGGATTCGAGGGGTCGCCGGCGGCCAGGGCGTCGAGCACCTGGCGCGCCTCGGCACTGCGGCCGGCGCGATGCAGGTGGCTCACGCGCAGCAGGCCCATGGCCGGATCGGCGGGATGCAGCTCACGCGCGACCTCGTCGATGCGCCCGAACAGGGCGTCGTCGCCCAGCCCCAGCGCCAGCTGGCCGGCCGCGGCCAGGGCCATCGGCTGGGTGGGCAGTGCGTCGCGTTCGAACAGCTGGCCGAGCACCCGCGCCGACAGCTCCGGGTCGCGGCTGCCGGTGCCCAGCACGGCGTAGGCCGCCAGCCAGCCGCGCGCCCCGCCCTCGCGCAGCATCTTTTCCAGTTCGGCCCGCGCGGCGCGGGCGCGGCCGGTGCGCAGCGCCAGGGTCGCCCTCGCGCCCTGCATGCCGATCGAGTCCGGCGCGCGCGCGCTCCACAGCGCCAGCGCCTCCCGCAGCGCGGCGTCGTCGCGGCCCATCAGCGCGTACTGGGTGGCGCGCGAGGCCAGCGCGGCGTCGCCGGGCGCGGCGCGCGCGGCTTCGAGATACCAGTCGACGGCCTCGTCCGGGCGCCCGGCGGAGACCGCGAACTCGGCGGCCAGCGCCTCGCGCAGGGGCGGCCCGGCGGGCGGCTTGCGCGCCATGGACGGTGCCGACAGCAGCGCCAGGCACAGCGCGGCGCCCAGCACCTGCACGCGGGCAAACACCGGGCCGGGGCGGCCGCCGGGGAGGGTCCGGGACGCGCGGGGCGCGGGCACCGTAAAATGAGACCGTGTCATGCCAGCACTTTATCGCAAGCCCCTGAACACATGAGCCTCGTCGCCATCGGCCTCAACCACCAGACCGCGCCGGTCGAACTGCGCGAACGGGTGGCCTTTGCCAACGATCGGCTGGAGCGCGCGCTGGCCGACCTGCGCGGCCTGCCGGGGGTGCGCGAGGTCGCGCTGCTCTCGACCTGCAACCGCACCGAGCTCTACGCCGTCGCCGACGACGAAGGCCGCGCGCTGGTGAACTGGCTGGCGACCCACCCCGAGGACCCGATGGGCGATGCGGGCTCGCTGCAGGCCTACCTGTACCGGCACGCCGGCGACGATGCCGCCCGCCACCTGTTCCGCGTCGCCACCGGCCTGGATTCGATGGTGCTGGGCGAGCCGCAGATCCTCGGCCAGGTGAAGCAGGCCTGGGCGGCCGCGCGCGGCGCCGGGACCCTGGGCGGCCACCTCGACCGCCTGTTCCAGCACGCCTTCGTCACCGCCAAGCGCGCGCGCACCGAGACCCGGATCGGCAACAGCCCGGTGTCCATGGCCTCGATGGCGGTGCGGCTGGCGCAGGACAGCTTCGCGCGGCCCGAGGATTCGGTCGCGCTGCTGGTCGGCGCCGGCGAGACCATCGAACTGGCCGCCCGCCATCTCGCCGCGGCGAAGGTAAAGCGGCTGATGGTCGCCAACCGGACCTACCGCCATGCCGAGGAGCTCGCGCACCGCCACGGCGGCACCGCGCTGCCGCTGGAGGAGCTGCAGCACCACCTGCACCTGGCCGACATCGTGCTGTCGGCCACCGCCAGCCGCGAGCCGGTGATCCGCCGCGCCGACGTCGAAACGGCGCTGGCCGCGCGCCGCCACCGCCCGATGCTGCTGCTCGACCTGGCCGTGCCGCGCGACATCGAACCCGAGGTCGGCGGGCTGCGGGATGCCTACCTGTACTCGGTGGACGACCTGGAACGCGCGGTCGAGGACAACCGCCGCAACCGCCGCGAAGCCGCCGACGCCGCCGAATCGATCATCGACCTGCAGGTGGCACAGTACGCGCGGCTGCAGGCCACCGGCGCCCGCAGCGGCCCGATCAGGCGCCTGCGCGCCCACGGCGAAGCGGTGAAGGCCGACGTGCTGGAACGCGCCCGGCAGCAGCTGGCCGCGGGTGGCTCGCCCGAGGCCGCACTGGAATACCTGGCGCACACGCTCACCAACCGTCTGCTGCACCCGCCCACCGCGGCGCTGCGCGACGCCGCGGCCAGCGGCGACGACGCCATGCTCGACGCGGTCTCGCGGATGCTGCCTCCCGACGACGACGCCTCCGACGACCGACGCGATGCTGCCGACGCTGCGCCGTAAGCTCGAAGCCCTGGCCGAACGCCGCGACGAGCTCGAGCGCCTGCTCGCCGAGCCCTCGATCGCCGCCGACCAGGCGAAGTTCCGCGCCCTGTCGCGCGAATTCGCCGGCCTCGAACCGCTGGCCGCCGCGCTCGCCGACGAGGCCCGCGCGCGCGCCGATCTCGAAGCCGCCGAAGCCATGCGCGCAGATCCCGAGCTGCGCGAACTGGCCGAGGACGAGGCCGAGGCGGCCAACGCGCGCCTGGCCGAACTCGACGACACCCTGATGGCCCTGCTGGTCCCGCGCGACGCACGCGACGACGGCGGCATCTGGCTCGAAGTCCGCGCCGGCACCGGCGGCGACGAGGCCGCGATCTTCGCCGGCGACCTGCTGCGCATGTACACGCGCTACGCCGAGCGCCAGGGCTGGCGGGTCGAAATCGAGTCCGCCAACCCCGGCGAGCACGGCGGCTTCCGCGAGGCCGTGGCCCGGATCGAGGGGGCGGGCGCGTACGCCCGGCTGAAGTTCGAATCCGGCACCCACCGCGTGCAGCGGGTCCCCGAAACCGAGTCCCAGGGCCGCATCCACACCTCGGCCGCGACGGTCGCGATCATCCCCGTCGAGGAGGAAGGCGAGCCGATCGAGATCAACCCCGCCGACCTGCGCGTGGACACCTTCCGCTCGTCCGGCGCCGGCGGCCAGCACGTCAACAAGACCGACTCGGCGATCCGCATCACCCACCTGCCCTCGGGCGTGGTGGTGGAGTCGCAGACCGAGCGCAGCCAGCACGCCAACCGCGACAAGGCGATGAAGCGCCTGCGCGCCACGCTCGCCGACGCCGAGGCCGAGCGCCGCGCCGCCGCCACCGCCGCCAGCCGCAAGCTGCAGGTCGGAAGCGGCGACCGCAGCCAGCGCATCCGCACCTACAACTATCCGCAGGGCCGGATCACCGACCATCGCGTCGAGGGCCTGACCCTGTACGACCTGCCCAACGTGATGGACGGCGCGCTCGACGCGCTGGTGGACCGCGTCGCACGCGAGCACCAGGCCGACGCGCTGGCGCGGCTGTCGGAGCAGGCGGCGTGAGCCCGGGGCCGCGCGCATGAGCATCGCGCGCGACTCCCGCGACGAGGCCCGCCGCGCGGTCGCCGCGGCCCCCGGCAACGCCATCGCCTGGATCGTGCTGGCCGACGCCGAACTCGACGCCGGCAACGCGGCCGCGGGCGAGGCGGCGGTGCAGCGCGCGCTGGCGCTGGCACCCGGCCATCCCGAGGCGCTCGCCCGCCTGGGCCGGCTGCAGTGGATGCAGGGCCGGCACCGCGACGCCGCCGACAGCCTGCGCCAGGCCGCGCGCGCGGCGCCGGGCCATCCCGGCATCGCGCTGTGGCTGGGCCACGTGCTGGAGGACACCGGCGAGGCCGAAGCCGCCGCCGAAGCCTACGCCCGCGCGCATGCCCTGGCGCCCGACGCGGCGCAGATCGCGGCCCACCTGCTGGCCTGGCGCCGGCGGCTGTGCGACTGGCGCGGGCTGGACGCGCTGTCGGCGCAGGTGCGCGGCGCCGTCGCCCGCGGCGAGGCGGCCGTGGAGCCGTTCGCCTTCCTCAGCGAGGACGCCGACGCCCTCGAACAACTGCGCTGCGCGCGCCTGAGCGCGGCCCAAGTTGCGCGCCGGGTCCGGCCGCTGCCGGCACGCGCGGCCGGCGGCACCGGCCCGCTGCGCCTCGGCTTCCTGTCCAACGGATTCGGCGCCCACCCCACGGGCCTGCTCACGGTCGCCTTCCTGGAGGCGCTGCGCGCCGAGCCCGGCCTCGAGGTCCACCTGTTCGCGCTCAATCCCGGCGACGGCAGCGCGGTGCGCCAGCGGCTCGAGGTCGCGACGACACTGCACGACGTGGCGGCCCTGCCGCATGCGCAGGTGGCGATGCGTATCCGCGACGCCGGCATCGACATCCTCCACGACCTGCGCGGCTGGGGCGGTGGCGGCGCGCCGGCGGTGCTGGCGATGCGTCCGGCGCCGGTGCAGGTGAACTGGCTGGCCTATCCGGGCACGTCGGGCGCGCCGTGGATCGACTACGTGCTGGCGGACGGATTCGTGCTGCCGCCGGCGCTGGAGGCAGGCTTCAGCGAAGCCGTGGCGCGCCTGCCGCGCTGCTTCCAGCCCTCGGATACCCGGCGGGCGCCGGCGCCGCCGCCTTCGCGCCGGGCGTGCGGGCTGCCGGACGAGGGCGTGGTCTTCTGCTGCTTCAACAACAGCTACAAGACCAACCCGGCCAGCTTCGCGCGCGCCATGGCCATCCTGCGCGGCGTGCCGGGCAGCGTGCTGTGGCTGCTGTCCGGCCCCGGGCGCGGCGACGACCGCCTGCGCGCCGCGGCCATGGCCGCGGGCGTGAACCCGGCGCGGCTGGTGTTCATGACCAAGCAGCCGCACGCGGACTACCTCGCGCGCCTGCAGCTCGCCGACCTGTTCCTGGACAGCAATCCCTACAACGCCCACACCACCGCGTCCGACGCGCTCTGGGCCGGCTGCCCGGTGCTGACGCGTCCGGGCCGCACCTTCGCCGCGCGCGTGGCGGGCAGCCTCAACCACCACTTGGGACTTGGCGAGCTCAACGTGGCCGATGACGCGGCGTTCATCGCACTGGCCACTGCGCTGGGCAACGACCCGGCCCGCCTGCGCGATCTTCGCAGCCGCCTGCACGGACTTCGCGCAGGCTCGGGCCTGTTCGACATGGCCGGCTTCGCGCGCGACTTCGCGACCATGGCCCGGGCGATGGCCACGCGCCACCGCGACGGGCTGCCGCCGGCGGCCATCGAGCTGCACCAGGCGTGACCCGCGGGCGCCAGCCGGCGGCTGTCGCAGGACCATCCGGAGGAAGTGCGATGAGGACGTTCAAGGGCAAGGAGTACGACGCGGAGCTGCGCTCCATGCAGCACGAGCTGGTCGCGATGGCGCGCTGGGCGCGGCACTGCGGCGAGCGCATCGCGATCGTGATGGAAGGCCGCGACACCGCCGGCAAGGGCGGCGCGATCAAGGCCATCACCGAGCACCTGGACACGCGCCAGTACCGCGTGGTGGCGCTGCCGAAGCCGGGCGAGCGCGAGCAGGGCGAGTGGTACTTCCAGCGCTACGTGCGGCACCTGCCCACGGCGGGCGAGATCGTGCTGTTCGACCGTAGCTGGTACAACCGCGCCGGCGTCGAGAAGGTGATGGGCTTCGCCACCGACGCCCAGGTCGAGGCCTTCCTGGCGCAGGCGCCGATGTTCGAGAAGCTGCTGGTCGACGACGGCATCCGGCTGTTCAAGTACTGGCTGTGCTGCGACCAGGAACAGCAGGAGGAACGCTTCGCCGAACGGCTGGAGGATCCGCTCAAGGCCTGGAAGCTGTCACCGATCGACGTCGAGGCCCGCCTGCGCTACGACGACTACACCCGCGCACGCGAGGACATGCTCGCGGCCACGCATACCGATCATGCGCCGTGGACGCTGGTGGACTTCAACCACCAGAAGTCGGGGCGGCTGGCGCTGATCCGGCACCTGCTCGACCGGCTTCCGGACGTGACCGTGCCGGCGAACAAGCCCGGCTTCGCGCCGCTTCCCGGCAAGCCGTCGAAGGAGCGCTACGGCGTCCTTCAGCCGATCCCACCGTACGGCGGCGAGGACTGAGGCCGCTGCCAGCCCGCGCGCGGCACCCGCAAGCCCGGGCCCGGGCGGCCTCGCCCGGCCTCAGGCACCCTCGCCCGGCGCGGGCCCGCCGGCGGCCTCGATCGCCTGCTCCAGCTCGAGCGCGGTGACCGGGCCCAGGAAGGTCTTCACCCTGCGGCCATCGGGGGCGACCAGCACCGTCAGCGGCAGGCCCCGCGGCGTCGGGAAATCGGCGGGCGGCTCGTACGTGCGCACGATGGCCACCGGATACACCACCGGGTGCCTGGCCAGGAACGCGCGCAGGGTATCGGCATCGGTCTCCTCGTAGGCGAGGCCGATGACCTCCACGTGTTCGCGCAGGGCGTCGAGCGCGGACAGCTCGGGCATTTCCTTGAGACAGGGCGCGCACCAGGTCGCCCAGAAGTTGACCACGACCCAGCGGCCGCGGCGCTCGGCCAGGTCGTAGCGCGCACCGTCGAGCGTGGTCACGACCAGCGCCGGGAATTCCTCGCTGGAGGCGGGAGCGTCGGCCGCCTCGCCGGGAGCGGCCGGCTGCGCGTCGCCGGCGTCGCGATCGCCGGGCGCATCCGCGTCCTGGCCCTGCCCGGCCGCGGCGCCGGTGGCCGGTGCGGCGGCGGTGTCGGCCTGGTCGCGCTGGCAGCCGGCGAGCAGCAGCAGGGCCAGGCAGATGGCGAGGGTGTGGCGGAGCGGCATGGCGGTCATTCCCGGGGCTGGGCGAGGCAGTCGCCGACGCGGCGACGCAGGAGGTCGCGCAGCGGCAGGCGCAGCGCATCGATGGTGGCGATCACCGCCGCGCCGCGGGCGTCGTCGGCGCCCGGCAGGCGGGCTTCGGTGATCGGAATACGCAGCTGCCCGGCTTCGTAGAGTTCGGCCAGGGTCAGTTCGTCGAGGTCGCGGGAGAGCAGCCATTCGCCCGACTCGGCGCGGCGCACCACGTTGATCGAGGCGAGCTGGCCCAGGGTTTCCTGTACCAGGGCATCGGTGAGGACCGGCTCGCAATCCAGGATCCGGTCGCTGTGCAGGCCGTGGCCGGTGGCGCGCGCCTCGCGGAAGCGGTCGAGCAGGCGCAGCATCGCGTAGAGCTCGTAGCCCTGGGGCAGGCGCAGGTGCGCGGGCTGGTAGCGGAAGGCCGAGACCGAGGCCGCGAACGAGGCGCCGAGCAGGACGCTGACCCAGCCGAAGTACAGCCACAGCAGGAAGATCGGGACGAAGGCCACCGCGCCGTAGATGTTCTGGTAGGCGTTGAAGCTGCCGAGGTAGACGCTGATCAGCCGCCGGCCGATCTCGAGCAGCACCACCGCCACCAGCGCGCCGGCGAAGGCATGCCGCCACTGCACCGTGCGATGCGGCACCACGCGGTAGATCATCGCGAACGCCAGCAGTTCGATCAGCACCGGCGCCGCGCCCAGCAGCGCCGCCTGCAGCCACTGCCCGGCACCGCTGCGGAACACCTCCAGCGCGAACAGCCGCCCGACCACCGACAGGCTGGCCGCCGCCACCAGCGCGCCCAGGGTCAGCACCGTCCAGTACACCAGGAAGCGCGACAGCTGCGGGCGCGCGGTGTGCACGCGCCAGATGCGGTTGAATGCGGACTCGATCCCGAACAGGGTCACCAGCACCGACACCACCAGCGCGATCACGCCGACCGCGGTCAGCTTGCCGGTGTTCTCGGAGAACGACATCAGCCAGTCGCGGATGCCCTGCGCCGAGCTGGGCACGAAGTTCGCGAACACGAACTCGCTGAGCAGGTCGCGCCACTCCTCGAACACCGGGAACGCCGACAGCACGCCGAACACCACCATCGACAGCGGCACCAGGGCGAAGGTGGTGGTGAACGACAGCGCGCCGGCGGCCTCGAACAGGCGGTCGTCGAGGAAGCGCCGCCACAGGAAGCGCGCGAAGCTCATCGCGCGCGCGCGGTCGCGCAGGCGGTCGGCCCAGTGGTTGAGCGAGTCCAGTGGCTCCATCGTGGCGAGGTTAACCGATCGCACCGGCGCCGCCGCAGCGCGCCCCGGCCGCTGCCGCTATGCTTCCCGGCCCCCGGAGGAGTCGCCATGCCCGAAATCCTGGTCCTGTACTACAGCCGCGGCGGCTCGGTGGCCGCGCTGGCGCGCCAGATCGCGCGCGGCATCGGCGAAGTCGAGGGCATGTCCGCGCGCCTGCGCACGGTGCCGCCGGTGGCGCCGGTGACCGTGGCCACGCAGCCGCCGGTCCCGGAGGAAGGCGCGCCCTACGTCGAGCCCCGCGACCTGTCCGAATGCGCCGGCCTGCTGCTCGGCAGCCCGACCCGCTTCGGCAACATGGCCGCGCCGATGAAGCACTTCCTCGACGGCCTCGGCAGCGAATGGGCCAGCGGCACGCTGGTCGGCAAGCCGGCGGCGGTCTTTACCTCCACCGCCACCCAGCACGGCGGCCAGGAATCGACGCTCCTCACGATGATGCTGCCGCTGCTGCACCACGGCTGCGTCATCGCCGGCATCCCGTTCACCGAGCCGGGGCTGTCGGCGACGCGCACCGGCGGCACCCCGTACGGCGCCAGCCACGTCGCCGGCGGCGACAACGATCCTGCACCGAGCGACGAAGAGGCGAAGCTTGCCCGCGCGCTCGGCCGGCGCATCGCGGCGCTCGCGGCCAGGCTGGGCTGATGCCGCTGGCGACGTCGCGGCGGCTGCTGGCCGTGCTGCTGCTGGCGCTGGCGGCGCTGTTCGCGGCCTGGTTCGCGGGTGATGCCCGCTACCTGCAGGCGCTGGCGGTGTTCTCGCTGCCGCCGCTGCTGCTGGCGATCGGCGTGCTGGCCCGGCGCCGCACCGCCCCCTTCTGGTCGAGCGTGCTGGCGCTGGGGTGGTTCTGCCACGGCGTGATGCTGGCCTGGTCGCGCGCGGACGGCCGCGCCTATGCGCTGGGCGAGGTGCTGCTGGCGCTGGGCATCGTCGCGGCCACGAGCTGGCCGGCCCTGCAGGCGCGCTTCGGCGGGCGCCGGGACAGGCGCGGCACCGCGAAGGACTAGAATGCGCACCCGGCCCGCGCGACGCGGGCCCCGGCTGGCGCAATCGAGGAACACGCGATGGAAGAACTGCTGATCGTCACCACCGGCGGCACGATCGACAAGGTCTATTTCGACGACAAGTCGGACTTCCAGGTGGGCGAGCCGCAGATCGGCCGGATCCTCGAGGAGCTCGGCGTGGCGTTCCGCTTCCGCGTGATCCCGATCATCCGCAAGGACTCGCTGCACATCGACGACGCCGACCGCGAGCTGCTGCGCGCCACCATCGCCGCGCAGCCCACGCGCCACGTCCTGGTCACGCACGGCACCGACACGATGGTCGAGACCGCGAAGGCGCTGGCATCGCTGGACGGCCGCACCATCGTGCTTACCGGGGCGCTCAACCCGGCGCGATTCCGCGGCTCCGACGCCGAGTTCAACATCGGCACCGCGGTGGGCGCGGTGCAGTCGCTTGCGGCGGGCGTGTACATCGCCATGAACGGGCGCATCTGGGACCCGCTGAAGGTCCGCAAGAACGTCAGCGCGAACCGCTTCGAAGCCGCCTGACCCGCGCGCGCGACGTCCGGCCGCTCAGGGCCGCGGCGGCCTTGACGGCTGGCGCATGCGCGGCGGCTGGCCCGAGGGCGGCGGCACGGCGGGCGCCCGCAGCCGGGTCCTGGCGCGCTGGCCCAGCTCGCCCATGAACGCCAGGCCAAGGCGAGCGATGATGGTGGCGTGCTGGGCGGTCCCGCCGACCTGCTCCAGGGTGTCGTGGGGCGTGTGCAGCAGCGGGAAGAACGGGCCTTCGTCGTACATCGCCGCCGGAAAACCCGCCTGCGTCCACGATGCGTGGTCGGAGCAGGCGTAGCCGCAGGACGATTCGCCGCGGGTGTAGCCCAGCGGGGCCAGGTAGGCGTCGAACAGGTCGCGCAGGAACTGCACCAGCTGCGGGTGCGAATTGTCGGTCATCACCCGGATGTCGGTGGTCGAACCGGGCGAGCGGTAGTTGGTCATGTCCATCTGCAGCACGCCCACGACGTTGCGCCCCTCGCCGGCGAAGCGCTGCGCGATGGCGCGCGAGCCGCGCAGACCGACCTCCTCGGCCGCATAGCCCATGAACATCACCGTGCGCCGCGGGCGGTAGCCCTCGGCCATGGCGATGCGCAGCACTTCGGTGAGCGTGGCGATGCCGGACGCATCGTCGTCCGCGCCCGGGGCATCCATGTTCTCGCCCCAGCCGGAGTTCGAGATCGAGTCCAGGTGCCCGCCCAGCACCACGATCTCGTCGGCGAGGTCGGTGCCCTGGATGGTGAGGATCACCGAGGGCTGGCCGCCACAATTGCTGCAGTCGATGAACAGTTCCGCACTGACGTCGCCGCGGCCCGCAGCCAGCGACAGCCAGTGGTCGCGGATCCACAGCGGCGCCGCGTGGCCATGGCTGCTGCCGTAGTAACGGTTCGGCCAGGCGGTGGAGAGATGGGTGATGGTGGCCCGTATCCCGGGCTCGGACACCTGCGCCAGCCAGGGCGTCACCATGTCCTGGTGGGTGACGGCATAGGCCGGCAGCGGCGCGCGCAGGCCGCGCACGCCGGCATCGGAGGCGATGAAGGCCTCGGCCTCGGCACGGCTGGCGAAAGCGAAATAGCCGCCGCAGCGGCGCTCGACCTCGTGCACGTGGCGGCTCAGGTCCTCGAGCTGGTGTTCGCGCAGGGTGGCCAGGACCAGCGCTCTGCCCTCCGCGTCGCGACGGGGCAGCGCGCGGCCGCTGAAATCACGCAGGGCGGCTTCAAAGGTGCCGCGTTCGGCAACCACGTGGACTTCGGCCATCGGATCGGACGCGGTCGCGTCGTTATCGTGGGCGGTGGCAGCGCCGGTCGCCAGCAGCGCGCAGGCGGCTGCCAGCCGCAGTGCCATCAGGTGGATCCGCATGTCTTCTCCCGGTCGATGCCCCGGCGTCGATGATTGCATGCCTCAGGGGCGGACGTGCCCCCGGAAACAACAAGGCGGCGGACGGGATCGCCCCGTCCGCCGCCCGTCACTCGCCCGCGGTCAGTAGCTGCCGACCAGGCTCACGCCCGAGTACGCGCTGTAGCCGCGCACCATGACGTGCCAGGTTCCGGCGGCCGGGCTGTTGATGGTGCAGGTCTCGGCGTTGCCCGCACGGTACGGCCGGCAGGTGTAGCTGGTGGTGGTCGGGGCGGATCCCTGTCGCACATAAAGGTCCGCGTCGCCGGTGCCGCCCGACATCTGCACGCGCAGCTGGCTGCGGCCCGCCGGCACCTGGATGGTGTAGCGGCGCTCGCTCGACGCCGCGCCCGACAGGCCGGTCACCGGCACGCCGTTCTGCAGCGTGTTGCCGCCACCGCCGCCACCGGTGCTGTAGCTGGCGGTCAGGGTGGCGCCCGAGTACGCCGAATAGCCGCGCAGCATCACGTGGTAGGTGCCGGCCTGCGGCGTGGCGAAGCTGCAGGTCTCGGCATTGCCCGAACGGTACGGCCGGCAATCGTAGGTGGACGTGGTCGGCTGCGAGCCGAAGCGCACGTACAGGTCCAGGTCGCCGGTGCCGCCTGCGGTGGCGATGTTGAGCCCGGTGGCGCCCGCTGGCACGGTGACCGTCCAGTACTGCGTGCTGCCCGAAGCACCGGACACGGCCACCGGCGTCCCGTTCTGGAGCACGCCGTCGCCCGGACCCGGGTCCGGATCTCCGCCACCGCCGCCCGAGGCCGCGTCCACGGCGGCCTTCGCATCGATGATGCCGGCGCCGATCGGCTGCGAGGGCGTGGACGGGAAGGCCCGTGCCGTGCTCTTGATCAGCGCCTCGACCTGGGCCGGCGTCTTTGCCGGGTTCGACACCGACTGGATCAGCGCGACCACGCCGGCCACGTGCGGCGCTGCCATCGAGGTGCCGCTGTAGCTGGCGTAGCTTTCGGCGCCGGGGCCCTGGCTGCCGCTGTTGAGCGTGGACTGGATGTTCGAGCCGGGCGCGGCGATATCGACGATCGCGCCATAGTTGGAGAAGCTCGAGCGCGCGCCGGTGCTGGTGATCGAGCCCACGGCGATGACGTTGCTGCAGTTCGCGGGCGAGAAGCCGGAGGTGTTGGCATTGCTGTTGCCGGCGGCGATCACGATCGTGGAACCGCGGCCGACCGCGCCGTTGATCGCGCTCTGCATGGCGCTGCCGCAGCTGCCGGAGCCGCCCAGGCTGAGGTTGATCGCCTCGGCCGGGTTGGCATTGGCCGGCACGCCGCTGACCGAGCCGCCCGAGGCCCAGATCACCGCGTCGGCGATGTCGGAGTCGTAGCCGCCGCCGCGGCCGAGCACGCGCACCGGCACCACCTTGGCGCCGTAGGCGGTGCCGGCCACGCCCTTGCCGTTGTTGGTCACCGCGGCCACCGTGCCGGCGACATGGGTGCCGTGCCAGCTGGACGCATAGCCGCCGGAGTAGTCGCCGGGATCGCTGGCGTCGCTGTCGCGGCCGTTGCCGTCGCCGGCCACCGAGGTATCGGAAATGAAGTCGTAGCCGGGCAGCACGTTGGCGTTGAGGTCGCTGTGGCTGGCGATGCCGGTGTCGAGCACCGCGACCACGGTGCCGGCGCCGCTGGTGGTGTCCCAGGCCTGGGTGGCGCGGATGCCGCCGGGGCCGGTGCCATAGCCCCACTGCTGCGAGAACATGGTGTCGTTCGGGGTCATGACCAGCGTGTTGAGCTTGTCGACCTCGACGTACTCCACGTTCGGGTTGGCCGCGATCTGGCGCATCAGGCTCTCGGCCTCGACGCGGTCGAGCTTGCGGCTGGTGGTGACGACTTCGGCGCCGACGGCCATGCGGCGCTCGTGGCGCAGGGCCAGCGGCGCGCGCCGCCCGGCAGCGGGTACCGCGCCCGCGGCGGCCCGCAGGGCGGCATCGCGCGCCTTGGCGCCCGCCTGTTCGGGACTGCCGTCGACGTACTTGACGATGAATCGATCGTGCTGGTCAGCGGACTGCAGGCCGCTGAGGTCGAGGCGCTCGGCGGCCAGGGCGGGGGCGATGGCCAGGGACGACAGGGCCGCGGTGGTGGCCAGCGCGAGGGCGTGGATGCGCGCGCGGCGGAGCATTGCGTCGGTCATGGATGATGTTCCCGGAACGGAGGAGTGCCGCGGGGGCGGCGGGCCGGCGGTGCCGCTCCGGGAAACCCCTCCCCGTTCGTGGCAGCCGCCGGAAACGGCGGACTGACACATTTCGTCCGCAAAGTGACGCTAAGCGACACCTTTGCCGGCCACAAGCGGGAACGCGTCTCATCCAGCGCCACTTTGCGTGCCGCTGGTCACGATTCAGGACATTGATGCCGCAAGACAGGCGCAATGGGCCTTGCGCCCGCCCCGTTCAGAACATCCCGGTTTCCAGGCGCGCGGCCTCGGACATCATGTTGCGGGTCCACGGCGGATCGAACACCAGCTCGACGTCGGCCTCGGCCACCGTCGGGATCATCTCCAGCTTGGTGCGCACGTCGTCGACCAGGATCTCGCCCATGCCGCAGCCAGGCGCGGTCAGCGTCATCCGCACCTCGACCAGGCGCTGGCCATCCTCGCGATGCAGCACGTTGGCCTCGTACACCAGGCCGAGATCGACGATGTTGATCGGGATCTCGGGGTCGAAGCAGGTGCGCATCTGGCTCCACACCAGGCGCTCCACCGCCGCGTCGTCGGCCCCCTCCTCCAGCTCCAGCGGCTCCGGCGGCTCCTTGCCGATCGCATCGGCGTCGTTGCCGGCGATGCGGAAGAGGTTGCCCTCGACGAAGACCGTGAAGCTGCCGCCCAGCGCCTGGGTGATGTAGCCGACGCTGCCCGCGGGCAGCGTGACCTCGTCGCCCTGCGGGACAAGCACGGCGGCGCAGTCGCGCTCCAGGCGCACGGGTTCGCTGTTGCGGGAGTACATGCGGATTCGAAGCCGTCGGACAGGTCGCTCATTCTAACGTCCGGCGGGACGCTATCCTGTACCGCCCCGAACGGTGCTGCGTTCCATGCCCCCCATCCGATCCCGGCCCATGACGGCGCTGGCACTGGCGCTGGCCGGCAGCATCGGCATCGCGGCCGCCTGGGTGCTGGTCGCCCAGGCCACCGGCCGGCAGGCGAGCTGGATGGCGGTGGTCGCCGCCATCGACTCGCTGCTGCTGCTGCGCATGGGCGGCTACCGGCCCGGGACGGCGCGCGCCGGCTGGGCGGTGCTGGCGACGCTGCTGGCGATCGCGCTCGCCAACTGGGGGATCGCCGCCGACCAGGTCGGGCGCATGCTGGGGCTGGCGCCCTGGAATTCGATGATCCGACTGGGTCCGGAGCACGGCTGGCTGCTGCTGCGCATGGCCAACGATGCCGTGGACCTGGCGTGGCTGGCGGCCGGCCTGGTGGTGGCCGCGGCCTGGGGCCGCTGAGGACGCGCCACCCTCGCGCTGCAGGAGTGGCCACGGCCGCGACCGCTCCTGCACGGATCCCGTTCTTGCGGCGGCAGCAGCCGCTCCCGCGGGCCACGGCGCCTGGTGCCCCCGATGCTAGTGCACGCCGTCGAGCGCCTTGAGCTCGCCCACCAGCGCGTTCGCCACCTCGGCGCCGTCGCCGTAGAGCATCCGCGTGTTGTCGGCATAGAAGAGCGCGTTCTCGATGCCGGCGAAGCCGCGGCCCTTGCCGCGCTTGATCACGATGGTGTTCTTCGACTCCACCACGTCGAGGATCGGCATCCCATAGATCGGGCTGGCCGGGTCGGTCTTGGCGACCGGGTTGACCACGTCGTTGGCGCCGATCACCAGGCTGACGTCGGTGTTGCGGAACTCGGGATTGATGTCGTCCATGTCGACGATCAGATCGTAGGGCACGCCGGCCTCGGCCAGCAGCACGTTCATGTGGCCCGGCATGCGGCCCGCGACCGGATGGATCGCGAAGCGGACCTTCACCCCGCGCTCGATCAGGCGCTGGCTCAGCTCCCAGATCTTGTGCTGCGCCTGCGCCACGGCCATGCCGTACCCGGGCACGATCACCACGCGCTCGGCGTAGGCCATCATCGCGGCCACGTCGGCGGCGTCGATCGGCTTCTGGCTGCCGGTGATCTCGGCGGCCTCGCCGGTGGCGCCGAAGCTGGAAAACAGCACGCTGCCGATCGAGCGGTTCATGGCCTTGGCCATCAGCCGCGTCAGCAGCATGCCGGCCGCGCCGACCATGGTGCCGGCGATGATCAGGGCCTCGTTGCCCAGCACATAGCCCTCGAAGGCCACCGCCAGGCCGGTGAGCGCGTTGTACAGCGAGATCACCACCGGCATGTCGGCGCCGCCGATCGGCAGCGTCATCAGCACTCCCAGCGCCAGCGCGGCCACGAAGAAAGCCACCACCAGTGGCACGCCCAGCGAGCGCAGCAGCAGCCCGCCCAGCACCAGCGCGGCCAGGAACACGGCGGCGTTGAACAGCTGCATGCCCGGGAAGCTGTAGCGCTTGTCCATGCGCCCGTCGAGCTTGGCCCAGGCGATGATCGAGCCCGACAGCGCCACCGAGCCGATCAGCGCGCCCAGCAGCGCCAGCACCGGCACGACCATCCCGGGCGCCTGCCCGGCCGAGGTCCAGCGCAGCAGCTCGACCGCACCGATCGCCGCCGCGGAGCCGCCGCCCAGGCCGTTGTACAGGGCCACCATCTGCGGCATGTCGGTGATCGCGACCTTCTTGCCCGAGACCCAGGCCAGCACCGTACCCAGCGCGACCGCGACCAGCATCAGCGCGATGTTCTGCAGGCCCGGGATGAAGAAGGTGACCAGCGTGGCCAGCACCATGCCGACGCCGGCCCACTGGATGCCGCTGCGCGCCGTGCGCGGCGACGCCATGCGCTGCAGGCCGAGCAGGAACAGGGTGGCGGCGACCAGGTAGCTGGACTTGATCACCAGCAGCAGGATGGCCTCGCCGCTCATGCGCCGCCCTCCTTGCCGGCCTTCGCCCTGTCGCTGGGCTTGAACATCTCCAGCATGCGCTCGGTGACCACGTAGCCGCCGGCGGCGTTGCCCGCGCCCATCAGCACGGCCACGAAGCCGATCGCCTTCTCCAGCGTGGTGTCGGCGTGCCCCAGCACCACCATCGCGCCGATCAGCACGATGCCGTGGATGAAGTTGGAGCCCGACATCAGCGGCGTGTGCAGGATCACCGGCACCCGCGAGATGATCACGTGGCCGGCGATCGCCGCCAGCATGAAGATGTACAGCGCAACGAATCCATCGGCCACACGCGCTCTCCCCGGGCTGCCCGGCCTGATCATAACCGTCCGGGCCGGCATCGCCACTGCCGCTGTCAACCGCCGGCGCCCGCATGCGTTGTCCCTCCAGACCCCACTGGATGCGTGCGGATGGACGGCAGCCTGCAGCCACATCGCGGTGGCACGGGGGTGGCTATGCTGGATGCGATGCCAGCCGACGCCGCCGCCCCGTCCACCGCCTCCCCGACCGGAGCCACCGGCGCCACGACGCTGGACGCCTTCCTCGACGGCATCGCCGCGCGCGCCTTCCGCTTCGCCGAGGCCGGGCTGCGCCACCGCGAGGACGCGCTGGACGCGGTGCAGGACGCGATGGTGAAGATGCTGGGCTACCGCGACCGGCCGGCGGAGGAATGGACACCGCTGTTCTGGACCATCCTGCGCAGCCGCATCGTCGATGCGCAGCGCCGGCGCACCCTTCGCCTGGGCTGGATGACGTCCGCGGACGAGCGTCAGGAAGCCGGCGTGGAATGGGCCGGGGACGAACCCGACCCGTCCCGCGCCCACGACGGCCGCGAGGCCTGGGGCGGACTGGTGGCGGCGCTGCGCGGGCTGCCGCGGCGCCAGCGCGAAGCCTTCACCCTGCGCGTGCTGGAGGAGCTCGACGTGGCGACCACCGCGCGCGTCATGGGCTGCAGCGAGGGTTCGGTCAAGACACACCTGTCGCGTGCGCGCGACGCGCTGCAGAAGCAGCTGGAGGATTTCCGATGAACGACATGCACGACGACTTCGACCGCAGGATCCGTGCCCTGCATGCGCAGGCGGTGGAGCAGGTGCCGGCGCGCACGCTGTACGAGCTGCGCGTGCGCCGCGCCAACGCCGCCCCCGCGGCCACGCCGGCGCGCAGCGCCGGGCGCGCCGGCGGCTGGTGGCTGGCGGCGGGCCTGGCCGCGGTCTTCGCCCTGGGCATCGGCCTGCGCCAGCCCGGCCTGGACAGCGTGCCGGCCGGCGATTCCCCGCCGTCACTGGCCGCGGCCAGCGCAGCGGCGGACGCCGCGGCCTGGGACGACGGCCTGGCCGCGCTGGACGAAGACCCCGACCTGTACCTGTGGCTGGCCTCGCAGGACAGCCTGATCCTGGCCATGGAGTGAGCACCATGCCGAACATCCGCATCCGATCCGCCACCGCCGCGCTGATGCTGGCGCTTGCCACCATCGCGCTGCCCGCCGCAGCCCAGGAGCGCGGGGACGCCGCCCTGCCGGCCTGGGACCAGCTCAGCGCGGCACAGCGCGAGGCGCTGATCGCGCCCCTGCGCCAGCGCTGGGACGACCACCCCGGCAAGCGCGCGCACATGCTCGAACACGCCGAACGCTGGCAGCAGATGGCGCCCGAACAGCGCGAGCGCGCGCGCCGCGGCGCCGAACGCTGGCGGCAGATGGACCCGGACAAGCGCGAGGCCCTGCGCGCGCTCTACGCGCACATGCGGACCCTGCCCGAAGCCGAGCGCGATGCCCTGCGCAAGGAGTGGGGCGCAATGACACGGGAGCAGCGCCGCGCCTGGGTCGAGGCCCATCCGGCTCCGCCCGAAGCGTCCGGGCCGCCGGCGCCGCCCCGCGGCCGCTGACCCGGCCGGCCGCCTGCGCCGCGCCCTGTCCGCCCGTCACGCGACGGACGGCTGGACGGCGTCTCAGCCCTCGCGCGGCGGCCAGGCGGTCTTCGCCACCAGCTCGTCGTCCCAGTCCAGCACCAGCGCGCCGTCGGACACCAGCAGGCTGGCGAAATTGAACACGTTGCGCGCGAACATCTCGCTGGCATGCACCGCGCCGCTGCTGGCCAGATCGAGCGGACCGGCGACGGTGACCCCGCCGGCGTCGATGGTCTCGCCCGGCCTGGTCAGCTCGCAGTTGCCGCCGGTCTCGGCAGCCAGATCGACGATGACGCTGCCGGCCGCCATGCCGCCGACCATGCCCGCCGTGATGATCTTCGGTGCCGGCCGTCCCGGCACCGCCGCCGTGCAGACGATGGTGTCGATGCCCCGCAGGTGCTCGCCCAGGCGCTTCTGCTGCTCGGCGCGCTCCTCGTCGGTCAGCGCGCGCGCGTAGCCGCCTTCGCCGACCGCGCTGACGCCCAGGTCCAGGAAGCGGCCGCCGAGCGATTCGATCTGCTCGCGGGTCTCGGGACGCACGTCGAAGCACTCGACCTGGGCACCGAGCCTGCGCGCGGTCGCGACCGCCTGCAGTCCGGCCACGCCGGCGCCGATCACCAGCACCTTCGACGGACGGATCGTGCCCGCCGCGGTGGTCAGCATGGGGAAGAAGCGCGGCGCCAGCTGCGCCGCGATCAGCACCGCCTTGTAGCCGGCCATGCCGGCCTGCGAGCTGAGGATGTCCATGGCCTGGGCGCGCGTGGTGCGCGGCAGGCGTTCGAGCGGGAACGCGACGAGGCCGCCTGTACGGATCGCCTCCGCGCGCGCCGGATCCGCTTCCGGCTGCAGATGGCCGATGATCGCCGCGCCCTCCCGCAGCGTTGCCAGCAGCGCCGGGGACGGCGCCTGCACACAGAGCACCAGGTCGGCCCCGGCCAGCGCGGCGGCCGCATCGTCGGCCAGCACGGCGCCTGCGGCCGCATAGGCATCGTCAGCGAAGTGGGCGTGCCGGCCGAGGCCGCGTTCGACGGTGATCGCCGCCCCGAGGGCGACGAGCTTCCTGCAGGTTTCCGGGGTGATCGCGACGCGACGCTCACCCGGCGCGGTCTCACGCGCGATGCCGATCCTCACTGCCATTCCCCGCTCCCGGCGATGCCTTCGTCCATCCTAGCGATGTCCGCCGCTCCGCGCGACGCCGCGCGGCTCAGCCGCCGGGGGCACCGGCAAGCCGCTGCAGCACGGCCTCCACCGCGCCTTCGCCGGGCCGCGCGACCAGGTCGCCGCGGGCCAGCGCGGCGGCCAACTCGCCGGGTGCAAGCAAGGCGTGGCGCGCGCCCTGCCGGCTCACCAGCAGGTGGCATCCGCTGACCGGACTGCTCCAGGCCAGGCGCAGCCACGTAGGCGATCCGCCGCCCTGCCCACGCTCGACGAGGACCTGCCCAACCGCAACCGGAGCGTCGACGTCGTCCCCACCGGGCCCGCCGGCATCCCCGGCATCCCCGGCATCCGCGAGCGGGACGAAGTCCGCGGGGCAACGCGTCGCGTCGGGCTGCGCCAGGGCCGCCACCAGCCGGGCCAGCCGCTCCTCGGCCGCCGCGTCCACGATGCCACCGGCCAGCAGGCTCGCGCGCAGCTGCGGCCCCAGCGCGATCAGGCGGTCGGCGACCTCCCGGCCCTGCGCCGCCGCGGCGGCGGCATCGACGCCAAGGAGATCGTCGCCGACCGCCAGCGCCTCGCGATGGCGCGCGGACCCCGCACCGTCGCGAAGCCAGGCCATGGCCAGCGACTGCCGCCACGGCCCCGACAGGAAGTCCGCCACCTCGGCCAGCAGGCGCCTGCCCTGCAGCCGCGCGGCCAGCTGCGCATCGGCGTCGCGACGCGCGTGCTGCAGGCGCTCGCCGCCCAGGATGGCCTGCCAGGCGCGGCGCTCGCTGATCGCGGCCCGTCGCTGCAGCGGGGTGCGCCCGGCTTCGAGCTCGTCCAGCGCCGCGACGAAGACCGCCGGCTCGCCGTGGTAATCGTTGGCCAGGCGGTCGGCAAGCCGATCTGCCAGCGCATGCAGCTCGGCCTCTTCGTCGCTGCGGGCGGGATTGGCGTCCCAGCACTCCAGCAGCCCCGACAGCAGCCGCATCGCGGGGTGCGCGGGGTCTTCGAACAGTGACTGGTCGGCGAGCCCCAGTCGCAGCCAGGGCCATGCGAGCCGCGCCAGCCGCGCGTCCGCCCCGGGCGACAGTGCGGCCCCGGCGCGCAGCCCATCGAACAGCGCGCCGACCGCATCGATCGCGCCCCGTTGCCCCGGGGACGGCGTCGCCAGCTCGGGTGGCAGCCCCAGGCCCTGCGCACCGGCCCGCAGCGATTCCGCCAGGTGCGCGGCCCACCGGTCCGGCCACGTGGACGGGCTGCGCCGGGGTCTCGTTGCCCTGCAGCAGCGACAGCACCGAAGAGAACTCCTGCTCGCTGAAATCGCGGGCGTTCGTGTCGTCGTCCCTCGCCCCACGCTGGCCGCGCAGGCGTTCGCGCAGGATCCCCCGGCGTCCGGAGCCGGGGTCCACGGCCACCGCCAGGCCGGTGGCGGCGCGCCAGGACGAACTCCGCGGCTCCAGCGCATCGTGGCCGGCCCAGGCCGCCTGTCCGCCCTTGCCCGCCACCGGCTGCGAGACCAGCGCGACGCCCCCGCTGACGCCATCCAGCGCATGACCGCCTTCGGCGAGCGCGGTGTTGAGCCACGCGTAGGCCTCGAGCAGGCACGGGCCGCACATTCGTTCGTAGTGGCGCAGCAGCGCGGCGCGCAGGATCCGGTCGCACTCGGTGGCGCTGAACGTGTCGAGGAAGGCGCCGATGATCGCCCGCGGCGCGAACGGGTTGGCCGGTCGCACGTGTCCGCCCAGCGCGGCGGCCATCGACCAGAGGCGGCCGTCGATGATGCCCAGCACGTCGGCGAAACGGCGCTCCAGCGCCTCGATCGCCGGCTGCCCGATCAGCTGCGCGTGCAGCTCGCCGTCCGACACCAGGGTGAGGTCGCGGGCGAGCGCCGCGGCATCGGGCGGCGCGGGCCAACCGGCGAAGCCGGCCGCCAGATGCTGCTCCCAGCTGCGCTGGTGGCGGCTGGCGTCGTGCTGCAGCACGACGGCATTGGCCAGCGCCTCCGCGAGTTCGTCATCGGCCGTGCCCGCCGCCAGGCGCCGCAGCTCGGCTTCGGCGGCCTCCCTCGTCACTGCCAGCAGCGGCTGGAGCCGGGACCGGAACCCCTGGTGGAGGGCCTCGAGCTGCCGCGCCGGCTCCGGCACGGACGATGTCCGGGCAGGACCTGCTCCGGAACTGGATGACGGTCGCATTTCCTGCAAAGACCTGAGACTGGACGGGCGGCGCCAAGATAGCTCAACGCCGCCTTGCGCGGCACGGCGCGCGGTCCGCCGGGCGCCGGTACAGCCGGCGTGCTCACCCGTTCGCGACCTTGCGCCCGCCTGGCTTCGGCGAAGCCTGCGCGTTCAGCTGCTGCCAGACCTGGCGCATGGCCTCGTCGAAAGGCGCATCGGTCGAGCGCACCGCCACCCGGCCCGCCGTGACAAGGGCCGCCAACTCTTCCGGCGAGACCACCATGCGGCGCATGCCGCGGCGGTTCACCACCAGGAAGCGTCCGGTCAGCGGACTGACCCACGCGATGCGCGCCGCGGTCTCGTGCCCATCCCCGTCCACCAGGCGCAGGCCCTGGCCGACCCGCAGCCGGCGCATACGCGCGGCGACCTCCGGATCGAAATCGAGGGAGTCGGTGCCGCCGGCGATCTGCAGCCCGGCCAGCGCGCCCTCGCCCGCCACGGTATCGCCCTCGTCGTGGTCGGACTCCGGCCGGTGCACGCGCCGCGGCGCGTCCGGAAGGCCGAGCGCCGAGATGATCCGCGCCATGGCGTCGCGTGCCGCGGTCGCGTCCATGCCGCAGCTGGAATAGCACTCGCCCAGCGGCACCTGCAGCGCCAGCAGCTGTTCGGCGACCACCCGGCCGCGGGCGTGGGCGGCGTCGACGTCGACCTGGACCATGGCGTCGCCCAGCGCGATGGCCTCGTGGTGGCGGCTGCTGCCGGCGCCGTCGCGCAGCCAGGCCTGGGTCAGGTGGTGGCGCCAGTGGCGGTCGAGGAACTGCGCCACCGGCGCGGTCAGCATCCGCTCCGACAGCCGCGAGGCGACCAGTTCGGCGGCATGCGCGCGCGCCTGCTGCAGGCGCTCGCGGCCGTGGATGGCCTCGGCGGCGCGCTTTTCGGCCAGCTCGCTGCGCCGGCGCTGCTGCTCCAGCTGGTCGCGCAGCTCGGCGGCGGCAAGTTCGAAGATGGCCTGGTCGTCGTCGTATTCCTCGACCACGCGGTCGACCGCGCGCTCGGCGCGGTCGAGGGTCTCGCGGTCATGCGGGGTTTCCCCGGCATTGCCGTCGCAGGCTTCGGTCAGCACGTCGAGCAGGCGCCGCGCCGGGTGGCTGCGGCGGTTGAACATCGAGTCGTCGGTCAGCGCCACCTTCAGGTAGGGCACGACGAGCCGGCCGAAGAAGTCGCGCGCGCGCTCTTCGAGGTCGTTGGCGTCGCTGATCGAGCTGAAGAGCATGCCGACGAGGTCGATCGCGTCTTCCTCGTCGGTGCTGAAGTGCGTCGCATCGGCGTCCAGGCCGAGCTGGCGCACGCCGCCGCGGATCGCCTCGCGGATGACCCGGCCGAGTTCGCGCGCATCGGCGGCGGCAAGCGCACGGGCGTAGGGCGCGCTGTCGTCGCCCTGCAGGATCTGGGCGACGTTGAGCAGGTCTTCGGTGCGCAGGACATTGACGTCCGACGCAGGCGCGAAATCCTCTTGCAGCGCCTGCCCGGCATCACCGGCGTCCGCGCTTTCGCCGGCCGCACGCCAGTGCGCCAGCTGCTCGCGGACCACGTCGCGATAGCGCGGCGGGCGACCTTCGGCGGCCGCGGCCTGCATCGGGCTGGCCGCGATCGGCGCGCCGATGCCGTAGCCCATGGGCACGCCGCCGATCCCGCCAACCCGGGTGCCACCACCACCGCCAGGGGCCGGGCCCGGAGCGCTGTGTGCAATGTCGCTGGCACCAGCACCAGCACCAGCACCGGCACCGGCACCGGAATGCTCGACCACGCCGCCATCCGGAATCCACGCGTCGCCGGCCTCGACCTGGCCGGCGGACCCGCCCGCCCCGACGGAACCACCGCCACCGCCACCACCGCCGCCGCTGGCACCCGCGCCTCCACGCGCACGACCGCCACGGGCGCCGCCCCCGGACTGGAACCCGAAGCCCGCGCCCTCCAGCATCTCGTTGAGCTTTTCGTAGAGGTCGCCCAGCACCTCCGGCAGGCGCTTGTCGAACTGGTTGAACACCAGCGGCCGCAGGCCACGGGTCAGGTCCTCGGCGCCGAAGAGTTCGACGAACGCCGCCACCGCGGCCTCGGGGCGCACGGGGTTTGGCCGGTGGCCTTCCACGCCAAGCGCCCTGGCGAGCGCCTGCAGGCGCTCTTCCAGCTGCTCCAGCGGATGCAGGAACTGGTGGTCGAGCAGCTCCGTGGTGTGCTGCCCCGCGAGGTGGATCTCGAGCTCGCCCTCCGACATCAGGCTGAGCGACTTGTCGGCGGTGGGCGGGGCCACCGGCTTGCGCCAGGCGTCGAATCCGCGCTCCAGCGACTCGCGGTAGCGGGTGGCCAGGTCGAGCGCGCGGTGCCCCAGCGCCATCACCGCCATGCGGTCGTCCTGGGCGCCGCTGTAGTCGTGCCCCGCCAGCGCCTCCAGCCGCACCTGCTCCTCGATCGTGCCCCAGAAGCCGGACAGCACGCCGCCCAGCGCGGTCACCGTCTCGCGCCGCAGCGCGTCGAAAAGACGCATGGGGTCACGCTTCGAGCCATGGCTCGACTTCGCGAAAACGCGGCCCGGGGAGTCTTCTGGGATCATCTCTGCAAGGATACGGAACACGGAATCGCGCCTCACCGTACCATCCCTGAATGGAGCCAGTGACGTCTGTGACTGCAATCTCAAACATGCCAAACACCCATGTCCTGGCGGCGCTCGACGCGCGCCGCTCGGTGCCCGCCCGACAGCTGGCCGACCCCGGCCCCGATGCCGCACAGCTACGCCGCATGCTCGCCTCCGCCGTGCGCGTGCCCGACCACGGCAAGCGCGTGCCGTTCCGCTTCCTCTCGATCCAGGGCGACGCGCGCGACGCGCTGGGCGAGGCGGTCGCCGCACGTGGGCTGGCGCTGCGGCCCGACGCCGGCGAGGCTGCCGTGGCCAAGGACCGCGCGCGCTTCTCGCACGCGCCGCTGGTGGTTGTCGCCATCGCGGTGCTCGACCCGGACGACCGCGCGATCCCGGAGCAGGAGCGCCTGCTCACCGCCGGCTGCACCTGCTTCGCCCTGCTGCAGGCGGCCCAGGGCCTGGGCTTCGGCGCCTCGTGGCTGACCGGGTGGCCGGCCTACGACCCCGAGGTCATGGCCCTGCTCGGCCTGGCCGCCAACGAACGCATCGCCGGCTTCATCCACATCGGCACCCCGAAGCTCGCGCCGCCCGAGCGCGACCGCCCCGACCCCGACGCCCTGCTTCGCGAGTGGACTCCGCCGGCGTGAGCCTGCCTGCGCCCGCGCCGCCGCTGTACCTGGTCGACGCCAGCCTGTACGTGTTCCGGGCCTGGCATTCGATGCCGGCCGATGGCTTCCACGACGCCGACGGCTGGCCGACCAACGCGGTGCACGGCTTCGCCCGCTTCGTGCTCGACCTGCTCGAGCGCGAGCGGCCGCGGCACATCGCCATCGCCTTCGATGAGGCCCTGGATTCCTGCTTCCGCAACGCGCTGTACCCGGCCTACAAGGCCAACCGCGATCCGGCGCCGGCCGAACTCAAGCGCCAGTTCGCCTACTGCAAGGCGCTGTGCGCCGCGCTCGGGCTGCCGGTGCTGGCGCACCGCGAGTACGAGGCCGACGACCTGATCGGCACGGCCTTGGCGCGGGCGCGCGGCGACGGTTTCCGCGGCGTGATCGTCTCCGCGGACAAGGACCTCTCGCAGCTCCTCGGCGGCCACGACGAGCAGTGGGACTACGCCCGCGGCCAGCGCTGGGGCGCGGCCGGGGTCAAGGCGCGCCACGGCGTGCACGCCCACCAGGTCGCCGACTACCTCGCGCTGTGCGGCGACGCGGTCGACAACATCCCGGGCGTCCCCGGCGTGGGCTCCAAGACCGCGGCGGTGCTGCTGGGCCATTTCGGCAGCCTGGACGCGGTACTCGACCGCGTGGACGAAGTCGCCTTCCTGCGCATGCGCGGCGCCGCCACGGTGGCCGCGCGCCTGCGCGAACACCGCGAGCAGGCGCTGCTTTACCGCCGCCTGTCGACGATCGCCTGCGACGCGCCGCTGTCCGGAGCGGCGCCACCGTTCGCACGCAGCCCGGCCGATGCCGCGACGCTGTCCGCCTTCGCCGACGCCGTCGGCTTCGGGCCGATGACCCGCCGCCGGCTCGAGGCCGCCTGCGGCACGACGATCGCCGGCGATGCAGCCGCGATGGCGGACGGCTAGGATCAACGCATGGACCACACCCGCACCCTCGCCGCCGACGACGAACCGGAAATCCTCTACCAGGGCGACTGGCTGCGCATGGTCAGGCGCGGCCACTGGGAGTCCTGCGAGCGCACCCACGGCAAGGACGGCCTGGCGGTGCTGGTGATCGCGGTGACGCCGGACGACCACGTGCTCTTCGTCGAGCAGTACCGCGTGCCGCTGGGCGCGCGCACCATCGAGATGCCCGCCGGCCTGGTCGGCGACGACGTCGAGGGCGACACCCTGGAGTCCGCCGCGCGCCGCGAGCTGATCGAGGAGACCGGCTGGGACGCGGGCCGCATCGACGTGCTGCTGGTCGGCCCCACGTCATCGGGCATGAGCAACGAGCGCATCGCGTTCGCGCGCGCGCTCGACCTGCGCAAGGTCGGCGACGGCGGCGGAGTGGCCGACGAGGACATCACCGTGCACGCCGTCCCGCGCGCGACCGCGCCGGCCTGGCTGATGCAGAAGTACGCCGAGGGCTACGAGCTCGACCTCAAGCTCTGGGCGGGGCTGTGGATGATCGAATACAACCCGGACGGGTCGAAGGCCTGAACCGGCCACTGCCGGCGCGCCGCGGCGTTCCGGCGACGGACGGGGCCGCGGGGCCACCGCTTCCGAACCCTCAGGCGAAGCGGTCGGTCGCCCGGACCAGGGCGTCGACGGTCTCGGCCTCGAACGCGGAGTGGCCGGAGGCCGGCGTGACCACCAGCTCGGCCTTGGGCCAGACCTGGTGCAGGTCCCAGGCGTTCTGGATCGGGCAGACCACGTCGTAGCGGCCGTGCACGATGACGCCGGGGATGTCGACGATGCGGTAGGCATCGCGCAGCAGCTGGTCGTCGCACTCGAAGAAGCCGGCGTTGGTGAAGTAGTGGTTCTCGATCCGGGCGAAGGCGAGCGCGAACTGCGGATCCTCGTGGTCGGCCATGAAGTCCGGATCGATGTGCAGGAAGCTGGTGGCCGCCTCCCACACGCTCCACGCGCGCGCCGCGGCCAGGCGGGTGGCCTCGTCGTCGGAGGTCAGGCGGCGGTGGAAGGCCGCGATCAGGTCGCCGCGCTCGCTCTCCGGGATGGCGGCGATGTAGTGCTGCCAGGCCTCCGGAAACAGGCGCGAGGCGCCTTCCTGGTAGAACCACTCCAGCTCCCAGCGGCGCAGCATGAAGATGCCGCGCAGCACCAGCTCGGTGACCTTCTTCGGGTGGCTCTGGGCGTAGGCCAGCGCCAGGGTCGAACCCCAGGAGCCGCCAAAGACCTGCCAGCGGTCGATCCCGAGGTGTTCGCGCAGGCGCTCGATGTCGTCGACCAGGTGCCAGGTGGTGTTGTCGACCAGGTCGGCGTGCGGCGTGGAGCGGCCCGAACCGCGCTGGTCGAACAGCACGATGCGGTACTTCGCCGGATCGTGGAAACGCCGCATCTTGTCGGTGCAGCCGCCGCCGGGACCGCCATGCAGCATCACCACCGGCTTGCCGTCGGGATTGCCGCACTGCTCGTAGTACAGGACGTGCCGGTCGTCGACGCGGAGGGTGCCGGTGTCGAAGGGCTGGATCTCGGGGTACAGCGTGCGCATGGAGACTCGCTTGCGTGCAGGAACACCGCGCCAGTCTACCAGCGGGGCCGGATCAGGCCGGCGCGACGCGACCCAGGGTGACCCGGTCGCGGCGCTCGAGGTCGACGACGGTGGCGACCTCGACGAAGCCCGCGGCGTCCAGCAGCGCGCGCACCGCCGGCCCCTGCGCGGCCCCGTGTTCCAGCAGCAGCCAGCCGCCGGGCACAAGGCATGACGGCGCGCCGGACGCGAGGGTCCGGATCGCGTCCAGTCCGTCGGCGCCGGACGACAGCGCCGAGGGCGGCTCGTGGCGGAGATCGCCCTGCGCGAGGTGCGGGTCGCCGTCGGCGATGTAGGGCGGATTGCTCGCCACGAGGTCGTAGCGCTCGCCGGCCAGCGGCGCGAACCAGTCTCCCTGGCGGAAGGCGACGCGACCGGCGAGGCCGTTGGCGACGGCATTGCCGCGCGCGACCTCCAGCGCGGCCTCGCTGCGGTCGGTCGCGACCACGCGTGCCCGCGGCCGCTGGGCGGCGATCGCCAGCGCGATCGCCCCGCTGCCGGTGCCGAGGTCGGCCACGCGGACGTCGACCGCCGGGTCCAGCCGTTCCAGCGCGTGCTCCACCAGCAGTTCGGTTTCCGGGCGCGGGATGAGCGTGTCCGGCGTCACCCGGAGGTCCAGCGTCCAGAAGCCGCGATGGCCGACGAGATAGGCGACGGGTTCGCCCGCGGCCCGGCGCGCCACCAGCGCGCGGAACCGCGCGGCATGGTCGGCATCGACGACGGCGTCACCGTGGGCATACAGCCAGGCCCGGGGACGGCCCAGCACGTGGAGCAGGAGGAGCGTGGCGTCCTCCGCATCGATCACGGCCCGGGACTGCGCCAGGCACTGCGAGACGTTGTGGCCTTGCATGATAGACATCACCTATCGATTGAATTACTATAATCAACTTTACTGATTGATAGGCCGCTCCTAACATTCTCCCCGTCCGGCACCCGCCGGTTTTCTCCCACCTCGCGAGGATTCCCATGTCCGTCATCAACACCGAAATCAAGCCGTTCAAGGCTACCGCCTTCCACAACGGCGAGTTCGTCGAAATCGACAGCGCCAACCTGAAGGGCAAGTGGTCCGTGTTCGTGTTCTACCCGGCCGACTTCACCTTTGTCTGCCCGACCGAGCTCGAGGACCTGGCGATCAACTACGACGAGTTCAAGAAGCTCGGCGTCGAGATCTACAGCGTGTCGACCGACACCCACTTCTCGCACAAGGCCTGGCACGACAGCTCCGACGCCATCGGCAAGATCCAGTACCCGATGATCGGCGACCCGACCCACGAGATCTCGAAGAACTTCGAGATCCTGCGCCCGACCGGCCTGGCCGACCGCGGCACCTTCATCGTCGACCCCGAGGGCGTGATCCAGTCGATCGAGATCACCGCCGAGGGCATCGGCCGCGACGCGCTCGAGCTGCTGCGCAAGGTCAAGGCCGCCCAGTACGTCGCCGCCCATCCGGGCGAGGTCTGCCCGGCCAAGTGGAAGGAAGGCGAGAAGACCCTGAAGCCGTCGCTGGACCTGGTCGGCAAGATCTGAAGCACCACCCCGTCGGCGCGGCATTTGCCGCGCCGGCACCCCCTACCCCCTGTAGGAGCAGCTACAGCTGCGACCGCCGCCAAGCGGCCCTACACGGTGACACTGCAGGAGCCGCTCCGGTCGCAGCTGTAGCTGCTCCTGCAGGTTCGTTCCACTCCATCCCCGCTTGCGCGGGGGTGGGGCTGGACCGGAGTCCGTGCCCTGGCGCGGCCTGCGGTCCATCCCCACGCCGGTGGCGACCCGTCGCATTGACGGGCCGCAGGCCCCCGCCTTGCCGTTATCCAGGAGTCCGCCATGCTCGAAGACGATCTCAAGACCCAGCTCAAGGCCTACCTCGAGCGCCTGCAGCGCCCCGTCGTGCTGGTCGCCAGCGTCGACGACGGCACCAAGTCGGCGGAGATGCTCGAACTGCTCGAGGACATCCGCGCGCTGTCGGACAAGGTCACGGTCGAGGTCTCGCGCGACGACGCCCACCGCAAGCCGTCCTTCGCCATCACCTCGCCCGGCCACGACATCGACCTGCGCTTCGCCGGTCTGCCGATGGGCCACGAGTTCACCTCGCTGGTGCTGGCCCTGCTGCAGGTCGGCGGCCATCCGTCGAAGGCGGCGCCGGAGCTGCTCGAGCAGGTCCGCAACCTCGAGGGCGAATACCGCTTCGAGACCTATTTCTCGCTGTCCTGCCAGAACTGCCCGGACGTGGTCCAGGCGCTGAACCTGGCGGCGGTGCTGAACCCGAACATCCACCACGTGTCCATCGACGGCGCCCTGTTCCAGGACGAGGTCGAGGCGCGCGAGATCATGTCGGTGCCCACCGTGTTCCTCAACGGCGAGGTCTTCGACCAGGGCCGGATGAGCCTGGAGCAGATCGTCGCGAAGCTCGACACCGGCGCCGCCAGGCGCGACGCCGCGGCGATCGCGAAGAAGGACGTGTTCGACGTGCTGGTGGTCGGCGGCGGCCCCGCCGGCGCCGCGGCCGCGATCTACGCCGCGCGCAAGGGCATCCGCACCGGCGTCGCCTCCGAGCGCTTCGGCGGCCAGGTGCTGGACACCATGTCGATCGAGAACTTCATCTCGGTGCCGCACACCGAGGGCCCGCGCTTCGCCGCGCAGCTGGAGGCGCACGTGCGCGAGTACGACGTCGACATCATGAACCTGCAGCGCGCGAAGTCGCTGAGCCAGGACGCCGACGGCGTGACCACCATCGAGCTCGAGAGCGGCGCCAGCGTGCGCGGCCGCACCGTGGTGCTCGCCACCGGCGCGCGCTGGCGCCAGATGGGCGTCCCCGGCGAGGACCAGTACCGCAACAAGGGCGTGGCCTACTGCCCGCACTGCGACGGCCCGCTGTTCAAGGGCAAGCGCGTGGCGGTGATCGGCGGCGGCAACTCCGGCGTGGAGGCGGCGATCGACCTGGCCGGCCTCGTCGCCCACGTGACGCTCATCGAATTCGACTCGCAGCTGCGCGCCGACGAGGTGCTGCAGCGCAAGCTGCGCAGCCTGCCGAACGTCCGCATCATCACCTCGGCGCAGACCACCGAAGTGCTCGGCGACGGCAAGCGCGTCAACGGCCTGGTCTACCGCGACCGCGTCGGCGGCGATTCCCACCGCGTGGAGCTGGAGGGCGTGTTCGTGCAGATCGGCCTGCTGCCCAACACCGAATGGCTGAAGGACGCGATCGAGCTCAGCCCGCGCGGCGAGATCGTCGTCGACGCCGCCGGCCGCACCTCGCTGCCGGGTGTGTTCGCCGCCGGCGACGCCACCACCGTGCCCTACAAGCAGATCGTCATCGCCATGGGCGAAGGCGCCAAGGCCGCGCTCAGCGCGTTCGACCACCTGATCCGGAGCAGCAGCCCGGCCGCGACCGCGGCCGACGCCGAGGCGGCCACGGCCTGAGCGCCGCAGCCGCCGCGGCCGCCAACGAGGCATCGCCATGAACCTGCGCGACCTGAGCTACTTCATCGCCCTCGCCGACCACCTGCACTTCGGCAAGGCCGCGGCGGCGAGCTTCGTCAGCCAGCCCACGCTGTCGACCCAGATCCGCAAGCTGGAGGAGGAGCTGGGCGTGGCCCTGGTGGAGCGCGCCCCGCGCAACGTGATGCTCACGCCCGCGGGCCGCGACGTCGCCGCCCGCGCGCGCCGGATCGTGGCCGACGTCGAGGAGATGCGCGAGGCCGCGCGGCGCAGCCAGGACCCGGAGGCCGGCCGGGTCACGCTCGGCCTCTTCCCGACCCTGGGCCCCTACCTGCTGCCGCACGTGGTGCCGGCGATCCGCAAGCGCTTCCCCGAGCTCGAGCTGCTGCTGGTGGAGGAGAAGAGCGATGTGCTCCTCGAACGCCTCCAGCAGGGCCGGCTGGATGCCGCCCTCCTCGCGCTGCCGGTGGGCGACGACCAGCTCGAGGTCGAATTCCTGTTCGAGGAGCCGTTCGTGCTCGCGGTGCCCGAAGCGCATCCGCTCGCCGGGCGCGGCCGCATCTCGCTCGATGACCTTGTCGACGAGCGCCTGCTGCTGCTCGCCGACGGCCACTGCCTGCGCGACCAGGCGCTCGACGTCTGCCATCTGGCCGGCGCCGGCGAGAAGGACGGCTTCCAGGCCACCAGCCTGGAAACCCTGCGCCAGATGGTGGCGGCCAGCGTCGGCGTGACCCTGCTGCCGACGCTGGCGGTGAAGCCGCCCGTCGCGCGCTCCGAGAACATCGAACTGGTCGACTTCCGCGACCCCGCACCCAGCCGCCGCATCGCCATGGTCTGGCGCCGGAGCACGGCGATGGGCGGTTTCCTGCGCCAGCTCGCCGGAGTCATCCGCGGCCTGCCGCCGGACCTGCTGCAGCCGCCGGTGCCGGATACCACCGCCCCGATCCACGTCCCGGGCGCCGCCGGCGTCTAGTCTTCCCAGCGCAGTGCGCGGTAGTCGAAGCCCTCGTCCAGGCGTGGCTTGGCGATGCTGAAGTACGGCGGGATGTCGAAGTCGCGCTGCACGAACAGCGACCAGTTGCGGATGTGCAGGATCTCGCTGCGCGCCCGCGCCGCGCCCGGATGTTCCGACGGGATCGATTCGACCAGCGGCAGGATCGGATAGCGGATCGATTCGAAGGCCTGTGCCAGCAGGGTGGAGCAGACAGCGGCACCAGCCGCACGCCCTCCACCACGCCCGCCTCCACCAGCATCGCGATGCCGCCCAGGCGGTCACCGGCGGACAGCGCCGCGTGCGACCAGGTCGACCGGGTCAGATACTTGATGGCCGTCGACAGGCGAGGAGTGTGCCGAGGCGGTGGCGCATGGCCGGCGCAGCCCGGTCAGGCGACGGCGCCCGCCTGGCAGCTGACGCCGGTGCCGCCGAGGCCGCAGTAGCCGCCGGGATGCTTCGACAGATACTGCTGGTGCTCCTCTTCCGCGTAGTGGAAGGGCGGCGCCGGATGCACGACCTCCGTGGTGATCGCGCCGTGGCCGGCGGCCGAAAGCCGCTGCTGGTAGGCGTCGCGGCTGGCCAGCGCCGCCGCGTACTGCGCAGCCGTGTCGCAGTGGATCACCGAGCGGTACTGGCTGCCGACGTCGTTGCCCTGGCGCATGCCCTGGGTCGGGTCGTGGCCTTCCCAGAAGCGGGCCAGCAGGGCCGTGAAGTCGACCGCGGCCGGGTCGTAGACCACCAGCACCACCTCGGCATGCCCGGTGCGGCCGCTGCAGACCTCACGATAGGTGGGCGCGTCGGTGCTGCCCCCGGCGTAGCCCACGGCGGTGGTCACGACGCCCGGCAGCGTCCAGAACAGGCGCTCGGCGCCCCAGAAGCAGCCCATGCCGAAGGCCACGCGGGACATGCCCGGGAAATCGCCGCGCAGCGGGCGGCCGTGGACGTGGTGGACATCGTTCATCGTGGACTTCCTCGCGCAGGCGTGTGCCTTCCATGATGTGGGCTGTCCGGGCGCTCTCCAAGGCGCGCCGCGCCACCGTCCGCACGCCTCCACCCCCGGCCACCGCGGGGCGGTCTCGCGCGCGCCGCTCCGCTACACTGCCCGGTCCACGGCGCAGGCCCGCGCCCGCTTCCCCGACGAACCCGCATGACCGCACCCCACGACACCACGGCCGGCGCCGACACGGCGCCCGTGAAGCAGGACTTCATCCGCCAGATCGTCCGCGACGACCTCGCCAGCGGCAAGCACGACGCCATCCGCACGCGCTTCCCGCCCGAGCCCAACGGCTACCTGCACATCGGCCACGCCAAGGCGATCTGCCTGGACTTCGGCATCGCCGAGGAGTTCGGCGGCCGCTGCAACCTGCGCTTCGACGACACCAACCCGGCGAAGGAAGACCCGGAGTTCGTGGCCGCGATCCAGGACGACGTGCGCTGGCTGGGCTTCGAGTGGAACAGCCTGCGGCACGCCTCGGACTATTTCGAGGTGTTCTATCTCGCCGCCGAGAAGCTGATCCGCCAGGGCGACGCCTTCGTCTGCGACCTGTCGGCCGAAGAGGTGCGCGAGTACCGCGGCACGCTGACCGAACCCGGCCGCGAGTCGCCGTACCGCAACCGCGGCGTCGAGGAGAACCTCGACCTGTTCCGGCGCATGCGCGCGGGCGAGTTCGACGACGGTGCGCGCACGCTGCGCGCGAAGATCGACATGGCCAGCGGCAACATCAACCTGCGCGACCCGGCGCTCTACCGCATCAAGAAGGTGCCGCACCAGAACACCGGCGACGCCTGGCCGATCTACCCGATGTACGACTACGCGCACGCCCTGGGCGACGCGGTCGAGGGCATCACCCATTCGCTGTGCACGCTCGAGTTCGAGGACCACCGCCCGCTGTACGACTGGTGCGTGGACCGGGTGGATCTGGCCGGCAACCCGGAGCTGCTGGCGCCGCTGGCGGAGAAGGGCCTGCCGGTCGAGGCCGCCAAGCCGCGCCAGATCGAGTTCTCGCGCCTCAACATCAACTACACGGTGATGAGCAAGCGCAAGCTGACCCAGCTCGTCGCCGAAGGCCTGGTGGACGGCTGGGACGACCCGCGCATGTACACCCTGCAGGGCCTGCGCCGCCGCGGCTACACGCCCGGCGCGCTGCGCCTGTTCGTCGATCGCATCGGCATCAGCAAGCAGAACTCGATGATCGATTTCTCGGTGCTGGAGGGCGCGCTGCGCGAGGACCTGGACGCGCGCGCACCGCGGCGCATGGCCGTGGTCGCGCCGCTGAAGCTGGTGCTCACCAACCTGCCCGAAGGCCACGCCGAGACCCTGCGCTTCGCCAACCATCCGAAGGACGACTCCTTCGGCGAGCGCGAGGTGCCGTTCTCGCGCGAGCTGTGGATCGAGCGCGACGACTTCGCCGAAGTGCCGCCCAAGGGCTGGAAGCGCCTGGTGCCCGGCGGCGAGGTCCGCCTGCGTGGCGCCGGCATCGTGCGCTGCGACGAGGTGGTCAAGGACGCCGACGGCGAGGTGGTCGAGCTGCGCGGCACGCTCGATCCGGAATCGCGCCCCGGAATGGAAGGCGCAAACCGCAAGGTCAAGGGCACGATCCACTGGGTCGATGCCACGCGCGCCGTGCAGGCGGAGATCCGCCTCTACGACCGCCTGTTCTCGGTCGCCGATCCGGATGACGAGAGCGAAGGCCTCACCTACCGCGACCATCTCAACCCGGATTCGCGCGTGTCGGTGCGCGGCTGGGTCGAGCCCGCGGCCGCCGGCGCGGCACCGGAGCAGTCGTTCCAGTTCGAGCGCCTGGGCTACTTCGTCGCCGACCGCCGCGAGCACCGCGACGACTCGCCCGTGTTCAACCGCAGCGTCACCCTGCGCGACACCTGGGCCGCGAAGGCCTGACGGCCGGCACCGCGCCGGCCTTCGCCGGCGCCGGCACCCGCCGGGGCTACCATGCCCGGCGACGTCCACGACACGGAGACTTCAATGCGCCGGATCATCCCGTCCGCGTCCATCGCCCTGCTCGCCCTGCTGCTGGCGGCCTGCAGCGCCGCCCAGCCCGGCGGCAGCGTGCAGGCACCGCCGATGTCCGATCCCCAACCGGCCACGCCGATGCCCGCGCAGCCCGCCCGTCCGGCGGTGTCCGGCGTCCCCGATCTCGACCGCAGCTGCCGCGTGGACAGCGACTGCGCGGTGAAGGACGTCGGCAGCTGCTGCGGCTATTCCCCGTCCTGCGTGAACACCGCCGCTCAGCCCGATCCGAAGGCGGTGCAGGCCGCCTGCGCGGATGCGGGCATGGCCGGCGTCTGCGGCTTCCGCGAGATCGAGGCCTGCGCCTGCGTGTCCAACACCTGCGAGCCGGCCCAGTCCGGCGGGGCGGTGGCCCGATGAGCCTGGCCACCCTCCCCACGGGCGTGGCGCTGCGGCTGCCGGCCTGGGTCGAAGGCCTGCTCGACCGCGGCCGCGCCTATGCCACCGACGCCGACAAGGTCGCGCTGGCCATCGCCCTGGCCGGCCGCAACGTCGCCGAAGCCACCGGCGGCCCCTTCGGCGCGGTGCTGTTCGGCCCCGACGACCGCGTGGTCGCCGCCGGGGTCAACGTGGTGCTGCCGCAGTCGACCTCGCTGGCCCACGCCGAGAACTTCACCTACATGCTGGCCCAGCAGGCGCTGGGCCGCGCGCGCATCAACCTCGACGAGGCCGGCCGCCCCTGCGGCCCGTACACGCTCGCGACCTCGGCCCAGCCCTGCTGCCAATGCTATGGCGCCACCGTCTGGGCCGGCGTCGACCGCCTGCTGATCGGCGCCCGCGCCGAGGACGTGCACGCGCTCACCGAGTTCGACGAAGGCCCGCTGCCGGCCGACTGGCCGGGCGAGCTGGCCCGCCGCGGCATCGAGGTGGTGCGCGACATCGCCCGCGAGCAGGCACGCGAAGTGCTGGCCGCCTACGGCCGCGCCGGCGGGCAACGCTACTGATGCACGACGCGCAGGCGCCCGCGGCGGACGCATCCGGGCTGCTGTGCTACTGCCGCGCCGGCTTCGAGCCCGAGCTCGCGGCCGAACTGGGCGAGCGCGCGGCGGCGGCCGGCCAGCACGGCTACGCCGCGACCGGGCGCGGCAGCGGCTACGTCCGCTTCCTCGCGCCCGGGGCCGATGGAGCCGCGCTGTCGCGCGCCCTGCCCTGGCGCTCGCTGGTGTTCGCGCGGCAGAAGCTGCGGCTGCTGGCCACGCTGGACGGCATCGACACCAGCGACCGGGTCACGCCCATCCTGGCCGCGCTCGCGACGCAGGCCGGCGCCACCGCCCCGGCCTTCGGCGCCCTGGTCGTCGAGCATCCCGACAGCGACGCCGCCCGGCCGCTGGCCGGCCTGGCGCGCGCGCTCGGCAACGCCCTGCGGCCGGCGCTGCGCAAGGCCGGCCTCCTCGCCGCCAAGGATGAGCCGCGGCGCCCGCGCCTGCACGTCTGCCTGCTCGCCGGCAACCACCTGCTGCTGGCGGTTGCCGATCCCGCCGACGCGTCAGCCTGGCCGATGGGCGTGCCGCGCCTGCGCCTGCACCGCGACGCGCCCTCGCGCTCGGCGCTGAAGCTCGACGAGGCCTTCCAGACCCTGCTCGACGACGACGAGCGCACGCGCCTGCTGCGCGCAGGTATGACCGCCGCCGACCTCGGCGCCGCGCCCGGCGGCTGGACCTGGGTGCTGCAGCGCGCCGGCCTGCACGTCACCTCGGTCGACAACGGGCCGCTGCGACAGCACGTCCTCGATGCCGGCGGCGTCGAGCACCTGCGCGAGGACGGCTTCCGCTGGCAGCCGCCGCGCGCGCTGGACTGGATGGTCTGCGACATGGTCGAGCAGCCGCGCCGGGTCGCTTCGCGCATGGCCACCTGGTTCCGCGAGGGCTGGTGCCGGCAGGCGGTGTTCAACCTCAAGCTGCCGATGAAGAAGCGCTGGCTGGAAACTTCGCTGTGCCTGGAGCTGTTCGCCCGCGAGGCCGGGCGACCGCTGGAACTGCGCGCCCGGCAGCTCTACCACGACCGCGAGGAGATCACCGTCCTCGCGCTCCCCGCCCGCGGTGGCCAGGCAGGGCATTCAGCGGCCGGCAGGTGAATCCTGACTGCGGCTTCATTGGCCGCGGACTAGCGTGGCGTGCGATCCACACACCACGGGACCCACCCATGAACAAGCGCATGATCCAGCACCCCCTCGGTCTGGCCCTGTTCGCCGCCGCCCTTGGCACCAGCGGCCCCCTGTTCGCGCAGGCGGCGCAGAGCGTGGGCCTGCAGACCACCACCGACGACAAGACGCGCGCGGCCCAGCAGGACGCGCGCGCGGCCGAACAGGATGCACGGCTAGCGCGCGAGGCCGCGGAGCAGGCGGAACAGCAGCGCCGCGCCGGCGCAGTGACGGCCGAGGGTCAGGCCCAGGCGGAATACAGCGCCTGGCAGGCCGACCAGGCCTCCCGCCGCGCCGAACGCGCCGCCCACGCGGCGGGCAGCGCCGGCAACGAGGCCGGCGGCGCCAGCGCCGCGGCCCGCGGGGGCGCCGCGCAGCCCGCCCAGGTCGCCGCGCAGTCGCGCGGAGCCGCGGCGGATGCCAGCGCGGCGGGCAGCGTCGCCCGCGAAGCGGCCATGGAAGCGCAGGCGGCGGCCGACGCCGCGCGCGCAGCCGCCAACGCGCCGCCGGCGCCGCCGCCGCGGACGCCGCCGGAAGTCACCTATCCGAGCGAGCCGCAGGTGACGATCACCAACAGCGCGCCGGACTCCGTGGTCGGCGAATACCGCATCGACATGGCCGCCATGGACAGCAACGGTGACGGCCGCATCAGCCGCGCCGAGGCGCGCTCCAATCCCACGCTGACCGCCGAGTTCCGCGCGGTCGACAACAACGGCGACGGCGTGCTCGATGCCGGCGAGCTGAAGGGCTGGATGCGTTGATCCGGCGCGGTGCGCCGGCCGGGATCAGATCCCCGCCGCGCGCCGCCACAGCGCGCCCGTCACTGGCGGCACGCGGCCGGCGATGCCGAGCGCGTGTCCGCGCAGGAGCACCGCCGCGGGCGACGGGCTGGTGTAGACGCGATTGATGGCGTCGAAGGCGCGCGCCGCGAGCGTGGCCTCGCTGCGCCGCGTCCGCGCCCAGCGCGCGATGCGCTGGGGCGTGTCCCAGGCCTGGCGCTGCGCGAGCGCCGCGGCGACGGAGTCGCGCAGCGCCGCCACGTCGCGCAGGCCGACATTGACGCCCTGGCCCGCGAGCGGATGCATCACGTGCGCGGCGTCGCCGAGCAGCAGCACGCGCCCTTGGGAATAGCGCTCGGCCAGCTGCAGGCGGAGCGGGAAGGCGGCCCGCGGCGAACACGGTTCGACGTCCCCGAGCCGGCGGTCGAACGCACGCGCCAGGGACGCCCCGAACGTCGCGTCGTCCATCGCCAGTGCCGCCTCGGCCTCGGCGGTCGGCAGGGACCAGACGATCGAACAGCTGCCGTCGGCGAACGGAAGGAAGGCCAGCGGCCCCCCGGGCAGGAAGCGCTGCCACGCCGTCGCGTCGTGCGGATGCCCGGTGCGCACATAGCCGACCACGCCGGACTGGCTGTAGCCGTGCCCGCTGGTGTCGATGCCCGCCAGCTGGCGCAGGGTGGAGCCGGCGCCGTCGGCCGCGAGCACGATCCGCGCCGCCAGCCGGCTGCCATCGTCCAGGCGCAGGCGGACGCCGCGCTCGTCCTGTTCCAGCGCCTCGACGCGCGCGGGGCAGCGCAGGTCCACGCCGGCGCCGGGCAGGCAGGCCCAGAGACGATCGACCAGCAGGCCGTTCTCGACGATCCAGCCGAGTTCGCGCCGGCCGAGGCGGTCGGCGTCGAAGGCCAGCTCGCCGCCGCCGGCCGCGTCCCAGACCCGCATGCGGCGATAGGGCTGCAGTCGCGTGGGCCTGCCGTCGCGGCCGGCGACGCCGTCCCAGGCGCCCATGGCATCGAACAGCGCGGCATTGTCGTGGGCGAAGGCGAAGACGCGGAGGTCGGGACGCGCTTCCGACCAGGGCGGCGGCGCGCGGCCTTCGACCAGCACCACCGACAGCCCGAGCCGCGCCAGCGCCAGCGCCGCCGCGGCACCAACCACGCCGCCGCCGGCGACGGCCACATCGACCATGCCGCGGCTCATCGCGGGCCTCCGCCGCGGCAGGCCGCCGGCACGTCGCCGCGATAGCCCATGGCACCGCCGGCGATGGCGGCCTGCAGCCCCGGCAACGCCGCCAGCGCCACCAGGCCGGCCCCGCGCAGCAGCGAGGCGCCGTGTCCGGGATTCGAGGTCAGCCGTGCGAGGCCATGCGAGAAATCAAGCGTACGGCCGCGGTCCTCGCGACGACGCGCGCCGTGGGCCTGCAGCAGCGCATCGCCGCCGGGGTCGCCGCCCTCGCGCGCGCAGGACACCAGCAGCTCCGCCAGGATCAGGGCGTCGCGCAGGCCGAGGTTGAAGCCCTGCGCGCCCACCGGATGGATGCTCTGCGCGGCGTTGCCGACCAGCACCGCGCGCGCGGCGACCGTCGCCGCTGCGCGCACCGCGACCGCCGGATAGGCGCTGCGCGGCCCCACCGAACGCAGGCGCCCGAGGCGCCAGCCGAAGGCGTCCTGCACGCGCGCCAGGAACCCGGCGTCGTCCAGCGCCTGCACCGCCTGCGCCTCGGCGGCTGCGACGCCGTGCACCAGGCCCCAGGCGCGGTCGCCGCGCGGCAGCAGCGCGGTCGGGCCGTCGTCGCCCAGGCGCTCGTAGGCGGTGCCGTCGGGCGCACGCGCCGCGGTCAGCCGCGCGACCGTGAGCACCTGGTCGTAATCGTGTCGGGTCGTGGCGATGCCCAGCGCGTCGCGCACCCCGCTGGCCGCACCGTCGGCGGCGACCACCAGGCGCGCGCGCAGCCGCAACGGCCCTTCGCCGGCAAGCTCGAGCACCCGGCAGCCATCCGCGTCGGGCGCGAAGCCGGTGAAGCGGGTGCCGCGATGCCGCTCGAGCCCGGTGACGTCGGACAGCCGCGATTCCAGCGCCTCGCCGAAATCGCGCGCCACCACCACCTGCCCGAAGGCCTCGCGGCCGTGGTCCTTCGCCTCCAGCAGCACGCGGCCGAAGTCTCCGCGGCGGCTGACGTGGATGCGGACGATCGCGCCGGTGGGCGCGCGCAGGCGCTGCATCACCCCCAGGGCGGTGAGCGCGTTGACCGTGGCATCGGCGAAGCTGAGGTTGCGTTCGTCGAAGACCGCCGGCATCGCCGTCGCCGGCGCGGCTTCCACCATCGCCACGTCCAGGCCGCTGCCTTCCAGGGCGATGGCCAGGCTTGCACCCACCAGGCCGCCGCCGATGATCACCACGTCATGAGTCGCCGTCATGCCGGCATGATACGGCCGCCCGGCCCCGCGGTTCGCTAGAATGGCCGCCATCCTGCAATTCCCCGGAGCCGCCAGCGCCCATGAACACCACCCTGCAACGCGCCATCGTCCTGTCGCTGCTCGCGCTCCTGATGGCGGCCACGCGCAGCCACGTCTTCACCCACTTCACTCCGGTGCCGGACGCGTCGTGGGCGGTGTTCTTCATCGGCGGCTTCTACCTGCGCGACTGGGCGCGCTGGGCCTTCCCGGCGCTGATGGCGCTGGCGGTGCTGATCGACTACATGGTGATCACCCGCCAAGGCATGGACTTCTTCGCCCACTACTGCGTGTCGCCGGGCTACTGGATGCTGGTGCCGGCGCACGCGGCGATGTGGGCCGGCGGCCACTGGCTGCGCCGCCACTACACCGGCGCCAGCCTGGGCGCACTGGCACGCCTGGCGGCGGCGGTGGTCGTGGCCACCGCGGCCTGCCACCTGTTCGCGCAGGGCGGCTTCTACTGGCTGTCGTCGGCGGTGGCCACGCCGACCGTGGCCGGCTGGGCCGCCAACTACGGCCACTGGTTCGGTCCCTACCTCGCGGCCACCGCCATGTTCGTGGCCATGGCCGCGGTCGCCCAGGCGGTGTCCGAAGTCGTGGCCCGCCACGCCGGGCCGGCCCAGCAGCAGAAGCGCCGCTGAGCGCGATGGGCAACCGCCTGTCGAAGATCTACACCCGCACCGGCGACGACGGCAGCACCGGCCTCGGCGACGGCAGCCGCATCGGCAAGGACTCGCTCCGGGTCGAGGCCTACGGCACCGTCGACGAGGCCAATGCCTGCATCGGCGTGATGCTGGCCGCGGGCGTGCCCGACGGGGTGCGTGACCTGCTGACGTCGGTGCAGCACCAGCTGTTCGACCTCGGCGGCGAGCTCTGCATCCCCGGCCATGCGGCGATCGGGGATGACGACGTCACCCGCCTCGAGCAGCACCTCGACCGCTACAACGCCGACCTGCCCCCGCTGAAGGAATTCATCCTTCCCGGCGGCGGCGAAGCCTCCGCGCGCTGCCATGTCGCGCGCACGGTGGTCCGCCGCGCGGAGCGCTGCGCGGTGGCGCTGGCCCGCGTCGAGGATGTGCGCCCGCAGGCCGTGCGCTACCTCAACCGCCTGTCCGACCTGCTGTTCGTGCTCGGCCGCGTGCTGGCCCGTGAAAGCGGACACGGCGAAGTCACCTGGCAGCACGAGCGCCGCCGGGGCTGAGCATGGCCGCGAAGCCGCTGCCGGTGTTCACGCACGCAGCGTGCTTCGGGCACGACACCGGACCGGGACACATCGAGGTTCCCGCCCGGCTGGGCGCGGTGGTGACGGCGCTGCGCGACCACGTCCCCGGCATCGAATGGCTGGAGGCGCCTCGCGCCACCCGTGGCCAGCTGCTGCGGGTGCACGAGCCGCTGCTGCTGCACGCGATCCTTGAAAGCGCCCCCACCAGCCCGATGCAGCTCGACCCCGACACCGTCCTGTCCCCGGGCTCGCCGGAAGCGGCCCTGCGCGCGGCGGGCGCGGTCGTGGCCGCGGTGGACCTGGTGATGGGCGGCGAATCCGACGCGGCGTTCTGCGCCGTCCGCCCGCCCGGCCATCACGCCACCCCGGCCCACGCCATGGGCTTCTGCCTCTTCAACAACGTCGCCGTGGGCGCCGCGCACGCGCTTGAACGCCACGGCCTGGCACGGGTGGCCGTGGTCGATTTCGACATCCACCACGGCAACGGCACCCAGGCGATCTTCGCGGCCGAAGACCGCGTGCTCTACGCCAGCGCGCACGAAATGCCGCTGTTCCCCGAAAGCGGCGACCCGCGCGAACGCGGCGCCGGCCTGCACGTGCACAACGCCGCACTGCAGCCCGGCAGCGGCAGCCCCCGCTTCCGCGAAGCCTGGCGCGAGCGCCTGCTGCCGGCCATCGACGCCTTCGAGCCGCAGCTGGTCATGGTGTCGGCCGGCTTCGACGGCCACCGCGCCGACCCCGTCGCGCACATCGAACTCGAGGCCGACGACTTCGCATGGCTCACCGGCGAACTCGTGGAAATCGCCGCGCGGCACGCCGGGGGTCGCGTGGTGTCGGTGCTCGAGGGCGGTTACGACCTCCAGGCGCTGGCCGACTGCAGCGTCGCCCACGTGCGCGCCCTGGCCGGCGGGCCGCCCGGCTGACGCGCCGGCGTTCACCTGCCGTGCATTGCCGCTGCCCGGGCGATGCGGCAAGCTAGCCGCCGCTTCTCCGCCCCGGAATCCTGCGTGCGCCAAGCCTTCCGCCTGCTCCCGCTGCCGCTGTGCATCGCCTCCGTCCTGGCGGTGCACCACCCCGGCGCGATGGCGCGCGACGACATCGAGCCCGACTGGAGCCTTTGCCCGCTGATCGAGTCGGTGCCCGCCTTCCCGGATGCGCAGCCGGCGACGGGCTCTCCCGGCGACCGCGCCTCGTTGCCCACCGACATCGCCGGCGACAACCTCGCGGGCGTGGACGGCGAGAGCGTGGAATATTCCGGCAACGTCACCCTGCGCCGCGGCGACCAGTTCCTGGGCGCCGACAATCTCGAGTACCGCGCCGAGGACTCCACCTACGTCGCCACCGGCCGCGTGCGCTACCAGGACTCCGGCATGCGCCTGGTGGCCAAGCACCTGGAAGGCGACCAGGAAGCCGACACCCACCGCGTCGACGACGTCACCTACCAGCTCACCGAACGCCGCGGCAACGGCGGCGCCGAGCGCATCGAGATGAAGGGCTCGCAGGGCTCGCTGTACGGCTCGACCTACTCCACCTGCTCGCCCGACGACCGTTGGTGGGAGCTGCGTGCCGAGCGCATCGACATCGACAACGACAAGGGCCAGGGCATCGCGCGCAACGCGACCCTGCGCCTGGGCAAGGTGCCGGTGCTGTACGTGCCGATCTTCGCCTTCCCCACCGACAACCGCCGCAAGACCGGCCTGCTGTACCCCAGCATTTCCTATTCCAGCCGCAACGGCTTCGACTGGCGGCAGCCGATCTACCTCAACCTCGCGCCGCACTACGACATGACGCTCGAGCCGCGGCTGATGACCAACCGGGGCCTGCTGCTGGGCACCGAATTCCGCTACCGCACCGATGGTGGCCGCGGCATCCTGGACGTGGAAATGCTGCCCTCAGACCGGCTGGCGCGCGACGGGCGCGCGGAAGAGGTCGCCGACGGCATCCCGCAGGAGAACCGGCGCAAGGACAACCGCGGCATGATCCGCTTCAGCGGCCGGCAGAACCTCGACGACCGCTGGCAGGCACGGTCCAACGTTCGGTGGATCAGCGATCCGCGCTACATCGAGGATTCGAGCAGCACCCTCAACGGACGGACCAACTTCTCGTTCAAGAGCGACGTCGGCGTCTACGGCCGCGGCCGGACCTGGGACGCGGCCGTGAACGCGGACTACTGGCAGCTGGGCGACTACACCCGTACCGAGACCATCCTGCCCTACCACCGCCTGCCCCGCGCCTACGTCAACTGGGAGGACGATTTCGGCAACAGCCGCTTCATCGCCGGCATGTCCGCCGACATCACCCGCTTCCAGCACGCCAATTCCGAGGCCAAGCCCGGCGGCACCCGCGTGGATTTCAAGCCCTGGCTGTCGATGCCGCTGGAAGGCAGCGCCTGGTTCGTGACGCCCACCGTGGCCTGGCGCCATACCGCGTACGAGCTGGAGGACGCCCTGGCGCGGCAGATCGGCGACGCCAACGGGACCAGGGCCGATGCATCGCCCTCGCGCAGCCTTCCCATCGCCAGCGTCGACGCCGGCGTCTACTTCGACCGCGACACCCTGTTCCGCGGCGAATCCCATCTGCAGACGCTCGAGCCGCGCCTGTTCTACCTGTACGTGCCCTACCGCGACCAGTTGGGGCTGCCGCGCTTCGACACCCAGAACATGTCGTACAGCTGGGGCCAGCTGTTCCGCGACAACCGCTTCACCGGCGCCGACCGCCAGGCCGACGCCAACCAGCTGACGCTGGCCCTGACGACGCGGCTGGTCAATTCCGAAACCGGCCGCGAGACGCTGTCGGCCAGCATCGGCCAGATCCGCTATTTCGAGGATTCGCGGGTCGGACTGACCGCGAACTCGCCGGTGATCCCGCAGGGCAAATCGACCTGGATCGCGGACGCCAGCTACGAGATCAACGACCGCTGGAGCATCGGCGGCACCTATCACTGGAATCCCGCCAGCCGCCAGGAGGACCTGGCGAGCGTCCGCACCCGCTACCTGATCGGCGACGACGGCGTGGTCAATCTGTCCTATCGCTACCGCCGCAACGCCAGCAACCAGCGTGACCTGCTGGAGCAGGTCGACCTGTCGTTCCTGTATCCGATCAACCCGTCCTGGAGCCTGGTCGGGCGCTACTACTACTCGCTGCTGGACAACCAGTTGCTGGAAGGCATCGCGGGCGTGCAGTGGGACAGCTGCTGCATGTCCGCGCGCCTGGTCGGGCGCCGCTACGTCCGCAATTTCCGCGGCGAGATGAACGACGCGATCCAGCTCGAGATCGAATTCAAGGGCCTCGGCTCGGCCGGCCCCGAAACCGCCGGCCGCCTGCGCCGTGCTATCCTCGGCTACCACCGCGAGGACCTGTATCTGGTGCCTCCGCCCGATGTCCGCAACGACGACGGCGACCCGCCCTCGGCCGACGACGACATTTTCCAATGAAGAAATTCCGCTTCGCCCTCGCCCTCGCCCTGACCGCATTCGTCCCCCAGGGCTTCGCCCAGGACGTCCAGCCGATCGACGGCATCGCCGCGATCGTGGACGAGGACGTCATCCTGCAGAGCGAACTCGACCGCGCGGTGCGCAACATCACCACCCAGTACGGTGACCGCGCCGACCAGCTGCCGCCCGTCCCGGTCCTGCGCCGCCAGGTGCTGGAGCGGCTGATCCTGGTGCAGCTCCAGACCGCCCGCGCCAAGTCGACCGGCGTGCGCGTCGGCGAGGAGGAGATCGACGCGGCGCTGGCGGCGATCGCGCGCCAGAACAACCTCACCCCCGACCAGCTGCGCCAGCAGCTCGCGGCCGACGGGCTGTCGTTCAGCGAGTTCCGCGCCTCGCTGTCCGATGAACTCGCCATCCAGCGCCTGCGCCAGCGCTTCGCGCAGTCCTCGATCGTGGTCAGCGACGGCGAGGTGGATGCCGCACTGGCCAACCAGGCCAGCGGCACCCAGTACCAGCTGGCCAACATCCTGGTGGCGCTGCCCAACGGCGCGACGCCGGAGCAGATCGCCACGGCGCAGGACAAGATCGACGGCATCAAGGCGCTGCTCGATCGCGGCGAGATGGACTTCCAGGCGGCCGCCGTGCGCTACTCCGACGGCCCCAACGCGCTTGAAGGCGGCGACCTCGGCTGGCGCAGCGCCGACGAGATCCCGTCGGCGTTCACCAACGTCGTCGGCGGCATGCAGGCCGGTCAGGTGATCGGTCCCGTGCGCGGCCCGAGCGGCTTCCAGCTGCTGCAGCTGCGTGACATGCGCGATGCGGCAGGGTCCGGAGCCAGCCAGAACGTCACCCAATACCAGGCCTCGCACATCCTGGTGCGCGGCGACGATGCCGCGGCCAAGGCGCGCATCGACGCCCTGCGGGCCCGCGTCGGCGCCGGCGAGGACTTCGCCGCCGTGGCGCGCGACGGCTCCGACGACACCGTGACCAGCGGCCAGGGTGGCGACCTCGGCTGGTTCGTGCACGAGGCCTTCGGACCGCAGTTCGGCGACCAGGTCTCGGCGCTGCAGGATGGCGAAGTCTCGGCGCCGTTCCGCAGCCAGGCCGGCTGGCACATCGTGCAGCGGACCGGGACGCGCCAGACCGACGTCGGCGCCGAGAACCGCCGCAACCAGATGCGCGAGATGATCGGCCAGCGCAAGCTCGAGGACGAGTGGAACCGCTTCCTGCGGGAGATGCGCAGCGAGGCCTATATCGACATCCGCCCGGCGGCGGGCGTCGCCGGCGTTACCGACGGCAGCTGAGGTGCAGCGCCCCCGGCTCGCGCTGGTCCCGGGTGAACCGGCCGGCGTCGGGCCGGAGCTGTGCGTCCGCGCACTGCAGCGGCCCTGGGCCGCGGACCTCGAACTCTTCGGCGATGCGGACGTGCTGCTCTCGGCCGCGCAGCGCATCGGGCTTCCGCTGGAGCGACAGGCTCCGGACACCCTCTCCGCTCCCGGTGGCCGCTTCGCGCTACACCACCTGCCCGGCGCGGCCGCCGTCGAACCCGGCCATCCCGCCGCCGCCAACGCCACCTCCACCATCGCCGCCCTGCTTGCCGCCGCCGATGCCTGCACCGCGAACCGGTGCCATGGCATGGTCACCGGCCCCGTGCACAAGGCCGCGATCAACGACGGCGGCATCGCCTACACCGGCACCACCGGCCTGCTGGCCGCGCACGCAGGCCGCGAGGTGGTGATGATGCTGGCCAATCCCACGATGCGCGTGGCACTGGCCACGGTGCACATGCCGCTGCGCGAGGTCGCCGACGCGCTGACCCCGGCGCTGCTGGAGCGCAGCCTGCGCGTCCTGCACGCCGCCCTGCGCGACGACTTCGGCATCGGGGATCCGCGCGTCGCGGTGCTCGGCCTGAACCCGCACGCCGGCGAGGATGGCCACCTCGGGCGCGAGGAGCTCGACACCATCATCCCGGTCCTCGAGCGCCTGCGCGAAGAAGGCCTGCGCCTGGAAGGCCCGCTGCCCGCCGACACCGCCTTCCTGCCGGCGAAGCTCGCGCGCTTCGACGCGATCCTGGCGATGTACCACGACCAAGGCCTGCCGGTACTCAAGCACGCCGGCTTCGAGCAGGCGGTCAACATCAGCCTCGGCCTGCCCTGGCCGCGCGTCGCGGTCGACCACGGCACCGCCTTCGACCTCGCCGGCACCGGCCGGGCCGATCCTTCCAGCCTGTTTGCCGCCATCGACGCCTGCACCCGCCTGGCCGCCACGCGCGCGGCACGGAACCCCACGCCATGACCCAGCACGACGGCCACGACGGCCACTTCCGCGAGCCCGCCAAGAAGGCCCTCGGCCAGCACTTCCTGCACGAGCGCGGGGTGGTCGACCGCATCGTCCTGGCCGTGGACCCGAAGCCCGGCGACCGCATCGTCGAGATCGGTCCCGGCCAGGGCGCGATGACCTTCCCGCTGCTCGACCGCCACGGCAGCCTCACCGCGATCGAGTTCGACCGCGACCTGCTGGCGCCGCTCACGGTGCGCGCGCGCGACCACGGCGAGCTGACGCTGATCCACGCCAACGTGCTCGATGTCGACTTCACCGCGCTGGCCGGCGGCACGCCGCTGCGCCTGGTCGGCAACCTGCCCTACAACCTGTCCTCGCCGATCCTGTTCCACGCGCTCGAGCACGCCGCCGTGGTACGCGACATGCACTTCATGCTGCAGAAGGAAGTGGTCGACCGCATGGCCGCCGCGCCCGGCAGCAAGGTCTACGGGCGCCTGAGCGTGATGCTGCAGGCCTGGTGCCGGGTCACCGCGCTGTTCGACGTCGGGCCCGGCGCATTCAGGCCTCCGCCGAAGGTCGATTCCGCAGTGGTGCGGCTGGTCCCGCGCGACCCCGCCGAAGTCGGCATCGACGACCCGGCGCGCTTCGCCGCCGTCGTGCGCGCGGCCTTCGGCCAGCGCCGCAAGACCCTGCGCAATGCGCTGCAGCCGCTGTGCGACGCCGAGGCGATCATCGCCGCCGGCATCGATCCGACGCGTCGTGCCGAGCAGCTCGAGGTCGCGGAGTTCATCCGCCTCGCGAATTCCCTCGCGCGCACCTAGTCCCGGTATTCACGCGCAGCGCTTACACTCGTCGCCATGGACGACACCCCCGACTACACCCTGGAGATCCAGATCGCGACGCGATTCCTGCCCGAGGAATCGGCGCCTGAGGACGACCGCTACGTCTTCGCCTACACCATCCGCATCCGCAACCTCGGACAGCGCGCGGCGCAGCTGCTGGACCGGCACTGGGTGATCACCGACGGCAACGGCCACGTTGAGGAAGTGCGCGGAGAAGGCGTGGTCGGCGAGCAGCCGCGCATCGAGCCCGGCGACCAGTTCACCTACACCTCCGGCGCGGTGCTCGAGACCGCCGTCGGCACGATGGAAGGCAGCTACGGCATGGTGGGCGACGACGGCACCCGCTTCGACGCGCCGATCCCGCCCTTCACCCTCGCCGTCCCGCGCACCCTGCACTGACATGGCCGTCTGGGCGATCGGCGACCTCCAGGGCTGCCTGGGGCCTACCGAGCGACTGCTCGAGCGCATCGCGTTCGATCCGGCGCGCGACCGGCTGTGGTTCTGCGGCGACCTGGTCAACCGCGGCGGCGAGTCGCTGGAGACCCTGCGCCTGGTGCATTCGCTGCGCGAGAGCGCGGTGACGGTGCTCGGCAACCACGACCTCTCGCTGCTGGCGATCGCCGAACGCCGCGAGGCCGACCAGCGCAAGGTCAACCCCGACCTGCAGCGCGTGCTGTTCGCGCCCGACCGCGACCAGCTGCTCGACTGGCTGCGCACGCAGCCGCTGGTGCACGCCGACCGCGAGCTCGGCTGGATGATGGTGCACGCCGGCCTGGCGCCGAAGTGGACCGCAGACGACGCCCTGGCCATGGCCGCCGAAGTAGAGCGCGTGCTACAGGGGAACAATCGCCAGGGACTGCTGCGCAACATGTACGGCGATCGCCCGGCGTGGTCGCCCGGCCTGCGCGGCACCGACCGGCTGCGCGCGATCATCAACATCTTCACCCGCATGCGCTACTGCAGCCCGCGCGGACGCATCGCGTTCGAGGAGAAGGGCGCGCCGGGCACGCAGCAGCCGGGGCTCTATCCCTGGTACGAAGTGCCGGGCCGGGTCGAGCGCGGGCTGAAGCTGGCCTGCGGCCACTGGTCCTCGCTGGGGCTGTTCATCGGCCACGGCATCCATGCGATCGACACCGGCGCGGTCTGGGGCGGCAAGCTCACCGCGCTGCGCCTGGACAGCGAGGCGCTGTGCGTGGTGCAGGTGCCGGGACGGCCGAAGCCGGACTGAGCGGCGCGGCGCGCGGCTCAGGCGCGCCGGTACTCGACGAACTCGAAGGCGAAGGCGTGGCGGTCGTCGGCCGGGTGCGGCTCGCGCGCCACCGCGCGCCATTCGTGCGCGTCGAATGGCGGGAAGAAGGCGTGGGCATCGTCGACGAGGGTGTCGACGTGGGTGATGTGCAGCACCGACGCCCGCGGCAGCGCGAGCGCATAGACCTCGCCGCCGCCGATCACGCCGAGCCCGTCCGCGCCCGCCAGGGCAAGCGCCTCGTCCAGCGACCCCACCGCCTCCATGCCGGCGAACGGCACGCGGCCGCTGCGGGTCAGCACGAGGTTGCGGCGCTTCGGCAGCGCCCGCCCCAGCGACTCGGCCGTCCGGCGGCCCATGAGCAGGGTCCGCCCGAGGGTCAGCGCCTTGAAGCGCGCGAGGTCGTCGGGCAAATGCCAGGGCAGGCCGTTGTCGCGACCGATGGCGCGCGCGCGGTCCATCGCCACGACCAGGTCGATCGGCACACGCGTCGCGGCGCTGGCCGCCATCGCGCCGCGCTCAGACCGCCACCGGCGCCTTGATCGCCGGCAGCGGGTCGTAGCCTTCGATCGCGATGTCCTCGTAGCTGAAGTCGAAGATGTCGCGGATCGCGGGGTTCAACGCCAGCCTCGGCAGCGGCCGCGGCTCGCGCGCCAGCTGCTCCCGCGCCTGGTCGTAGTGGTTCGAATACAGGTGCGCATCGCCCAGCGTGTGCACGAAGTCGCCCACGCCAAGGCCCGTGGCCTGCGCCACCATGTGGGTGAGCAGCGCATAGCTGGCGATGTTGAAGGGCACGCCGAGGAAGATGTCGCCGCTGCGCTGGTAGAGCTGGCAGCTCAGCTTCCCGTCGACCACGTAGAACTGGAACATGGTGTGGCAGGGCATCAGCGCCATCGCCGGCAGGTCGGCCACGTTCCAGGCACTGACGATCAGCCGGCGCGAATCGGGGTTGCGGCGGATCTCGTCCACCACCCAGCGGATCTGGTCGATCTCGCGGCCGTCGCCTGCGGCCCAGCGCCGCCACTGCTTGCCATAGACCGGTCCAAGTTCGCCTTCGGCGTCGGCCCACTCGTCCCAGATCGAGACCTTGTTCTCGCGCAGGTAGGCGATGTTGGTCTCGCCCTGCAGGAACCACAGCAGCTCGTGGATGATCGACCGCAGGTGCAGCTTCTTGGTGGTGACCAGCGGGAAGCCTTCGGCCAGGTCAAAGCGCATCTGCCAGCCGAAGACGCTGCGCGTGCCGGTGCCGGTGCGGTCGGCCTTTTCTGTGCCGTGCTCGAGGACGTGGCGGAGGAGGTCGAGGTACTGGCGCATGGGGTGGCCTCGTCTGTCGGGTCGGAGGGCGCTGCCGCGGCGGCGGGATGCGGGTCGCAGCTGTAGCTGCTCCTACAAGGGGGCGGTGGGCGGGGGGGCGGGTTGCAGGGTGGGGGTGCGGCGCGACCACCACAGCCAGTACAGGCCCAGCAGGATCAGCGGCGTGCTCAGCACCTGCCCCATCGTCAGCCAGCCGAAGGCGAGGTAGCCGATGTGCGCGTCGGGCTCGCGCACGAACTCGACCAGGAAGCGGAACGCGCCGTACAGCAGCGCGAACATGCCGGCCACGGCGTAGCGCGGGCGCGGCCGGCGGGAGAACCACCACAGCACCGCGAACATCGCCACGCCCTCGAGGACGGCCTGGTACAGCTGCGAGGGGTGGCGCGCGTAAGGCTCGAGCTGCCCGGCCTGGTGCAGCGCACGCAGCGCGGCGTCGTCGAGGTAAGCAAGGTCCTGCGGCAGCGCGCTGCGGAACACCGTGGCCCAGGGCAGGTCGGTGGGCTTACCCCAGAGCTCGCCGCCGATCCAGTTGCCGATGCGGCCGAAGCCCAGCCCCAGCGGCACCAGCGGCGCCACGAAGTCCATCGTGTCCATGAAGTGCAGCCGGCGCTGGCGCGACCACAGCCAGCTGGCCAGCAGCACGCCCAGCAGGCCGCCATGGAAGCTCATGCCGCCTTCCCAGACCTTCACCAGCATCAGCGGGTTGGCGAGGAAATCACCGAACGAGTAGAACAGCACGTAGCCGATGCGGCCGCCCAGCACCACGCCGAGCATGCCGTAGAACATCAGGTCACCGAAGCCGGCCTCGTCGACGCCGGGCAGGCGCCCGGCGCGGATCCGCGAACGGCCGAGCAGCCAGGCGCTGAGGAAGGCCAGCGCATACATCAGCCCGTACCAGTGGACCCCGGGCTGGAAGGTTCGCCCCGCCAGCTCGAAGGCGGGCGACTGGAGCGCGATCGGGTCGACCAGGTGCAGGAGGCTCATGCCGCGTCGCTCACTCGTTGGCCACGCCCCTCAGGGCGCGGCGCTTGGCCCACAGGTTCAGGCCCTCGACGAAGGCCGAGAAGGCCATCGAACCGTAGATGTAGGCGCGCGGGATGTGCAGGTCGAAGCCCTCGGTGAGCAGGTACACACCGATCAGCACGATGAACGCCAGCGCCAGCATCTTGACCGTCGGGTTGTTGTCGATGAAGCGGCCCAGCGGTTCGGCCGCCAGCAGCATCACGCCGACCGCGACCAGGATCGCCGCGACCATCACCGGGATGTAGTCGCCGGCCATGCCCACCGCGGCGATCACCGAGTCGAGTGAGAACACGATGTCGATGATCGCGATCTGGGTGATGACCATGGCGAACGAGGTCGCGGCCTTGCCCATGCCGTCCACGTCCTCGTGCTCGCCCGCCACGAGCGAGCGGATCTCCATCGCGCCCTTCACGATCAGGAACAGGCCGCCCAGGATCAGCACCAGGTCGCGGACCGAGATGCCCTGCCCGAACAGCGTGAACAGGTCGCTGGTCAGCCCGGCCAGCCAGGCCAGGGTCAGCAGCAGGCCCAGGCGCGTGATGCAGGCCACCGCGATGCCGAACTTGCGCGCGAACTCGCGCCGCTCCGCGGGCAGGCGGCTGACCGCGATCGAGATGAACACCAGGTTGTCGATGCCGAGCACGATCTCGATCGTGGCCAGCGTGACCAGCAGGATCCACACCTGCGGGTCGGTGATGAGTTCGATCATGGCTTGCTTGTCCTTCGGGAAACGGGTGCCGTGGCGTGCACGGCGGTCATGGCAGGCGTGGCAGCAGGATCGCGCCCCACACCAGCAGCACATTGAGCATCAGCACGAACACGGCGGCCGAGCCCATGTCCTTGGCGCGCCCCGCGAGTTCGTGGTGTTCGTCGCCATAGCGGCCGATCACGGCTTCGATGGCGGAGTTCAGCAGTTCGATGGCCAGCACCAGCATCAGGCAGCCCACCAGCAGCGCGCGCTCCACGCCGTCCTGCCCCAGCCACCAGCCGAGGGGTGCCAGCACCACGAACAGGTAGACCTCGAGCCGGAACGAGGACTCGTGCAGCCAGGCGGCGCGCAGCCCCTGCAGCGACCAGACGGTCGCCTTGAACATGCGCGCGGGACCGCGGGGCAGGTGTCCGGTTTCGTCGGCCATCGTCTTCCCTGCTCAGCGCCAACCGCTGGAGCGCGTTGGCGCGACCGGCAGGGCGCCAGCGAGGCCGGCGGCGGGGATGCGGCTGCCCTCCGGGCACCACGGGGATGGGAACTGCATGCGAATCAGCGCCGCGTCCGACCAGTAAGCGGGCAATTTTGCCACAAGGCGGCGTGCGCGGCCGGTCGCCCCCGGTTGTGCCCGGGGACGCGCGCTGCTCCACTGGCCGCAGGCCCCTGCCCGGAGTCCATCCATGGATCGCCCCAGCCGCACGCGCGCCACCGGCCCGCGCATCTCCATCCCGCGCGCCGCGGCCGCCTTGGCCTGTGTCGTCCTGGCGCTGCTGCCTGGCGCCTGCGCCACGCAGCCGGAGACGCCGGCCGCAGGCTCGACGACGGCGTCCGCGCCGCTCGCCGGGCATCTGGATCCGGTCTCCTCGCCGGACTGGCAGGCGGACATGGCGCGGTTCGCGGCCCGGGACGAAGCGCACCCGCCGCCGCCCCACCCGGTGGTCTTCGCCGGCAGTTCCTCGTTCCGGATGTGGGATTCGCTGCGCGCGGATTTCCCCCGGACGCCCGTGCTCAACCGCGGGTTCGGCGGCTCCCAGGTGCGCGATCTGGCATGGCACGCGGACCAGGTCGCCATTCGCTACCGCCCGCGCGTCCTGCTGCTCTATGCCGGCGAGAACGACATCGACGCCGGGCGCACGCCCGCGCAGGTGCTGGCGGACACGCGTCTGCTGGTCGCGCGGCTGCGGGCGGCGCTGCCGGACACCCGCATCCTCTGGGTCTCGATCAAACCCAGTCCCGCGCGCTTCGCGCAGCTGCCGCTGCAACGGGAGGCCAACGCAAGGGTCGAGGCCTGGCTGCGCGGCCAGCCCGGGACGGGCTACATCGACGTCGCCACGCCGATGCTCGACGCATCGGGCCAACCGCGCGGCGAGCTGTTCATCGCCGACCGGCTGCATATGAACGCGCGCGGCTACGGCATCTGGCGGGAAGCGATCGCGCCGCGGCTGCGCTGACACTTCACCCGCCGCGAAGACCACGCCTGCGATGATGCAGCCGTCGCACAACCGGACCAGGAGGCTGGGCATGCGCCAGGCCGCTGTTATTCTCGGGGCGATGACCGCCCTCGCCCTCGGAGCTGCCATGAATCCTTCGTTCGCACAGGCCAATCCGCAGCCGCTGGCGGCCGGCGATCCCGTCCACGATGCGGTCCTCGGCGCCGCGATGACGCCGTTGAACACGGAGTTCGGGCGCAACGTCGAACTCGCGGTCGAACGCATCGACCGCCTGGGCAACTGGGCCTTCGTGATCGGCAACATGCGCTCCCCCGGGGGCGGTCGCATCGACGTCTCTGGCACGCGCTTCGCCGATGCGGCGGAACAGGGCGCGATGTCGGATGTCTACGTGGCGCTGCTGCGTCGCGAAGGCGACGCGGCAGGCGATGCGTCCGATGGCGCCCGGGAATCCGTGGCAGCCGGAGCCGGTCCGGCCGCTCCTGCCGAGGCGGCAGCCCGCGACCAGGCCGGCCTGCCGCAGGAGGACGCCGACGCGGCCGTCGCCGCGGAGGCTCCGCAAACGGGCCACTGGACGGTGGTGGACTTCGCCATCGGCCCGGGCGACGTGGCCTGGCTGGGCTGGCCGCAGGAACACGCGGCGCCGCGCGCGCTGTTCGGTTTCTAGCGCCCGCCGTTCCGTTTCTGGCGCCGGCCGTCCGAGGGCCGTCGCAGGCCTGCAATTCCCCGTCCGCAAAACGCAGCGAGCCGGGACGGAACCCGGCTCACTGTCGACCACGGCGCGAGCTGCATCAGCGCGGCGGGGTGATGATCTCGTAGTTGCCCGACGCGCCGCCCCAGCTGATGCGCTGCGAACCGTCCGCGTTGACGTTGTTGGACCCGATGAACTTCGGCTGCCCGTTCTCGAAGCCCGCGAACAGCACCACGTGCGACTGCCCGTTGCGCTGCATCAGCACCACGTCGCCGGGGCTGGCATTGGCCAGCGACACCGTCTGCCAGCCATCGCCCTTGAGGTTGTTCGCCAGCTGGTCGACCGAGGCGCTGGCCTGGCCGGCGTCGATGAGGCCGGCCTTCTGCAGGCACGCCGACACGAAATTCGCGCAGTTGACGTTGTTCGGCACCCAGCTCTGCATCGGCAGCTCGTCGCTGTACTTCAGCTCGCCGGCGTTGCGGCCGATGAACTGCTCGGCGATCGCCGCGGCGTTGTTGCCGCTGACCGGACCGCCCCCCTTCACGCCGTCGACGCCGGTCGTACCGCCCGGCCCACCCGGACCCCCGGCAGCGCCCGCGCCGCCCTGCGAGCCGGTCGCGCCGGGGATGTTCAGCGAATCGCCGGCGTAGATCAGGTCCGCGTCCTTGATCTGGGAGTTGGCGTCCATCAGCGCATTGACCGAAGTGCCGTAGCGCTGCGCGATCTGGGACAGGGTGTCGCCCCAGGAAATGCTGTGGATGGCGGTCATTGGTGTCTCCGTCCCGCAGAGAGCGGCGGCAGCCGCGATGGAGCGAGTGTCCCGCTCCCGCCGGCAGCCGCCAACCCGGGGCCGCCCCCGATGGGGTCGACCCTAGTGCCTACTGCGAGCGCAGCGCCTCGATCGGATCAAGCATCGACGCCTTGCGCGCCGGGTAGTAGCCGAAGAACAGGCCGGTGGCGACCGAAAACCCGGCTGCCAGGCCCACCACCTGCCCGTTCAGCACCACCGGCAGGTCACCGAAGCGCCCCACCAGCAGCGCCCCCGCGACCCCGATCACGATGCCGAGCGCGCCGCCGACCAGCGACAGCAGCATCGCCTCGGCCAGGAACTGCCGGCGCACGTCCGACGGCCCCGCGCCCACGGCCATGCGCAGCCCGATCTCGCGGATGCGCTCGGTGACCGACACCAGCATGATGTTCATGATCCCGATGCCGCCCACGATCAGCGAGATCGTCGCCACCGCGCCCAGCAGCAGCGACATCAGCCGCGTGGTCGCGGTGCGCGTGGCCACGATCTCGGAGATGTTGCGGACGCTGAAATCGTCCTCGCCGCCCGGCGCGATACGGTGGCGCTGGCGCAGCAGCGATTCCACCTCGCCCTGCACGTAGCCCAGGTCGTCGGCATCGGCCACGGTGAGTGCGATCTGCATGACGGCACCGGGCGGCAGGCCCATGGAGCCGAGCAGCCGGCGGCGCGCGGTCTGCATCGGCACCATCACCACGTCGTCCTGGTCCTGGCCCCAGCCGCCCTGCCCCTTGGGCGCGAGCACGCCCACGACCACGAAGGGCACGCGGCCCAGGCGCACGGTCTGGCCGATCGCGGGCTCGTCGCCGAACAGCTCGCGGCGCACGGTCTCACCCAGGATCACTTCCTTGGCCGCACCGCCGTAGTCCTGGGCATCGAAGGCCTCGCCCTCGACGAGGGTCCAGGCGTTGATGTCGAAGTAGTCGGGCTGCACGCCCTGCCAGCGGCTGGACCAGTTGTTCTCGGCGTAGACCACCTGGGTGCTGCCGTTGAGCGAGCCGGAGACGTACTGCACCTCGGGGATGTCGCTGCGGATCGCCTCGACGTCGCCTTCGGTGAGCGTGTAGAAGCTCGACGCGCTCTGGCGCACGCCGCCCGGGCCGCGCCGCGAGCCCGGCGAGATGTCCAGGCGCTGCGAACCCAGCCCCGACACCATCTTGTCGATCTCCGACTGGGTGCCCTGCCCCACCGACACCATGACGATCACCGCGGCGATGCCGATGATCACGCCCAGCGAGGTAAGCACGCTGCGCATCCAGTTGCCGCGCAGGGCGTGCACGGCGGTGCGGATGACGTCGCTGAACTTCATGCCGCGGCCTCCGCGTGTTCCGGATGCAGCTCGCCGTCGCGAATCACGTAGGTGCGGTCGGCGTGCGCCGCGACCTCGGCATCGTGGGTGATCAGGACCACCGTGTGGCCCTCGTCGCGCAGCCGCTTGAACAGCGCCAGGATCTCCTCGCCGGTCTTCGAATCCAGCGCGCCGGTGGGCTCGTCGGCCAGCAGCAGCGGCGGGCGGTTGACCAGCGCGCGGGCAATCGCCACGCGCTGCTGCTGGCCGCCCGAAAGTTCGTTCGGCCGGTGGCCGGTGCGGCCGCCCAGCCCCACCGCCTCCAGCACCTCGGCGGCCATGCGCGCGCGCTCGTCCGGGGGCACGCGGGCATAGGCCAGCGGCATCGCTACATTGTCGAGCGCGCTCATCCGCGGCAGCAGGTGGAAGCCCTGGAAGACGAAGCCGATCTTCTCCCGGCGCAGCGACGCCAGCTCTTCCGCGTCGAGCGTGGAGACATCGACGCCATCGCAGTGGTAGCTGCCGGTGCTTGGCGTATCGAGGCAACCGATGAGGTTCATCAGCGTCGACTTGCCCGAACCCGACGGCCCCATGATGGCGACGAACGCGCCGCGCTCGATGCGCAGGTCGACGTCCTTCAGCGCCACGACCTCGGCCTCGGTGCCCGCCGAATAGACCTTGCCCAGGGCGCGGGTCTCGATGATCGGGACGGCGGTGTTCATCGCGCCGCGCGCTCGCCGGTCACCAGCACGTCACCGGCCTGCACGGCGCCGGAGATCTCGGTCATGGTGCCGTCGGACGCGCCGACGCGGACCATGACGGGCTCGGGGTTGCCGCCCGACAGGCGGTATACCGTCGTCCGCGTGGCGCCGACCAGGCTGGCCACCGCCGCGTCCCAGCGCCGCGCCTGGTCCTCGTCGAGGCTGGCGCGGAAGCCGGCGAAGTCGTCGCGGTAGCGCTGCAGCATGCGCTGGCGGATCTGCGAGGACATCGCCGCCGAAGGCGCTCCGCCACCGCCGCGCGAGCCGAAACCGGGGCCGCCGCCGCTCGGCGCCGCGGGAGCCGCCTGGCGTGCCTCCTGCCGGGCCTGGATCGCGGCGATCGCCTCGTCGAAGGCCGCCTGCTGCGCCGGCGCCAGCGCCAGGGCGGCGGCTTCGCGGCGCAGGTCGTCGGTGACGCCGGCACGCGCGCCGCGGCCCGACGCCGCGGCCACCGGGCCCTCGGCGCTGGTGGGCTTGTAGCGCAGCGCGGCGTTGGAGACCTTGAGCACGCCGTCGCGGCGGCTGACCTCGATCTCGGCGTTGACCGTCAGCCCCGGCAGCAGCGTGCCGTCGCTGTTGTCGACGGTGACCACGACGGGATAGGTGACCACGTTGCTGGTGTTCGTCGCGGCCAGCCGCACCTGCTCCACTACGCCGGAGAACTCGCGGTCGGCGAAGGCGTCGGCGGTGAAGCTTACCCGCTGCCCGGGCTGGACCTGGCCGATGTCGGCCTCGTCCACCGCGAGCTCGATCTTCATCTTCGACAGGTCTTCCGCGATCGTGAACAGTTCCGGCGCCTGCAGGCTCGCGGCCACGGTCTGGCCCGGCTCGATCGTGCGCGTGAGCACCACGCCATCCACCGGCGAGCGGATCACCGTGCGCTCGAGGTTGATGCGCGTGGTCTGCGTGGCCGCCGTCTGCTGGCCGATCTGGGCCTGCGCCGAGGCCACCTGCGCGCGCGCCTGGTCGAGCGCCGCGCGCGCCAGGTCGACATCGCTCCGCGCGACCAGCTGGCGGTCGCCGAGCTCCGCCTTGCGGCGGTAGTCGAGCTCGGCGTTCTTCAGGCTGGCCTGGGCCTGGGCCAGGCTGGCCCGGGCGTTGGCGATCTGCGCCGAGCCCTGTTCGATCTGCGCCTGGTAGCTGCTGGGGTCGATCTTCGCGATCACCTGCCCCTGTTCGACCTTGTCGTTGAAGTCGACCAGCACGTCGGTGACCTGGCCCGAGATCTGGCTGCCCACGACCACGGTCGAGATCGCGCTCAGCGTGCCGGTGGCGGAGATCGCGACGCGGATGTCGCCCTGCTCGACCTCGACGGTGCGCCAGGTCCCGGCCTCCGCATCGGCGTCGCGCTGGACGAGGTACCAGCCACCCGCCGCCACGGCCAGGAACACGGCAACGACGACGGCGATCGGCTTGCGGGAGCGCCTGTCGGCGCGCTTGGGACGTGGGCTCATGCGGTACGGGGTCCGGCTGGGGTCAGGGAGCCTAACGCACCAGTGCGACGGCGGTTGACCGCTAGCGTGCGCGCGGAAACTTCAGCGTGACCCGGGTGCCCTGCCCGGGCGTGCTGTCGATCGAGATCGTCCAGTTGAACCGCCCCGCGAGGCGGCGCACCACCGCGAGGCCGAGGCCGCGGCCGCCCACGTACTGGTCGGCGCGGTAGAACGGTTCGAAGACGCGTTCCAGCACGTCGCGATCCATCCCGACGCCGGTATCGTTGACCTCGACGCGGTCGTCGCCGACGACGACTTCGATGCGGCCGGCAGCGGTGAAGGTGCAGGCATTGCGCACCAGCTGCTCGAGGATCACCGCCATCGCCCGCCGCGACCCGGACAGGACCGGCGTGGCGCGCTCGACCAGTGTCAGGTCGACGACCGCGGAGTTCCCCAGCTCGTCGAGCAGCACGGTGCCGATGCGGACGGCTTCCGCCGCCACCTCGAGCACCTCGACTTCCTCGGTCGCGACCGGCTCGTCCTCCCGCGCCAGGATCAGCAGGGCGTCGACGACGGCCTCCATGTCGCGCGCGGCCACCTGCACCCGGTCCAGCGAGCGCTGCATCCTCGGCGGCAGTTCGGGGTCGCGGCGGAGCATGTCGGTCGCCACGCGCACCACGGTCAGCGGCGTGCGCAGTTCGTGGCTCGCCTCGCGCGTGAAGTCGCGCTCGCGGCGGATGAACGACTGGCTCCGCTCGGCCAGGCCGCGGATGGCACCGCCCAGCAGCCGGACCTCGCGTCCGACCTCGCCCGGGAGCTGTCCCGGCTCGATGGCGTCGAGGTCCGGCTGGCGCGGATCCCAGTGCGCGACCTCGCTCGCCATCGCGGTCACCGGGAGCACCATCCGGCGCGCGATCCGGTAGCTCAGCCAGCTGACGGCGCCGATCGCCCCCATCGCCACCAGGGCCGCGATCACCAGCGACCAGCTTCCCACGCGGTCCATCAGGTGGAAGGTGACCCGCAGGTAGAGCCGGCCGCCGGGACCGTCCTGGACCAGCAGCCGCTGCGAGGGCCCGGGTTCGCGCAGCAGGTGGCGGCCGGGCCCTGCCTCGACGAAGGTGGCGGGCACCCCCAGCGCCAGCGCATCGGCGCCCTCGGGCACGAAGTAGCCGTTCACCGACTGCGTCCAGGGCGGCGGATAGGCGGGGTCCCGCGCAAGCTCCTGCCAGAAGCGGTCCGCTTCGGCCTGCATCCAGTCGGACGCGATCTGGCCGCGCGCGAACACGGTCGCCACGTACATGCACGTGACGACCGCGATGATCGCCAACACGGCCTGCAGCACGAACACGCGCCGCAGCTTGCGCGGTAGTCCTTGGGGCATCAGCGGATCCGCCGCCCTCAGGCGGGCGGCTGCTCGATGTCGGCGATCCGGTAGCCGGCGCTCTGCACGGTGTGCAGCAGCGGCTTGTCGAAGGGCTTGTCGATGGTCTTGCGCAGGTTGTAGAGATGGCTGCGCAGCGTGTCCGAGTCCGGCAGGCTGTTGCCCCAGATCTCGCGCTCGATCTCCTGCCGGTTCACCACCCGCGGCGACTCCCGCATGAGGATCGTCAGCAGCTTGAGCCCGATCGGCGACAGCTGCAGCTCGGTACCCGAACGCGTCGCGCGCAGGCTGGCCGGATCGAGCACCAGGTCGGCGACCTTGAGCACTTCCGAGCCCACCTGGCGGCGCTCGCGCCGGATCAGCGCGCGCAGCCGGGCCTCCAGCTCCTGCACCGCGAAGGGCTTGACCAGGTAGTCGTCGGCGCCGGCGCCGAGACCGGTCAGCTTCTCGTCCAGCGTGTCGCGGGCGGTCAGCATCAGCACCGGCGTCGACTTGCGCGCTTCCTCGCGCAGGCGCTTGCAGACCTCGATGCCGTCCAGGCGCGGCAGCATCAGGTCGAGCACGATCACGTCGTAGTTGTTCTCGCTCGCCAGCCTGTAGCCATCAAGGCCGTCGGCCGCATAGTCCACCTCGAAGCCGCGGCTTTCGAGGTATTCACCCACCATTTCCGAAATGTTCCGGTTGTCCTCGACGATCAGGACGAGGCCACCGGGTTCCTGCGATCCGCGCATGAGTCCTCCAGCAGGACAGTCTTCAGCTTTGTGAAAGGCTGCCGGGTGGCCTGTCCAGAGCGCGTGAAGATCAGAACGGAATGCGGCCGGCGAGGATGTCGCGGAACATCACCCAGTCGCCCGCGAAGGAATACAGCGGATGCCGGAAGGTCGCCGGCCGGTTCTTCTCGAAGAAGAAGTGGCCGACCCAGGCCAGGGCATAGCCGCAGGCCAGCGCCGCCAGCAGCCACCAGGCGTTGCCGGTGGCGAGCGTCACGGCGACGAAGGCGAGCGCCCCGCAGCTGCCGATGAAGTGCAGGCGCCGCGACGTCCGGTTGCGGTGTTCGTCGAGGTAGTACGGATAGAACTCGCGGAAGCTTGCGAAGCGGGCCATGCCGCCTCCCGGTGTGGCCGACCGCCCGATGATGCCTCAGCCGCCATCGGCGCGCTCGGCATCCTTGACCCGCGACCAGAGCGCGTCCTGCGCGTCGAGCGTCCGCTCCGGCAGCGGCGTGCCTTCGGCCGATGCCAGGGCCTCCATCGCGCGGAACCGGCGTTCGAACTTGTGGTTGGCCCGCCGCAGCGCCGCGCCGACGTCGACCTTCGCATGCCGCGCCAGGTTGGCGGCGACGAACAGCAGGTCGCCGAGCTCGTCTTCGAGCCGCGCGCGGGCGCCGGCGTCGTCCGGCGCGGCGGCCAGGGCATCGAACTCGACGCGGACTTCGCCGAGTTCTTCGGCCAGCTTGTCCAGCACCGGCCCAGGCCCCGGCCAGTCGAAGCCGACGCGCGCGGCACGCGCCTGCAGCTTCACCGCACGCTGCCATTCGGGCAGGCCTCGCGAGATGCCGGCTAGCGCTGACGTGTCTTCATCGCCGGCGGCGGCGCGTTCGGCACGCTTGATCTCCTCCCAGCTCGCGCGCACCGCCTCGGCGTCTTCACGATCGGCATCACCGAAGACGTGCGGATGCCGGCGCTCCATCTTGTCCGCGATCGCCCGGGCCACGTCATCGAAGGCGAAGTCACCGGCCTCTTCGGCCATCTGTGCATGGAACACCACCTGCAGCAGCAGGTCGCCCAGTTCATCGCGCAGGCCGTGCATGTCGCCCCGATCGATCGCATCGGCGACCTCGTAGGCCTCCTCGATCGTGTACGGCGCGATGGTCGAGAAATCCTGCGCCAGGTCCCAGGGACACCCGCCATCGGGATCGCGCAGCCGGGCCATGATCCCCAGCAACCTTTGCAGCTGGTCGGACACTTCGGGACTCCTTTGAAAGTGTTTGCCGCGGATGGACGCGGATGAACGCGGATTTACACGGGTAAGGCGAAAAGGGCTGGAAAAGCGGAGAGCATTTTTTGCCACGGATTTACGCGGATTACGCGGATCTGGCCGAGGCCAGTGCCGACACCGCGCGCTGCACCCGCTTTTTCTTCAGATGGGCTTTCTGCCACAACCTTGCCTCAGCCGGATCCGCGTAATCCGCGTAAATCCGTGGCCAAGAAAGCTTTTTCTCCTGCCTTTGCTCTATCCGCGCAAATCCGCGTTCATCCGCGTCCATCCGTGGCAAAAAGCTCTTTGACCCACTCTTGCCACGGCAGCGCCGGATCGCCAAGCGCGATGAAGTCGCCGTTGAGGAGGGTGTCGCGCTGGTTGTAGCGGAAGGGGCGACCGCGGAGGTCCAGCACGCAGCCGCCGGCGGCTTCGAGGATGGCCTGGCCGGCGGCGGTGTCCCATTCGCTGGTCGGGCCCATGCGCGGGTAGGCGTCCATGCCGCCTTCGGCGAGCAGGCAGAACTTGAGCGAGGAGCCCAGGCCGATGCTTTCGTGCTCGCCGATGCGGGCCAGCAGCGCCGCGGTGCGCGGGTCGAGGTGGGAGCGGCTGGCGGCCACGCGCAGCGGTGCGGTGGCGGGGCGGCGGGTGGCGATGGCGCGCTCGGCGTCGCCGTCGCGGCGGAAGGCGCCCTGCCCGGGCGCGCCGTGCCAGACGGCGCCGCTGACCGGCGACTGGATCACGCCGAAGACCGGCACGCCGTCTTCGATGAGCGCGATGTTGACGGTGAACTCGCCGTTGCGCTTCAGGAACTCGCGGGTGCCGTCGAGCGGGTCGACCAGCCAGAAGCGCGTCCAGCCGCGGCGCTGTTCCAGCGCGACCGTGTGTGCGGACTCCTCCGACAGCACCGGGATCTCCGGTGTCAGCCGCGCCAGGCCGTCGACGATCCAGCGGTGCGCGGCCAGGTCGGCGGCGGTGACCGGGCTGGCGTCGGCCTTGGCGCGCACGGCGAAGTCGTCGCCGTCGTGCACCGCCATGATCGCGCCGCCGGCGTCGCGGGCGATGGCGATCACGCCTTCGCGCAGGACCTCATCCAGCATGGTGCTGCAGCCAGTCGCGGGCGATGAACAGCGCCGCGATCGAGCGGCCTTCCGAGAAGTCCTCGCGCAGGATCAGCTCGTGCAGGCGGTCGAGCTTCCACGGCACCACTTCCAGCTCCTCCGGTTCGTCGCCGGGCAGGCGCTCGGGGTAGAGGTCGCGGGCGAGCACGAGGTGGGTGGAGTGGCTCATGTAGGTGGGCGCGAGGGTGAGCGCACGCAGCGCGTCGAGCCTGCGGGCACCGTAGCCGGCTTCTTCCTTCAGCTCGCGGTCGGCCGCCTGCAGCGGGGTCTCGCCGGCGTCGATGCGGCCCTTGACCAGGCCCAGCTCGTAGCGGTGCACGCCGGCGGCGTACTCGCGCACCAGCAGCACGGTGTCGGCGTCGATCAGCGGCACCACCACGACGGCACCGTGGCCGCGGCCGTGCAGGCGCTCGTAGCGTCGGCGCTCGCCGTTGGCGAATTCCAGGTCCAGGCGTTCGAGCCGATAGGGGCCGGCGTCGGACTCGCTGACGCCGTGGATGATCGGCAGGCGGCGGCTCACGGACGCACCCCGGCGACGCCAGGGGCGATAATGCAGCGATGTCCGACAAGTCTTCCCACGATCCCGCCATTCTAGCCGAGGGCGACGCCTGGCGATCCCGCGACCTGGCCGTGCTCTGGCATCCCTGCACGCAGATGCGCGAGCACCCCGACACCCTGCCCCTGCTCACCGTGTCCCACGGCGACGGCGCCTGGCTGGTCGGCCACGACGGCCGCCGCACGCTGGACGCGGTCAGCAGCTGGTGGACCAACATCCACGGCCATGCCGAGCCGCGCATCGCCGAGGCGATCGCGCGCCAGGCGCGCAGGCTGGAACACGTGATCCTCGCCGGCGCGACCCACGAGGGCGCGATCGAGCTGGCCGAGCGCCTTCTCGCGATCGCGCCGCGGCAGCCGGGCCGGCCCCCGCTGGCCAAGGTCTTCTACGCCGACAACGGTTCGGCCGGCGTCGAGGTCGCGCTGAAGATGGCCTTCCACTGGTTCCGCAACCGCGGCGACGAGCCGCGGCGCACGAAGTTCCTCGCGCTGCAGAACGGCTACCACGGCGAGACCATCGGCGCGCTCTCGGTCGGCGACATCCCGCTGTACCGGCGCATCTACGCGCCGCTGCTGATGGAGGCGATGTTCGCGCCCTCGCCCGACGCCTGGAACGCGCGCCCGGGGCAATCGGCCGAGGACTGCGCCGAGGAGGCCGCGGACGCGCTCTCCCGCTTGTTCGACGACCATCCGGGCGAAATCTGCGCGCTGATCCTGGAGCCGCGCCTGCAGTGCGCCGGCGGCATGCGCATGCATCATCCGGTGTACCTGAAGCGCGCGCGCGAGCTCTGCGACGTGCACGGGGTGTTCCTCATCGCCGACGAGATCGCGACCGGCTTCGGCCGCACCGGCACCATGTTCGCCTTCGAGCAGGCCGGCGTGATGCCCGACCTCATGTGCGTGTCGAAGGGGCTGACCGGCGGCTTCCTGCCGCTGGCCGCGGTGCTGGCGACGCAGTCGATCTACGACGGATTCCTGGATGACTCGCGCGAGCGCGCCTTCCTGCATTCGCACAGCTACACCGGCAACCCGCTGGCCTGCGCCGCGGCGCTGGCCTCGCTCGACATCTTCGAGTCCGACGATGTCATCGCCCGCAACCGCGCGACCGCCGCGAAGATGGCCGACGCCGCCGCGACGCTCGCCGACCTCCCCCACGTGGCCGAGGTGCGCCAGGCCGGCATGGTGGTCGCCTTCGAACTCACCCGCGACGGCAACCGCGACACGCCCTTCGACCCCGCCGAACGCATCGGCCTGCGCGCCTACCGCGAGGCCCTGGACCACGGCGTCCTGCTGCGCCCGCTGGGCGACACGCTCTACTGGATGCCGCCCTACTGCATCGACGATGCCCAGCTCGCACTCCTGGCCGCAACCACCCGGGCGGCGATCGTCGCGGCGCTGCCAAAGGACTAGCCACGGATCCACACGGACAAGGCAAAGCCTTCGCCTTTGTAGGAGCAGCTATAGCTGCGACAGCGCAGACCAGGGAAAGCACTTTCAGCCACGGATTTACGCGGATCACGCGGATCTGGCCGAGGCCAGTGCAGTCGCCGCGCTCCGACCAGGCTTTTTATCCGGGATGGCTTCCGGCAACAATCTTGCCTCGGCCAGATCCGCGTGATCCGCGTAAATCCGTGGCAAAAAATGCTTCTGGTTCGTCGCCTGTGCGTGGTTGGAGCTGCAGTGGCTCTTGCGCAGGCAGCGGTCGCAGCTATAGCTGCTCCTACAAAAACAAAAGCAGAATCAAAGGCTTTTGCTCCATCCGTGGAAATCCGCCCTGACCCGTGCAGATCCGTGGCAAACAAAGGACCCCCATGCGCCAGAATCGCGAGTACGTGGACCAGCCCCTGACCGTCGGTGCGAGCGTGACGCTGCCCGACACCGCCGCGGCGCACCTGCTGCGGGTGCTGCGGCTCGGGATCGGCGACGCCTGCGTGCTGTTCAACGGCGACGGCTTCGACTACGAATGCAGGATCTCGGCCGCCGGCAAGCGCGGCGGCGAAGTCGAGGTGCTGGCGGCACGCGAAGTCGACAACGAGTCGGCGCTGCGCATCGTGCTGCTGCAGGGCGTGGCCCGCGGCGAGAAGATGGACTGGATCCTGCAGAAGGCGACGGAGCTGGGCGTAGCCGGCTTCATACCCGTGAACAGTGAGCGCAGCGAGGTGCGGCTCGATGCTGCCCGCGCGGAAAAGCGGCTGGCGCACTGGCAGGGCGTGGTGGCGTCGGCCTGCGGCCAGAGCGGGCGCGCGAGGGTGCCGGCGGTGGCGGCGCCGGTGCCGCTGGCCGAGGCGGTGGCCGGACTCCCCGCCGACGCGCTGAAGCTGACTCTGGACCCGACGGCGGAGGCCGCGGTACGCGGACTGGCCGACCCGCGCGGGCGCAGCATCGTGGTCGCGATCGGGCCCGAAGGCGGCTGGTCGCCACGCGACCGCACGGTGCTGTCCGAGGCGGGCTTCGAGGGCCTTCGGCTGGGTCCGCGCATCCTGCGCACCGAGACCGCGGGCATCGCGGCGATCAGCGCGCTGCAGGCGGCGTTCGGCGACCTCGCCTGACGCGCGGGCCGCGCGCCGACGCGCTCAGGCCGCCAGCGCCTCGCGGATCGCGCCCTCGATTGCGTCGACGTCGGGCAGCAGCGCGGGTTCGTCGTTGAGCAGCACGTGCATCAGCACGCACGGCGGCAGCGCTTCCGCACCTTCGCCATCGCCCTCGCCGGCGTTCGCCACCAGGGCCTCGCGCGACACCGTGACCAGGCGCGGGAAGCCCTTGGTCAGCAGCGCCACGTAGGGCAGGCGTGCATCGCCGCCCAGGGCCTTGAGCACCACCACCTTGCTGCCCAGGCCGCCAGCCTCCTCGGCGATGCCGGACAGCCGCGAGAACGAGGCCAGCGGCAGCTGCCAGCCGCGCCAGCGGATGCGGCCCAGCAGCCAGTGCGGGGCGTCGGCCACCGGTTCGGGATCGGCGTAGGACAGCACTTCGGCGATCGTGGCGTTGGGCAGCAGCAGGCGCGCGCCCTCGACCTGGATGAGCACGCCGCGGATGTCCTGGATGGCAGTGGAATTCATGTGGGATCTCGTCAGGGCCAACGGTCGACCAAGGCCTGGGCCAGGTCGCCGGGCTCGGCGGACACGGCCCCGCGCGCGACCAGCGCGGTCACGGCGGCGCCGTCGTAGCAGCTCTCCGGAGCCTGGGCGAGCAACAGCCCACCGGCGTCCGCCATCGCCGTCGCGCGCTCGACGCGGTCGACGCTGGCGCCGCTCAGGAAGACCAGCGCGCTGTCGGCGGCAGGCAGTGCGTCATAGCCGGTGGCGCGGCCGTCATCGGCATCGGCGAACCGCAGCCGTGCGCGGTCCTCGACCACCGTGATGCCCGGCGGCAGGAAGTAGACGGTGCCGGCTTCGGCTGCGCCGCCGGCTTCGGCCAGCTGCACAGGCAGCACGCTGGCGCGCTGCATCTGCTGCACCAGGCGGTCGTAGCGGCCGCCGTCGAGCTGCAGCCGCACCAGCACGGTGCGCGCGAACGCCTCGCCGAGGCCCGCAAGCAGCTGGCGGACGGCGTCGGGGCCACCCAGCCCCGCTTCCACGATCACCGCGCCGCGGAGCTGGCCGTGGCCGTAGCTGTCCGGATCCACCAGCGACATGCTGTCCAGGCGCGACGACAGCGCGTCGAGATCAATGGCGCCGCTGTCGGCGTCGCGGCTGCCGATCGGTCCCGCGTCGTCGTCGGCCAGCGACAGGCCATCGAGGCGCGACTCGAGCGCCTCGAGATCGACCGCAGCGGTGGCGTCGCGGACGGACAGCGGCGCGTCGTCATCGGCAAGCGACAGGCCGTCACCGAGCGACAGCGGGTCGCGCACGTCCGGCGCGGGCGTTTCGCGGGCCGGCGCTTCCGGCTCGCCGGGAGCGTCGACGCCGGCGCCGTGGAGATCCGCAGCCTGGCCGCCGCCGGGCCCGGGCGCGAGGACTTCGTCCAGGCCCTGCACGGCTTCGGGCGCGTCGGCCCCGTCGTAGCTGCCGCGCGATGCGGAGGTGCTGGCAAGCAGTTCCGCCAGCGCGGGATCCTCGGCGAGCGTGAGCTCGTCCGCACCGCCCGACGACCAGTCCATGTCCTCCGCGGCGAGCAGGCCGGTAAAGCCGGAGGACTCTTCGAAGGGCGCCCCATCGGCCGGCGGCCCGTCGGTCGGCGACGTCGCGGAGAACGGCTCATCGGCGGACGGCGCGTCGAAGTCGCCCGCGCGCGGCACGTCCGTCGCCAGTTCATGCGCCGCATCGGCCAGCGCACCGACGTCGACGCTCTCCGGATCGAATTCCCGTTCCGGCAGGCCGCCCGGCACCGGATGCACCGCGTCCTCGGACCCGGCCCCCGGCGGCAGCACGTTCGCGTGGCCATTGAGCTTCGCCGCCAGGTGGCGCACCCAGCGTGCGGCATCCCAGCCGTCGCGGCGCGCGGCCACCTCGGCCTCGTCGAACATCACCAGCACGCCGGGATCCGACAGCAGCGCGTCGTAGCGCTCCAGCGCATCCTCGATCGCCGGCTCCAGCGCGACCAGCACGGCGCCCGGACGCAGGGCGACCGCCTCGTCGGGATCGCCATCCTGCGGGTCGACCGAGCGCAGCAGTTCGGCACCGGCATCGGCCAGCGCCGATTCAAGGCGCTGCCTGGCCTCGCCCTCGCGGGCCAGCAGCAGCACGCGCACGGCCTGGCCTCCGTCCTCAGCCATGGCGGGCGGTCTTCAGCAGGTCGTTGACGTTGCGCAGCAGCTCGTTCTCCTGGTAGGGCTTGCCCAGGTAGCGCTCGACGCCGATCTCGAACGCGCGCTGGCGATGCTTCTCGCCGGTGCGCGAGGTGATCATGATGATCGGCACGTTGCGCAGGCGCGGGTCGCCCTTCATCGCGGTGGCCAGCTCGTAGCCGTCCATGCGCGGCATCTCGATGTCGAGCAGCATCAGGTCGGGCACGCGCTCGGCCATGCGCTCCAGCGCGTCGAGGCCGTCCTTCGCGGTGGAGACCTCGAAATTGTGGCGTTCCAGCACGCGCCCGGTGACCTTGCGCATGGTGATCGAGTCGTCGACCACCATGACCAGCGGCACGCGGCGCTGCTCGGGCGTCTCCCCCGGCGCGGCATCGCGCGGCAGGGCGACCTGCTGGCGGCGCACCAGCGGCGCGATGTCCAGGATCACCACCACGCCGCCGTCGCCCATGATCGTCGCGCCGAAGATGCCCGGCACCGAGGCGACCTGGGGGCCGACCGGCTTCACCACGATCTCGCGGTTGCCGGTGATCTGGTCCACCGCCACCGCGACGCGCAGGTCGCCGGAGCGGATCAGCAGCAGCGGCATCTGCAGATGGCCCTCGGCGCGCGCCGAGGCATGGCCGACCAGGCCGCCGAGGTCGTGCACGGCGTAGTCCTCGCCACCGTAGGAGTAGCTGGCGCCCTCGCGCTCGAAGTCCTCGCGGGCGATGCGGCCCACGCCGCGCACCGAGGCGATCGGCACCGCGAAGCTGGTCTCGCCGATCTTGACGAACACCGCCTGCGTCACCGCCAGCGTCTGCGGCAGGCGCATGGTGAAGGTCGTGCCCTTGCCGCGCTGGCTGGCGATGTCGAGCGCGCCGCCGAGCTGGCGGACTTCGCTGGCCACCACGTCCATGCCGACGCCGCGGCCGGCCAGGCGGCTGACCTCGTCGGCGGTGGAGAAACCGGGCTGGAAGATCAGGGTGTCGAGGTCGCCATCGGCCAGCACCGCGTCCTCGCGCAGCAGGCCGCGCTCGATGCCGCGGCGACGGATCGCATCGCGGTCGAGGCCACTGCCGTCGTCGGCGACTTCCAGCACGACTTCCGAACCTTCGCGGCGCACCGAGATGCGCACCGTGCCCTCGTCGGCCTTGCCGGCGTCGCGACGCGCGCCCGGCTTCTCCAGGCCGTGCGCGACGGCATTGCGGAGCATGTGCTCCAGCGGCGCGGTCATGCGCTCGAGCACGTTGCGGTCGAGCTCGCCCTGGGCGCCGTCCAGCCTGAGCTGGGCGTGCTTGCCGGTTTCCGACGCCGCCTGGCGCACCACGCGGCGCAGGCGCGGCACCAGCGAATCGAAGGGCACCATGCGCGTGCGCATCAGGCCTTCCTGCAGCTCCGAGCTCACGCGCGACTGCTGCAGCAGCAGGGTCTCGTACTGGCGGGTCAGGTCGTCGAGGGTGCCCTGCAGGCTCGAGAGGTCGGCCGCGGACTCACCGAGCGCGCGCGAGAGCTGCTGCAGGGTCGAGAAGCGGTCGAGCTCGAGCGGGTCGAAGGTCGCGTCGGCGGTCTCCTGCTCGCGCTGGTAGCGGGCGATGATCTGCGCTTCGGTCTCGATGTCGAGGCGGCGGAGCTGGTCGCGCAGACGCATGTTGGTCTGCTCCATCTCGCCCATCGCGCCGCGGAAGGCACCAAGCTGCTGCTCGAGGCGCGCGCGGTAGATGGCCACCTCGCCGGCGTAGTTCACCAGGCGGTCGAGCAGGTCGGCGCGGATGCGCACCTGCTCCTGTGGCGCACGGACGGTGATGTCGTCCTCGTCGCCCTGGAGCGGATCGGCGATCGGCGCGGTCAGCGGCTTGAGCTCGACCACCGGCGCGGGCACGCGCTGCGCAGGCGCCGACAGCGCCTCGGCGGACAGCTCCTCGCCGCGGGCGCGGGCGTCGAAGGCATCGATCAGCGCCTGCGAAGGACTGATCGCGCGGCGCTCGCCGACGCGCGTGACCATCGCGTGGAGGCGGTCGAAGCCGCGCTCGAGCAGGGGCACGTCGCTGCGCGACAGGTCGAAGCGCTGCTCCGAGACCGCCTCGAGCAGCGACTCCATCGAGTGCCCGAGTTCGCCGATGGCGAAAACGCCTGCCATGCGCGCGCCGCCCTTGAGCGTATGCAGGTCCCGCTGCAGGCCGACCAGGGATTCACGGTCGTCCGCCGATTCGCGCAGCTTCGCGAGCAGGCCGTCGGAGTGGTCGAGCAGGTCGCGGCCTTCCTCGACGAAGATGTCGACCAGCTCGGTGTCCAGGCCAGTGAAATCGAATTCGGCGTCAGGGTCCTCGTCGGCCGGGATCGCGGCCAGCATCGCGGCGCTGGCCGCGGCGACGGCGCGCTCGGCGTCCATGCGCTCGGCGGCGAGGCGCTCGGCTTCGGCGCGTTCGGCAGCGAGACGTTCGGCCTCGACACGCTCGGCTTCGGCGCGTTCGGCGGCGAGACGTTCGGCCTCGACACGCTCGGCTTCGGCGAGCTCGGCGGCGATGCGCTCGGCTTCGACCCGCTCCGCTTCCAGGCGCTCGGCCTCGAGGCGCTCGAACTCCATGCGTTCGGCTTCAAGCCGCTCGGCTTCCAGACGCTCCGCTTCGAGACGTTCGGCCTCGAGACGCTCGGCCTCGAGGCGTTCGAGTTCGAGGATCCGGGCTTCGAGCTCGGCGAGCTCCAGGCGCTCGGCTTCGGCGCGCTCGGCTTCGAGGCGCTCCTGTTCGAGGCGCTCCTGTTCGAGGCGCTCCTGTTCGAGGCGCTCCTGTTCGAGGCGCTCCTGTTCGAGGCGCTCCTGTTCGAGGCGCTCGGTTTCGAGGCGCTCCTGTTCCAGGCGCGCCATCTCGGCGCGTTCGGCTGCGACGCGCTCCGACTCGATACGCTCCGACTCGGCGCGCTCGGCCTCCAGACGCTCGGCTTCGAGGCGTTCGGCTTCAAGACGGTCTGCTTCAAGCCGTTCCGCCTCAAGACGCTCGGCTTCGAAACGCTCCGCTTCAAGGCGGTCTGCTTCAATCCGCTCCGCTTCAAGGCGGTCTGCTTCAATCCGCTCCGCTTCAAGGCGGTCTGCTTCAATCCGCTCCGCTTCAAGGCGGTCTGCTTCAATCCGCTCCGCTTCAAGGCGGTCTGCTTCAATCCGCTCCGCTTCAAGGCGGTCTGCTTCAATCCGCTCCGCTTCAAGGCGGTCTGCTTCAATCCGCTCCGCTTCAAGGCGGTCTGCTTCAATCCGCTCCGCTTCAAGGCGGTCTGCTTCAATCCGCTCCGCTTCAAGGCGGTCTGCTTCAATCCGCTCCGCTTCAAGGCGGTCTGCTTCAATCCGCTCCGCTTCAAGGCGGTCTGCTTCAATCCGCTCCGCTTCAAGGCGGTCTGCTTCAATCCGCTCCGCTTCAAGGCGGTCTGCTTCAATCCGCTCCGCTTCAAGGCGGTCTGCTTCAATCCGCTCCGCTTCAAGGCGGTCTGCTTCAATCCGCTCCGCTTCAAGGCGGTCTGCTTCAATCCGCTCCGCTTCAAGGCGATCTGCTTCAATCCGCTCCGCTTCAAGGCGGTCTGCTTCAATCCGCTCCGCTTCAAGGCGGTCTGCTTCAATCCGCTCCGCTTCGAGACGCTCCGCTTCGAGACGCTCCGCTTCGAGACGCTCCGTTTCGAGACGCTCGGCTTCGAGACGCTCGACTTCGAGACGCTCGACTTCGAGGCGCTCGGATTCAAGGCGTTCCGCTTCAACACGTTCCGCCTCGAGACGCTCCGCCTCAATGCGCTCGGCTTCAAGCCGCTCCGCTTCGAGACGTTCGGCTTCGGCGCGCTCCGCCGCTGCGCGCTCGGCTTCCGCGTCCGCTTCGGCCTGCGCGGCAGCCTCCCGGTCCACGTCGCCGTCGGCAGCAACCGTGCCGAAACCCGCGTACTCGCTCAGGTCGATGTCGACCAGCTGCGCTCCAGGCAGGTCGGCGACCGCCTCGTCCGCGTGGGTCGCGTCCGCGGCCATCGCCTCGAAGTCCAGCGGCGCCGGCTCCGGCAGGCTGTCCCGGAGCGCCAGCAGGCGCGCGGCCAGGGCGGCGGCAACGGGCACCTGCGGGGTCGCCGACTGCAGCCCGACGATCGCGGCGCGTGTGATCGCGGCCAGCTCGCCGATGGCCGCGATGCCATCGCCCGTCGCCGGGATCCCGGCCGCCAGCAGGCGGCGCACATAGCCTTCCGCGGGCGTAAGCGCCTGGGCGACCGTCGGCAGCTCGGTCATCGCGAACGCGCCGTTCATCGTATGCAAGGCGCGCAACAGGTCCTCGGACGCCCCGGCACCACCGCCCGCGGCACGCTCCATCCACGCATCCACGGTCGCCAGGTGGCCGGTGACCTCGGCGTCGAGGATCTCGAGCAGCAGCGCATCGACCGACGCCGGCACCATCTCGATGACGGCCTCCGCGGCGGCGCCTGCCGGCAGCGAACCGGCCTCGACCGCCCCTGCACCATCGGCCTCGAGTTCGACCTCGGGCTGCGGCGCGTCGGCGACGGCCTCGACGCCGTCGGCGGCTGCTTCCTCGTCCACCACAGGCGGCGCGGACAGGGCCGGTATGGTGGAAACGGACGCGGCGGCGGCCTCGTCGGGCATGGCCTCGTCACCGGCGGCGATGCGGTCGGCCGAAGCCTGCATGCGCTCGAGGTCGGCCTGCACCGCGCCGTCACCGCGCAGCGCGGCCTGCAGCTGCGGCAGGGTGTAGAACGCCTGGTCGACCATCGCGACCACGGCCGGGCTGGCCACCCGCGTGCCGTCCAGCACGCGGTTGAGCATGTTCTCGATCTTCCAGCTGAACTCGCCGAGCGTGCGCGCGCCCACCAGGCGGCCGCTGCCCTTCAGGGTGTGGAACACGCGGCGGATCGGCCGCAGGCGCTCCACGTCGTCGGGCTGCGCGCGCCACAGCGGCAGCAGCTGGTCGAGGTTGTCGATCTCCTCGGCGAATTCCTCGAGGAAGACTTCGCGGATCTCGTCGTCGATCTCGTCGCCGGTGGCCTCGAAGCCGTCCTGTCCCGCGGCCGCGGCGATGGCCCCCACCGCCGCTGCGGGCGCTTCGTCAGGCTGCGCGGCGAGCGGCGCCTGCGCGTCGGCGGACCCGGCGCCGCCGCGGTCGATCAGCGCCGCGACCGTGCGCTCGATGTCGGCTTCGCTCACCATCGGCGGCGCCACCGCGGCCTCGGTCTCGTCCTGACCCGGCGTGCGTTCGGCCGGCAGCGGCCAGTAGCCCAGGCTCTCCAGGCTGTGGCGGCTGACGTCCAGGATCTCGTCGCGGTTGAAGCGCCGCTCGCGCAGCGCCTCGAGGTAGTACTCCAGGCTCGCCAGCGCGTCGGCGAACGTGTCCAGCTGGCGGCCGTTGGGCACGCGCCGGCTGGCGATCAGCTCGTCCTCGATGTAGCGGCGCACGCCGGTCAGGTAGGCGGCGGGCTGCGGTAGCTCGAGCATCTGCAGCGCACCGGACACCTCGCCCAGCAGGCGCGGCACTTCGGCCAGTTCGGCGTGGTCCCAGCCGGTCTCGATGAAGGCGACGAAGGCCTGGCGGGCGTCCGCGAAGTTGGCGATCGCCTCGCGCGCGAGCACGTCCAGCACCTTGTCGGCCTCGCCTGCGGCGAGATCGCCCTGCCCGGGCGCGTCCTGGTCGCCCGCGCCCAGGCGCGCGACCTGATCGTCCAGAGTGGCATCGACGTAGAGCAGCGCACCGGCGACGTCGAGCAGCGCGCCCTCGTCGGCGGGCTTGCGGCCGTCGACGATGTCCGCCATCGCCGTGCGCTGCTGGTCCACCACGCCGCGCGCGACGCCGAGGCCGAGCATGCCGAGCGTGTCGGCGACGCGGCCCAGCGCCTCGACCTGCGGCGCCAGCCGCGACAGATCGGTTTCGGCGGTGCGCAGGTGCAGGTCGAGGGCGTCCTTGACCCGCAGCAGGTCTTCCTTGACGGCCGCGGCCACGGTGTCGAGCAGCGCGCGGTTGCGGCCGCTCATGCTGCCCTGGGCGTGGCTGATCTCGGAGTCGGTCGGAAGCTGCCGCTGCAGCTCGAAGGTGTCGTGCAGCGCACGCAGCGCGGGGTGGTCCGCGCTCGCGTGGGCGGCGTGGTAGAGCAGCTGGCGGGTGGGCTCGAGCGCGGACTCGGCGCGTGGCACGCCGAAGCCGTCGTCCTCGAACAGCCGCCGCGATTCGCGCTCGACGCTGGCAAACGCCTGGCGCAGCGCCGGGGTCGCCTGCAGCGCGCCATCGGCCACGGCCCTGGCCACCGACGACGCCACCCACAGCATGCGCCGCGCGGGCTCGGCCTGGACATGGTCGAGCAGCGACCCGAGGGCGGCCGACAGCGCGCCCGCGTCGGCCGGGCCACCGGTCTCGGGCCACGCGGCCATCGATGCGCGCAGGTCGGCCAGCAAGGGCTGGGCGCGCGCGTTGCGCACCGGCACCGGGTCGTTGGCGACCGCGGCGCGGGGCACGTCGCCCGGCAGCGGACGCTGCAGGTCGGGCGCGAACAGCACGCTTTCGGACAGCCCCGGCTCGCCGCGCGCGGCGCGCAGGTCGTTGAGCAGCGGCAGCAGGACGATCGGGATGTCCTTGTGGCCGCTCTGCAGGCGCTCGAGATAGTCGGGCAGCAGCACCACGCCGCGCATCAGCATCGCGCAGGCACCGTCGCGGTCGGCCACGGCGCCTTCCTGCAGCGCCTGGGCCAGGCGCTCCATCTCCTCGGCCACCATCGCCGGCGCATACAGCTCGACCATGCGCAGCGTGCCCTGCACCTGGTGCAGGTAGCCCGCGCAGAAGCGCATGCGGCTGGTGTCGGTGGGGTCGGCGGCGAAGTCCTCGATCTCGATCCGCGCCTGGCGCAGGGTCTCGTCGAGCTCCGGCTTGACCCAGCCGAGCGTGGTGTAGTCGATGGCGTCGCGCAATGCCGTCATGGGACTGGAATCAGGCCGGCAGCTTGAAGTCGGCGACCGAGCGGCGGAGGTCCGCCGCCAGCTGCGCGAGGTTTCCGATCGAGGCCGCCGTCTGGTTGGCGCCCTGCGAGGTCTGCGCGGTGATCGACTGGATCGTGTTCATGGTCTCGGTGATGTTCGAGGCCGCCGCGGACTGCTGCTGCGAGGCGCTGGAAATGCCTTCAATCAGCGACGCGAGGCTGGTCGACACGTTTTCGATCTCGCCCAGCGCGGTGCCGGCGTCCTCGGCCAGGCGCGCACCGGCCACCACCTCGGAGGTCGTCTGCTCCATCGAGCTGACGGCTTCGTTGGTGTCGGACTGGATGGTCTCGACGAGCGTCTCGATGCGCTTGGTCGCGTTCGAGGCGCGTTCGGCGAGCCGCTGCACTTCGTCGGCCACGACCGCGAAGCCGCGGCCCGCTTCACCGGCCGACGCCGCCTGGATGGCCGCGTTCAGCGCCAGGATGTTGGTCTGCTCCGAGATGTCGTTGATGAGTTCGACGATCGAGCCGATCTCCTGCGAGCTTTCGCCCAGGCGCTTGATGCGCTTGGAGGTTTCCTGGATCTGGTCGCGGATCGAGTCCATGCCGGCGATCGTCTCGCGCACCACGCCCGCGCCCTTGGTCGCGATCTGCACCGAGCGCTGCGCCACGTCCGCGGATTCGGCGGAGTTGCGCGACACCTGATTGATCGACTGCGCCATCTCGTTGATGCGGTCGGAGGCGGAATTGATCTCCTGCGCCTGGTGCTCGGCGGCCTCGGCCAGGTGCATGGCGGTGGCCTGCGTCTCCTGGGCGCTGGACGCCACCTGCACGGAGGTGTCATTGATCGTCTGCACCAGGCTGCGCAGCTGCTCGACGGCGAAGTTGATCGAGTCGGCGATGGCGCCGGTCATGTCCTCGGTCACCGTCGCCTTCACCGTCAGGTCGCCTTCGGCGAGCGAGCCCATCTCGTCCAGCAGGCGCATGATCGCCTCCTGGTTGCGGTTGTTGAGCTCCATCGTGGTCTCGTAGCGCACGCGCTGGTCGCGGCTGAGTTCGCGCAGCAAGCCGACGATGGCCAGCAGCGCCAGCGCGCCGAACACGATCGAGATCCAGATGTTGCCGAGGATCGAGGTGTCGTTGAGCGAGCCGAAGGTGGTCAGCGCCTGGAACAGCGACTCGCTGTCGGCCAGCAGCTTGTTGGAGCCGGTGGCCAGCGCGGCCGCGGCGGTCTGCGCGCCGAAGAGGTTCTGCGAGCTGGACAGGATCGCGTCCAGGTCCTTCTTCATCTCCTCCCACTGCGTGGTCGCCTGGGCCAGCGCGGCCAGGGCGCCGGCGTTGGCCAGCGGCTGCACGTTCATCGCCTCGTCGCCCGAGCGCAGGCCGGTGAGCACCTGTTCGAACACGCCCGCGTCTCGCGCCAGCGCATCGCCGGCCACCGACGCCGCGGCGCCGCCAGCCTGGATCTCGGTGACGCGGCGCGCCATGGTCGAGGCCAGCACCACCTCGCGCAGGGCGATGTAGATCTGCGACGACGGCGAGCCGCTCGCCGACATCGCGCGCACCACCTCGTCGAGCTGCGCCTGCAGCTGCGGCACCGCCTGGGTGAAGCGCTGGGCGTTGCCGGCGAAGGCCACGACCGCGCCTTCGGACGCGATCACCTGCTCGGCGCTGGCCGACAGCGGCTCCCAGGTCGCGGCCACGGTGCGGATCTCGGCGGCGACGTCGGGCGTGTCGCCGAAGTTGGCCACCAGCTGCTGGATGTCGCTGTCGATGGCGGCCTTGGTGGCCTTGAACGCCGCGTAGGCCTCGGTGCTGCCGTCGACCGCCTCCCGCCCCTGGTTGGCCAGGCGCTGCGAGTTCACCTGCAGGCTGGAGGCCGCGGTACTGGCGCCACCCAGGCGCGAGGCCTTGGTCATCGCGTAGATCGTGTTGCCGGCGAAGATCGCCAGCGAGGCGATCAGCAGCCAGATCCAGACCTTGGCGCCGATGGTCCGGGCCTTCCCGGTTCCGTTGTCGATGACGTTGCTCATGCGATGTCCCCTGGCCTTTCCGATTGCGGCGTCAGGCCGCTGCTTGTCTGAATTCCGGAGTGCGCGACAGCCGGTCCAGGCTGAAGACGCCCCATGCGTGGCCGCCCACCTTGTAGGCGCGATCGATGAAGCCCGAATAGCGCCCGCCGGCGAGGGCCTCGTGCGACGACTGCTGCTCTTCCAGGAAGCTGCGCTGGCCGAACAGTTCGTCGATGGTCACCGCGACGTTGCCGCCCGGCTGGCGCACCACCAGCACCCGCTGGCCCTCGTGCATCACCGTGCGCTCGCCTTCCAGGAACAGGCGCAGGTCGACCACCGGCAGCAGGGTGCCGCGGATATTGGCCACGCCCAGCATCCACGGCTGCGCGCCGGGCACCGGCGTGAGCTGCGGCAGCGGCAGGATTTCCACCACTTCGTCGAAGCCCGAGGCCAGCAGGCGCTGGCCGACGCGGTAACCGACCCCGCGCCACAGGCCCGGGGCATCGAGCTGCTCGGGCAGGCCGACGACGTGCGCCAGGCTGCGCCGTTCGAAGCCCGCGAGGACCTCGAAGGGCTCCTCCCGGCGGACGGTGTCGCGCCGGGCCACTTCAGCCGCCCAGCAGCGCGTTGATGCGCTCGACCAGATCGGCCTCGACGGGCGGCTTGACGACGTAGCCGCGGGCCCCCTGGCGCATGCCCCAGGCCTTGTCCGTCTCCATGCCCTTGGTGCTGACGATCAGCACCGGGATGTGGCCGGTCGCCGCGTCGCGCGACAGCGCGCGGGTGGCCTGGAAGCCGTTCATGCCCGGCAGCACCACGTCCATCAGCACGAGGTCGGGCAGTTCGGCGCGGGCGGCCTCGATGCCGTCCTCGGCATTGGCGCGCGCGATCACCTCGTGCCCATTGCGCTCGAGGAGCTGGGTCAGCACCGCGGTGTCGGTCGGCGAATCCTCGATCAGCAGGATCTTTGCCATGGTGTACCTGTCCCCCCGGTCAGGTGTTGACGTGCGTTCGGATCGCGTCGAGGAGTTCCTCGCGCGTGAAAGGCTTGGTGACGTACTGCTCGGAGCCGACGATGCGCCCGCGCGCCTTGTCGAACAGGCCGTCCTTCGAGGACAGCATGATCACCGGCGTCTGCTTGAACAGCTGGTTGTTCTTGATCAGCGCGCAGGTCTGGTAGCCATCCAGACGCGGCATCATGATGTCGACGAAGATGATCTGCGGGCGCTGGTCGGCGATCTTGGCCAGTGCCTCGAAGCCGTCGGTGGCGGTAACCACCTCGGCGCCTTCCCGGCGCAGCAGCGTCTCCGCGGTGCGACGGATGGTTTTCGAGTCATCGATCACCATCACGCGCAGGCCTTCCAGGCTGCCGGCGCGGTTGTGGTCCTGCGTCATCGTGTCTCCCCGTGCATGGCGCCTGCACTTCGGCGCCACTGCGAACGTCTATCTTGCAGCCCGCCGCAGCAGTGTCAAGCACGGCTTGCGCGTTCAGGGCGCAGGGTCGCGCAATCGCTGCCAGGGCTACCACGGCAGCTGATAACATTTGTCAGCAACTGCCGTGGAATGCCCGTATGCCGCTTGATGTCGTCGTCGTGATGGACCCGATCGGGTCGATCAAGGTCGCGAAGGACTCCACCTTCGCCATGCTCCTCGAGGCGCAGCGCCGCGGCCACCGGCTGCACTACGTCCTGCGCGGCGGACTGTCGATGGACGGCGGACGCGCACGCGCGCTGGCGGCGCCGCTCACGGTGCGCGACGACGCCAGCGACTGGTACGAACTGGGAGCGCCGTCACATCGCGACTTCACCGCTGGCGACGTCGTACTGATGCGCACCGACCCTCCGGTCGACGCCGACTACATCCACGACACCCAGATCCTCGACATGGCCCGCCTGGCCGGCGCCAACGTGGTCAACGACCCGCGCGGCCTGCGCGACCTCAACGAGAAGCTGGCCGCGCTGCTGTTCCCTCAGTGCTGCCCACCCACCCTGGTCAGCCGCGAGGCCGCCGCGCTCAAGGCCTTCGTCGCCGAACACGGCCAGGCCGTGCTGAAGCCGCTGGACGGCATGGGCGGGCGCTCGATCTTCCGCGCCGCGGCCGGCGAGGCGAACCTCAACGTGATCCTGGAGACGCTGACCGACGGCGGCCGTCACCTGGCCATGGCCCAGCGCTATCTGCCCGAGATCAGCGAGGGCGACAAGCGCATCCTGCTGATCGACGGCGTGCCGGTGGACTACTGCCTGGCGCGGATCCCGCAGGGCGACGAGTTCCGCGGCAACCTCGCCGCCGGCGGCCGCGGCGAGGGCCGCCCGCTGAGCGAGCGCGACCGCTGGATCGCCGCACAGGTCGGCCCGGAGATGGTCAGGCGCGGCATGCGCTTCGTCGGCCTGGACGTGATCGGCGACTGGCTGACCGAGGTCAACGTCACCAGCCCGACCTGCATCCGCGAGCTCGACGCGCAGTTCGGGCTCAACATCGCCGGCCAGCTGTTCGACGCGATCGAACGCGGCGCGCCGGCCGCCGCCGGCGCGTGACGTCCGCGCGCGCACCGCGGCAGCCGTGAGCACGATGGCGGCCCCCGGGGGCGTCGGCGAACCCCAGCGCCTGGGCGCCACCATGGTGCTGTCGCTGCTGGTGCACGCGATGCTCGTGCTCGGCGTCGGCTTCGCGCTCGAAGAGGCGGCGCCGGTGCTGCCCACGCTCGACGTCATCCTCACCCGCACCACCAGCCCGCTGACCCAGGCCCAGGCCGACTTCCTCGCCCAGGCGAGCAACCAGGGCGGCGGCGAGGACGAGGCCAGCCGCCGCCCGCGCGACGCCCAGGCCGGCCACCTGCCGCAGGACGAGGCCGGCGTCGCCCAGCGCGAGTCGCGCGCGCAGTCGCCCGACGCCGCGCCGCCGCCGGAAGCGCGGGTGGTCGCCAGCCGTCGCGGCGAGGACGCGATGCCGAGCCCCGAGGCCACGCCGCGGGTCGACGAGCAGGTGCTGCCGCCCGGCCCGGAGCGGATCGAACGCGACCTGGCGATGGCACGCCTGGCCGCCGAGATCCATCTGCAGTCCGAGCGCTACGCCAAGCGCCCCAAGCGCAAGTTCGTGTCCGCGTCGACGCAGGAATGGGCTTACGCCACCTACCTGCGGGCCTGGGTCGACCGGGTCGAGCGCGTGGGCAACCTCAACTATCCCGACGAGGCGCGGCGCCGGCAGCTGTCGGGCACCCTGGTGATCAGCGTCGCGATCCGCCGCGACGGCTCGGTCGAACGCGCCGAGGTGATCCAGTCCAGCGGCGTGCGCCTGCTCGACGACGCCGCGCTGCGCATCGCTCGCCTCGCCGAGCCCTATCCGCCGCTGCCGCAGACCGACGAGGAGATCGACGTCCTCCACGTCACCCGCACCTGGAACTTCCTGCCAGGCGGCGAGCTGGTCGACGACTGAGCGCTCAGCCGCGGGCCGCGCGCGCCGCGGCCTGCTCGGCCAGGGTCAGGGCGACGGCGTTGCGCAGGTAGGCGGGCTCGACCAGCTCCGGCGCCACCGCGCGGCCGGCTGCCATGGCCAACGCGCCGAGCCGCGCCAGGTCGCCGGCACGCGGCAGCGCGGCGGCATCGGCCGACGCCAGCCGGTCGCCGAGGCGACGCGCCAGCGCGCCGTCCGCGGCGGCGAAGCCGGTGCCGGCGCCGATCCAGCGACCGCCAGCGGGCAGCTCCACCGCCTCGGGCGCGGACACGGTTTCCGGCGACAGCGCGCGCACGCCGCCACCCTCGCGGACGAAGCCGCCCGCATAGACCTCGCCCATGCGCGCGTCGATCGCGGCGAGGACGTGGTCGCAGGCGTGCACCGCGACGTCCGGCGCGCCCGCGCCCTGCCCGCGCAGCGCGCCGAGCGCCAGCACCGCCAGCGTCGACACCGGCAGCAGCGGCCGGTCCAGCGCCAGCGCGATGCCCTGGGCGATGGAGATGCCCAGGCGCACGCCGGTGAACGCACCCGGGCCGCGGCCGACGGCGATCGCGTCCAGTTCGCTGCGGCGCAGGCCGGCCTCGGCCAGCAGCGCCTCCGCCCAGGGCAGCACCAGCTCCGCGTGCCGCCGCGGCGCGACTTCGAAGCGCTCGCGCACCGCGCCGTCGACCATCACGGCGACGGAGCAGGCTTCGGTGGTGGTCTCGATGGCGAGCAGTCGCATGGGGCAGGCAGGAGGCAGGCGGGGCGACAGGGTAACGCCTCCACGCGGGGTGGCCGGCATCCGGCGGCCACCACGGCTGTCGACGTCGGCCCCTGCGGGACGCGAACGGCGCTGCCGCCCTACCCTTCCCGGGTGTCGGCGAAGAATGCCACCGCGTCGCCGACGTCACGGGTGCGCGGGAACGGCGGCAGCGAGTCGAGGAAGCGGCGGCCGTAGCCCTTGCCGAGCAGGCGCGGGTCGCAGAGCACCAGCACGCCGCGGTCGGTCTCGGTGCGGATCAGCCGGCCCACGCCCTGCTTGAGCGCGATCACCGCCTGCGGCACCTGCTCGTCGCGGAAGGGATTGCCACCGGCGCGGCGGATCGCCTCCAGCCGCGCCTCGAACACCGGATCGTCGGGGGCTGCGAACGGCAGCTTGTCGATCACCGCCACGCTCAACGCACCGCCGGCCACATCCACGCCCTCGCGGAAGCTGGCCGCACCCAGCAGCACGCCGTTGCCCGATTCGCGGAAGCGCTGCAGCAGCACGTGGCGCGGCGCCTCGCCCTGCACGAACAGCGGCCACGGTCCATCACGCAGGCCCTCGGCGGCCTCGCGCAGCGCGCGGTGCGAGGCGAACAGCAGGAAGGCGCGGCCGCCCGAGGCCTCGAGCACCGGGCGCACCGCGGCGGTGATGGCGGTGGTGTAGTCGCGCGACGACGGCTCCGGCAGGCCCGGCGGCAGGTAGCACAGCGCCTGGGTGGCCCAGTCGAAGGGGCTCGGCACCAGCAGCGTGCGCGGCTGGTACAGGCCCAGCCGGCGCGCGAGATGGTCGAAGCGGCCTTCCACCGCCAGCGTGGCGGAGGTGAACACCCAGGCCGCGCGCGAGCGCTCGCGGTGGGCGCGCAGCGGGCCGGAGACGTCCAGCGGAGTGCGCTGCAGGCGGAAGCCGCGCGGCGAGAGTTCGTACCAGCGCACGTCGTCGTCGCGGGTGGGGGCGGCCTCTTCGGCGTCGTCGCTGTCATCCGCCGCCTCCGCTGCGGCCCGATCGTCGTCCTGTCCGGCGTCGCGGCCGCCATCGTCGAGGTCGCGCCAGCGCCCCAGCCGGCCATGGTGGTCGCGGGCGCGCAGCAGGCAGGCCTCGAGGCCGGGCGCGGCATCGGCCAGCGGTGCCAGCGCGTCGGCCAGCGCCAGCAGCGCCGCCTTCAGCGCGTCGAGCTCCTCCACCACCTCGGGCACCGCCAGCAGCTGCGGCCGGGTGCCGCGCGCGGGCAGCCCCTCCATCGCCGCGCGCAGCTGGCGCGTGGCCTGCTCCAGCACCCGTGCCGGCTCCTGCAGCGTCGCCAGCGCGCCCGCGACCTCGCGGCACTCGGAGATCGCGTCGCGGGCCAGCTCCACCAGCGGCCGCGCCGACAGGCCTTCGCCGAAGAACTGCGCCGCCAGCTCCGGCAGCTGGTGGGCCTCGTCGATCACGAAGGCCTCCGCGCCGGGCAGGATCTCGCCGAAGCCCTCCTGCTTCAGCGCCAGGTCGGCCAGCAGCAGGTGGTGGTTGACCACCACCACGTCGGCCTCCTGCGCGCGCTGCCGGGCCTGGACCACGAAGCACTCGCCCCAGAACGGACACTCGCTGCCCAGGCAGTTCTCGGCGGTCGAGGTCACCATCGGCAACAGCGGCGAATCCTCGGGCAGAGATTCAAGCTCCGCCAGGTCGCCCATCCGGGTGCGCCCGCTCCAGGCCACGATGCGCTGGAAATGCGAGGCCTGGGCCGGGGTCTGGAAGCGGTTCTCGCCGCGCGCGCGCTCCAGCCGGTGGCGGCAGAGGTAGTTGGCGCGCCCCTTCAGCAGGGCCGTGCGCAGGCCGCGGCCCAGGGCGTCGCGCACCCGCGGCAGGTCGCGGTGGTAGAGCTGGTCCTGCAGCGCGCGGGTGCCGGTGGAGACGATGGTCTTGCGGCCCGACAGCAGCGCCGGGACCAGGTAGGCGAAGGTCTTGCCGGTGCCGGTGCCGGCCTCGGCCAGCAGCGGCTCGCGGTCCTCGAACGCCGAGGCCACGGCGGCCGAGAGGTCCTGCTGGGCCCCGCGCGGCCGGAAGCCCGGCAGCACCGAGGCCAGCAGGCCGTCGTCGGACAGCGCGGCGCGGCTCTGGCGGGCGAGCGCGCACTCGTGCGCCGCATCGTCGGCGCTGGCCGCGGCGTCGGCATCGGGCGCGGGTTCGTCGAAGGCCGCAGGCACGGCCGCGATGGATCCGGGAGTGTTCATCAGGTCGACATGATCGCCGCAAACCACGGCCGGCGGGGTCGCCCGAGCGCGCACGCCGTCGTCGGGATTGCCGCCGGCCCGGCGTGGCGCGTCACCAGCGCGGCGGGGGCGCGACCCGGCAGGCTTCGATCGCGGCCTTCGCGGTGGCCGCGGCCGCGGCGTCGCCCTGGACCAGGGCGACCTGCTCCAGCGTGGCCTGGTGGCGCCGGCACAGCGGGCCGACGCCGGAGCCGAGCGACTGCGCACGCGCGGCCAGCTCCCCGGCCAGCGCGTGGTCGCCGAGCAGGATCGCGGCTTCCGCGCGCTCCTGCAGCAGCGCCGGATCGTCCGCGACCAGCGCGATGGCCTGGTCGAGGGCTTCGGCGGCGTCGCGGTGGTGCCCCTGCTGCTGCAGGCGCTCGGCCCGCTGGCGCAGGTCCTCGACCTGGCTGTCGCGCAGCGGCTGCACGTCCAGTTCGCCGTCGCCGTCACCCGCGGCCGCGCGGATGGTGGCGACCATTGCAGCCGGCGTGGCCGTGGTCAGCGACTGCGTCGCCGGCGCCTCGGGCGTGCTCGCGCAGGCCGCGAGAGCGAGCAGCAGGACGGCGGGCGTGGCGCGCAGCACGCGTGCGACGGGAAAGCGGGTGCGGAGGGGCGTCATGGCTCGATGTCCTGCGGAGGGGGCGTGGATTCCGGCCGACCGGACGATTCGTCCGTCGCCGGCTGCTGCCCGGTGGCCGGATCGCGGCCGCGGCCGAAGCCGAACCACTCGCGCCAGCCACCACTGGACTCCTCTTCCGGCGGCGGCGCGACGACGCAGGGCTGCCACGGCGGCGCGAAGCCTTCGGCGAAGGCAAACCGCCGCGCACCGGCGCAGTCCGCGTCCGTGCTGTGGTTGCCCACCACCCAGCTCCATTCCAGGCCCTTGGCCTGGACCCGCAGCGGCGCGCTGGGCAGGCGGGCGAAGGTCGCCGACCACACCCGCATCGCGCCGGTGGCGCCGTACAGGCCGGTCTGCTCGTTCTTGTCGTTGCCGACCCAGACCACGGCGAGGTGGTCGCCGGTCCAGCCGGCGTACCAGCTGTCGCGGCCGTCGTTGCTGGTGCCGGTCTTGCCGGCGGAATCGAGCCGGCCGAGACCGTCGTTCACCAGCTGTCGCCCGGTGCCGGAGCTGACCGCGTGCTGCAGCGCCACCGTCACCAGCCGCGCCGCGGTGCGGTCGCCGTCGTCGGGCTGGCGCGGGGCCTTGTCGTAGCGGTTGAGCACGCGGCCTTCGGAATCGAGCACGCCGCGCACGGTGTACAGCGGCTGGATCTCGCCGTCGGACGCCAGGAACTGGTACAGCTGCGCCATCGCGTACGGCGTCTGGTCCACCGAGCCCAGGATCAGCGCCGGATTGGCCACCGCGTCGATCCCGGCCAGCTGCTTCATCAGCTGCGCCAGCCGCTCCGGGCGCATCGCCATGCCCACGCGGACGGTGGCCTGGTTGTACGAGCGCGCCAGCGCGTCGATCAGGCGCACGCTGCCGTGGCTGCGGCCGTCGGAATTGCCGGGCGACCAGCGCTTGCCGTTGTCCAGCGTCACCGTCACCGCCGAGTCGTCGACCCAGGTCGCCAGCGAATACCGGTCGGGCAGCGCCAGCGCGAGCAGGTAGACGAAGGGCTTGAGCAGCGAACCCACCGGACGGTGCGCCTCGATCGCGCGGTTGAAACCGGGCATGGCGAAGTCGCGGCTGCCGACCACCGCCACCACCTGGCCGCTGTGCACGTCGGTGACCACCACGCCCGCCTCGAGGTCGGGGCGCTTGCGGCTGTCGAGCGACTCCAGCGTCTTCGTGACCGCGCTTTCCGCATAGGCCTGGGCCGAAGGCGCCATCGCCGTCATCACCGCAAGGCCCGCGCCCTGCAGCTCGTCGGCGGAATAGTCGCTGGCGAGGTGGCGGCGGACGACGTCGATATAGGCCGGGAAGCGGTTGGCGGCGATGCTGCCCGGCGCGCTGGTGATGCCCAGCGGCGCGGCCACCGCGCGGTCGTGCGTGGCCTGGTCGATGAGGCCGGTCTCGAGCATTTCGCCCAGCACGAAGTCGCGGCGCGTCTTCGCGCGCTCCGGATGGCGGCGCGGGTCGTAGTACGACGGGCCGCGGATCAGGCCGACCATCAGCGCCACCTGCTCGGTGGACAGATCGTCGAGCTGGCGCCCGAACCAGTACTCCGCGCCGGCGGCCACGCCGCGGATGGCCTGGTTGCCACGCTGTCCGAGATAGACCTGGTTGAGGTAGGCCTCGAGGATCACGCCCTTGCCGTAGCGCGCCTCGATGATCAGCGCGTACAGGATCTCGTTGATCTTGCGGGTCCAGGTCTGCTCGCGGCCGATGCCGAGCAGGCCGCTGCGCGCGAGCTGCTGGGTCAGCGTGCTGGCGCCCTGCCGCGCCTCGCCGGCCTTGAGGTTGATCCAGGCCGCGCGCGCGATGCCGCGCACGTCGATGCCGTGGTGGTGGGCGAAATCGCGGTCCTCGACCGCCTGCAGGGCGTCGGTGAGCTGCTGCGGCACCTCCTGCACGCGCACCAGCCGGCGCTCCTCCTGCTGGCGGCCGTAGAGCGTGGCGATGCGCGCCGGGTCCAGGCGCACGCGCTCGGCATCGCGATCCGCCACGAGGTCGCGCACGCTGCCGACGGCGCCCTTGGCCAGTCGCACCTCGACCCGGCTCGCCGCGACCTGGCCGTCGACGTCGGTGAAGCCGCGGCTGGCGATCGTCCAGCGGCCGTCCTCGCTGGCCCAGGTACCGGGCCGCAGGCCGTCGCCTTCGCGGTAGCCGGCCGACTCCAGCTCGAGCTTCAGCGCGCGCGCGTCCATCGCCACGCCCGGCGCCAGCTCCAGCGGCCTGGCGTACACGCGGGTGGGCACCTGCCACTGCAGCTGGCCGAAGCGTTCGCCGACCTGGTGGTTCAGGTACAGCATGTACGGAACGAGGAAACCGAGGCCCAGGCCGGCGACGGCCAGCAGCCAGGTCAGCAGCGTGCGTCGCCAGTCGCGGCGCGGACTGCCGGAATCGTCGTGGTCGTCTTCGTCGTAGTCGATGCGTGCCATGAGGGCTCGGTGGCCGTGAAGCGCGACGCCGGCCGGGCGCACGCGGGATGAGAGAATGTCGGATCCGTGCGAGTCTAGCCCAGCACCTGCCCACCGCCCGTCTACCCTCGCCCCACCTTCAGCCGGAGTTGTCGCTGGATGGCCTACTCGCTCGCCGACGCGCGCTTCTTCTTCGCACGCGCCGCCGGCTTCGCCCACCGCAGCCTGCTGAGCCTGCGCACGCGAGGCCTTTGCACGACCTGGGAACGCGCCCGCGCCCAGCTGGCGCCTCCGCCACACGCGCTGCGCAGGGACCTGTTCCTGCCGTCGCCGGCCGCATTCGAGCCCTTCGCGCTTCCGACCAGCCCGGAGCCGCGGGCCAGCATCGTGATCCCGGTCTACGGCCAGTTCGCGCATACGCTGGCCTGCCTTCGCGCGCTGGCGGCGCACCCGCCCGCAGCCGCCTTCGAAGTGATCGTGGTCGACGATGGATCGACCGACGAAACCCCCGGGCGCCTGCTGCAGGTGGCTGGCCTGCGCTACCACCGGCGCGCACGCAACGGTGGCTTCATCGCCGCCTGCAACGACGGGGCGGCGCTGGCGCGCGGCGAGTACCTGGTCCTGCTCAACAACGACACCGTGCCGCAGCCTGGATGGCTGGATGCGCTGCTGGCCACCTTCGACGAACATCCCGGCACCGGGCTGGCCGGTGCACAGCTGCTGTATCCCGACGGGCGGCTGCAGGAGGCCGGCGGCGTGGTGTTCGGCAACGGCGGCGCCTGGAACTACGGCCGCTTCGGCGACCCGGCCGATCCGCGCTACGCCCACGTCCGCGATGCCGATTACGTCAGCGGCGCGGCCATCGCCATTCCCGCGCGGCTCTTCCTCGACCTTGGCGGCTTCGACGCCCGCTATGCGCCCGCGTACTACGAGGACACCGACCTCGCGTTCGCGGTCCGCGCAGCCGGCCGCCGGGTGCTGTACCAGCCGGCGGCGAAGGTGGTCCACGACGAGGGCACCAGTTCCGGCACCAGCATCGACAGCGGAGTGAAGGCCTACCAGGCGCGCAACCGGGAGATTTTCCTGTCCCACCGCCGCGAGGTCCTGGCCCGGTTGCCCCCCCCCCACGAGCCGACGCCAGCCACCCTGCATGCACGCCAGCGCCAGGTGCTGGTGATCGACGCGCTGACCCCGCAGCCGGACCGCGATTCCGGATCGCTGCGCCTGTTCAACCTCATGCGCCTGCTGCGCGAGGAGGGCGCGCACGTCGTCTTCCTGCCCGCGCACCGCCGCTATGAGGGGCGGTATACCGACGCCCTGCGCCAGCTGGGCGTGGAAGCGTGGCATGCGCCCTACGCCGCGCGCGCGCCGGTCTGGCTGGCCGAGCACGGGCCTCGCTTCGACGTGGTCATGGCCTGCCGCCACTATGTCGCCAGCGAATTCCTGCCGCTGCTGCGGCGCCATGCACCGCGGGCGAAGCGCGTGTTCGACAGCATCGACCTGCACCACCTGCGCGAATCACGCACGGCACAGGTCTGCGACGACCCGGCGCTGGCCCGGGCCGCGGAGCGCACGCGCAGGCAGGAGCTCGCCGTGATCGCCGCCGCCGACACCACCCTCGTGGTCAGCTCGGTGGAGCGCGAAGTCCTGGCCGCAGATGCGCCCGGGGCCCGCGTGGAGATCCTGTCCAACCTGCACAGCGTGGCCGGCTCCGGCCTGCCCTTCGAACAGCGCCGCGACCTGGTCTTCGTCGGCGGCTTCCGCCACCCGCCCAATGTGGACGCGGTGCGCTGGTTCGTGTCCGAAGTGCTGCCCCGGGTGCGTGAGCGGCTGCCGGGCGTGTGCTTCCACTGCATCGGTTCGGACATGCCTGCGGACATCGAGGCACTGGGGGCGCTGCCCGGCGTGGAAATGCACGGCTACGTCCCCGACATCACGCCGTACATGGAGGGCTGCCGCCTGGCGCTGGCGCCGCTGCGCTACGGCGCCGGAGTCAAGGGCAAGGTCAACCTGAGCATGGCCCACGGCCAGCCCGTGGTCGCCACCAGCTGCGCCGCCGAAGGCATGCACCTGGTCGACGGCCAGGACGTGCTCGTGGCCGATGACGCCGATGACTTCGCCGAAGCGGTGGTCCGGGCCTACGGCGACCCTGCACTCTGGGAGCGACTGGCCGCCGGCGGTCTGGACAACATCAGGCGCCACTTCTCCGCCGAGGCGGCGCGCGGAGTGGTCCGGCGCGTGTTCTTCGACTGAGGCACGCTCAGTCGAACCTGGAAGCGGCCGCCGCCGCGCGCACCCGCCGTTCGAAATCGTCGAGTCCTGGAACCGCCGGATCCGCCCGACGTGCCGCGGCCAGTGCGCTGCGCGCGTTTCCGATTTCACCCGCGCCCAGACGCTCGTCGCCAACGGCCAGCCAACGCTCCGCCAGCTGCCGGCGTGCGGCCGCCAGTTCGCCGGCGTCCTCGCCCAGGCCAGCCCGTGCGTCTAGGCAGGCAGCGGCGCGCCGAAGGCTGTTGGTGCGCAGCTCGCGTGCGTGGCACTCGCGCACCAGGGGCCGCAGCCGTTCCGCCGCTGCGATCGCCGCGGGGGAAGCAGGGTCCAACACCAGGGCCGCGGCCACGTGGTCGACCGCGCCTTCCCCTCGCGGATCGAGCAGCCTGCCGTCGGCCTCGGCAGCTTCCGCCGCGGCCAGCAGAGCGGAGACGCGGCGCAGCCGCTCGGCCTCGTCCAGGGGAGTGGTCGTGGCAACGGGATCGGACGCGCCTGCAGGGCTCGCGACCTGGGACAGCGACGCTCCACCGGCCAGCAGGCGCGCCAGTCCGTCGCTGTCGAGCCGGGCCTCCTCCATCAGCCGCGCCAGGGTGTCCGGCAGGTCGACGTGGCCGGGATCGTAGGTGCGCACGGTGCCGACCAGGCGCCCCGCCTCCGCCACGTCGCCGGCGCGCAGCGCCTCGCGCGCCTGCGCCAGCAGCTCGGCAAGCGCGTCCTCGCGGCCGCGCAGCGCGCCCGGATGCGTCGGCTCCAGCGCGAGCACGTGCGCGTACAGCGGCAGGGCGCTGCCGACGCCGCCATCCAGGCGCCCCGCCGCGTGCGCCTCCTCGGCGTGGGCGAACAGGCGGTCCACGCCGGCGTGTCCGGCCTCACGCTGGCGCAGGGCGTCGGCCAGGGCATCGGCCTCGGCGCGCGGCACCGACAGCGCGCGCGCCAGCGCGAGGTCGCGACGGGCGTCGTCGAAGCGGTCCGCGGCCAGGGCGACGCGGGCCTGTTCGAGCGCGGCCAGCGCCACGCGCGCCAATCCCTGCCGGGCCTCGGCGCGGTCGGGATCCATCGCCAGCGCGGCCTCGAACAGCTCGCGCGCGCCGCGCCCGTCCTCGTCGCTCAGGCGGCCCTCGGCCAGGGCCTGCTCGGCCTCCTCGCGCAGCGCCTGGGCGCGCGTCTGCGGCCACAGCCAGGCCCCGATGGGCGCGCGCAGCACCGCCAGCAGCACGATCGCCAGCATCGAACCGATCAGCCACCAGCGCCAGTGGCGGACCATGCCCAGGCGCACCGGCAGCGCCGCGACCCAGCGCGCGATGGCGCTGGCGCTGGGCGGTTCGGGGAACGGGTCGAGGTGGCCGGGCGAGTTCACGCGCGGCAGCATAAAGCGGGCACGGTGAACGCGCGGCTCAGGCGCGCCGGGCGCGCTCGACCCCGGGCAGCGCCTCGAGCCGGCCCAGCAGCCGCGACAGCTGCCCGAAATCGGCCACCCGCAGCGCCAGCCGCAGCTGCACCCGCCCCTGGGCGCGTCCGGCGCCGCCGCCGTCGATCGACAGCACGTGCGCGTCCTCCTGCGCGATCAGGTTGGTCACGTCCTTGAGCAGGTGCTTGCGGTCGACCGCGTCGAGCACCACCGACGCCTCGTGGCCGCCTCCGGAAGCCCCCCATTCCACCGGCAGCACGCGCTGCGGCTCCTTCGCCGACAGGCGCGCGAACGCGGCGCAGTCGGCGCGATGCACGCTGACGCCACGGGTCCGGGTCAGGTAGCCGGCGATCGCCTCGCCGGGCAGGGGCTGGCAGCAGCGCGCGATCTGCACCAGCAGGTTGTCGACGCCGACGACGGTGAAGTCGCGGCTCGCGGCCTTGCGCACGCGCCGGGGCGCACGCACCGCGATCACCCCGTCGTCCGCGGGGCCCGCGGCCGCCTCGCGCTGCGCACGCTCGTGCTCGGCCAGCGCACGCGCGACCTGGTGCGGGCCGACGTCGCCGAGCGCCACCAGCACGTGCAGGTCGTCGGCGGACTCGACGTTGAAGCGCTTCAGCACCGGCGCCAGGTCCGCGTGGCCCAGCCCCACGCGCTTGAGCTCGCGCTCCAGCAGCTCGCGACCGTCCTGCAGGTTGCGCGCGCGATCAAGCTTGTGGAACCAGGCGCGCACCTTCTCGCGCGAACGCGGGCTGGCGAGGTAGCCGCTGGTGGTCATCAGCCAGTCGCGCCGCGGCTCGGAGACCCTGCCGGTGAGGATCTCGACGCGGTCGCCGGAATGCAGCACGTGGTCCAGCGGCACGATGCGGCCGTCGACCTTGGCGCCGCGGCAGCGGTGGCCGACCTCGGTGTGCACGCGATAGGCGAAGTCCAGCGGGGTCGCGCCGCGCGGCAGGTCGATGACCTCGCCCTTCGGCGTCAGCGCGTAGATGCGGTCCTCCACCAGTTCGGTGTCGAAGGCGCCGGCCAGCGCGCCGTCGCCGCCGTCGGTGGTGGCCTCGAGCAGGCTGCGCATCCATTCGATCTTGCGGTTGAGCGCGGCCTCGCCGGCGGCCGAGCGCTGGGAGCCACCGCTCTCCTTGTAGCGCCAGTGTGCGGCCACGCCGCGCTCGGCCTGCTCGTGCATCTCGCGGGTGCGGATCTGCACTTCGAGCGTCTTGCCCTCGGGCCCGACCACGGCGGTGTGCAGCGAGCGGTAGTCGTTGTTCTTCGGCCGCGCGATGTAGTCGTCGAACTCGCCCGGCACCGGCGTCCACAGCGCATGCACCACGCCCAGCGCGGCGTAGCAGGCCTGGACGTCGTCGACCAGCACGCGCACCGCGCGCAGGTCGTAGAGTTCGCCGATGGGCACGTCCTTCTTCCGCATCTTCTTCCAGATGCTGTAGATGTGCTTCGGGCGGCCGGCGATGTCGCCGTCGATGCCGGACGCACGCAGCGCCTCGCCCAGGACCGCGGTCACTTCGGCGATGTAGCGCTCGCGCCCGGCGCGCTTGTCGTCGAGCAGCTTGGCGATGCGGCGGTAGGTGTCGGGCTCGAGGTGGCGGAAGGCCAGGTCCTCAAGCTCCCACTTCAGCTGCCAGATGCCCAGGCGGTTGGCCAGCGGCGCGTGGATGTCGCGGGTCAGTCGCGCCAGCGCCAGGCGCTCCTCGTCGGCAAGCGTGGTGGCCGCGCGCATCCGCGCCAGCTGCCGGGCCAGCAGCACCAGCACCACGCGCAGGTCGCGCACCAGCGCCAGCAGCAGGCGACGCAGGCCCTCGTGGCCGCGCCCGCCGGGCTGCTCCGCGTGCAGCGCCCACACCTGGCCGGCGGCGTCCTGGCCCTCGAGGAGCGCCGGGATCGCGGCGCCCGGACCGTGACCGGGCGCGAAGTGGCGCTGGGCCCAGTCGGGCACCGCATGCAGGATGGCCGCGGCCATCACCTCGGCGTCGGCGTCGAGCAGCGCCAGCGCCTCGAGGGTGTCCTCCAGCACCGCCCGCGTGTCGATGCACGGCGCCGCCCCCCCGGCCGCGGCCGCCCTCAGGAGCGCCGCCACCGGCGCGTGCAGGCCGCGCAGCGCCGGCAGCGCCAGCAGGCCCTCGATGTCCACGGTGTCGACCACGTCGCTGACCGCCAAAGCGGGTGATGGGACGGTCTACACTAGCCCGACCTCGCCATCGGGAACAGACGCCATGCCGGTCCGCAGCCTCCTTTTCGCCGCCCTGCTCTTCGTCGCCGCGCCGGTGCTCGCGCAGCAGCAGCCGATCGAAACCAGCATGACGCCCGAGGAGTTCAAGGCCGCCGGCCTGGACAAGCTCGACGCCGCGGAGCTGGCGCACCTCAACGCCTGGCTGGGCCGGACCATCGAAGGCGAGACCGAGAAGGCGGCGGCCACCGCCAAGCGCAAGGTGGAGGACGAGAACCGCGGCTTCCTCAGCTTCGGCTCGAACGAGCCGGTGACCGGGCGCATTTCCGGCGAGTTCCGCGGCTTCGCCAACGGGCGCGAGTACACGCTCGACAACGGCCAGGTCTGGCGCCAGATCGATTCGGCCACCCTGGCCGGCGTGCGCCGGGATGCACCGGCGGTCCGGATCACGCCGAGCCTGGTCGGCAACGCCTGGTACATGGCCGTCGAGGGCTCCAACACCCGCGCCAAGGTCCAGCGGATCAAGTAAGCGCCGCCAGCCGCGCCGCCAGCTTTTTCGGCGAGACGCCGCCCCTGGCACCGAGCTCCTGCGCGAACAGCTGCACGCGCAGTTCCTCCAGCTCCCAGCGCAGCGCCTGCCAGCCCGGGTCGCCGCCGCGGCCCGCGGCGGTGGCGCGGGCCAGCGCGTCGGCGAACGGCTTCAGCTCCAGCATGCGCTGCTGGTCGCGCGCGGGATCGTTGAGCGCGCGGCCGGCGCGGATCGCCAGCGCCTTCAGGTAGCGCGGATAGCCGGCCAGCACGTCGGCCGGCACGTCGCGCAGGAACCCCGGGGGCACCAGGGCCGCGAGCTGCGCCTGCATGTCGTCGAGGTTGCCGCGCGCCCAGCCCATCAGCTTGCCTTCCAGCGCCGCGCGCACCTCGGCCACCTGCCCCAGGATCGTTTCGGCCTGCTGCAGCCGGCGCATCGCCTCGGGGAACAGCGCCTTGCCGACGGCCTCCGCGTGCGCCGCGAACACGCCGGGATCGCGGATGTCATCCAGCCCTTCAGCAGTCAGCGCCGCGAAGGCGCCATCCACGAGGTCTTCGCGCAGGGTGTCGGCCGGACGGGGGCCGCCGGCCTCGCGCGGCGCAGTGGATTCGATCGCGGCGTAGAGCAGCGCCGTCTTCGGCTGCACCGGCAGCTGCCGGCGCGCCTGGCGCATGCGGTCGGCGAGCGCGATCGCCAGCAGCCGGCGCACGCCGCCCGGATGCAGGCGCGCGGCCTCGGCGCGATCGGCATGGACGTCGAGCGACACCGCGTGGCCCTCGTCCTGCAGCGCCGGCCACGCGGGCACGCCGCCCGCGCCCGGCACCGAGACCGGGATCGGCGCATCGGGAAAGGCGGTGAGCGCGTCGCGCGCGAGACCGGCCGACGCATGTGCGGCGAAGGCGTCCGCCGCGCGCGCGCCGAAGCGGGCCCTCAGCTCGTCGAGGTCGCGCGACTCGGCCAGCACGCGGCGGCCGTCGGCATCGAGCAGCCTCAGGTTCGCCCGCAGGTGCGGTTCCAGCGCCGGCTCGTCGAAGTCGGTGGCAGCGACATCGGCACCGGTCAGCCGCTTGAGGAAACGCGCCAGCGCGCCGGTGATGCTGTCGGTGGCGGCGTCGGCCGAACCGTGGGCCTCGGCGAAGGCGCGCGCGAAGTCGGGCGCCGGCACGAAGTTGCGGCGCAGCGCCTTGGGCAGCCCGCGCAGCAGCGCGGTGGCCTTGTCGGGCACGAACCCCGGCGCCAGCCAGCCCAGGCGCGGCGCATCCAGCGCATTGAGCAGGTGCAGCGGCACCACCACGGTCATGCCGTCGTCGGGCGCGCCGGGCTCGAAGCGGTAGTGCACGGCCAGGCGCGCATCGCCGAGGGCGAAGTACGCGGGGAAGCGGTCGGCGTCGCCGGCGTCGGCGACCAGCAGGTCGTCGCGCGTCCACTGCAGCGCGCGGCGCGCGTCCTTCGCCAGCGTCGCGTACCAGGCATCGAAGGCCTGCGCGCTGGTGATCTCCGCCGGCACGCGGTCGCGGTACCAGCGCAGCATCCAGTCCTCGTCGACCACCAGGCCGGTGCGGCGCTGCTTGGCCTCCTCCTCCTCGGCCGAGGCCAGGGTGCGGCGGTTGCGCGCGACGATGTCGGCGCGCAGGTTGATCTCGCCGGCTACCAGGCCCTCGCGCAGGAACAGCTCGCGCGCTTCCACCGGATAGTGCCCGCCGTAGTGGAACGGCCGCGCCGCGGCGATCACCAGGCCGAACAGCGCCACCTGCTCGCTGCCGATGACGCGGCCCTGCTTCCGTGACCAGCGCGGATCGAAGTGGCGGCGCGACAGCAGGTGCGCCAGCTCGGCTTCGACCCACTCCGGCTCGATCGCGGCATTGGTCAGCGCCCAGACCTTCTCGGTGTCGAGCAGGGTGGCCGACAGCAGCCACGGCGGCGGCCTCGAGGCCAGAGTGGAGCCCGGGAACAGCTGGAAGCGCCGCCCGCGCGGGCCCTCGTAGCTCACTTGGCGACGCTTGTCGCGCTCCGGCAGGGCATGGCCGACCTGGGTCGGCAGGCCCGCCAGCAGTGCGCGATGGAGGGCCTGGTAGAGGTCCCGCGCATGGGCCACGACGGCCACCTCGCCGGCCTCTCCGCCACGCGCCGGGCCGCCCGCGCCACGACGCCGGCGCCGCGGGGCCCGCCGGTCGCCCGCGGCCGCCGGCGCCTCCGCGGCCACCGGCTGCACGGCCTCCACCACGTCCGCGGCGAACAGCGCATCGCCCGCGCGCGCTTCCTCGCTCCAGCCGAGTTCCGCGCACTGCAGCTTGAGCTGCCGGTGCAGCTCGCGCCACTCGCGCAGGCGCAGGAAGCCGAGGAAATGGCGGTCGGCCCACTTGCGCAGCTGCGACTGGGTCATGGCCTCGTGCGCGGCGCGGTAGGCCTCCCACAAGCGCAGGATGGCCACGAACTCGGACTTCGGATCGGCGAAGGCGGCGTGCGCGGCATCGGCGGCGGCGCGCTGGTCGGCCGGGCGCTCGCGCGGATCCTGGATGCCGAGGAAGGCGGCGATCACCAGCATCTCGCGCATGCAGCGATGTTCATGGGCAGCCACCAGCATCCGCGCGAGCTTCACGTCCACGGGCAGCCGGACCATCTGCCGACCGATCGCGGTGAGCGCGCGGCGGCCGTCGACCGCGCCGAGCTCGGCCAGCTGCTGCCAGCCGTCGGCGATCGCGCGGGCATCGGGCGGCTCGAGGAAGGGAAAGTCCTCGATCGCGCCGAGGCCCAGCGACAGCATGCGCAGGATCACCCCGGCCAGCGAGGCGCGGCGGATCTCCGGATCGGTGAACGCCGGCCGGGCGGCGAAGTCGGCCTCGTCGTACAGCCGGTAACAGGTGCCGGGCGCGACGCGGCCGCAGCGGCCGGCGCGCTGGTTGGCGCTGGCCTGGCTGACGGGTTCGATGTGCAGGCGGTCGAGCTTCTGGCGCGGGCTGTAGCGCTTGACCCGCGCCAGGCCGGGATCGACCACGTAGTGGATCCGCGGCACGGTCAGCGAGGTTTCGGCGACGTTGGTCGCGAGCACGATGCGGCGCTGCGGGCCGGGGTTGAACACCCGGTCCTGGTCCTTCGCCGACAGCCGCGCGTACAGCGGCAGCACTTCGGTGTGGCGGTACTTGCGGCCTTCCAGCGCGCGGTGCGCGTCGCGGATCTCGCGCTCGCCGGGCAGGAACACCAGCACGTCGCCACCGATCCCGCTGCCGCCGCGGATGATCTCGTCGCAGGCGGCGACGATGCCCTCGCTGACCGACATGCCGCCGTCGCCCTCGCCATCGGCCCCCGCGCTGCCGTCGAGCGGCCGGTAGCGCGTTTCCACCGGATAGCCGCGGCCCTCGACCTCGACCACCGGCGCGTCGTTGAAGTGCGCGGCGAAGCGCGCCGTGTCGATGGTGGCCGAGGTCACCACCAGCTTCAGGTCCGGGCGCCGCGCCAGCAGCTGCTTCAGGTAGCCAAGCAGGAAGTCGATGTTGAGGCTGCGCTCGTGCGCCTCGTCGATGATCAGGGTGTCGTAGCGCGACAGCCAGCGGTCGGACTGCATCTCGGCCAGCAGGATGCCGTCGGTCATGAACTTGACCGCGGTCTGCTCGCCCACGTTTTCGGTGAAGCGCACCTGGTAGCCGACCGCGCCGCCCAGTGGCACCTGCAGCTCCTCGGCCACGCGGCGTGCGACCGCGCGAGCGGCGATGCGCCGCGGCTGGGTGCAGCCGATCATGCCGGCGGCGCCGCGGCCGGCGGCCAGGCACAGCTTGGGCAGCTGGGTGGTCTTGCCGGAACCGGTCTCGCCGGCCACCACGACCACCTGGTGCGTGCGCAGCAGCTCCACGATGCGGTCGGCCTCGGCGGCGATCGGCAGCGACGGGTCGACCGTCGCCCGCGGCAGGCTGGCGGCACGTGCCTCGCGCTGCGCCAGCGAGCGCGCCAGCGCTTCCTCGAAACCCTTGCGCGCGGCATCGTCGCCGCGGGCCTGCTCCCAGCGGCGCCACAGCCCGAGCAGGCGCCCGCGGTCGCGGCTCAGCGCAGCGTCCACGGCCTTGCGCGCCGCCCGTCTTGACCCCGGGCTTGCATCGGCAGGACTAGACTCCATCTCGTTCATGCAGGTTCAGACATTCCTGATCGCGTCGTTTCCCCTCCCCATCGCGCGCATTGTCGCGCGCCGAACAGAAAGGACACAGTGATGGCCAAGACCAAAGACAAGCCCAAGACCGCCAAGCGCACCGCCACCAGGACCGCCACGCCGGCCGCATCGCCCTCGGCCGCATCGATGGCCCCGGGCGTCGATATCGGGATCGCGGACAAGGATCGCAAGACGATCTCGCAGGACCTCGCCCAGTTCCTCTCCGACAGCTTCACCCTGTACCTGAAGACCCACAACTTCCACTGGAACGTGACCGGGCCGATGTTCAACTCGCTGCACGCGATGTTCATGGACCAGTACACCGAGCAGTGGAACGCGCTGGACGAGACCGCCGAGCGCATCCGCGCGCTGGGCTACAACGCGCCGGGCTCCTACGCGGAGTTCATCAAGCTCTCGACGATCACCGAAGAGCCGGGCCTGACCAAGGCGCCGGACTGGCAGGACATGGTGCGCCAGCTGGTGGAAGGCAACGAGGCCGTCTGCCGCACCGCGCGCAAGGCCCTCAGGCACGCCGACGACGCCGGCGACGACCCGACCGTCGACCTGCTGACCCAGCGCCTGCAGGTGCACGAGAAGAACGCCTGGATGCTTCGCTCGCTGCTGCAGTGATCCCTGCGCGGCCGGGGATCCCCGGCAGGTGCAAGGCGCAACGCCCGACCTCGCGTCGGGCGTTCGCGTTCCGGGGCCTGAGACGCCGGCCCGGTATCCTTGGCGCATGAGCGAGACGGCACACGACATCCTGCGCGAGGTCTTCGGCCACGAGGCCTTCCGCGGCGAGCAGGCCGCGATCATCGAACATGTGGCCGCCGGCGGCGACGCCCTGGTGCTGATGCCCACCGGCGGCGGCAAGTCGCTGTGCTACCAGGTGCCGGCCCTGCTGCGCGAGGGCTGCGCGATCGTGATCTCGCCGCTGATCGCGCTGATGCAGGACCAGGTCGAGGCGCTGCGCCAGCTGGGCGTGCGCGCGGCCTTCCTCAACTCCACCCTCGAGGGCGCCGAGGCCGCGGCGGTCGAGCGCCAGCTGCGCGAAGGCACGCTCGACCTGCTCTACGTCGCGCCGGAGCGGCTGCTGACGCCGCGCTTCATGTCGCTGCTGGATGCCAGCCGCATCGCCCTGTTCGCCATCGACGAGGCGCACTGCGTCTCGCAATGGGGGCACGACTTCCGCCGCGAGTACCGCGAGCTGACCGTGCTTCACGAGCGCTGGCCCGGGGTGCCGCGCATCGCGCTCACCGCCACCGCCGACCCGCCGACCCAGCGCGAGATCGCCGAGCGCCTGCAACTCGAGGGCGCCCGCCGCTTCGCCAGCTCCTTCGACCGCCCCAACATCCGCTACACCGTGGTCAACAAGGACAGCGGCCAGCGCCAGCTGCTGGACTTCCTAGCCGGGCACCGCGGCGAAGCCGGCATCGTCTACTGCCTGTCGCGCAACAAGGTCGAGAAGACCGCGGCCCTGCTGGTCGAGGCGGGCATCGACGCCCTGCCCTACCACGCCGGCCTGGACGCATCCGTGCGCGCCGCCAACCAGCGCCGCTTCCTGCTCGAGGACGGCGTGGTGGTGGTGGCGACGATCGCCTTCGGCATGGGCATCGACAAGCCCGACGTGCGCTTCGTCGCGCACATGGACCTGCCGAAGTCGATCGAGGGCTATTACCAGGAGACCGGCCGCGCCGGCCGCGACGGCGACCCCGCCGAGGCCTGGATGTGCCACGGCCTGGGCGACGTGGTGCTGCTGCGGCAGATGATCGACCAGTCCGAGGCCGGGGACGACCGCAAGCGCCTGGAGCACCGCAAGCTCGACGCCCTGGTCGGCTACTGCGAGACCACGCGCTGCCGCCGCCAGGTGCTGCTGGCGAACTTCGGCGAGGACTACGCCGGCAACGGCGCCGGCCAGCCCTGCGGCAACTGCGACAACTGCCTGTCGCCGCCCGAGACCTGGGACGCGACGGTGGCCGCGCAGAAGGCGCTGTCCTGCGTCTACCGCACCGGCCAGCGCTTCGGCGCCGCGCACCTGATCGACGTGCTGCGCGGCTCGGAGTCGGAGCGGATCCGGCAGTTCGGGCACGACGGCATCAGCACCTACGGCATCGGCGCCGAGCTCGATTCACGCGCCTGGCGCGGCGTGTTCCGCCAGCTGGTGGCCGCGGGCCTGCTCGAGGTCGACAGCGAGGGCTACGGCGGGCTGCGCCTCACCGCCGACAGCCGCGATGTGCTGCAGGGACGACGCGAAGTGCTGCTGCGCAAGGAGGCTCCGCGGCCGCGCGGGCGCGGCAAGGAGCGCAGCCGCGACGCGCGTGCCGTGGCCGTGGACCTGCCGGCAAGGGCGCAACCGCTGTTCGACGCCCTGCGCGAACTGCGCACGCGGCTGGCGCGCGAACAGGGCGTGCCGCCCTACGTGATCTTCCACGACTCGACCCTGCGCGAGATCGCCGCGCTCAGGCCGGCGAGCAGCGACGAGCTGGCGGGCGTGCCGGGCATCGGCGCCGGCAAGCTCGAACGCTACGGGGAGCTGGTGCTGGACACCGTCCGCGCCGCCTGAGCGGTGCCCGCCGTTTCCGGCACCCGCTGCTGCGCCCGACCGGACCGCACCATGAAAAAAACCCGCCTGCAACCTGTGCGGGCGGGTCCGTGCTTTTCGGCCGGCAGTCCCGGGAAACGGGCTCAGTAGCTGCCCACGAAGTTGATGTACCAGCCGCGGTGGTCGTAGTCGAAGTCGGTCAGGTCGTCGCTGAAGTCGGTGAAGTTGTAGCCGGCACCGATGCGGAAGTTCCTGCCGATGTCGCGGTCCACGCCCATCATCCAGCCCTGGCGGGTGCCGCCGTCCTTGACGTCCAGCCAGCGGTACTCGGCCAGGCCATGCCACTTGTGGGTCAGCTCGTAACGTAGCTGGCCGGCGGCGAAGGTGGTGGCCGAATCGAACCAGTCGCCGGTGCCGCGCCCGTAGCGGACCTCGCCTTCGCGGCGCGCCAGCTTCGCGGCGGCCTCCCAGCGGTGGCCCAGGCGGTACACGCCTTCCAGCGACACGATCTGCGTCTTCTGGTCGTAGTCCGCGCCGCCGACCTGTCCCAGCGTGGCCAGGTCGTACAGGTAGGTGTAGCGGCCGAAAACGCCCCAGCTGCTCTCGTTCCAGGGTCGGTAGGCGAAGCCAAAGTTGCCTTCGATGAACTTCGCGCCGGCTTGCGGATTGATGGCGTCGTCGGTGTCGGCGTAGTTCAAGCGCGCCGCGATCCGCCAGCTCTCGTTGATCCGGTGCGCCAGGCGGTTGGTGCTCACCCACTGCGTGCGCTGCTCCGCGCCCGTGTCCTCACGCCATTCCAGCTTGCTCTGCCAGTCGGTGCGCTGCGAGGTCCGCCCGCCGAAGACGCTGATCGCGCGCCGGTCGACGTTGCCGCCCTCGCTGTTGGTCAGTTCGCCGTCGCTCAGCGTGAAACCGAGGTTCCAGCCCGTCGCCGGGTAGAAGTCCATGCCGAAGGTATGGGCCAGGCCCGACTCGCCGCGCGTCTTCAGGAACTGGCTCTCGTTGAACATGTTGACCTGGTTCGAGAGCCTCCAGCGCTGGCCCAGCGTCCAGCCGTTGCGGGCGCCGGGGTTGAACAGCGGGTCGTAGTCGGTGCGGTCGGTGGAGTAGGTGTAGCTGCCGTAGAAGCTGTGCTGCGACGACAGCCGATACTCCGCCTCGACGTTCGCGCCTTCGCCGCGGTCGCCGGTCGTGACCTCGGCGCCGACCGTGGACAGGTTGGCGAAGTTGTAGCGGCCGCCCAGGGTCAGCGCGTTGTTGTCCTCGTACTGGCCGCCATCGTCGTCCAGGGTCACCTGGCCGATGCCGTACAGGTCCAGCGCGGTGCCGAAGCGGTGGCTGTACTTCACCGCGCCCAGGGTGCCCGCCACCGCCGCCTGCGACTGGCGGCGCTCCTCGACCCTACGGACCTCGGCGGTCAGGGCGTTGTACTCGGCCAGGCGCCATTCCAGGCTCGCCTGCGCCTGGCGGAGCGTGTCGCTTCCGCGCTCGGCACTGCTGTAGCGGGCGAACACGCCGAGGTTGGGCGTGAACTGGCCCAGCACCTCGGCACCGTACTCCTCGACGTCCATGCCGGTATCGAAGCGTGAGATCGAGTAACCGGCGTCCACCTGCCGCCACCAGGCGCCCGCGCTCCACTCGAGTTCGGTCCAGCCCAGCTCCATGAAGTTCGCGCGCGCCTCGACCGCGCTCGCCTCGCCCTCGCGCGGGCCGGTGGGGTTGAGCTGGACGAAGCTCATGCCGCCGTTGTCGGAGAAGAACACCGGTGCGCTGGTGGCCTCTGTGCGGCTGTGCTCGAGCTTCAGGTACGTGCCGCGGCCGGCCTGCAGGGTGAGGTCGGCGGCCATCAGGCTGTAGTCCTCGCCCGCACGGTCCTCGTCGACGTACGTCAGGCCCACGCCCACGTGGTCACCGAACCAGTGCTTGCCGCGGACGCCGGCGGTGATGTCGTCGGGATCGAAGCCCTGCGGCACCCACTCGTAGTCCACCAGCAGCCGCTGCTCGTAGCCATCCAGCGGCGCGTCGCGGGTAATGGTCGGCATGTTCTGGCGGGTGATCTGCGCCAGCGGACGGGTCAACAGGATCCGGCCCTGCAGCTCGTCGATCTCGTAGTCGGCGCCGCGCAGCAGCTCGACGCGCTGCTCGACGCGACCGGTGGTGCCGTCGCGCACCTCGAGCACCACCCGGTCCGAACCGGGCAGCACGTCGGTGTGTCGCAGGTAGTACAGGCTGCCGCCGGTGCCGATGAACTCGCTGTGGCCCGGCGCCGTCTGCGCCTCGGAGCCGAAGGCCCGCACCTGGGTCTTCGCATGCCCCCAGGCGTTGTTGGCCATCGAGCGCCAGTTCAGGCCCGCGCCGTACAGCGAACGCGAGTACTGCCCGTACTCGGTGCCGGTGATGCCGGTGTGGAAGTTGCCCCACAGCGCCTCGTTCTTGTCCCAGTCCACCCGCACGTAGAACCGGCCCATGGTGTCGACGTCGCGCCTCAGCGTGGAGTCGTCGCCATAGGTCGGGTAGTACAGGTCGGGATCCAGGCGCCGGAAGATGTCCTGCGGATCGGCGTTCGTGAAGCCGTCGAAGAGATCTTCTAGCGGACGGTTGCGGGTGTCGGCCTGCGCCGTCACCAGGTACTTCCCGCGCGCCTTGCCCTTCAGGTAGAACGCCAGGCGCCCATCGCTGAGGATGTCGTCGTCGCGGCCTGCCCAGGCCATGTCGCGCCCGGGGCCGCTGGCCTTGTTCTCGTACACCGTGACGTCGGCCAGCGCCACGCCGAAGAAATAGCGGCCGCTGACGTCGACGTCGAGCGCATGGCTGGAGCTCGCGCCACCCGGGCCGCCCTCCGACACCGCAATGTCGAAGCGGTGCTGGCCGATGGGCATCAGGTACTCGGCGACGAACTTGCGCTCCATGTCGACGGGATAGGTGTCGCCGTTGATCGACAGCGTGTGGCCTTCGGGCACGTTGCGGCCCTGGATCCGCACGCGCGAACCGTGAATCGGGATGTTCTGCTGACGCAGTCCGCTGCCCGAGAACACGTCCTCGACCAGCATCCGGTCCTGCGCTTCCGCGGCGCCCAGGCTGGTGCCAAGCGTGCGCTCGGCGCTGCTGCGCACCTGCTGCAGGCCGCGCTCGGCCTCGGCCGGGGTGACCAGCTGGAGCTTGCGCGGGTGGGTCTCGTCGAAGCGGCCGTCGGCGTCGTAGGCTCGCAGGACGTAGACGAGCTCGTCGCCGGCGCGGAACGGGATCGTGGAAGGCAGGCTGCCCACCCATTCGTCCTGCGAGACCGCCGCCACCGGCATTTCGAAGCGCGCCACCGGTGCCACCAGGTCGGCATCGTTGCCACGGAACAGCATGACCTCGTAGCGCTCTACGAATCCGGTGTAGTTGCCGCGCACGAAGAATCGCACCGGCTTCTGGATGCGGCCGTCGGCGAACGGCACCACCGACGGCGCCGACACCGACAGCTCGGGCAGGCCGAGGTCGGGGTCTTCCGTCGCCCAGATCACACCGCCGCCGGGCAGGCGGATCGAGAAGTTGCCGACGATGTCGGCGCGTCCCGGCGCCTCCAGCGCTACGGACACGCGGCGATCGGGCTGCAGCGCAGCCGAGCCCGAGTGCTCGTCGGTGCCGCGGGTCACCGGGTCGTCGTAGCTGCGCGTGCGCAGCCGGAACAGCAGGCCTTCGTCGTTGGCGCAGCCGGCATCATCGCAATCGAATGCGGCCGGGGCGGCGTCCGACGCCTCCACCGGCGCGGTCGGCGGCGTCACCTCTTGCGCCATCGCCACCGGCACCATGCCGGCCAGGATGCCCAGCAGGGCGCGGTCAAGCAGCTTCATCTTCATCGTCCGGGCCCTGTTCATCGTGCATCCGTCCCGGTCGGAGCCGCCGGATCACCACTGGATTCCACTCTCACGCGTTCGCGGACCTCCGGCCGCAGTCGCGTGCGCAACGCTTCGTACACGGAGGTGGCGCGCCGCAGGCCGAGTGCCGCGTTGTAGGCGTGCGAACCCCGCACATCGGTATGGCCGACCAGCACCACCACGCCGCCGTCCAGCGCATCGAGCCGCGCGGCCACCGCGTCGAGCAGGCCTTCGAAGTCGGGCCGGATCGCCGACTTGTCGGTGTCGAACAGCACGGTGCCCAGCAGGGCGCCGCTGGCGGTCGCGCCGGCGATCACCGGGGCGTGCGGGTCATCGACCCGGCTGCGCAGGACCACCTGCAGCCCGTCCCTCGCCTCGGCCGACACCAGCGGCTGCAGCGCATCGCGCACCGCACCGGCGCGGGCGAAGGCCAGGCCCTCGCTGTCGCCGTCGGCCGTGATCACGACTTCGCCGCCGTCATGGGCGTTGATCCGCTCGGCCACCCGCCCGAGTACGGGCAGATAGGCCTCGCGCACCTCCGCGCTACCGGGAGCGAAGAGAACTTCGCCCAGCTCCAGTTCGACCTGTTCACGGCCACCCGGCACGAGCTGCACCGGCAGCTTCACGCCGAAGTCGAAGCGCACCGGGATGCCCGGGGTGACTCGGCGCACCAGCGGGTTGGCCGTGGTGAACTCCGTGCCCGCGGGCAATGTCGCCGGATCGACCTTCAGGATGAAGTTCCGGCCACGGCCCCAGTCACCGCCATGCACGTCGGGGACGTGGTAGCGACCGTACTGGTCGGTCTCGATCAGCAGGCCTTCCACCGAGGCGATGCGCACGCCGGGGATGCCGCGCTCGTCGATGCCCTGGTTGGAGATGACGTAGGCCACTTCGTAGCCGCCCTCCACCGAGGACACGCGACGCTCGACCACCGGCTCCGCGGCGTTCAGGCCGCGGGCGGCATCGCCGCTGCGCTCGATGCGGGTCGTGCCGTCGGCCGCCATGCGCACGGTGACGCCTTGGGCGCTTGTGAGCACGAAGCCGTCGGTGAACTCCAGCGCGCCCAGGCGCTGGCGGATCACCACCGTCGGAGCCGGATCGGCCTCGGACTCGCGGGCGCGGATCGCACCAACGTCGACGCCGTGCAGCAGCGGCGAGCTGGCGTCGGCCAGCGGCGTCGGCCCGTTGCCGGTGTCGATCGTGGTCGAGTTGGCCACGTAGGCGCCCGGCGCGAAGCCGCCGCTCGCCGCCACGCCGCCCAGATCGGCACGATCCTGCCAGCCGTCGCCGTCGCGGTCGTCGAAGACCGTGCCGAAGACCAGGCTGTCGTCCAGCATCGGATCGCCATCGAGCGTCACTTCGGCAGTCGCCACGTTGGAGATCGGGTTGCCGCTCCCGTCCACGGCCACCGCCTCGTTGACGTGGCTGCCCAGGCGCACGCCCGCACCCACCCGCAGCAGGTAGACGATGGTCGCGTCCTCGCCCGCGGCGATGTCCAGCCCACCGATCCGCAGCGGATGGTGGCCCGGCGCCAGGGTGAAGGCACCGTCGGCATCACGCACCGACATCGAACCCTCGACGTAGCTGAAGCCGGTCGGCGGCGTATCGACCAGGTTCCCGTCGATCAGGTCCACCAGGCCGATGTTCTCCACGGTCACCGTGTAACGGACCAGGTCGCCGATGTTGACGGTGCGGGTCGCGACGCTCTTGACCACGCGCAGCAGCGTCGGGTTGCCCACCACCTCGATGGTCGCGATCGCGGTGTCGCAGTTGGTCGGATTGGCCGCGTCGCAGATCGTGTACGGGTACTCGTAGGTCCCCGAAGGCACGTCCACCGCGATGGTTATGGTGCCGTCCGGATTCATGGACAGGCCCGGGTGGGAGGGAACGCCCGGGGTCAGCACGACCTCCGGCACCGTGGCCGGATCCGGCCCCAGGGTGTCGTTGCCGAGCACGCTGCGGGTACCGGTGCCGGCATCCACGACCCCCATCGGGTCGTCGATCGCCACGATGCGGGGCATCGGCGTCGGCGTCACCACGTCGGTGTTGTCCTCCGGATCCGGGTCGGTCTCGTTGCCGTCGACACTGGCCGTGTTCCGGTAGTCGCCGGTGGCGTTGACGGTCACCGTGATCGACAGGCTCGCGGCGCCGCCATTGGCGAGGTCGCCGATGGTCCACAGGCCGGTGGCCGCGTCGTAGGCACCGTCGCCGGCGCTGGACACGAAGGTGTAGCCGCTGGCGAGCACGTCCGTGGCAACCACGCCGGTGGCGTCCGCCGGACCGGCATTGCGCAGCGTGAGGGTGAAGACCACGTTCTCCCCGATGATGGGTGTAGCGTTGTCGACGGCCTTCTGGATGGACAGGTTGGCACCGGTCTCGATCTCGACCACCGCCTCGCCAGGCGGCGAGACGATCGGCGTGGCGGGCTCGCCAGGCGTACCCGGCGGCGTGCCTTCGGCGATGGCCGCGTTGTGCACGGTGCCGGCGTTCACGTCGACCTGGGTCACGACGTAGGCCGCGACCGCGGTCACGCTCTGGCCGACCAGCAGCACACCTTCAGCGCCGGGCCACTCGTACGTCAGGTCACTCAGGCCCGGCAGTTCGTCGATCACCGTCACATCGGTCAGCGTCACGTCGCCGGTGTTCTCGACAACGAACTCATAGGTGATGGTGTCACCTTCGCTGTACGGGCCCGTCGAGATCACGGACTTGGTCAGCTCGATCGCCGGGTTCTGCGCGATCGGGGTGTCGACGTCGCCCGGCGGCGTCACCACCGGCGTCGGCGTCGGATTGGTCGGCGTCGACGGCGGCGTACCTTCGGCGGTCGCGCTGTTGTGCACGTTGCCTGCGTTAACGTCCGCAGCCGTAACCGTGTAGGTCGCAGTTGCCGTCACGCTCTGGCCCACCAGCAGGACGCCTTCGGCACCCGGCCACGCATAGGTGATCGTGCTCAAGCCAGCCAGCGCGTCAGTCACCGACACATTGGTCAGCGTCACGTCGCCGGTGTTCTCCACCACGAACTGGTAGCTGATCACACTGCCTTCGGTGTACGGGCCCGCCGAGGTCACCGACTTCTGGACGCTGAGACCCGGCTCCTGGGCGATCGGCGTATCCACCTCGCCCGGGGGCGTGGTAATCGGCGGCGGCGTCGGGTTGCTCGGCGTCGAAGGCGGCGTGCCTTCAGCGGTCGCGCTGTTGTGCACGTTGCCGGCGTTCACGTCGGCCGCGGTCACAACGTACGTCGCGGTGGCCGTGACACTCTGACCGGCTTCAAGCACGCCTTCGGCACCCGGCCACGCGTAGGTGATCGCACCCAGGCCCGCGAGCTCGTCGGTCACGGACACGTTCGTCAG
>NZ_BMZT01000010.1 GCF_014652935.1 Luteimonas padinae | reverse complement strand
CTTGGGCAGATCAACGCCATGCTCAGGGATGGCGGGCAGTGGCAGCCAACCCCCGCCTGATCAAAAGACAGTTGCTCCTACAGTGTCAGATGTCGGCGACGGCCAGCGTCACGCCAGCCAGGCCACCGTGGCGAGGCGGCCGCTGCGGCCGTCGCGCCGGTGCGAGAAGAAGCGCTTCGGGTCCGAGATCGTGCACAGGCCACCGCCGTGGATGTCGGCGTCCGCGAGCCCGGCGGCGCGCAATCGGCGCCGCGCCAGCGCGTACAGGTCCATGCGCCAGTGCCCCGGGCGGGTGGCCACGAAGGCCGCCGCCGCTCCCGGATCCGGACCCACGAAGGCCTCGCGGACCTCAGCGCCGATCTCGTAGGCCTCCGGCCCTGCCGCCGGGCCCAGCCAGGCGAGCAGCCCGTCCGCCGGCACGGGCATCGCGGCGACGGTCGCCTCGAGCACGCCCGCGGCCAGCCCGCGCCAGCCCGCATGGGCCACGCCGATTGCGCTGCCGTCGCGCGCGGCGAACACCACCGGAAGGCAGTCGGCGGTCAGCACGGCGAGCACCGCGCCGCGGACCGTCGTCACCGCGGCGTCGGCCTCGGGCTCGGCGGCCATGCGCCGGCGCTCGGTGGTGGCGTCGCCTTCGGGCAGCGCTTCGTCGACGCGCAGCACGCCGGTGCCGTGGACCTGGCGCAGCCAGTGCGGCGCCGAAGGCAGCCCGGCGCGCAGCGTGAACTCGGCGCGGTTGGCGGCCACGACGATCGGGTCGTCGCCGGCCTCTCCGCGCGCGTTGCCGAGGTTGAAGCGGGCGAAGGGCAGCATCGAGGCACCTGCGCCATGGCGCAGGGTCGCCAGCGCGTGCACGCCGGGCGGCGCCGGCCAGTCCGCCTCGAGCCAGGCCCGGCGCATCGCACCCGCACCCGCACCGCCACCGTCGGCCATCGCGCCCGCATTGGCGCGGCCGGTCGGCCCGGGCCCGGCGCCGTCCGTGCTCATCGCCGCGCCCCGGTGCCAGTGACCGCGTGCGCGGCGGCGTCGGTGCGCAGCTCGCGCAGCAGCGCCTGCAGGTCTTCGGGCAGCGGCGCCTCGCAGCGCACCGGTTCGCCGGTCGCCGGGTGCGCGAACTCCAGCACCTGCGCATGCAGCGCCTGGCGCTTGAAGCCGCGCAGCGCCGCGGCCAGCTCGTCGGACGCGCCGCGCGGCAGCTTCAGCGGCCCGCCATACAGCGGGTCGCCGACGATCGGATGCTTCAGGTGCGCCATGTGCACGCGGATCTGGTGCGTGCGCCCGGTTTCCAGCCGGCACTCGAGCGCGGTATGCGCGCGGAAGCGTTCCTGCAGGCGGTAGTGGGTCGTGGCCTCGCGGCCGTCATCGCGCACGGCCATGCGCAGGCGGTCGCGCGGATGGCGGTCGATCGGCGCGGCCACCGTGCCGCCGGACACCAGCGCGCCCACCACCACGGCCAGGTACTGCCGGTGCACCTCGCGCGCGGACAGCTGGGCCACCAGCGCGGCCTGCGCCTGCAGGGTGCGGGCGACGACCATCACGCCCGAGGTGTCCTTGTCGAGGCGGTGCACGATGCCGGCGCGCGGCACCGCGGCAATGGCCGGATCGCGGAACAGCAGGGCGTTGACCAGGGTCCCGGTGTGGTTGCCGGCGCCCGGGTGCACGACCAGGCCCGCGGGCTTGTCGATCACCAGGACCTCGGCGTCCTCGTACAGCACCGACAGCGGGATGTCCTCGGGGCCGGCGCTGACCTGGGGTTCCAGGGTGGCGGTGAGCACCACCTCCTGCCCGCCGCGCACGGCTTCGCGCGGGCGCACGGTGGCGCCGTCCAGCAGCACGTCGCCGGATTTCACCCAGGCCGACAGCCGCGATCGCGAGTATTCGGGAAACAGCTCCGCCAGCACGGCGTCGAAGCGGCGCCCGGCCAGGGCGTCCGGCACCCGGGCCGAACGGGGGGCGTCGGGGGCGGCGTCCGTCGCGTCGCTGGCGTCGGTGTCGTGGTCGTCGGTCATGGGGCTGGGTCCGGTTCAGGCGAGGCCGCTGGCCGCGCGGGGCTGGCTGCTATTATCCCCGCTCCACGCCATCCCCGTCCCGGACGCACCATGACCCGAAGCCCCACCCTGTTCCGCCGCGCCCTGCTGCTCGTGCTGCTGGCGGCACTCGCGACCTCTGGCTGCGCGCGGATGAAGGGCGCGTTCAAGGACGAGGATGCCAACGAGGGCGTGGCCGTCGAGGAGCTGTACGACCGTGGCCACGCGCTGATGCGCAAGGGCAACTGGAGCGGCGCCACCACCGTCTACCGCCGCCTGGTGGCGCAGTACCCGTACGGCACGCACACCGAGCAGGCGCTGATGGAAACCGCCTACGCCCAGTACAAGATGGGCCGCCACGACGATGCGGTGTCGACCATCGACCGCTTCATCCGCACCTACCCCACGCACCGCCACGTGCCCTACATGTACTACCTGCGCGGCCTGGTGAACTCGAGCCGCGACACGGTGTTCCTGCAGCGCGCCTGGAACCTCGACGCCAGCCGCCGCGACCTGGCCACGCCGATGCAGGGCTACAACGACCTGCGCACCGTGACCGAGCGCTACCCCAACAGCCGCTACGCCGCCGACGCCGCCAACCGCATGATCGCGCTGCGCAACATGTTCGCCCGCCACGAGATCGAGACCGCGCTGTACTACATGCGCCGCGAGGCCTGGGTGGGCGCCACCGAGCGCGCGCGCTACCTGCTCGAGACCTACCCGCAGAGCGAGTACCAGAACGACGCCGTCGCCGTGCTCGCCGCCGCCTACACCGAACTCGGCAACGAGACCCTGGCCGCCGACGCCCGCCGCGTGCTCCAGCTCAACGAGCCCGACCATCCTTACCTCACGGGCGAATGGCCGGACTACCCGTGGACTATCCGCAAGCTGAACCCGTTCGCGCCCGAGAAGACCGCGATCCAGTAGCCGCACCGCGGAAGCAGTCCGCAGGAGAAGCTGCGGGGAGATCGACGAGTCCTGTAGGCGCGGGATCTACGAGCCCTGCAGGAGCGGCTATAGCCGCGACCACCAGCTGCGACCCGAACCCGGCACCAGGAGCTGGTCGCAGCTGTAGCTGCTCCTACAGGGGGGCTACGAGTCCTGCGGTCGCGGCTATAGCCGCTCCCACAGCGTGGCCGCTCAGTGGGGATAGCGGTTGGTGATGGGATAGCGGCGCTCGCGGCCGAAGGCGCGGCGGGAGATCTTGGGGCCGGGCGCCGACTGCTGGCGCTTCCATTCGCTGTTGCGCACCAGCTTCACCACGCGGTCGACGACGGCGGCGTCGAAGCCCGCGGCGCGGACCTCTTCAGCCGACTGCTCCTGGTCGACGAAGCGCAGCAGGATCGCATCCAGCACGTCGTAGGGCGGCAGCGAATCCTGGTCGAGCTGGTTGGCGCGCAGCTCCGCCGACGGCGGCCGCGCGATCACCGCCGGCGGGATCACCGGCGCCCCGCCCACGGTGTTGCGCCACTTCGACAGCCCGTAGACCTCGGTCTTGTACAGGTCCTTGATCGGCGCGTAGGCACCGCACATGTCGCCATAGATCGTGGCGTAGCCCACCGCGTACTCGCTCTTGTTGCCGGTGGTCAACACCAGGCCGCCGAGCTTGTTCGACAGCGCCATCAGGATCACCCCGCGCGCGCGCGACTGCAGGTTCTCCTCGGTCACGTCGACCTCGCGGCCTTCGAAGGCCTCGCCCAGGCTGCCGAGCAGGCCTTCGAACGCCGGCTCGACCGGCACCGTCAGCATCTCCACGCCCAGCGCGCGGCACTGTTCGGCGGCCAGGTCGTTGCTGAGGTTGGCGGTGTAGCGGGACGGCATGCGCACGGCGGTGACGTTCTCCGCACCCAGTGCCTCGACCGCCATCGCCAGCACGATGGACGAGTCGATGCCGCCCGACAGGCCCAGCCAGGCGCGCCGGAAGCCGTTCTTGCCGAAGTAGTCGCGGATTCCGCGCACCACCGCGCGCCAGGCCAGGGCGTCCATGCTCTCGTCGCCGTCGTCCATCCAGACGACCGGCGTGAACGCGCGGCTGGCCGCGTCGTAGTCCACCACCAGCCACTGGTCGGTGAAGGCCGCCGCGGCCGGATGCACCGTGCCGTCGCCGTCGGCGACCACCGACGCGCCGTCGAACACCAGCGCGTCCTGCCCGCCCACCACGTTGAGATAGGCCAGCGCCGCGCCGGTGTCGCGCGTGTGCGCGGCGATCATCGCGTCGCGCTGCGCGTGCTTGCCGCGCTCGAAGGGCGAGGCATTGGGCACCAGCACCAGCTGCGCGCCCTGCGCGACGGTGTCGGCGATCGGCTCGGCGAACCACAGGTCCTCGCAGACCAGCAGGCCCACCGGCACGCCCTTGACCTCGAACACGCAGCTGCCGCCGTCGGGATCGACGTGGAAGTAGCGGCGCTCGTCGAAGACGTTGTAGTTGGGCAGCTCGCGCTTGCGGTAGGTGCGCTCGATGCGCCCGTCGCGCAGCACGCTGGCGGAGTTGTAGAGCACGCTGCCGGCCGACTCCGGCCAGCCGACGATGGCGACGATGCCGGTGGCGGCGTCTGCGATGGTGCGCAGCGCCTGCTCGCAGTCGGCCAGGAACTGCGGCCGCATCAGCAGGTCCTCGGGCGGATAGCCGCTGATCGCGAGCTCGGGGAACACCACGATGTCGGCGCCGTACTCGTCGCGCGCCTCGCCGATCATCGCCGCGATGCGCTTCGTGTTGCCGGCGACATCACCCACCGGGAAGTCGAACTGGGCCAGGGCGATGCGAAGCGATTCGGTCATGTCAGATTCCATGCGTCAGCATGTCGAGGGCGGCAAGGATGGCAGACCTTTCGTGGGACAGGTCGGCGACCTGCCTCCCCAGCATGCTCACCGGCACGCCCATGATCTGCGCCGTATCCATCACCAGCTGCTCTTCATCCACCAGCAACCGCGGCATCAGGCGCTCGATCACCCCGCCGACGCGCTCGATCGCCACCAGCGGCACGACCACACGCGATCCCGCGGTCTCGATCAGATCACTCTGCACGTCCAACAGATACGGAATCCGCTTCCTGGAGACAACATCTGCGTTGGCGTAGGCGACGAACTGGCTCATTCAGCCGTCCTGGACAGGAAGGCACGCACGTGGTCGCTCAGCATGCCGTCACGCTCGATGCGCTCGTTGTACGCCGCGATCGCCTCGCGGTTGTCCTCCAGCCACTTCTCGCGCCTGCGCGCCCGCACCTCGGCGTCGAGCGCCTTCTCCAGGGTGGCGGACAGGTTGATGTCGAGCGCCCGCGCGGCCTCCAGCAGGCCCTCGTTGATGCTGACGTTGGTGGCGCGCTTGCCGTAGGCGGCGTACTCGTCGCGGATGCGCATTGCGGCGTCCTCCATGGAGTGCGCATTGATCATGCGCATCATGCATCACCCTGTCAAACATGCCGTCCACGGAAAAGGCCGCCCGGAGGCGGCCTTCCCTGTCACGCATGTCCTGTAGGAGCAGCTATAGCTGCGACCGGACGCTGCAGGTCGCAGCCATAGCTGCTCCTACAGAAGGGGCCGGTACAGGAGGAGGGCGGTGGTCAGCCAGCCAGGCGCTTGGCGATCGCGGCACCCAGGTCGCCCGGCGAACGGACGGTGGTGACGCCGGCCTTCTCCATCGCGGCGAACTTGCCTTCGGCCGTACCCGATCCGCCCGAAGCGATCGCGCCGGCGTGGCCCATGCGCTTGCCCTTCGGGGCGCTCGCACCGGCGATGAAGCCCACCACCGGCTTGGTCACGTACTCGGCGATGAACTCGGCCGCTTCCTCCTCGGCCGAACCGCCGATCTCGCCGACCATGATGATGCCCTCGGTCTGCTCGTCGTCCTGGAACAGCTTCAGGCAGTCGATGAAGTTCAGGCCGTTGATCGGGTCGCCGCCGATGCCGATCACCGTCGACTGGCCGAGGCCGGCGTCGGTGGTCTGCTTGACGGCTTCATAGGTCAGCGTGCCCGAGCGCGACACGATCGCGACCTTGCCCGGCTTGTGGATGTGGCCCGGCATGATGCCGATCTTGCACTCGCCCGGGGTGATGATGCCGGGGCAGTTCGGGCCCACCAGCACGGTCTCCGGATAGGTGTGCACCAGGGTCTTCTTGACGCGCAGCATGTCGAGCACCGGGATGCCCTCGGTGATGCATACGATGACCTGGATGCCGGCCTCGGCCGCTTCCAGGATCGCGTCGGCCGCGAACGGCGGCGGCACGTAGATCACCGACGCGTTGGCGCCGGTCCCGCTGACGGCATCGGCCACGGTGTTGAAGACCGGCAGGCCCAGGTGCTCGGTGCCGCCCTTGCCCGGGGTGACGCCGCCGACGACCTTGGTGCCGTACTCCAGCATCTGCTCGGCGTGGAAGGTGCCCTGCTGGCCGGTGAAGCCCTGCACGATCACCTTGGTGTCTTTGTTGACGAGAACGCTCATTGGATTCCTCGATGGTCTCTTTCACCGCCCTGGCCCTGCAGGAGCAGCTACAGCTGCGACCTGCCTGGACCTGGGCGACCTGCGGGTCGCAGCTGTAGCTGCTCCTACAGGGAAGATAGGGGGTGTGTGGGGGCTCAGGCGGCCTTGGCCGCTTCGACAGCCTTGCGGGCACCGTCGTTGATGTTGTCGGCGGGGGTGATCGCCAGGCCGGAGTTCTTCAACAGCTCCTTGCCCGCGTCCACGTTGGTGCCCTCGAGGCGCACCACCACCGGCACCTTGACGTCCACTTCCTTCACCGCTGCGATGATGCCCTCCGCGATCATGTCGCAGCGCACGATGCCGCCGAAGATGTTGACGAAGATCGCCTTCACGTCATCGGACGAGAGGATCAGCTTGAACGCCTCGGTCACGCGCTCCTTGGTGGCGCCGCCGCCGACGTCGAGGAAGTTGGCCGGCGAGCCGCCTTCCAGCTGGATCACGTCCATCGTCGCCATCGCCAGGCCCGCGCCGTTGACCATGCAGCCGATATTGCCGTCCATGGTCACGTAGTTCAGGTCGTGCTGGCTGGCCTTGACCTCGGTCTCGTCCTCCTGGCGGATGTCGCGCATCGCGACCAGCTCCGGGTGGCGGAACGCGGCGTTGTCGTCGGAGTCGACCTTGCCGTCGAGCACGGCCAGGTTGCCGTCGGTGAGGATGGCCAGCGGGTTCAGCTCGACCAGCGCCAGGTCCTTCTCGTTGAACAGCTTGTACAGGCCCATCATGATCTTCGTCAGCTGGTTGACCTGCTTGCCGGTCAGGCCCAGCGCGAAGCCGATGTCGCGGCACTGGTAGGGCTGCAGGCCCTGGATGAAGTTGACGTTGAGCGACTGGATCTTCTCCGGCGTCTCGGCGGCCACCTGCTCGATGTCCATGCCGCCTTCGCTGGAGGCGATGAAGGTGATCGACTGCGTGGAACGGTCGACCAGCACCGACAGGTACAGCTCCTTGTCGATGTCGGTGGCCTGGGTCACCAGCACCGAGTCGATCGGCAGCTCGATGCCGGCGGTCTGGTAGGTCGCCATCTTCTTGCCGAGCATGCCCTTGGCGTGCTCGCGCACGTCGTCGAGCGAGCGGCACAGCTTCACGCCGCCGGCCTTGCCGCGGCCGCCGGCGTGGATCTGGGCCTTGACCACCCAGAAGTCGCCACCGATGGCCTTGGCGGCGTCGACCGCCTCTTCGGGGGTGCGGGCAACGCGCCCGGCGGGAACTGCAATGCCGTAATCGGCGAAGAGCTGCTTCGCCTGGTACTCGTGGAAGTTCATGTGGGGTCCGTCGTGGGAAAGTGGGACACAGCGCCAGCCATTATAGTGCCCCGACGCCCCCGGAGCCCGCCCGTGCCCCCAGACACCCCCGATCGCGCCATGCGGCGCGAGCTGTACCTGCTGGCCCTGTACCGGACGCTCGAGGCCGCGATGCTCGCGCTGGCGGTGTTCGGCCCGCTGAAGGGCGCGTTCGGCGGCGAGGCCCGCGACCCTGCGCTGGCCACCGCCGTGGCCGCCACCTACCTGGTCGCCGCGGCGGTGCTGCTGCTGCTGTCGGGGCGCAGATCGGTGCCGCTGGCCTCGCACGTCGTGGTGGGCGTCCTCATCGACATCATCGTGGCCACCCTGGCCACCCACGCCCTGCCCTTCGCCGGGCCCGGCATCGCGATGATGCTGCTGTTCAACATCGGCGCCGCCGCCCTGCTGCTGCCGCTGCACCTGGGCCTGGCCGCGGCCGCGCTGGCCTCGGGCGCGCTGGTGGCCCAGTACGTCCTGGTGCTGGCCGATGGCAACACGCTGCGCGAGCGCCCGCTGGCCGAGGTGCTGATGTTTTCGGTCAGCTACCTGGCCATGGCCACGCTGACCAACCTGCTCGGCCGCGACATGCGCGAAAGCCGCGACCTCGCGCACCGGCGCGGCGCCGAGGCCGCAAACCTGGCCGAGGTCAACGAACTGATCATCCGCCGCATGCGCGTGGGCGTGCTGATGGTCGACGGCGCCGGCCGCATCCGCATGGCCAACGAGGCCGCGCGCATCCTGCTGGGCGAAGCCGGCCCCGACCCCGAGGCCACCCCGCGCACCCTGCCTCAGATCTCCCCGGCGCTGGCCATGCGCGTGGCCGAATGGCGCCGCAGCGGCCAGGCCGACGACACCGCACTCACCATCGGCGACGACGGGAACGAAGTGCTGCCGCGCTTCACCCGCCTGCTGGCGACCGACGACACCACCCTGATCTTCCTCGACGACACCGCCCTGGTCTCCCGCCGCGCCGAGTCCCTGACCCTGGCCGCCATGGGCCGGTTCTCCGCCAGTCTCGCCCACGAGATCCGCAACCCGCTGGCCGCGATCAGCTACGCCACCCAGCTGCTGGAGGAATCGCGCGACATCGGCGACAGCGACCGCCGCCTGCTGCAGATCGTCCACCAGCAGTGCATGCGCACCAACGCCATCGTCGAGAGCGTGCTGGGCCTGGCACGGCGCGAGCGCGCCCAGCCCGAACAGGTCGACCTGGTCGGCCTGGTGCGGGCCTTCATCGCCGACTACCGCCAGACCTGCCCGGAGGAGAACGCGAGCATCCGCCAGGGCGGCCAGCTGCCGGAAGTGCCGGCCATGGTCGACCCGCGCCACTTGCACCAGGTCCTGACCTCGCTGGCCAACAACGCCGTGCGCCACGGCCACCAGCCGGGCGAGCCGGCGCGGATCACGATCCACGTCGACGTGCTGGACGGCCGCCCGGTGATCGAGATCACCGACCGCGGCCCCGGCATCCCGGACGCCGTGAGCCACCAGCTGTTCCGGCCGTTCTTCACCACCTCCGAGCAGGGCACCGGCCTGGGGCTCTACATCGCCCACGAGCTCTGCCGCGCCAACGACGGCCGGCTGGAATACGTCTCCGTCCCGGGCGGCGGCGCCTGCTTCCGCATCACCCTGCGCGGCGGCTCCGTCATGCTGGGGTGACCTGTAGGAGCAGCTATAGCTGCGATTGCGAGGGGCCATGGCCAGGGCGATCGCAGCTGTAGCTGCTCCTACAGGGGACGGTCCGGCACCCGTCGGCCTTTGACACTCGTCACAGTCTCGTGAAAAGTGCCAAAATTGGTCACCCGGACCGGAAGCCAGCCCTTTCTGCCATGACCGAAGCCCGCAGCGCCCTCATCGTCGACGACGAGCACGACATCCGCGAGCTCCTGGTCCTGACCCTCGGCCGCATGGGCCTGCGCACCGACACCGCCTCCAGCCTGGGCACCGCCCGGCAGATGCTGGCGGGCAACAAGTACGACCTGTGCCTGACCGACATGCGCCTGCCCGACGGCTCCGGCCTCGAGCTGGTCAGCGACATCACCACCCGCTTCCCCGAGACCCCCGTGGCGATGATCACCGCCTACGGCAACGTCGAAGCCGCGGTCGAAGCCCTGAAGGCCGGCGCCTTCGACTTCGTCTCCAAGCCGGTGGACATCAACGTGCTGCGCGGCCTGGTGCGCCAGGCGCTGGAGCTCAACACCCACCGCCAGGCCCGCCCCGACGATGCCGGTCGCCTGCTCGGCGGCTCGCCGGCGATGGTGTCCCTGCGCGACACCATCGCCAAGGTCTCCCGCAGCCAGGCGCCCGTGCACATCAGCGGCGAATCCGGCACCGGCAAGGAACTGGTGGCCCGCACCATCCACGCCCAGGGCTCGCGCGCCAACGGCCCCTTCGTGCCGGTGAACTGCGGCGCCATCCCGAACGAACTGATGGAGAGCGAATTCTTCGGCCACAAGAAGGGCAGCTTCACCGGCGCCCACGCCGACAAGCCCGGCCTGTTCCAGAGCGCCGACGGCGGCACCCTGTTCCTGGACGAAGTCGCCGAGCTGCCGCTGGCGATGCAGGTCAAGCTGCTGCGCGCGATCCAGGAGAAGAAGGTGCGCCCGGTGGGCGCGCAGAACGAGATCGACGTGGACGTGCGCATCCTGTCCGCGACCCACAAGGACCTGGGCGCGCTGGTCAATGGCGGCAGCTTCCGCCACGACCTGTATTACCGCATCAACGTGATCGAGCTGCACGTGCCGGCGCTGCGGGAGCGCGATGGGGACCTGCCGATCCTGTCGGACGCGATCTTCGCCCGGCTGGCGCAGGCGATGCACCGCGCCACGCCCAGGCTGGGTCCGGACGCCCTCGCCGCGCTGGACGCCTACGCCTTCCCGGGCAACGTGCGCGAACTGGAGAACATCCTCGAGCGCGCGATGGCGATGGCCGACGGCGACACCATCACCGCCGCCGACCTGCGGCTTCCCGGCGGCAGCGTCATCACCAGCCCCGCGCGCGCCGTGCCGATGCCGGGTGCGACACCCGGCGCCGCCGCCAACCCGGCCAGCCTCAACCCGCGCGAGACCGCCTCCAGCGCCCTGCCCTCGTACATCGAGGAGATCGAGCGCGCCGCGATCCAGCAGGCGCTGCAGGAGAGCAAATACAACAAGACCAAGGCGGCGGCGGCGCTGGGGATCACCTTCAGGGCGCTGCGGTACAAGCTGAAGAAGCTCGGGATCGACTGAGCTTCAAAGAGTACGATGTCGCCATGTCCACGGCGCCGCCCCGACTTCGCGAAGTCCTCGAGAAGCACCCGCACATCCGGCAAGCCCTCGTGTTCGGCTCGGTGGCGTCGGGTCGCGCGCATCCGGGCAGCGACCTGGATATCGCAGTGGAAGCGGACCACCCGCTCGATGCCCGGGAGAAAGCCCGGCTCATCGAGGCCTTCGCCGCCGCCACCGGCCGGCCGGTGGACCTGATCGACCTGAAGACCGCAAGCGGCCCGCTGCTTGCCCAGATCCTGAGGCACGGCCAACGCATCCTTGGCACCAGCTCCGACCACGCCGAGCTGATCCGCCGCCATCTGTTCGACACCGCGGACTTCCAGCCCTACGTCGACCGCATGCTGCGCGAGCGGAGACAGGCATGGATCGGCTGATCGTCGAACGCAAGCTCGACTCCCTTCAGCGCTGCCTGGCACGCATCGCCAGCCGACGCCCGCCGGACGTGGAAACCCTGGAAGCCGACATCGACCTCCAGGACGTGCTGGTGCTCAACCTCAGCCGCGCCGTCCAGGTCTGCGTGGACCTTGCCGCGCACCTGCTTTCCGACCTGTCCCTGCCGCCACCCGAGAACATGGGTGCGGCTTTCGACCGGCTGGCGCAGGCCGGGATCCTGGACAACGACCTGTCACTGCGGATGAAGAAGGCCGTAGGGTTTCGCAACATCGCCGTGCATGCCTACGACATCATCGATTGGCACATCGTGTTCGCCATCGCGACCGAACGCCTGGTGGATTTCGAGCAGTTCGCGCGGGCCGTGGTGTCAAGGCTGGACGTCCCGTCCGCCTGAGCCCAGCGGGCCGCCAGTATGGCTACAGGTAACGCGTCCAGAGAACCCGGGTGCGCCGCGCCGTCGGATCACTGCCAGGCGACGTGTCCTCGCAGTCCACCAGTCCGCACGGAATTTGCCCCGGCTCGTAAGCGTCCGAGCCACCGGTCAGGTCCAGCGTCGTACTGCCGCCCATCGCCACATTGCTGCCCCCACCCTGCGCTGCGGACACGATCGCACCGCTGACGGTGGTATTGCCGCCGGTGGTGAGCACGTTGCCGGCCAGCACCGAGCCATCGGCCCGCGTGGACGCGCCCAGGCTGATGTCGCCGCCGCTGAAGCCGCCGCCACCCGGTGCATGGCCACCGGCCAGGTAGGCGATGTTGCCCAGCGGCGCGCCCGTCATCGCCCGCGCATCGGTGTCGCACAGGTTGCGCGGCACCAGATCCTTGAAGTCCGGCGCGGCCGAGCCGCCCGACGGAGTCGCGTCGGCGCAGGAGACCTCGTAACCGGCGTAGTTGGGCGACAGGGTGCGATGGCTGCCACTGGTACGGATGTTGCCGGTGGCGATGAAGGTGTTCACGTACACGCCGTTGCCCAACACCAGGTCGCCGTCGAACCAGGCGACCCCGCGCGCCAGGCTCTTGCCGTTGAGTTCCCAGTTGCGGCCGCTGCCGGCCACGCAGCCGTTCTGCGCCGAGTGGCCCTGGCAGATCGTGGCCACCGGCGCCGTGCACACCTCGCCTTTGACGTCGCCGGGACGGCACAGCCAGTCGGGGTAGCGCCGGTTGTTGTCCAGGCGAATGGCGAGCACGTAGCGGCCGTCCGGGATCCCGGACACGCTGGCCACGGTCACCTGGCGCCTGCCGTCCACCACTTCGAACACATAGTTCGCCAGCTCGCGCAGCGGCCACGCATCCACGCGTGCCGACGGCATCACCACCTCGGGCACCTCGTCCACCACCACCTGCTCGACCGGCGTGATCGGTACCGTGTAGCCGGGCACCACCTTCACCGAGTCCACCACGCTGTTGCGGCCGTTGCCACGGATCTGCCCGCCGATGGTGCCGCTCACCGCGACCCATCCCGACACGTCCAGATCGCCCTGCCCTTCCAGGCCGCCGACTCCGCCGTAACCGGTGATGCGCGTCGTGCCCTGCGTGCGCACCCGACCGGCGCCCGCCTTGGACATCTCCACGTCGCCCATGGCCGTGATCGCGCCCACCGTGCCGTAGGCGGCGTGGCGCACGCGCCCGTTCGCCACCGCCTCGTCGACCTCGCCGGCCGGCAGCGACAGCGCCCCCCGCGTGCGCAGCGACGTGCCGCGGTTGCCACCCGAATACTCCACCGGCCCGTTGGCATGCACCCGGTTGGCGCCGCCGCCCTTCCCGGTCCAGTTCACCGGCCCTTCCGAGCGCACCGAGCTGATGTTGACCCCGCCCCCGGTCACCGTCACGCCGGTCTTCGACTCCACCAGGTCGCCGCTGCCGCCGCTGAAGCTCACCCGGCCATTGGCCCGGATCGCCACCGGGCTGGAGCCACCGGACACCGTCACGTTCCCGCGCGCCCGCACCTGCGTCCCGCTGGCGCTGCCGCGCAGCACCACGTTGCCGTTGGAGTGGATATTGCGCACGTGGATGTTGCTGCCGATGGTGGCGTCGCCGGTGGTGCGCAGGGTGTCGATGCCGGTGATCGACGCCGAGTCCAGGGTCGCGTTGCCATCGAGGTTGAACACCGCGCTCTCGCCGCCCTTCACCGTGATGCTGCCGGTCAGGCTGAGGTCGCGATGGATGTTGATGGCCGACACCACGCCGGACGCCGGCGTGCTGCCACTGCCGGCCGCCGGAGCCGCCGCCGGATTGAGCGAAAGACGACACGACGCCGGCGTTGCCCACTCCCTCCCGGGCCAAGTCGTCACCCTGCGGCGCAGTCTCCTGCCGCGCAGAGCGCGTCATGACGCGCAGCGGCGCCAGACCGAACCTGCCACCACCGTCGCAAAACGTGCGTCAATGGTGACAATTATTGTCACTTTGCGCGTCAAATTGCGCCCAGCTTTGTCTGCAACTTCCCGCCAGCGGCAACGGTATCGTGAATCGCGTTGCACATCCGTTCATCCAGCGTCCAGAAACCACAATTGGCACGTAATCTGCATACACTTCCCCTGCACGTGCGACGTCGCACGGCAACAAGCGGGTCCGGAACCCAAGCCGGCTTCGCAGCACGTGAAATTCACTCCACTCCTAGGGGATACACATGAAGAAGCAGCAGGGCTTTACCCTTATCGAACTGATGATCGTGGTTGCGATCATCGCCATCCTGGCGGCGATTGCGCTGCCGGCGTATCAGGACTACACCGTCCGCGCCAAGGTCTCTGAGGCGGTGGTTGCCGCTTCTTCGCCGAAGAGCCTCGTGTCTGAAGCGTTCCAGAGCGACGGCCTCGCCGGCGTAACCGCCGCTGCGACCGAATACAACGGCCGCGCACAGACCGAGAAGGAGAGCAAGATCGTCGACAACATCGTGATCGACGACTCGAACGGCGCCATCACCGTTACTCTTGAGACCGCTACGCAGGCGGGTCTGCCGACAGATGCAGCCGACAAGACGCTGATCTTCACGCCGAACGTGCAGGGCGCGGCTCTTGCTGCGGGCGCGACGGGCGCGATTGACTGGGCTTGCGCTTCGGCGACCAACACCACTGCCACCTCCCGCGGCCTTGTGGTCGCAGGGAATGGCACGCTGCCCGCCAAGTACGCTCCGTCCGAGTGCCGCTGATCCAGCGGAGCTGATTCCAGCTGGCATGCGTGTAACCAGGAGGCTCCGCACTGCGGAGCTTCCTTTTTTCAAGCCTCGCTACATGCACCAACTGTTCGAAGAAGAGGCACTCCAGGGCGGATCATGAGCAGGCAACACGGTTTTACCCTGATTGAGCTGATGATCGTCGTGGCGATCATTGCCATCCTGGCCGCCATTGCGCTGCCCGCATATCAGGATTTCGCCACCCGCGCCAAGATGACCGAGTTGATGGTCGCTGGCTCATCGGCCAAGTCGGAAGTATCCGAAGGCTTCAAGTCCGGCGGGCTGGCCCGTGTCGCGCGGCTCGCCGCCGAGTACAACGCACGGCCGGCCGCGGAAAAGCAGTCCAAATTTGTCGGTGATATCCAGATCGATCCAGCCACCGGCGCAATCACCATCACAAGCGCCGGGGCGACAGCCAGCCTGCCCTCGGATGCCCAGGCACGCACGCTGGTATTCACTCCGAACGTGCAGGGTGCCCAACTGGCGCCCGGCGCAACCGGCGCCCTTGACTGGGCTTGCGCCTCAGCAACGAATACGACAGCCACCAGCCGTGGACTGACCAGTGGTGTCGGCACACTGCCGGCCAAGTACGCACCTGCAGAATGTCGATGAGCGCAGCGCGCCGCACTTGCCCACCTTCGGTAGCAGCGGTTGCCACGTGACGCGGTACAAGGCGTTCGCGATCCATTTCGTCCTGAGCATGCTGGTTGCGGCTGTCGCAAGCGGCGTGCTGCTGGGCTTGTGGTACCCCCCTCCGTACTTCCAGGCTGGCGGGGCGGACACTCTGCTGATCCTGCTTGTAGGCGTGGATGTCGTGCTTGGACCGCTGCTGACCATGATCGTGTTCGACCAGCGCAAGCCTGAACTCAAACGGGATCTGGCCGTCATCGTAGCCCTGCAGCTGTCGGCGCTGGCCTATGGGTTCCACGTCATGCTGCAGTCCCGCCCGGTATTCCTGGTCGCAGCCGTGGACCGCTTCGTTGTAGTGGCCGCCAATGAGCTGGAGCCGGATGATCTGGCTGAGGCCAGCCAGCCCCGGTGGCGCGAGTTGTCCTGGACAGGCCCGGTGCTCGTGGCCGCGGCACTGCCGCACGACGCCAAGCAACGCGAGGAACTCATGTCCTCGGCACTTTCCGGAAAGGACATCGAGAAGTTTCCACGCTACTTCGTCGACTATGAAGAGGCGATTCCAAGCCTTCTTGAGCGCGCAAGACCACTTTCCCAGCTGCGTGCCAAACAGCCGACTCAGGCCCGGCGTATCGACGTATGGCTTCGTCGCACAAAGCAGAGTGAGGATTCCGTGGTCTGGGTGCCACTGGTGGCACGCAGCAAGGACATCACGATGTTGATGGACAAGCACACGGGCATGCCTTTGGATGCACTGTCAGTGCCCCCTTGGTGAAAGGCGGGCGAGTGGCGCATCGCTCGGCTCCAGGTGCGTTAAAGTTTCAAGGCTGGCTCCCAGAGTAGAGGTTGTATGAACGCCATCCCCACCGCCAATCTTGTCGGCATCACCGGCATCGTCCGGCGCTTGGTCCTTGATGGTGTGCTCGACGGAACGTCCGCGCGCGAGGCCTTGGACAAAGCCACAGCGGAGCGGAAACCTGTCGCACAGTATCTCCGCGACCACAAGCTGGTGAGTTCGGCCCAGCTGGCGGCCGCCAATTCCATCGAATTCGGCATGCCGGTATTCGACCCGGCGACGATGGACGGCACCCTGAGCGCCATCAATCTGGTCAGCGAGGAACTGCTGGCCAAGCACCCCATCCTGCCCCTGTTCAAGCGCGGCAACCGCCTGTTCGTGGGCACGCCCGACCCCACCAACACGCACGCCCTGGACGAGGTCAAGTTCCACACCAACCTGGTAGTGGAACCGATCCTGGTGGACGAGGACAAGCTGCGCCGCTGCCTGGAGCTGTGGCAGGACGCCGGCGACACCTTCGGCGACGACCTAGGCGACAGCGACGGCTTGGACAACCTCGACATCACCGGCGGCGAGGACGAGGGCGGGGACTCCGGCGTGGATGCCAAGGGCGACGACACCCCGGTGGTCAAGTTCGTGAACAAGGTCCTGATCGACGCCATCAAGAAGGGCGCCTCGGATATCCACTTCGAGCCCTACGAGAACGACTACCGAGTCCGACTGCGCATCGACGGCATCCTGAAACAGACTGCAAAGATGCCGGTCAAGCTCAATCAACGTCTCACGGCCCGCCTGAAGGTCATGGCCCAGTTGGACATCGCCGAGAAGCGCGTGCCGCAGGACGGCCGCATCAAGCTCAACCTTTCCAAGACCAAGCAGATCGACTTCCGCGTCAGTACCTTGCCGACGCTGTTCGGCGAAAAGGTGGTGTTGCGTATCCTCGACGGCAGCGCGGCCAAGCTCGGCATCGACAAGCTGGGCTACGAGCCCGACCAGCAACAGCTGTTCCTGGACGCCATCCACAAGCCCTATGGGATGGTGCTGGTGACCGGCCCCACCGGCTCCGGCAAAACCGTGAGCCTGTACACGGCGCTGGGCATCCTGAACGACGAGACCCGCAACATCTCCACCGCCGAAGACCCGGTGGAAATCCGCCTGCCCGGCGTGAACCAGGTCCAGCAGAACGTGAAGCGGGGCATGACCTTCGCCGCCGCCCTGCGCAGTTTCCTGCGCCAGGACCCGGACATCATCATGGTCGGCGAAATCCGCGACCTGGAAACCGCCGAGATCGCCATCAAGGCCGCGCAGACCGGCCACATGGTGCTGTCCACGCTGCACACCAACGACGCCCCGCAGACCATCGCACGCCTGATGAACATGGGCATCGCGCCCTACAACATCACCAGTTCCGTGACCCTGGTGATCGCCCAGCGCTTGTGCCGGCGGCTCTGCCCCAAATGCAAGCGGCCGGCCGAGCTGCCGGACAACGCCCTGCTGGCGGAGGGCTTCACCGCCGACGAGGTGCACCAGGGCTTCACGGTTTACGAGGCCGTGGGTTGTGACGACTGCACCGGCGGCTACAAGGGCCGGGTGGGCATCTATCAGGTCATGCCCATGGCCGAGGAGATCCAGGAGATCATCCTGGAGGGCGGCAATGCACTGCAGATCTCCGAAGTAGCGCAGAAGGCCGGTGTCCGGGACCTCCGCCAGTCGGCCCTGCTCAAGGTCAAGAACGGCCTGACCAGCCTCGCCGAGATCAACCGCGTAACGGTGGACTGACTTTTCGGGTCGGAAACTGCCAGAATCCGGCAACCCATCACATCCGGAAATTTCACTTTCCGGCCCAAGGGTTTAGGATGCTGGCTTGCGGTCCGGCCGGGGTTCCGGACCTTGAGGGGAGTCCCAGATGGCAGTTACCGGTAGCGCTGCGCGATCCGCCGCGAAGAAGCCCGCTGTGCAGCAGAGGGCGGGCGTCGAACTGACGCCATTCGTGTGGGAGGGCACCGACAAGCGCGGCAAGAAAATGAAGGGCGAGCAGACGGCAAAAAATGCCAACCTGCTGCGAGCGGAGCTGCGCCGCCAGGGCATCACCCCCCAAGTAGTCAAGCCCAAGGCCAAACCACTGTTCGGCAGCGCCGGGAAGCGCATTACAGCCAAGGAAATCGCGGTCTTCAGCCGCCAGCTGGCCACCATGATCAAGTCCGGCGTGCCGATTGTGCAGGCGTTGGAGATCATCGCGAACGGCAACAAGAATCCCCGCATGAAGGCTATGGTCGATTCGCTGCGCCTGGACATCGAGGGCGGCTCGTCCATCTTCGAGGCCATGAGCAAGCACCCGGTTCAGTTCGACGAGCTGTATCGCAACCTGGTCAAGGCCGGCGAAGGCGCGGGCGTGCTGGAAACGGTGCTGGAGACGATCGCCACCTACAAGGAAAACATCGAATCCCTGAAGGGCAAGATCAAGAAGGCGCTGTTCTATCCGGCCACGGTCGTGGCGGTGGCCCTGATCGTCAGCTCCATCCTGCTCGTATTCGTGGTGCCGCAGTTCGAGGCGGTGTTCTCGAACTTTGGTGCGGACCTGCCCGCCTTTACCAAGCTGATCGTGGCCGCTTCCGACTTCATGGTGGCATGGTGGTGGCTGATCCTGCTGATAGTGGGCGGCAGCATCTTTGCCGCGATCTTCTTCTTCAAGCGCTCACCGGCCTTCCAGCATTTCTGCGACCGCGCGATCCTGAAGATCCCCGTGATCGGCCAGGTGATGCACAACTCGTCGATCGCGCGCTTCTCGCGCACGCTGGCGACCACCTTCAAGGCCGGTGTGCCACTGGTGGAAGCACTGGACATCGTGGCCGGCGCGACCGGAAACACCGTGTATGAGAAAGCGGTGCACAACATCAAGGACGACGTCGCCGTCGGCTACCAGCTCAACATGGCGATGAAGCAGGTCAACCTGTTCCCGCACATGGTCGTGCAGATGGCGGCCATCGGCGAGGAGGCCGGTGCGCTCGACACCATGCTGTTCAAGGTGGCCGAGTTCTACGAGGAAGAGGTCAACAACGCCGTGGACGCGCTGTCCAGCCTGCTGGAACCGATGATCATGATCTTCATCGGTGGCGTGGTCGGCAGCATGGTCATCGGCATGTACCTCCCGATCTTCAAGCTGGCCGCGGTGGTCTGACCCGGCAGTGGCCTTCCTCGACCAGAACCCAGAACTCGGCTATCCGCTGGTCGCAGGCCTCGGCCTGCTCGTCGGCAGCTTCCTCAACGTCGTCATCCTGCGCCTGCCCCGGCGCATGGAGTGGCAGTGGAAGCGCGACAGCCGCGAGATGCTCGGCGAGCCGGAGCTGTACGACCCGCCTCCACCCGGCATCGTGGTGGAGCGCTCGCACTGCCCGCACTGCGGCCACCAGCTGAGCTGGTACGAGAACATCCCGGTGCTGAGCTGGCTGGCGCTGGGCGGCAAGTGCCGCTCGTGCCGTGCGCCGATCTCGATCCAGTACCCGGCGGTCGAGCTGCTGACGATGCTGCTGCTGCTGGCCTGCGTCTGGCGCTTCGGCTTCGGCTGGCAGGGCTTCGGCGCGGGACTGCTCACCTGCTTCCTGATCGCGCTGTCGGGCATCGACTTCCGCACTCAACTGCTGCCGGATTCGCTCACCCTGCCGCTGATGTGGCTGGGATTGATCGCGGCGGTGGAGAACCTCTACATCGGGCCCAAGGCCGCGCTGCTGGGCGCGATCGCCGGCTACGTCAGCCTGTGGAGCGTGTGGTGGGTGTTCAAGCAGCTCACCGGCAAGGAAGGCATGGGCCACGGCGACTTCAAGCTGCTGGCCGCGCTGGGCGCCTGGTGCGGCCTGGCGGGCGTGCTGCCGATCATCCTGATCTCGTCGCTGGTGGGCGCGGTGATCGGCAGCGCCTGGCTGTTCGCCAAGGGCCGCGACAAGGCCACGCCGATCCCGTTCGGCCCCTATCTCGCGATCGCCGGCTGGATCGTGTTCATGTGGGGCGGTGACCTGATCGGGTGGTATCGGGGCATCGCGGGTTTCTGAGCCGGCGACTCCTGCAAAGGCTGGCAGCCATATCAGGACTCGGCCGGTACGTCGCCCTTGCGCGGCGGCTTGCCCTTGCCTGCCCGCGCCAGCACGAGTCTGGCCTGTCCGGCCTGCGCCCGTTTGCTGCGCGCGGCGAAATACCGTTCCGCCTCCGCCGTGGCGCCCACGCGCGCCGCAAGTGCCGTGGCGATGAACTGATTGATGCTCACCCCCGAGTCGCTGGCCTGCCGCGCCGCGGCTTCCTTGAGGTCAGCAGGGAGGCGCAACGGGAAATTGGCGATCGTGCTCATGTGCGGATCCTCCGTAGGCAGTGCACCGGGCGTTCGGCGGAAATGCCGAATCTTTCGCAGGCTTTTTGCATGTGGCGGGTGTTGAAGGTGGCCACGACATCGGCAAGGCCGTTGACCGCGGTTTCAACGACCAGCTCATCATCGCCGTCAGCCCCCGTTGGGCGCCAGCGGTAGTCGAATGCCACCGGCACGCACAGGCCGGCAAGTTCGTCCAGCACCAGGCGCACGTCACGTTCGTCGATGCCGGCGGCCAACAAGTGCCCGGGGCGGGTCAGCACGGCTTCGTACTCCAGCATCAACGGTACGGACAGCAGCAGCGCGCAATGCCGGTCCAACACGTCCAGCAGCAATTGGCGGGACGCGCCAGAATCACTCTGCAGGGCGGCGACTATCACGTCGGTGTCGATGACAAGCCTCAGCATTTCGATATCGTATATGACGTCACCAATGCGATCAAGACGGCGGGGTGTATGGCGCATTGGGCGCCGCGTGGTGCCTGCTGCCAAGGCCCGGGAAGCGGTGGCGCGTCGCGGCCGGCCGCCCGGAAGCGGCACGAAGAAATCGACCACCATCCGCTTCGACAAGGACGTTCTGGAGGCCTTCAGGGCCGGCGGTCACGGTGGCAGTTGCGGATGAATGCCGCCTACAGCCATGCACAGCGTGTTCCGATGCCTCTTCGAGTTGCACGCGGACACGATTGCGCTGCTCGTACCAGCAAAGTGTTTGCAGGGCGGGCCAGTGGCCTATTGTTGTAGTGACATCAATTCATCAGATCAGCTATGATCCAGCCAAGCGGCAATGCACGCTCGAATCGCGGGCTCTGGATTTTGAAGACGCGACGCTGGTGTTTGCAGGCAACACGTTCGAGGTCGAAGACACTCGCCGGGATTACGGCGAGACCCACGTCATCTGCTTTGGCCATCTCGCTGGCCGGTTGGTCGTCATCGGATACACGCAGCGGGGCGCGATCCGTCACGTTTTCAGCATGAGGAAAGCCAATGAACGCGAGCAGGCACGCATCGGACCGCGGCTTGAAGTCTGATCTCGGGCGGGTGGACGCACACCAGGTACAGCCTTCCGAGTACGACGAACTCCCCGAATTGACCGGCGACATGCTTGCGCGCGGCGTGGTGAAGCGCGCCGGTCGTCCGCTGGCGACCAACCCACGGCGGCAGGTCACGATCCGTCTGCCGGAATCGGTATTGGCGGCATGGAAGGCCTCCGGGCCCGGCTGGCAGACGCGCATGGCGGAGCTTCTGGGCGAACGGGCGCCATAGGACTCCATCAGCGGCTCCCCCAAGAGCGCCGCCAGGCGCACATGAGCCGGATCGGCGCAGGCGGCCTTGGGGCCACATCAGGTGTCCCTATGGCGGCTCCGCACATTTCCAGCCAGACTTTCGCGCATGGCCCGCTACACCGTTGCCCTGACCGGCGGCATCGCCTCCGGCAAGTCCGAGGTTGAACGCCGTTTCCGCGCCCTCGGGGTGCATGTGGCCGATGCCGACATCGCGGCGCGCGAGGTCGTGGCGCCCGGCACCCCGGGCCTGGCGGAGGTGGTGCAAGCCTTCGGCCCCGAAGCGCTCGGGCCGGACGGCGCCATGGATCGCGCGGCGATGCGGCGGCGGGTCTTCGCCGATGCCGACGCGCGTCGCCGGCTCGAAGCCATCATCCACCCCCGCGTGCGCGCCGCGCTGCGCGCCGCCTGCGAAGCCGCGCCGGGTCCCTACGCGATTGCTGCCATCCCGCTGTACGCAGAGGCCGGGGCGGACGCCTACGCCCCCTGGGTGGACCGCGTGCTGGTGGTGGACGTGCCGGTGGAGCTTCAGCTTGCGCGCCTGCTGAAGCGCGACGGCATCGACGAAGCGCTGGCCTGGAAGATGATCCGCGCCCAGGCCACGCGCGAACGGCGGCTGGCGGTGGCGGATGATGTGATCGAAAACGACGGGCCGCTGGAGGCGCTGGACGCGGAGGTGGCGCGGCTGCATGGGCGCTACCTGTACCTGGCGGAAGAGGCACAGGGCAGCCGGGCCACGTTCCGCTGATTGAATCGGAATCTCCTCACATCGGCCGCGAGCGTTCACGCACTGCAGCGGACGCCTCCGTTCGGACGACGGTGCCCGACGCGGCCGTGCGCCGCTATGTGCCGCGACCGCCCCACAGTGCGCGTATTCCCGCAACCCCCTGCGCGCCCTGGCGCCGGGCGTCATCCATGTCCTCCGGCCCCAGTCCTCCGATCGCATACACCGGCAGGCTCACCGACTCCCGCAGCGCTGCAAATGCCTCCCAACCGATGCCCGGCTCGCCCGGGTGCGTGGCGGTCGGCTTCACCGCCCCCAGCACCACGAAATCGCAGCCCAGCCGCGCCGCATGCTCGAGATCCGCGGCCGTGTGGCACGAGGCCGCCAGCAGCGCGCCTTCGGTCAGTGGCGGGCGCCCGTTGAGCGCGGCCAGCTGCGAGGCGCGCAGGTGCACGCCGGTTCCGAGTTCGCGGGCCAGGGGGATGTCGGCGTTGAGGAGCAGCGCGGCGCCGGCGCGGCGGCAGCGCTCGGCGGTGGCCGTGGCGAGTTCGTGGTAGAGCGTGGGCGCTATGCCCGGCACTCGGAACTGCAAGCGGGTGATGCCGGTGGCCAGGGTGGCGTCCAGGCCGGTAAGCCACGAGGCGGCGGTGGCTTCCGGGGCCGTGGCTGAAGGTGGGGCTGCGGGTGCGGGCTTGTCTTCGCGGGTGTGGTTGCGGGTGTGGTCGCGGCTGTAGCCGCTCCTACAGGGAGGGGGGGCCGCAAGAGTGGCGCGGGCGGAGGCGACAAGAGTGGCGGGGTTGTCGGGGGCGGGGACGGCAAGAGTGGCGGGAGTGGCCACGGGGGCGACGGCAGCGGCAGGGGTGGGGGTGGGGGTGATGGCGTAGCGGTCGGGCTGCAGCAGGGCCGCTACCACGGGGATGTCCGCGGGCGGCATGGCGTAGCTCGCCAGCTTGTGCGGCGGCACCCAGGCCAGGGCCTGGCCTTCGCGGCCGCGGGGAAGCCCTGTCCAGCGGCTGACGTGGCGCACGTCCAGGCGCAGGCGCTTGTCGGGATAGCGCTGTGGGACGGTGATGAGGTGGGCGCCGACCTGGGCGACGATGCCCAGCTCTTCATGCAGCTCGCGCACCAGCGCGGCCTCCGGCGTCTCGCCGGGCTCGCGCTTGCCGCCAGGGAATTCCCACAGGCCGGCGAGGTCGCGGCCCTCGGTGCGTCGCGCCAGCAGGATCCGGCCGCGGGCGTCGGTGATGACGGCGGCGACGACGTCGACCACCTTCATCGCCCTGGGTCAGCCGAGCTGCCCATGGCAGTGCTTGTACTTCTTCCCGCTGCCGCAGGGGCAGGGATCGTTGCGACCGACCTTGGGCATGCCGTCGTCGCCGGAGGCGTCGCCGTACTGGTAGTCGGGCGTGGCGGCTTCCTCGTCGGCGCTGTAGCCGCCGCTGTCGGCGTGCTGGAACTGCATGCGGCGGGCCTGGGCCTCGGCCTGGGCACGCTCCTGGGCCTCCAGCGCGGCGACTTCCTCCTCGGTGCGCACGCGCACGCGGGCGAGCATCGTCACCACTTCGCGCTTGACCTTGTCGAGCATCTCGGAGAACAGCTCGAAGGCTTCCTTCTTGTATTCCTGCTTCGGCTGCTTCTGGGCGTAGCCGCGCAGGTGGATGCCCTGGCGCAGGTAGTCCATGCGCGCGAGGTGCTGCTTCCAGTTGTCGTCGAGCACGCTGAGCATGATGTGCTTCTCGAGCATGCGCATGGTCTCGGCGCCGATCGAGGCCTCCTTCGCGGCCACGCTCTCCTCCACCACCTGCTGCACGTGCGCGAGGATGCCGTCGGCGTCGATCTCGGCCTGCGCGGCGACCCAGCCCGCCAGGTCAACCTGCATGCCCAGCTCGGACTCGAGCGTCGCCTGCAGGCCGGCGATGTCCCACTGGTCGTCGACCGAATCCGGCGGCACGAAGCGCTCGACCAGGTCGCCGACCACGTCGGTGCGGATGCCGGCGATGTTGTCGCGGATGTCATCGGCCTCGAGCAGCTCGTTGCGCTGGCCGTAGATGACCTTGCGCTGGTCGTTGTTGACGTCGTCGAAGTCGAGCAGGTTCTTGCGGATGTCGAAGTTGTGGGCCTCGACCTTGCGCTGGGCGTTGGCGATCTGCTTGCTGACCAGAGGCGACTCGATGATGTCGTCCTCCTTCAGGCCCATGCGCGCCATGACCTTCTGCACCCAGTCGGCGGCGAAGATGCGCATCAGGTTGTCTTCCAGCGACAGGTAGAAGCGGCTGGAGCCCGGGTCGCCCTGGCGGCCCGAGCGGCCGCGCAGCTGGTTGTCGATGCGGCGCGATTCGTGGCGTTCGGTGCCGACGATGTGCAGGCCGCCGGCGGCCTTGACCAGGTCGTGGCGCTCCTGCCAGGCGGCCTTCAGGCGCGCACGGGTGGCCTCGTCGACCTCGCCCTGCTCGGCCTCGAGCGCGGCGATCTCGGCTTCCAGCGAGCCGCCGAGCACGATGTCGGTGCCGCGGCCGGCCATGTTGGTGGCGATGGTGACCGCGCCCGGACGCCCGGCCTGGGCGACGATGGTCGCCTCGCGCTCGTGCTGCTTGGCGTTGAGCACCTCGTGGTGGATGCCGGCCTCGGTCAGCTGCTGGCCGAGCATCTCCGACACCTCGATCGAGGTCGTGCCCACCAGCACCGGCTGGTTGCGCGCGTGCGCTTCCTTCAGCTCGTTGACCACGGCGCGGTACTTGCCGGCGCGGTTGAGGAACACGGCGTCGGGATGGTCGACGCGGATCATCGGGCGGTGGGTCGGGATCACCACCACTTCGAGGTTGTAGATGCTGTTGAACTCGAAGGCTTCCGTGTCCGCGGTGCCGGTCATGCCCGACAGCTTGTTGTACATGCGGAACAGGTTCTGGAAGGTGATGCTGGCCAGCGTCTGGTTCTCGCGCTGCACCGGCACGCCTTCCTTGGCCTCTATCGCCTGGTGCAGGCCGTCGGACCAGCGGCGGCCCTGCAGGGTGCGGCCGGTGAATTCGTCGACGATGATCACTTCGCCGTCGCGCACGATGTAGTCGACGTCACGCTGGTAGATCGCGTGCGCGCGCAAGGCGGCGTTGAGGTGGTGCACGACGTGGATGTTGTGCGGGTCGTACAGGCCGTCGTCCTCGCCGAGGATGCCGGCGCGGCGCAGCAGGTTCTCGGCCAGCTCCTGGCCGGCCTCGGACAGGTGCACCTGCTTGCCCTTCTCGTCCACCCAGTAGTCGCCTTCGGACTGCTCGTCGGCCTGGCGGGTGAACTCGGGAACGATGCGGTTGACCTTGATGTAGAGGTCGGGGGTCTCGTCGGCGGGGCCGGAGATGATCAGCGGCGTGCGCGCCTCGTCGATCAGGATCGAGTCGACCTCGTCGATGATCGCGTAGTGCAGGCCGCGCTGGTAACGCTGCTCCTTCGACAGCGCCATGTTGTCGCGCAGGTAGTCGAAGCCGAACTCGTTGTTGGTGCCGTAGGTGATGTCGGCGCCGTAGGCGGCGTGCTTGTCGCCATGCGGCATGCCGGGGTAGACCACGCCCACGCTCAGGCCCAGCCAGTTGTACAGCCTGCCCATCTGCGCGGCATCGCGGCGGGCGAGGTAGTCGTTCACCGTGACCACGTGCACGCCCTTGCCTTCCAGGGCGTTGAGGTACACCGCCAGGGTGGCGACCAGGGTCTTGCCCTCGCCGGTGCGCATCTCGGCGATCTTGCCGGTGTGCAGCACCATGCCGCCGACCAGCTGCACGTCGTAGTGGCGCATGCCGAGCACGCGCACCGAGGCCTCGCGGCAGACGGCGAAGGCTTCCGGCAGGATCTTGTCGAGCGCTTCGCCGCTGGCGATGCGCTGCTTGAACGCGGCGGTCTTGCCCTGCAGCTCGGCGTCGGAGAGCGCCTGCATCTCCGGCTCGAGCGCGTTGATCTTCGCGACGACCTTGTTGAACTGACCGACGATGCGTTCGTTGCGGCTGCCGAAGACGCTGGTGAGCAGGCGATTGAGCATTGGGTGACCGGTTGGAGGAGTGGATGGCCCCGGGCAATGGCTTGCCCGGAAACGGGAAAAGGGCGCATGGCGCCCTTTCCTGCTGGCCGCGGCATTGTAGCGTGGGGGTCCCGGGACCGCCTATCAAGCCCTTTGCAGCCGCGATCGCACGCCCCGGGCCCCTTCTGATCGCACGCCCGGGCCCCTTCTGATCGCACGCCCGGCCCCTTTCCGATCGCACGCACCGGCCCCTTCTGTAGGAGCGGCTACAGCCGCGACCGGATATCTCGATACACGGGAATGCTGGTCGCGGCTATAGCCGCTCCTACAGGGGGAGGTCGGTGCGGGTCAGTGCTGCTCGCCGAGGAACTTGCGCGGGTTCATCACCCGCCCGTTCTCCCAGACCTCGAAGTGGACGTGCGCGCCGGTGCTGCGGCCGGTGCTGCCGGCCTTGGCGATCTCGCCGCCCACGCGCACCAGGTCGCCCACCTGCACGGTGTTGCGCGAGTTGTGCGCGTAGCGGGTGACGTAGCCGTTGCCGTGGTCGATCTCGACCACGTTGCCGTAGCCCGAGCGCACGCCGGAAAAGCTGACCACGCCGTCGGCCACCGCCAGCACCGGGTCGCCGGTGCGGGCGTCGAAGTCGATGCCCTTGTGCCAGGCGGCGCCGCCACCGAAGGGATCGGCGCGGCGGCCGAAGCCGGAGGTGACGTAGCTCGACGCCACCGGCGAGCGCGACGGCACCGCGTTGCGATCGAGCTCGCGGTTGAACAGCAGCGCCTCCAGCACCGACAGCTGGCCGCCGGCGGCGGCGAAGTCGGCGTCGATGCCGGTGATGCCCTCGCGCAGCTCGCCGGCGGGCATGTCGCGCACGGGGCCGAGGCCGCCGACGCCGACCGGACGGTTGAAGTCGAACTCGCCGTCGCCGAGCTGGGCCACGCGGGTCAGGCGGTCGCCAAGCGCGTTGAGACGGGTGGCCTCGGCCTGCAGTTCGCCCAGGCGCGCGGCCAGGGCGTTGACCTCGCGCTGGGCGGCGCGGCGGGTGTCCTCGAGCTGGGCCTCCTGGCTGGTCAGCTCCGCGCGCAGCGCGTTGACCTCGCCCGCCTGGATGGCGGCCCCGAGGGCGGCCCCGACGATGAGCGTTGCCGCGACCACTGCCAGCGGCTGCCTGCCGCAGAGCGCGCCGATGCGCCTGCCGCCGCGGCGGACGTAGTGCAGGATCCAGGCCTGCGAATGAAGAAGCGTACGTTGTAAAGTCATATCACCATGTCTGCCGGCAGAGCCTAGTGGCTTCCCCCAAAGGTCCGCGCGTCGCACTCGACGCGCTGGCGGCCGATCCAGCCGGCCACTCCCCGATCAGGCGCGCCATGTGGCTCGACGCGCTCGACCGCGCCCTGCGTCCATCCCTTCCGGTTTCACTTGCCGCGCACGCGCGGCTTGCGAATGTGGATGGCGCGAGGCTGGTGTACCTGGTGGATTCGCCACTGTGGAACGCCAGCCTCAGGCTTGCCGCTCCAGCGCTCCTGGACGCCGCCCGTTCGAAAGGGCTGGATGTCCGGGAGCTCAGGGTCAGGACGACCACCCAGCCGCTGTTCCCGCCTGCGCGGGTCGAAACGGCCATACGTCCGCTGTCGGCGTCCGCACCGGAGGGGCTGCGGGATGCCTTGGCGTCCCTGCGCATCCCGAAGGATGACAGCAGCGACGGGTCCTGAATTCGACGACCCGCCTCCGGGCCGAGGGGGCATCCTAACGGCCATGGCCGCCCGAAACGTTAACCGGGGCGGTCGTTTTTGCGGGTTTTTCGTTAATTTTTCATCAAATCGTGCGCTTCACGGCAAGAACGCGTGAAGGCGGGACAGGCGCTGGACAGGTCCGTGAGGGCGGCGGGCGCCGCCGCCGCGGCTCAGGCGGCGGGCTGGAGGGTGCCGTAGGTGACCGGGCTGGGGACGGCTTCGGGGAAGGTCACCTCTTCCCAGGCGTCCTCTTCGGCCAGCAGCGCGCGCACCAGCTTGTTGTTGAGCGCGTGGCCGGACTTGTAGCCCTCGAAGGCACCGATGATCGGACGGCCGGCGAGGTACAGGTCGCCCACCGCGTCGAGGATCTTGTGGCGGACGAACTCGTCGGCGTAGCGCAGGCCGTCCTCGTTCAGCACCCGGAAGTCGTCGAGCACGATGGCGTTGTCCATCGAGCCGCCGAGGCCGAGGTTGCGGTCGCGCATGTACTCCAGGTCGCGCATGAAGCCGAAGGTGCGGGCGCGGCTGACCTCGCGGATGTAGTTCTCGGTGGAGAACTCGACTTCCGCGCGCGAGCGCGTGGTCGGGATCGCGGGGTGGTTGAAGTCGATGGTGAAACCCAGCCGGAAGCCGTCGAAGGGCTCGAAGCGGGCGATCTTGTCGCCGTCGCGCACCTCGACCGGACGGGTCACGCGGATGAAGCGCTTGGGCGCGTCCTGCTCGACGATGCCGGCCGACTGCAGCAGGAACACGAACGGGCCCGAAGAGCCGTCCATGATCGGCACCTCGGGCGCCGACAGCTCGACCATGATGTTGTCGATGCCCAGGCCGGCCAGCGCCGACATCAGGTGTTCGACGGTCTGCACGTTGGCGCCGTCCGTGGACAGGCCGGTGCAGAGGGTGGTTTCGGTGACCAGGGTGGCCTCGGCCGGGATCTCGACCGGCGGCTCGACGTCGATGCGGCGGAACACGATGCCCGTGTCCGGCGGGGCCGGCCGCAGGGTCATGTAGACCTTTTCGCCGCTGTGCAGCCCCACGCCGGTGGCGCGGGTGACGTTCTTGATGGTGCGCTGCTGGGCCATTCGCGGGGGCTCTGGGGTCCGGTACGGCCGCGCGCGGCGACCGTCAAATGAAAGCGGTTCGCAATTTAGCACGCGGCAGGCTGAACCTGAACGGAGTTGGCGGCGCCTGCGGGAATCGTCCTTCGGACGCAGCGTGCCGCCGGGTCGTCGCGGCTATCGCGGCGATCGGCGCCTCCGATGCTTTCCTGTGTCTCCGATGCCTTCGTCACTGCAGGAGCGGCTACAGCCGCGACCAGTGGTGCGGCCTGATGCTTGGTGCCGGTCGCGGCTATGGCCGCTCCTGCAAAGGCGGTGACCGGTAGGGCTGCGGGACCCCGCGCGTACGCGGGGTCCCTTCGGCTCAGTCGGCCTGGCGGCGCAGGAACGCCGGAATGTCCAGGTAGCCGGAGTCGTTGCCGCCGAAGTCGGCGACGGCGGGGGTGGCGGGGGTGGCGGGGGCTGCAGCCGGCTCGGCGGAGGCGCGGCGCAGGCCGAAGCCGCCGGTCGCGGCCACCGGCTGCACCTCGTCCTCGATCAGCATGCCGGTGGTGCCGTCGCGGCGGCCGCCGGTGTTGATCAGCTGCACGTGCGGGCGGCGCTGCGGCTCCTGGTAGCTGGACTCGCCGCGGCCGTGGCCGGTGCTGCGGCCGCGGTTGGCGTTGAGGCCGGTGGCGACCACGGTCACGCGCACGTCGTCCTGCATGTCCGGGTCGAGCACGGTGCCGATGACGATCGTCGCGTCCTCGCTGGCGAAGTTCTCCACGGTGCGGCCGACCTCGTCGAACTCGCTCATGGTGAAGTCGGGGCCGGCGGTGATGTTGACCAGGATGCCGTTGGCGCCGGCCAGGTTGACGTCGTCGAGCAGCGGGTTCTGGATCGCGGACTCGGCGGCGGCCTGCGCGCGGTCGTCGCCGCGGGCGGTGCCGGTGCCCATCATCGCCAGGCCCATCTCGCCCATCACGGTGCGCACGTCGGCGAAGTCGACGTTGATCAGGCCCGGGCGGACGATCAGGTCGGCGATGCCCTGCACGGCGCCCAGCAGCACGTCGTTGGCGGCACGGAAGGCCTGCACCATGGTGGCGTTGCGGCCAAGCACGGTGATCAGCTTCTCGTTGGGGATGGTGATCAGCGAGTCGCAGCTGGCGGCCAGTTCCTCGATGCCCTTCAGCGCCACCTGCATGCGGCGGCGGCCCTCGAACGGGAACGGCTTGGTGACCACGGCGACGGTCAGGATGCCCATCTCCTTGGCCAGCTGCGCCACCACCGGAGCCGCGCCGGTGCCGGTACCGCCGCCCATGCCGGCGGTGATGAACACCATGTCCGCGCCCTGCAGCGCTTCCATGATCTGGTCGCGGTCCTCGAGCGCGGCCTGGCGGCCCACTTCCGGATTCGCGCCCGCGCCCAGGCCCTTGGTGACGCTGGTGCCGAGCTGCAGCTGCAGCTTGGAGCCGCAGTTCTTGATCGCCTGCGCGTCGGTGTTGGCGGTGATGAATTCCACGCCGTCCACGCTGCTGTTGACCATGTGGTTGACGGCGTTGCCACCGCCGCCACCCACGCCGATGACCTTGATGACGGCGTTGGGGGCCATCTTTTCAACCAGTTCGAAGTGCGCCATGTCCGTAGTCCTCTTGATGTCGTTATGTGTTGCTGGTGTTTTCTTGTTGTTGGGGGTGGAGCGGTGCCGCGATGGATCGTTTTCGTCGTCGCCTGGTGTCGCGGGGCGGTCGCAGCTGTAGCTGCTCCCACAGGGGTGGCTGGAAGCCCGGGGCCTGCATGTCAGAACTCTCCCTGGAACCAGGTCTTGAGCTTCTTGAGCACGCTGCCCGCGCGGCCGGTGGGGAGCACCGGGCGGCGCGGGTGCTCGATCTGGCTGCCCATCAGCAGCAGGCCGACGCCGGTGGCGTGCACCGGGTTGTTGACCACTTCGCCCAGGCCGGTGACGTGCTGCGGGATGCCCACGCGCACCGGCATCTGCAGCATTTCCTCGGCCAGTTCCACCACGCCTTCCATCTTCGCGGCGCCGCCGGTCAGCACCATGCCGGCGCGCACGTGCTGCTCGAAGCCCGAGCGGCGCAGTTCGGCCTGCACCATCTCGAAGATCTCCTCGTAGCGGGCCTGCACGGCCTGCGCCAGCGACTGGCGCGGCAGGCGCCGCGGCGGACGGTCGCCCACCGACGGCACCTGGATCGACTCCTCGCTGGTGGCCAGCTGCGCCAGCGCGCAGGCGTAGCGCACCTTGATCTGCTCGGCTTCCGGCGTGGGCGTGCGCAGCATGTGCGCGATGTCCTCGGTGACCTTGTCGCCGGCGATCGGCAGGCTTGAGGTGTGGCAGATCGCGCCCTGAACGAACACGGCGAGATCGGTCGTGCCGGCGCCGATGTCGACCATCACCACGCCCAGTTCGCGCTCGTCGCTGGTCAGCACCGCGGTGCTGGAGGCCAGCGAGGACAGCACCAGGTCGTCGATCTGCAGGTCGCAGCGCTGCACGCACTTCGAGATGTTGGCCGCGGCCGACTGCGCGCAGACCACCAGGTGCGCGTGCACCTCCAGGCGCACGCCGGTCATGCCGACGGGATTGCGGATGCCTTCCTGCGAGTCGTCGAGCACGTACTCGCGCGGGATCGCATGCAGGATCTTCTGGTCCGCCGGGATGGCGACGGCCTTGGCGGCGTCGAGCACGCGGTCGAGGTCGCTCCAGGTGACCTCGCCGTCGCGGATCGGCACGATGCCGGGCGAGTTCTTGCACTGCACGTGGCTGCCCGAGATCGAGGCGTAGACCGAGCGGATGTCGCAGCCGGCCATCAGCTCCGCCTCCTCGATCGCGCGCTGGATCGACTGCACCGTGGATTCGATGTCCACGACCACGCCGCGCTTGAGCCCGCGCGATTCGTGGCTGCCGATGCCGATCACCTCGATCGGGTTGCCCGGCGAGTACTCGCCCACCAGGGCCACCACCTTGGAGGTGCCGATATCGAGGCCGACGATCAGGGCCTTGTCGCCTTTGCGGTTCATGCAGTGCTTTCCTCGGCCCAGGTCAGGGCGAAGCCATTCGTGTATCGGAGGTCGGCACGCGACAGCGGCAGCTGCTTCTGCTGCAGCAGCTGCGGCAGCAGCCGGGCGAAGCGCGCCATGCGGATGCGGGCCTGGTGGCTGCCGATGACCACCTCGGTGCCGTTGGAGAGGACCATCGCCCAGCTGCCGCGGTTGTCGAGCAGCAGCGCGCGCACGCCGTAGCCGGCCGGGGCGAACAGGCTGCTGGCCTCCTGGTAGAGCTCGACCACGTCCTCGACGCGGCCGTCGGGACCATGCAGCAGCGGCAGCCCCTGGGGCACGTCGACGTCGCCGGCCGGGAACACGCGACCCTGCTGCGACAGCAGGCGCTCGTCGCCCCAGCGCGCATACGGACGGTGCTCGCTGACGCGCACTTCGAGCACGTCCGGCCAGCGCTTGGAGACCTCGGCCTGCTCGACCCAGGGCAGGCGCGCGACGGCCGCGCGGGCCTCGTCCAGGCGCACGGCGAAGAAGCCCTGCCGCGCGTAGGGCAGCACGGCCTCGCGCACCACGTCGGGATCGACCTGCTGCAGGTTGTCGTTGATGCGCAGCGTGCGCAGCGGCCAGCGCTCGGCGCCGATCCAGCCTTGGACCACGGCCACCACCGGCAGCGCCACCAGCGCCACCGCGAGTGCCCAGGCGAGGATGCGGGCCAGCGCGTTCACAGCGTCTGCTCCAGCACGCGCCAGCACAGCCCGGCGTAGTCGCATCCCAGCTGCGCCGCGGCCTTGGGTACCAGCGAGTGGCTGGTCATGCCCGGCGCGGTGTTCACCTCGATCAGCTGCAGGCCGCGCTCGCGGTCGCGCATCACGTCCACCCGGCCCCAGCCGCTGCAGGCGGCGGCGCGGAAGGCGCGCAGGGCCAGGTCGCGGATCGCCGCCTCGTCCTCACCGTCCAGGCCCGGGCACAGGTACTGCGTGTCCTCGGCGACGTACTTGGCGTGGTAGTCGTACCACTCGCCCGCGGGCACGATGCGGATCGACGGCAGCGCGATGTCGCCGAGGATGCCGACGGTCAGTTCGTCGCCGCGCACCATCTGCTCCATGAGCAGCTCGCCGTCGTAGCGCGAGGCGAACTCGATGGCCGGCGCGAGGTCGGCCTCCGACAGCACGCGGAACACGCCGACGCTGGAGCCTTCGGACGACGGCTTCACGAACACCGGGTAGCCCAGGCGCGCGGCCGCGGCACGGAGGTCGGCGCCCTTCGCCAGGCGCTCGTAGCGCGGCGTGGGCAGGCCTTCGGACAGCCACACCTGCTTGGTGCGGATCTTGTCCATGGTCAGCGCGCTGCCGAGCACGCCCGAGCCGGTGTACGGCACGCCCAGCGCGTCGAGCAGGCCCTGCACGGTGCCGTTCTCGCCGGCGCCGCCGTGGAGGATGTTGAAGACGCGGTCGAAGCGCCCGGCCTGCAGCGCGGCCAGCAGCGCCGGCACGCCGTCGACGGGCTGTGCGTCGACGCCGCGCGAGCGCAGCGCCTCGAGCACGCCCGCGCCGGAGTCCAGCGACACCTCGCGCTCGCTGGTGTCGCCGCCCAACAGCACGGCCACGCGGCCGAAGGCGGCGGGGTCGGTCACGCGCGGCGGTGGAAGCGACATGCTCATGCGCCCTCTCCTGCAGCCGGGAAGCCCTCGGTGGCCAGGCTCTGCGAGACGTGGCCGATGTCGCCGGCGCCCATCACCAGCAGCAGGTCGCCGTCCTCGAGGATGTCGGGCAGCAACTCGCGCAGATCGCCGGGGCCGTTCACGACCACGGGGTCGATGCGGCCGCGGGCGCGGATCGCACGCGCCAGCGCGCGCGCATCGGCGTTGGGCAGCGGCTGTTCGCCGGCCGGATAGACCTCGGTCAGCACCAGCGCGTCGACGTCGGACAGCACCCCGGCGAAGTCGTCGAGCAGGTCGCGGGTGCGGCTGTAGCGGTGCGGCTGGAAGGCGACAACCAGACGCCTGTCGGGCCAGCCGCCGCGCGCGGCGGCGAACACCGCGGCCAGTTCGCGCGGATGGTGGCCGTAGTCGTCGACCAGCTGCACGGTGGCGCCGCGCGCGGTGGTGAGCTCGGCGAGGCGGTTGAAGCGGCGCCCGACGCCCTCGAACTTCGCCAGCGCGGCGCGGATGGCGGCGGGCTTGACGCCCAGCTCCCAGGCCACGGCGGCGGCGGCGAGCGCGTTCTGCACGTTGTGGCGGCCCGGCATCGCCAGCTCCATCGGCGTGGCGGAGGCGTCGGGAAGCACGAGGTCGAAGTGCATGGTCGGGCCGTCCTGGCGCACGTTCTCGGCGCGCACGTCGGCGTCGGCATGGAAGCCGTAGGTCATGACATGGCGCGACACCGCACCGGCCAGCGCCGCGACCTCGGGATCGTCGATGCACAGCACCGCCAGGCCGTAGAACGGCAGCCGGTGCAGGAATTCGGAGAAGGCCTGCTGCACGCGCGCGAAGTCGCCGCCGTAGTTCTCCAGGTGGTCGACGTCGATGTTGGTGACGATGGCCACCAGCGGGTTCAGGCGCAGGAAGCTGCCGTCGCTCTCGTCGGCCTCGGCCACCAGCCAGTCGCCGCCGCCCAGGCGCGCGTTGGCGCCGGCGGCCAGCAGCTTGCCGCCGATGACGAAGGTCGGATCGAGGCCGCCCTCGGCCAGCACGCTTGCCAGCAGCGAGGTGGTGGTGGTCTTGCCGTGCGTGCCGGCAACGGCCACGCCGCGGCGGAAGCGCATCAGCTCGGCCAGCATCTCGGCGCGCGGCACCACCGGGATGCGCTGCGCGCGCGCCTCCATCAGCTCGGGGTTGTCGGGCCGGATCGCGCTCGACACCACCACGCAGTCGGTACCCAGCACGTTCGCGGCGGCGTGGCCACGGTGCACGGTGGCGCCGAGGGCGGCAAGTCGGCGCGTGACCGCACTGTCGGCCATGTCCGAGCCCGACACCTGGTAGCCCAGCGTGCACAGCACTTCGGCGATGCCGCTCATGCCGGTGCCGCCGATGCCGATGAAGTGCACGCGCGAGTGCCGCCGCGCGAAGTCGGCCATCGGCACGCCGTGGGTGTCGTGGAGGCGACGGATCATGCCTGTGCTCCGGGGCTGAGCCTGGGTTCGATGCGCTGGCGCAGGCGGCTGGTGCCGCGCGCGGCCAGCGACGGCACGGGCTGGGTGGTGGACGGCATCGGGGCCGGGGTCACGGGGGGCGCGCCGCCCTCGCCGCGCAGGCGCGCGACCTGGCGCTGGGTGCGGTCGAGCTCGTAGGACACGCGCAGCAGCAGGCCGACGGCCGCGCAGGTCATCATCACGCTGGAGCCGCCCGACGACACCAGCGGCAGGGTCAGGCCCTTGGTCGGCAGCACGCCCAGGTTCACGCCGATCGAGACCAGCGCCTGCATGCCCAGCCACAGCCCGATGCCGAAGGCGATGTAGCCGGCGAAGTGGCGGCGCATGTCCACGCAGCGCAGGCCGACCAGGAAGACGCGGCCCACCAGCAGTGCATACAGGCCGATCACCAGGCAGACGCCGACGAAGCCCAGCTCCTCGGCGATCACCGCGAAGATGAAGTCGGTGTGCGCTTCCGGCAGGTAGTTGAGCTTCTGGATCGAGGCGCCCAGGCCCACGCCCCAGAACTCGCCGCGGCCCACCGCCATCAGCGCGTTGGCGAGCTGGTAGCCGCTGTTGAAGGGATCGGCGAAGGGGTCCATGAACGAGGTCAGGCGCCGCATGCGGTAAGGCTCGGCGATGGCGACCACGACCAGCAGCGGCAGCAGCACGAATGCCGGCGCGGCCATGCGCTTGATGTGCCCGCCGCCGAGCAGGAGCATGCCGGCGGTGATCGCCAGCAGCAGCGCCAGCGAGCCGAAGTCCGGCTGGAAAGCCAGCATCGCCATCAGCACCACGGCCACGCCCAAGGGCTTGAGCATTGCCCCCCAGGTGGCGTTGACCTCGTCGCGGAAGCGCACCAGGTAGCTGGCCAGCCAGACGATGTACATCACCTTGACCGCCTCGACCGCCTGGAACTTGGAGACGCCGAGGTTGATCCAGCGCTGTGCGCCGTTGACGCTGCTGCCCAGGCCGGGGATGAACACCGCCAGCAGCGCAAGGAAGCAGCCCAGCAGCAGCAGCCGGTCGTAGCGTTCGACGGTCTTGAGCTCCAGGCGCATGGCCATGAACGCGAGCACGCCACCCAGGCCCATGAACACCACGTGGCGGACCAGGAAATAGTGCTGGCCCACGCCCAGCTCCTCGCCGATGGCGATCGAGCTGGAGCCGACCATGACGATGCCGAGCGCGGCCAGCGCCAGCGCGGCGCCGAGCATCCACGGGTCGTAGTGGCCGCCGATGGACTCGAGGCGGACGGCCTGGCGGCTGCGGTCGTGGGTCCTGTCCATCAGCGCACCTTCAACGTGGCCAGCCCGACCAGCACGAGGATCACGGAGATGATCCAGAAGCGCACGATCACGCGCGGCTCCGGCCAGCCTTTTAGCTCGAAGTGGTGGTGGATGGGCGCCATGCGGAACACGCGCTTGCCGGTGAGCTTGAAGCTGGCCACCTGGATCATCACCGACAGCGTCTCGATGACGAAGATGCCGCCCATCACCACCAGCACGAGTTCCTGGCGCACGATCACGGCGATGGTGCCGAGCACCGCGCCCAGCGCCAGCGCGCCGATGTCGCCCATGAACACCATCGCCGGATAGGTGTTGAACCACAGGAAGCCCAGGCCCGCGCCCGCGATTGCGGCGCAGATGATCACCAGCTCGCCGGCCCCGGGCACGCGCGGGATCTGCAGGTATTCGGCGAACTGCGCGTGGCCCGAGGCATAGGCGAACACGCCCAGCGCGCAGGCCACCAGCACCGTGGGCATGATCGCCAGGCCGTCGAGGCCGTCGGTCAGGTTCACCGCATTGGAGAAGCCGACGATCCAGAAGTAGGCGATCGCCACGAACGAAACGCCCGCCAGCGGCAGCGCCACCGCCTTGAAGAACGGGATGTAGAAGGTGGTCGCCACCGGCGTGTCGGCGCTGAACCACAGGAACAGGCCGACCGCGAGCCCGAACAGCGACTGCAGCGCGTACTTGGTGCGCGAGCGCATGCCGTTGGGGTCGCGCTTGACGATCTTGATCCAGTCGTCCCACCAGCCGATGGCGCCGAAGGCCACCATCACCGCCAGCACCACCCACACATACTTGTTGCGCAGGTCGCCCCACAGCAGCACCGCGGCCAGCACCGTGATCAGGATCAGGCCGCCGCCCATGGTCGGCGTGCCGGCCTTGGAGAAGTGCGTCTGCGGGCCGTCCTGGCGGATCGGCTGGCCGCCCTTGTACTGGGCGAGCTTGCGGATCACCGCCGGGCCCCACCACAGCGACAGCGCCAGCGAGGTCAGGGCCGCGAGGATGCCGCGGAAGGTCAGGTAGCCGAACAGGCCGAACAGGCCTTCGAGCTGCTGCAGCCAGCGGGTGAGTTCAAGCAGCATCGGTGTCGACTCCTTCAAGAAGCGCGCGGACCACGCGATCCATCGCGCTGCCGCGCGAACCCTTCACCAGCACCGTGGGCACCGGCGCGACCGCCTCTGCGCCCGATCGACCTGCCCCTGCGGCCGGACGATCTGCCTCCGTGGCCGGTCCACCTGCCCCTGCGGCCGGACGAACTGCCCCTGTAGGAGCGGCTACAGCCGCGACCGGGGCATCGTCGGCAGCCGGCATCCGCGGCACGGCGATCGCGGCTATAGCCGCTCCCACAGCAGCGGCCAGCGCTTCGTGCGACGCGAACACTTCGCCGCCTTCGCCAAAGGCCTCCGCCGCCTTCGCCGCCAGCGCGCCCAGCGCGAACAGCCGCGCCACGCCAGCCTCGCGCGCGCGGCGGCCGGCGGCCGCGTGCAGCGCTTGTGCTTCGTCGCCCAGCTCGCGCATGTCGCCCAGCACCAGCCAGCCACCGCCGCTGGCCGTGGCCAGGGTGTCGATGGCCGCGGCCAGCGAGCCCGGATTGGCGTTGTAGCTGTCGTCCACCAGCCACGCGCCCGGCAGGCGGTGGCGCACCAGGCGGCCCTGCACCGGCCGCGCCAGAGTGAGCCCCTCGGCGATCGCAGCCAGCGGCGCGTCGCAGGCCAGAGCCAGTGCCGCCGCCGCCATGGCATTGGCGACGTTGTGCCGTCCGGGCAGCGCCAGCGACACGGCGGCCTCGCCTGCCGGCGTCTCCAGCACGAAGTCGCTGCCATCCTCGCGCAGCACGAGGTCGCGCACGCGCACGTCGGCGCGCGGCCCGAAGCCGAAGCGGAGGATCCGGCGGCCGTGCGCGCGCTCGGCGAAGAACGAGGCGAACGCGTCGTCGGCATTGACCACCGCGGTGCCGTCGGCCGGCAGCGCGTCGTAGATCGCGCCCTTGACGCCGGCGACATTGGCGATGGTTCCCATGCGCTCGAGATGCGCCGGCGCGATGTTGTTGACCAGCGCCACGCGCGGCGAGGCGATGCCCGCGAGATAGGCGATGTCGCCCGGCTTGCCGGCGCCCATCTCGTACACCGCGAAGCGCGCCGCGTCGTCGGCATCGATGATCGCCAGAGGCAGGCCGATCTCGTTGTTGCGGTTGCCGGGGCTGGCGACCACGGAGGCGAACCGGCGGAGGATCGAGAGCGTGAGCTCCTTGACGCTGGTCTTGCCGTTGCTGCCGGTGATGGCGACCACCGACTGCGCCACGCGCGCGGCCTGCAGCGTCCGCGCGAGCGAACCCAGCGCTTCGACGGTATCGCCGACCACGACCTGGGGCAGCGGTGCGTCGACCACGCGCGACACCAGCGCCGCCGCTGCGCCACTGGCGGCGGCCGCGGCGACGTGCGCGTGGCCGTCGAAATTCTCGCCGGCGATCGCGACGAACAGCGGCGCGCCCACCGGGGCCAGCGTGCGGCTGTCACTCACGACCGCGTCGACCACGACGTCGTCGCCGTGCAGGCGGCCGTTGCAGGCCTGTGCGATCCGCGAGAGCGCGATCGGCTTCATGCCCGGCCTCCGAGGGCGCGCTGCGCCACGTCGCGGTCGTCGAAGGGATGGCGCACGCCGTCGATCTCCTGGTAGGGCTCGTGGCCCTTGCCGGCGACCAGCACGATGTCGCCGGGGCCGGCGGCGCCAATGGCGCGCGTGATGGCCGCGGCGCGGTCGCGCTCGACCGTGACCCGGGACGCATCGCTGAAGCCCGCCATGATGTCGGCGACGATGGCGTTGCCGTCCTCGGCGCGCGGGTTGTCGTCGGTCACCACCACGGCGTCGGCGCCCTGCTCGGCCGCAGCAGCCATCTCGGGGCGCTTGCCGCGGTCGCGCTCGCCGCCGCAGCCGAACACGCAGGTGATGCGGCCGGCCGCGTGCGCGCGCACGCTCGCCAGCGCCTGCACCAGGGCGTCAGGGGTGTGCGAGTAGTCGACCACCACCAGCGGCAGGCCATCGTGGCCGCCGAGGCGGTTCATGCGGCCGGCGATCGGCTCCAGCCTGGCCAGCGCGCGCGCGATGCCGGCGGCATCGACGCCCTGCGCGTGCAGCACGCCGGCCACCGCCAGCAGGTTCTCGACGTTGAAGCCGCCCAGCAGCGGCGAGCGCACGGGCAGTGTGTCCGCGCCCACGCGCAGGTCGAAGGCGATGCCGGCCGCGTCGAGCATGACGCCGGACGCGGCGACCTCGGCGTCGGCGTCGCCGCGCGCGCTGGTGCCGATGCGGCGCAGCCCGGCCGGCAGGCGCGCGAACAGCGCACGGCCGAAGCCGTCGTCGATGTTGACCACCGCGGCCTCCAGGCCCGGCACCGCGAACAGGCGCTCCTTGGCGGCGCCGTAGGTCGCCATGTCGCCGTGGTAGTCGAGGTGGTCGCGGGTGAGGTTGGTGAACACGCCGACCTGGAAATGCACCGCGTCCACGCGGCCCTGGTCGAGCGCATGCGAACTGGTCTCCATCGCCACCGCCTGCGCGCCGGCGTCGCGCAGCTGCGCGAGCAGCTCATGCACCTGCAGCACCAGCGGCGTGGTGAAGCCGGTCGGGCGCACGTCGCCGTGGAGGCCCGCGCCCAGCGTGCCGATGGTGGCGGCGCGGCGGCCGAGCAGCTCCCAGGCCTGCGCCAGCAGCTGCACGGTGGAGGTCTTGCCGTTGGTGCCGGTCACCGCGACCGTCGCCATCGCGGCCGAGGGCCGGCCGTGGAAGGCGTCGGCCATCGCGCCCATGCGCGCACGCAGCCCGGGCACGGCGATCGCGCCGGCGGGCGGCGCGGGCACGCCTGCCGGCACCGGCGGCTCGTACATCACGGCCGCGGCGCCGTCGGCCAGCGCCTGCGCGGCGAAGTGAAGCCCGTGCGTGCCGAAGCCGCCGATGGCGACAAAACCGTCGCCCGCGCGCACCTGGCGGCTGTCGAGCACCAGGCCCGACACCTCGAGCGCGTCCGGCACGCCGGCCACGTCGGGCAGCAGTTCGCGCAGGCGCATGCGGCGGCTCACGGTCGGCCTCCGGTCGTCGCGGCGGTCGACGCCGTGCTTGCGGCGGCCTGGCGCGGCGCAGTGCGCGCGCGCTCCTTTTCCTGCTGCTTCGCCTGCTCGGCCAGCCAGGTCTCGATGTCGTCCGGCGGCACGTCCATCAGGCGCAGCGCGCCGTCCATGGTCTTCTGGAACACCGGGCCGGCCACGGCGCCGCCGTAGATGCCCTTGGCCGGATCCGGGTCGTCGATCACCACCACCATCGAGAAGCGCGGGTGCTCCACCGGCACCACGCCGGCGAAGAACGAGACGTAGCGGCGCGAGTAGCCACCTCCGGACGCCTTGCGCGCGGTGCCGGTCTTGCCGGCCACGTGGTAGCCCGGGATCGCGGCCTGGATCGCGGTGCCGCCGGGCTCAGTGACCGTCTGCATCATCTTCAGCACGGTGTCGGCCACGCCGGCGTCCATCACCTGCTCGGGCTCCTCGTGCTGGCCCTTGACCAGGGTCGGGCGCACCGCGCGGCCGTGGTTGGCCAGCGTGGCGTAGGCGCGCGCGATCTGCAGCGGCGTGACCGACAGTCCATAGCCATAGCTCATGGTCTGCTTGCTGGTGCCGCTCCAGTTGGCCGCCGGCGGCAGCAGGCCCGAGGCTTCGCCGGGGAAGCCGCTGCCGGTGCTGCGGCCGAAGCCCAGGCTGGCGAGGTAGTCGTGGAAGTAGGCGTTGTCGAGCTTCTCGACGATCCGCGAGGTGCCGATGTTCGAGCTCTTGGTGATCACGCCCGTGGTGTCGAGCACGCCGAGGTTGCGGTGGTCGGTGGTGCGGTAGCGGCCGTTGGGGATCCAGCCCGGGTTGGTGTCGAAGATGGTGTGCGGCGTGATCACGCCCGCCGAAAGGCCCGCGGCCACGGTGATGGGCTTGATCGTCGAGCCCGGCTCGATCAGGTCGGTGACCGAACGGTTGCGGCGCGCATCGCGGTGCTCGCCGGTGACCGCGTTCGGGTTGTAGGTGGGCAGGTTGGCCATGGCGAGGATCTCGCCGGTGGCGATGTCCATCACCACGGCCGAGCCCGCGCTGGCGCCGGTGCGCTCGAGCGTGGCGCGCAGTTCGCGGTGCGCGAGGTACTGCACGCGGCGGTCGATGCTGAGCGTCAGGTCCTTGCCCGGCTGCGCGGCGCGCACCAGGTCGACGTTCTCGACGATGCGGCCGCGGCGGTCGCGGATCACCTTCTGCGCGCCGGGCGTGCCGCGCAGCCATTCGTCGAAGGCGAGCTCCACGCCCTCCTGGCCGGCGTCGTCGATGTTGGTGAAGCCGAGCACGTGCGCCAGTGCCTCGCCCTGCGGATAGAAGCGGCGGAACTCGCGCTGCGAGAACACGCCGGGCACCTTGTGCGCCAGGATCGCCTCGGCCTCGCTGGGATTGATGCGGCGCTTGAGGTAGACGAATTCCTTGTCCGCGCGCTGCGCCAGCCGGCGCTCGAGATGGTCGAGCGGCACGCCCAGGGCTTCGGCCAGCTCCGGCAGACGGTCGGGATGCTTGAGCAGCTCCTGCGGATTGCCCCAGACGCTGTCCACCGGCGACGACACCGCCAGCGGCTCGCCGTTGCGGTCGGTGATCATGCCGCGCGAGGTCGGGATCGGGATCTCGCGCAGGAAGCGCGAATCGGCCTTCTGCTGGTAGTAGGCGTTGTCGACCAGCTGCAGGTCGACCGCGCGCGCCACCAGGATGACGCCGCAGGCGCCGAGCACGCCGACGATCAGCTTCAGCCGCCCGCGCAGGTCGAACTGCGCGCGGCCGCGGGGCCTGACGGTGCCGTTGCGGTCGCGACGGAACTTCATGGCTGCACCACCACGATTTCGCCGGCCTCGGGGAACTTCATGCCCAGGCGCGCGCGCGCGACCTGGTCGACGCGGTGGGCCTCGGCCCAGGTGGCCTGCTCCAGCTGCAGGCGGCCGAAGTCGATGTTGAGCTCGTCGCGCTCGTCCACCAGCCGGGTCAGCTCGACGAACAGCTGGCGGTGCTGGTGGCGCGCCTGCACCACGCCGATGCCGGAAATGACGTTGGCGGCCAGCAGCACGATGACGAGGAAACGGGTCATGCCGCGGCCTCCAGCTTCTCGGCCACGCGCAGCACCGCGCTGCGCGCGCGCGGATTGGCGGCCAGCTCGTCGGCATCGGCACGGACGGCGCCACCGACTTCCCGCAGGCTCGGCACGAAGGGCGCGGCCTCGGGCAGGCGGCGGTTGCCGGCCGGCGGTTTCGCGCGCGCGGCGATGAAGCGCTTGGCGATGCGGTCCTCCAGCGAGTGGAAGCTGATCACCGCCAGCCGGCCGCCCGGGCGCAGCGCATCGTGCGCGGCCGCAAGCCCGGTCTCCAGGTCGGCGAGCTCCTGGTTGACATGGATGCGGATGGCCTGGAACGAGCGGGTGGCCGGATGGATCTCGTGGCGGCCCGCCTTGGGGCGCGGCATCACCGAGGCGATCAGCTCGGCGAGCTGGCCGGTGCGCAGCAGCGGCGTCGCGGCGCGGCGCTCGACGATGGCGCGCGCGATGCGGCGGCTCATGCGCTCCTCGCCGTAGGTCCACAGCACGTCCGCGATCTCGTCGGCGGAGGAGCGCGCCAGCCACTCGGCCGCGCTCTCGCCGGAGTCGGGGTCCATGCGCATGTCCAGCGGGCCGTCCTTGCCGAAGCTGAAGCCGCGCTCTGCGACGTCGAGCTGGGGCGAGGACACGCCGAGGTCGAACAGCACGCCGTCGAGCCCGGACGCGGCGGCGTCCCAACGGCCAAGTGCGGCGAAGCTGCCGCGGAAGATCGAGACGCGCGGGTCCGCGCCGAACTCGCGTTCGGCGACCGCGATGGCGTCGGGATCCTTGTCCATCACCAGCAGCCGGCCTCCACTCCCCAGCGTCTGCAGCACGCCGCGCGCGTGGCCGCCGCGGCCGAAGGTGCCATCCAGGTACGTCCCGTCCTCACGCACGCGCAGCCCTTCCATGACCTGCTTGAACAAGACCGGAAGGTGCGCGGAGCGGGCATCCGCGGCACCCACCGTCACAGCTGCAGCCCGACCAGGTCGTCGCCGAGATCGTCGTCGCCCAGCGGCGTTTCGATCTGCGCGCGATGTGCCTGCTCGCTCCAGAGTTCGAACCTGTCGCCCATGCCCAGCAGCACGGCCTTCTTCTCGATGCCGAGTGCGTTGCGCATGCTGGCCGGGATCGGAATGCGGCCATTGCCGTCGGGCTCGACCACCGATGCCGCGCCCACCAGCTTCAGCTGCATGGCGCGGTTGCTGGCCTTCAGGCGGGACAGCTTGTTGACGCTGTCGCGCACGCCTTCCCAGGTGGCATGCGGATAGATCCAGAGTGCGCCGCGCTCGAACGGGTTGTAGGTGATGACCAGGCGGTTGCCGAAATCGGACGCGACGATGTCCCGGTAGCCGGTCGGAATCGCCAGCCGTCCCTTGTCGTCGATCGTGATGGCGGTCTCGCCCTGCAACACGTTTGCCTGCCCACTCCATGCCCGTCTGCGGCGGGCTTCATGCGCTGGAAAACCACGATATTCCCGGTCTTCCCACACGGCACCACCTTAGGAGTGCCCCTCAGCCTTGTCAACAGGTCCTGTGGGGAATTTTCGCCAGTCCGGTCAATGACTTGCGGCGAACTTGAGAGACTTGTTCAAGCTTTATCCACAAGCTTATGATTCGTCTCAGATTGTGAGAATCGTGACTTTCTTCACATGGTTTTCATGTGGGGGCTCACGGCACGGCGGGGCGTGGTTGCCCTCGGGTGCGAATGTCCCCCGGCGGCCGGTTTCCGCAGCCCTTCCCCACTCCTCGGCCGCCTCCTCCTTGATTTCGCACCCCAGGGCAACCACGCCCCGCCCCAACCGCCGCCGCAGGCTGGAGGGGAACGCAGGGGCCGAGGCGAACCGTTGCTGAGCGGCGGTTGCGGACTGGCCATCAGCGCGCCGGGTTGGGGCACTTGGAATCACGGGAAAGCAGCCCCGGCATGGGCGGTAGGCCCGCCAAGATCGGAATGGCGACGGCACCCGTGCCGCCGGGGGACATTCGCCACAAGGGCCTCCCGCCCACGCCGGGGCGGTCGGAGAAAGAAAGAGGTGGCGGAGCCGGCCGATAAGCCGGGTTCTGTCGTGGACAGTCATTCCTCTAGGCGCATCGTCACCGATACGCTCAAGCAACCTACCCGGACCCGACGCGGGCCGCGTCATGAGGTCCCTATTTGGCCTTGCTCCCGGTGGGGTTTGCCGTGCCGGTCCGTTGCCGGACTCGCGGTGCGCTCTTACCGCACCGTTTCACCCTTGCCACGCGCTCCCGGAGGAGCCGTTCGGCGGTCTGCTCTCTGTTGCACTTTCCGTCGGCTCGCGCCGCCCAGGCGTTACCTGGCACCGTGCCCTGTGGAGCCCGGACTTTCCTCGGCACTCCGAAGAGTGACGCGACTGTCTGGCCGGCTCCGCCGCGCGCATTGTCGCACGCAACGCATCCTTCTCCCGCAACGCCGGCGAAGCCGCCCCGAAACGACTGAACCAGGTGCCGCCCTACGACTAGCCGCCGTACAGCGCCTTGCGCGGCGCCCCGGTGATCTCCGCGGCCAGCTTCGCCGCCAGTGACGGCTTCAACTCGGCGGCCAGCAGCGCGTAGACGCGGCGGCCTTCGGCAATGCGCGCATCGGCATCCTCGCTTGCGCCCTGCACCAGCAGCACGAACTCGCCCTTGCGCTGGTTGGCATCGGCCTCGACCCGCGCCTGCAGCGTCGACAGGTCGCCGTCGAGCACGGTCTCGAACAGCTTGGTCAGCTCGCGCGCCAGCACCGCGGGACGCTCGCCGCCGAAGGCCGCCACGCAGTCGGCCAGGGTGTCGGCGATGCGGTGCGATGACTCGTAGAACACCAGCGTGCGCGGCTCGCCGGCGAGCGCGGCGAGGCGATCGCGGCGCGCGCCGGCCTTCGCCGGCAGGAAGCCCTCGAAGGCGAAGCGGTCGCTGGGCAGGCCGGCCACGCTGAGCGCGGCGATGAGCGCGCTCGGCCCCGGCACCGGGCTCACCCGGATGCCGGCCTCGCGCGCGGCGCGCACCAGGCGGAACCCGGGATCGCTCACCAGCGGCGTGCCGGCGTCGGAGACCAGGGCCAGGGACTCGCCGGCGGCGAGGCGCGCGACCAGCGTCTGCGCAAGCTCGGCCTCGTTGTGTTCGTGCAGCGCCAGCAGCGGCCGCTCGACGCCGAAGTGCGCCAGCAGTTGCCGCGTGTGGCGGGTGTCCTCGGCGCAGACCGCGGCCACGCTGCGCAGCGTCTCCAGCGCCCGCGGCGACAGGTCGGCGAGGTTGCCGATCGGCGTGGCGACGACGTGGAGGGTTCCGGCGGAAGGCTGCATCGTGTCCTTGCGGGGCTGGCGGTAGAATCCGGGGCATTCTCGCAGCCGGAACGCACAGAATGCGCCATCCCTGGAAGCAGGCCTTCGCCGCCACCCTCCTTGCCTTGGCGATTGCCGGGTGCTCGACCGTGCAGGTGACGCGGCCGACGGAGGTGCCCGACAGCGCGCCGGAGCCCGTGGCGACCGGCCACTGGCAGTTCGATGCCGGCGACCGCCCGCCCGCCGAGCGCGACGGCTACCGCCCCCCGCGCAAGCTCGCGGTGCTGCTGCCGCTGACCGGCAGCCTGGCCACGGCCGCCGGCCCGGTTCGCGACGGCCTGCTGGCGGGGTATTACGGCGAGCAGCGCCGCCGCCCCGACCTCGAGTTCTACGACACCCAGGGCACGGGCTACGGCGCCGTGGCCGCCTACCAGCGCGCGGTGGCCGAAGGCGCGGACCAGGTGCTGGGCCCGCTCGGCCGCGACGAGGTCGATGCGGTGTTCCAGCAGGCCACGGTCACGGTGCCGGTGCTGGCGCTCAACCGCGCCGGTGCCCCGCCGGTGAACAGCGCCAGCTATGCGCTGGCACCGGAGGACGAAGGCCGCGCGGCTGCCGACTTCCTGGCGTCGCGCGGCGCGAAGCGGGTGCTGGTGCTGAGTTCGGGCGACGACAACGCGCGCCGCAGCATCGACGCGCTGTCGGCGCGCCTGCAGGAGCTCGGCGGCGGCGTGGCGCAGCTGCTGGCGGTGGTCGGCGACACGCCGCCGGACCTCATCGGTCCGATGCAGGCGGCGGTGCAGGCCGAAGGCGGCGTGGACGCGGTGTTCATCGCGCTGCGCGGGCCGCAGGCGCGGCTGGCCGCGGCGCAGATCTCTGCGGCCGGGCTGGCGGGCCGCCCGCGCGTGGCGACCTCGCAGCTGCTGTCGGGCACCGGCAAGCCGGAGGAGGACGCGGCCCTGGACGGCATCGCCTTCCCTTCCGACGCGTGGACGGTGTCCCGTGTCCCGGGGCTGCCGGCGGCGCGCGGCGTCGCCGATGCGCTGCCCACGGCGCGCGGCCCCGCGGCGCGCCTGTTCGCCTTCGGCTACGACAGCTGGCTGCTGTCGGCCTACCTGGGCCACCTGGCGACCGGCGCCGACGCCTCGGTGTCGAGCGCCAGCGGCGTGCTGCGCATGAGCCCCGACGGCCACGTGCTGCGCACGCCCGCCTGGTCGACCTTCAGCGGCGGCCACGTGGTGCCGCTGGCCGGCGCCGGCCGTTGAACGACGCGCGCCGGCGCGGTGCCGGCGTGGAAGCCGCGGCGCGCACGCACCTGCTGCGCGCGGGGCTGTCCGACGTCGCTGCCAACGCCGGCTACCGGCTGGGCGAACTCGACCTGGTGATGCGCGACGGCGACACCCTGGTGTTCGTCGAGGTGCGCTACCGCGCCAGCGACGGCTACGGCGGCGGCGCGGAATCGGTCGACCGCGGCAAGCGCCGGAAGATCGTGCGCGCGGCGCAGCTGTTCCTGCTGCAGCATCCCGCGCTGGCGGAGGACATCTGCCGCTTCGACGTGGTGGACGCGACCGGTGACCCCGAGGCCCCGGATTTCACCTGGTACCGGGATGCGTTCCGCCTCGACGAGGCCTGAGCCGCGCCGGGTCAGGCGAAGTGGTCGTGCCCCGCGCTGGCCGGTCGCCATGGCCGGCCGTCGCGATCCAGCGCCTGCACGCCCTGCCCCGCGACCACGGTGCCAATGCGCGTGACCTCGATGCCGGTGGCCGCTGCGCCCGCGGCGGCCAGGGCCACCGCGTCGGCGCCCGCCGGCAGCGTGAAGCACAGTTCGTAATCATCGCCGCCGGTGGCCTGCAGCCTGCGCACGGCATCGGCGTCGAAGTGCGCCCGCAGCCGCCCGGCGCCCGGCAGCGCGTCGAGGTCGAGCACGGCGCCGACCCCGCTCGCGGCGCAGACGTGGCCGAGGTCGGCGAGGAGGCCGTCCGAGACGTCGATGCAGGCCGTGGCCACGCCCGCGAGCGCACGCCCCAGGCGCACGCGCGGACATGGCCGGTCGAGGCGTTCGCGCAGGTCCTGATCGACCGCACCGCCCCCGCGCCACTGGGCGAGCGCGGCGGCCGCGGCGCCCAGGCCGCCGCTCACCCACACCGCGTCGCCGACGCGCGCGCCGTCGCGGCGCAGCGCGCGCCCCGGATCGACCAGCCCGTGCACGGCGATGGAAACCGACAGCGGGCCGCGGGTGGTGTCGCCGCCGACGAGCGCGACGCGATGCTCCGCGGCCAGGGCCAGGAAGCCGTCGAGGAAGCCGTCGACCCAGGCCGGGTCGCCGTCGGGCAGCGACAGCGACAGCGTGCACCACGCCGGCTCCGCGCCCATCGCCGCGAGGTCGGACAGGTTCACCGCCAGCGCCTTCCAGCCGACCAGCGCCGCGCCGGTACCGGCCGGGAAGTGCACCCCGTCGTTGAGGGTGTCCATCGACACCACCAGCTGCATGCCCGGAGGCGGCTGCAGCAGGGCGGCATCGTCGCCGATGCCGAGGACGACGTCGTCGCGCACCTGCGCGGCGCGGGCGCGGATGCGATCGATCAGCCCGAACTCGGCCATGCCGGCGGGCGCGGGCTCAGCCGCGCGCGGACTGCACTTCGGCCGCGCGCCACTCGACGGCCGCGTGGTCGAGCACGCCGTTGACGTAGGTGTGGCCGTGCTCGGAGCCGAAGCGCTTGACCGTCTTCAGCGCCTCGTCGATCACCACCCGGTAGGGCACGTCGATGCGGTGGCGCAGCTCGTAGGCGGCGATGCGCAGCATCGCGCGCTCGATCGGGTCGACCTCGGCGATCGGGCGGTCGAGGAACGGCTGCAGGGCGGCGTCGAGGTCGCGGCGGTGGGTCTCCACGCCGCGCACCAGGTCCTCGAAGTACTCGAGGTCGGCGACTTCGTGCGCCTGTTCGTGCGCGAACTGGGCGATCGCGTTGCGCGCATCCACGCCCGAGAGCTGCATCGCATACACCGCCTGCAGCGCGCGCCGCCGCGAGCGCGAGCGCCCGACGGTGTCGATGCCGCCGCTGCGGCCGCCGCCCTTCTGCGGCCTCATGGCAGCTGCGCCAGCAGGTTGGCCATCTCGATCGCGACCAGGGCGCATTCTTCGCCCTTGTTGCCGTGGCTGCCACCGGCGCGGTTCTCGGCGTCGGCCATGTCGTCGACCGCGAGCACGCCGTTGGCCACCGGGATGCCACGCTCGAGCTGGACCCGGGCCAGGCCCTCGGCGCAGCTGTCGGCGACGTGCTCGAAGTGGCGGGTGTCGCCGCGCACCACGCAGCCCAGGGCCACGATCGCGGCATGCGCGCCGCCACCGGCCAGGCGCGCGGCGACCATCGGGATCTCCCAGGCGCCGGGCACGCGGATGACGTCGACGGCGTCGGCGGGAACGCCGTTGCGCTCGAAGGTGGCGCGTGCGGCGGCCACCAGCGCGTCGACGATGCGCGGATTCCAGCGGCTGGCGATGATCGCGAAGCGCGCGCCTCCGGGCGCGTGCAGGTCGCCTTCGTGATGGGTCATGGCGTGTTCCTTGGGGAGGAGCGCATTCTAGCCGGTCAGCCCGCGCGGGTCCCCCGCCGCAGCCAGCGATTCGGCCGGTTCAGGCTGCGCCCGGCTCGAGGTATTCGACGACTTCGAGGCCGAAGCCGGCCAGGCCCACCTGCTTGCGCGCGGTGCCCATCACCCGCAGCTTACCCAGGCCGAGGTCGGCGAGGATCTGGCTGCCGGCGCCGTTGCGCCGCCATTCCGCCAGCGCGCCGTCACGCGCGGGGGCGGACGTTGCGCCGCTTCCGCCGCGGCCGTCCCCGGTGGTCGCGCCAGCTGCGGGCGCTTCGTCCGCGGCGCGCAGGCGCGCCAGCAGCGCGTCGGGCGTCTGCCCGCCGTCGAGCAGCACCAGCGCGCCGCGACCTTCGGCGGCGATCCGCTGCAGCACCTCGCCCACCGCCGGGCCGAAGTCCGGGCGGCACCAGCGCAGCACGTCGGCCAGCGCGTTGCGCACCTGCACGCGCACCAGCGTCGGCGTGTCCGCGTCCGGTTCGCCGCGGACCAGCGCGAAGTGCAGCGCATGGCCAAGACGGTCTTGGTAGGTGTGCAGGCGGAACGGCCCGTGCTCGGTCTCGATGTCGCGGCTGTCCACGCGCTCCACCGTGTGCTCGGTCTCCAGCCGGTGGCGGATCAGGGCCTCGATCGAGCCCATCTTCAGCCCGTGCTCGCGCGCGAACACCTCCAGTTCCGGGCGTCGCGCCATGGTGCCGTCGGGGTTGAGGATCTCGACCAGCACGCCGGCCGGCTCCAGCCCGGCCATCATCGCCAGGTCGGCCGCGGCCTCGGTGTGGCCGGCGCGCGCCAGCACGCCGCCGGGCTGCGCGGTGAGCGGGAAGATGTGGCCCGGCTGCGCGAGGTCGGACGGCACCGCGTTCGGCCGCACCGCGGTGCGGATGGTGTGCGCGCGGTCGTAGGCCGAGATGCCGGTGGTGACGCCCTCGGCGGCCTCGATCGAGACGGTGAAGTTGGTGTGGTGCGAGGACGTGTTCGACTGCACCATCGGCGGCAGCCCGAGCTGCGCGCAGCGCTCGCGCGTCAGCGACAGGCAGACCAGGCCGCGGGCGTGGGTGACCATGAAGTTGATGTCGGCCGGGCGCACGAGCTCGGCGGCCATGATCAGGTCGCCTTCGTTCTCGCGGTCCTCGTCGTCGACGATGACGACCATGCGGCCGGCGCGGAGCTCTTCGAGCAGTTCGGGGATGGGGGCAAAGGGCATGGCGGGCTGCAACCTGTTGAATTCGGGAAAGAACGTGGAGCTTGTTCCGTAGGAGCAGCTACAGCTGCGACCAGCCCTGCCAACAGACCGTCCGCAGCCACAACCGCTCCGCTTGGGAGGCAAAGACGGCGGCGCCCTTCACGATACGCTGCGCAACCGCTCCAGATAGCGCGCAACCAGATCCACCTCGAGGTTCACCGGATCACCCACGCGCGTGGCGGAAAACGCGGTGTGCGCGACCGTGTGCGGCACCAGCGCGACCTCGAAGGCGGCATCGTCCACGGCATTGACGGTGAGGCTGACGCCATCGACGCAGATCGAACCCTTCTGCGCCACGTACTTCGCCAGCGCCGGCGGCATCGCGAAGCGCCAGCGCTGCGCACGCGCGTCCTCGCGCGCCTCGAGCACGCGGCCGACGCCGTCGACGTGGCCGCTGACCAGATGGCCGCCGAGGCGGTCGGTGGGCAGCATCGCGCGCTCGAGGTTGAGCGGCGCGCCCTCGCGCAGGCCGCCCAGCGTGGTCAATGCCAGGGTCTCGTTGGAGGCGTCGGCCTCGAAGTGCTCCGCGTCGAACGCGACCACGGTCAGGCAGACGCCGTTGACCGCGACGCTTTCGCCAAGCTTCGCGTCGGCGAAGGGCAGCGTGCCGACGTGGATGCGCAGGCGCGCGTCGCCGCCGCGGGCTTCAGTGCCGGCCAGGCGGCCGACGGCTTCGATGATTCCGGTGAACATGGCCGTCCTATCCTGCCGCGCCGGCGTCGCCCGACGGCTGCGCGGGCACCAGGCGCAGGCGCAGGTCGTCTCCGACGCTGACGATGTCTTCGATCCGCAGCGCCATCCGCTGCGTCATGTCGTGGATGTCGAGGCCGGCGAACAGCGGACGCGCCTGCGCGCCCAGCAGCACCGGCGCCATGTACAGCAGCACCTCGTCGACCAGCCCGGCGCGCATGAACGCACCGGCGAGCGTGGCGCCGGCCTCGACCTGCACCTCGTTGATGCCGCGCTCGGCCAGCATCCGCAGCACGGCGTGCAGGTCGAGCGCGTTGCCCTGCGCCGGCACCGCGACCCGGTCGCTGCCGAGTTCCCGCGGCGGCTTGGCGTTGGCGGCGTGCACGTACAGCGTGGGCGCATCGCCCTCGCGCACGCGGCCGCGCGCGACCGTGGCCAGGCCGGGATCGAGCACCACGCGCAGCGGCGGCACGAAGTCCGCGTCGTCGTCCAGGCGCACGGTCAGCTGCGGGTCGTCGGCCATCACCGTGCCGGAGCCGGTCAGCAGCGCCCCGGCCCGCGCGCGCCAGCGCATCACGTCGCGGCGCGAGGCCTCGCCGCTGATCCACTTCGACTCGCCGCTGGCCAGCGCGGTATGGCCGTCCAGGCTCATCGCCAGCTTCACCCGCAGCCACGGCCGGCCGCGCACCACGCGCGAGACGTAGCCGCGGTTGAGCGCCTGCGCAGCCGCTTCCATCAGGCCGTGCGAGACCTCGATGCCGGCGGCGCGCAGGCGTTCGAAGCCGCTGCCATCGACCTGCGGGAAGGGATCACGCATGGCCGCGACCACCCGCGACACGCCCGCGGCGACCAGCGCATCGGCGCACGGCCCGGTGCGGCCGGTGTGCGCGCAGGGTTCCAGCGTGACGTAGGCGGTGGCGCCGCGCGCGCGGTCGCCCGCGGCCTCGAGCGCGAACACTTCGGCATGCGGCCCGCCCTGGCGCTGGTGCCAGCCCTCGCCCACCACGTCGCTGCCGTGGGCCAGCACGCAGCCCACCATCGGGTTGGGCTTCGTGGTCCAGGCGCCGCGCTCGGCCAGCCGCAGCGCGCGCGCCATCATCACGTGGTCGGTTTCGGAATGGCCCTGCATCAGGTGATGTTTTCCACTCTGGAGTAGACGGGGTCGGCACCGGCCAGCCAGCTCGCGGCGCGATGGCGCTCGCTGGCGATGCTGGTGCAGCGGGCGATCGCGTCGGGCTCGGCGCAATCGATGGTGTCGCCGTCGATGGCGAGGTCGCCGTCGAGGAGCGCGGCGGCATCGATGTCCAGGCGCGCCCAGCCGCCGCTGGCGACGACCGCGGCGAAGTCCATCGGTCCCGGGCGCAGCGAGTATTCGCGCAGGCGCCAGTGCACGGCCAGCTGGCGCGCCAGGAAGCCGTCGACCTCGTGCTCGGCGCGCAGGCTGGGGGCCTCCTCGCCGTCCAGCGCCGCGTCGTCGAGGAAGCGCAGCGGGCCGGCGAGTTCGTTCGGATCGGCCAGCCGGTCATGCGCCAGCGGCGGATGCGCGCCCAGCGCCCAGGCCAGCACGTACACGCCTTCGGCACGCCAGCTCGCGTCGCGGACGTCGGCGTCGCCCAGGCTGCCGGGGGGCGCCTGCAGCAGGCGGGCCTCGTCCGGCTCCAGCGCCCGGTCCAGCCCGGTGCGCTCCAGCCACGCCAGCATCCGCACCTGCCAGTCCGCGGCATCGCGGCGCGCGGCATCGGCCTCCATCGCGGCGCGCGCGGCCACGCTGAACAGCACCAGGGCGCGGCACAGCACCTCGTGCGCCTGCGGCCTCGAATGACGCCCTGGCTCGCCCGGCCCGCTCATCGCGTCAACGCTTCCGGCCCTTGCCGGGCGGGGTTTCGAAGGCCACGACCTCGCCGCCGAGCAGCGGCAGCTGGCCGTCGCCGGGCAGGTCGCGCTCGAGCCGGTCGAGTTCCTCGCGGAAGTCGGCCACGTCCTGGAACGAGCGGTAGACCGAGGCGAAGCGCACGTAGGCGACATGGTCGAGCTTGCGCAGCTCGGCCATCACGAATTCGCCGACGCGCCGCGAGGCGAGCTCGCGCTCGGTGGTCATGCGCAGCTGGTGGATCACCGCGCGCACCGCGGCCTCCATCTGCTCCTCCGACACCAGGCGCTTGTGCAGCGCGCGCTCGAAGCTCTGGCGCAGCTTGCGGACGTCGAACTGGTCGCGACGCCCGTCGGACTTGATGATCGCCGGAAGCTTCAGCTCGATCGTCTCGAGCGTCGAGAAGCGCTCGCCGCAGGCCTCGCACTCGCGCCGGCGGCGGATCGTCGCGCCATCGTCGCTCACGCGCGAATCGATGACCCGGGTATCCACGTGCTGGCAGAAGGGGCAATGCATCGCTGCGCGGCGTCAGATGGCGTGGGTGAACGGCGGCAGGAAGGCCGTGTGCCGGGGCTCGCCGGCGCAGCGGGCCGGCGCGCTGGCGCGCGCGCGCATCAGCCGTAGACCGGCAGGCGCCGGCACTGGGCCACGACCTTGCCGCGCACCGCCTCGATCACCGCTTCGTCCGCCGGCGCGTCCAGCACGTCGCAGATCCAGCCCGCCAGCTCGATGCAGTCGGCCTCGGTGTAGCCGCGGGTGGTCACCGCCGGCGTGCCCAGGCGCAGGCCCGAGGTCACGAAGGGCTTCTGCGGGTCGTTGGGCACCGCGTTCTTGTTGACGGTGATGTTGGCGCGGCCCAGGGCCTCTTCGGCCGCCTTGCCTGTGACACCCTTGCCGATCATGTCGACCAGCATCAGGTGGTTCTCGGTGCCGCCGGACACGATCCGGTAGCCGCGGTCGATGATCACCTTCGCCATCGCCTGCGCGTTCTTCACCACCTGCCGCTGGTAGTCCGCGAACGCGGGCTCCAGCGCCTCCTTGAAGGCCACGGCCTTGGCCGCGATGACGTGCATCAGCGGGCCGCCCTGGATGCCCGGGAACACGATCGACTGCAGCTTCTTGGTGATGTCGTCGGCGTGCTCGCCCATCGCCGCGCGGCTGCCGACGATGATGCCGCCGCGCGGGCCGCGCAGCGTCTTGTGGGTGGTCGAGGTGACCACGTGCGCGTGCGGCACCGGGTTCGGGTACACGCCCGCGGCCACCAGGCCGGCGACGTGGGCCATGTCGACGAACAGATACGCGCCGATCTTGTCGGCGATGGCGCGGAAGCGCGCCCAGTCGATCTTCTGCGAATACGCGCTGAAGCCGGCCACCACCATCTTCGGCCTGTGTTCCACCGCCAGGCGCTCGACCTCGTCGTAGTCGATCAGGCCTTCATCGTTGACGCCGTACTGCACCGCGTTGAACAGCTTGCCGCTGGCGTTGACCTTGGCGCCGTGGGTGAGGTGGCCACCGTGGGCCAGGCTCATGCCGAGGATGGTGTCGCCGGGCTGGAGCAGCGCGAAGTAGACGGCCTGGTTGGCCTGCGAACCGGAATGCGGCTGGACGTTGGCGTAGTCGGCGCCGAACAGCTGCTTCACCCGGTCGATCGCCAGCTGCTCGGCGACGTCCACGTGCTCGCAGCCGCCGTAATAGCGCTTGCCGGGATACCCCTCGGCGTACTTGTTGGTGAGCTGGCTGCCCTGGGCCTCCATGACCCGCGGGCTGGCGTAGTTCTCGCTCGCGATCAGCTCGACGTGGTCTTCCTGGCGGCGGGTCTCGGCGGCGATCGCCGCGGCCAGCTCGGGGTCGTAGGCTTCGATGCGTGCGTCGCGCGGGAACATGCCGGCTCCTGGCCAAAAGAAAAGGGGACGGGCCATTGTAGCCCGCCCCCCGATCCCGGGACGTCCGCTGGCGGAACTCAGCGCCCCAGGTTCACCGCCCCAGGATCACGTCGGCGATGATGCCGGTGGCGATGGCCACCAGCAGGAAGTCGCCGGCATCGCTGCGGCGCCAGTGGTAGCCGCGCGGCGGGTGGCGCAGGCCGTACGGGCCGTAGTCGTTCACGACGTAGGTCGGGGCGTAGCCCGCGTGGCGGTAGTGGTGGCCACGGGCCCACGGCGGCGGGCCGCGGTGGCGCACCACCACCCGCGGCGGCGGCGCGTACACCACCCGGACATCGCGGCGGTCGTGGCGGCGGTCGTGGCGGCGGTCGTAGCGGTCGTAGCGGTCGCGGCGGTCATGCCGGCGGTGGTCATCGCGTCGCGCCTGGCGATGGTCGCGTCGGTGGTCGCGCCGGTAGTCGCCGCGGCGCCACTCCTGGCTGGAATGGCCGCGGTCATGCCCGCGGCGGTGGTTGTCGCGCGCCTCGGCCGGAGCCGCAAAGGCGACTCCGAGCGCAAGCGCGAGGGCGGCAAGTCCAAGGGTGCGGATCGGGTTCATCACGACTCTCCGGTGGAGGGGCTGTGAAGCGACTATCCCGCGCGCCGGCTGAACCACCGCGTTACCCGTCCGCCTTGGGCGCGCAGCCCCCGGATCCGTTCATTTCACGGCCGGACGAGCGCCTCGGCCCGGCCCTCGAAGCCTTATAATCGGTGCATCCCATCCGCCGTCTTCCGCCCTTGGCCGCCGCCCGGGCGGCGGCCACGCTGCACCGGAGCTCCCATGTCGCAATACATCTACACCATGAACGGCGTGTCCAAGACGGTCCCGCCGAAGCGCCAGATCATCAAGGACATCTCGCTGTCGTTCTTCCCCGGCGCCAAGATCGGCCTGCTGGGCCTGAACGGCGCGGGCAAGTCGACGGTGCTGAAGATCATGGCCGGCGTCGACACCGACTTCAGCGGCGAGGCCCGCCCGCAGCCGGGCATCAAGGTCGGCTACCTGGCGCAGGAGCCGCAGCTGGATCCGGAAAAGACCGTGCGCGAGTCGGTCGAGGAAGGCGTGGGCGAGGTGCTGCAGGCGCAGGCCCGCCTGGACGAGGTCTATGCCGCCTACGCCGAGGAAGGCGCCGACTTCGACGCCCTGGCCAAGGAACAGGAGCGCCTGGAGGCGATCCTCGCCGCCGGCGACGCCCACACCCTGGAAAACCAGCTGGAAGTGGCCGCCGATGCGCTGCGCCTGCCGCCGTGGGACGCGAAGATCGCCAACCTGTCCGGCGGCGAGAAGCGTCGCGTGGCGCTGTGCCGCCTGCTGCTGCAGAAGCCCGACATGCTGCTGCTCGACGAACCCACCAACCACCTCGATGCCGAATCGGTGGAGTGGCTGGAGCAGTTCCTGGCCCGCTACACCGGCACCGTGGTGGCGGTGACCCACGACCGCTACTTCCTCGACAACGCCGCCGAGTGGATCCTCGAACTCGACCGCGGCCGCGGCATTCCGTGGAAGGGCAACTACACCGACTGGCTGGTGCAGAAGGAAGACCGCCTCAAGCGCGAGGAAGCCGGCGAGAAGGCGCGCCAGAAGGCGATCGCCAAGGAGCTGGAGTGGGCGCGCTCGAACGCCAAGGGTGGCCGCTCCAAGGGCAAGGCGCGTCTGGCGCGCATCGAGGAGCTGCAGTCGGTCGACTACCAGAAGCGCCAGGAGACCAACGAGATCTTCATCCCGCCGGGCGAGCGCCTGGGCAGCAAGGTGATCGAGTTCAAGAACGTCTCCAAGAGCTTCGGCGACCGCCTGCTGATCGACAACCTGAGCTTCCTGGTGCCGCCGGGCGCCATCGTCGGCATCATCGGCCCCAACGGCGCCGGCAAGTCGACGCTGTTCAAGATGATCACCGGGCAGGAGACGCCGGACTCGGGTTCGATCGAGATGGGCCCGACGGTCAACATCGCCTACGTCGACCAGAGCCGCGACAAGCTGGAGGGCAACCACAACGTCTTCCAGGAAGTGTCGGGCGGTGCCGACATCCTCAACATCAACGGCATCGAGATCCAGTCGCGCGCCTACATCGGCCGCTTCAACTTCAAGGGCCAGGACCAGCAGAAGATGGTCGGCACGCTGTCGGGCGGCGAGCGCGGCCGCCTGCACCTGGCCAAGACCCTGCTGCAGGGCGGCAACGTGCTGCTGCTCGACGAACCGTCCAACGACCTCGACATCGAGACCCTGCGCGCGCTCGAAGACGCGCTGCTGGAGTTCCCGGGCAACACCTTCGTGATCAGCCACGACCGCTGGTTCCTGGACCGCATCGCGACCCACATCCTGGCGTTCGAGGGCGACAGCCACGTCGAGTTCTTCCAGGGCAACTACCGCGAGTACGAGGAAGACAAGAAGCGCCGCCTGGGCGACGACGCGGGCCCGCACCGCCTGCGGTTCAAGGCGCTGAAGTAAGGAAAAGCAGCAAAAGCTTTGCCACGGATTTACGCGGATCGAGGCGGATTTGCACGGATAGAGCGGGAAAGGAAAAAGCCTGGCCACGGATGACGTGGATTGCACGGATGACACGGATCCGATCGTGGCCAGGACCGACCCCGCGCTCTGAAGCAGTTCTTTCAGTTGTTCCACGCATCAATCCTGCCTCGGCAGGATCCGCGTCATCCGTGGAAAAAAGCGCTTTTCGCCCTATCCGTGCAAATCCGCCTCGATCCGCGTAAATCCGTGGCAAAAAAGGAACTCCCATGACCTTCATGCAGCAACTCCGCCAGCGCTGGGACGCCTCTGGATCGCTGGTGTGCGTGGGGCTGGATCCGGAGCCGGCGAAGTTTCCGCGGCGTTTCGCCGGCGACGCGGACGCGGTGTTCGGGTTCTGCCGCGACATCGTCGATGCGACGGCGGAGTTCGCCTGCGCGTTCAAGCCGCAGATCGCACATTTCGCGGCGCTGGGCGCCGAGGATGCGCTGGAGCGGCTGGTGGCGCACATCCATTCGGTGCATCCCGGCGTGCCGGTGATCCTGGATGCCAAGCGCGGCGACATCGGCTCGACCGCGCAGCGCTATGCGGCCGAGGCCTTCGACCGCTATGCCGCCGACGCGGTGACGGCCAATCCGTATCTCGGCGGTGATTCGCTGCAGCCGTTCCTCGAGCGCGCCGACCGCGGCGTGGTGGTGCTGTGCCGCACCTCGAACCCCGGCGGCGCGGACCTGCAGGACCTTGCCGTGCAGCGTGACGGCGACACGGGCCCGGCGCGGCCGCTCTACCAGCACGTCGCCGAAACCGCGGCGCGCGAGTGGAACGGCCACGGCAACGTGGCGCTCGTTGTCGGGGCGACCTGGCCGGAGCAGCTGCGCGAGGTGCGCGCCATCGTCGGCGACATGCCGCTGCTGGTGCCCGGCGTGGGCGCCCAGGGCGGCGATGCGGAGGCCGTGGTGCGCAACGCGCGCGCCGCCGACGGCACCGGGCTGATGGTCAGCTCGTCGCGGGCGATCCTGTACGCGTCGGCGGGCGACGACTACGCGGAGGCCGCGGCGCGGGCCGCACGCGCGCTGCGCGACACCCTCGACGCCGCGCGCCGCGACTGACGACCGCCCCGCCGCCGCGCGCCGCAGGCCGGCGCGCCCGTTTGCCATGCGCATCACGCCGCGCCGCTATCCTGCCCGCGAATCCCGGACCGGAAGGACGCCGATGACCCGTCTCCCATTGCCCCTCGCCCTCGTCCTTTTCCTTGCCGGCTGTGGGCAGGCCGCAGCACCGGTCGCCGCCGGCAGCGACGCCCCTCTGGCTGCCAGCACCGACGCGCCGACCGCGCCCTCCGCCGCTCCCTCCCCTGCTCCGGACCTCATCCCCGGCACCGGCGACCCCACCGCCGCGGCCGAACCGGCCACCGACGAGATGGCCGCCACGCCCGGCAGCGACGCCGAGGAGACGCAGTACTTCGACTTCAGCGGTGCCGCGCTGGCGCGCGTGCGCCGCGATGCGCGCCCGGCCACGCCCGCGCTGCGCGACGCGGCGCGCCGCCTGGTCGACGAGACCGGCCGCGAGCGCGAATGCGGCACCTACCCCGAGGGCGAGCGCCTGTTCATGCTCGACCTGGACGGCCGGCCCGGGGACGAGGCGCTGCTGCTCTACACCATGGAAGGCTGCGGCGGCGGCGGCAACTACTTCGATCGCAGCGGCTATGTGCTGCGCGAAGTCGACGGCCAATGGACGCCGGTGGCCGATTTCCCGATGGGCACCAAGCTGGTCGGCAATGCCACCATCAGCGCGCTCGAGCCGGGCGTGGTGGTGGTCAGCCCCGAAGGCGACAGCCTGTTCGAACCCCACCGCGCCGAGATCCCGCCGCGCTGAAGCCGCCGACCGCCCGCTCCTGCAGGAGCAGCTATAGCTGCGATAGCCACGGCTGCCGACGTCGGCACCAAACGCGCTCTGATCGGTTCCCGGGTCGCAGCTGTAGCTGCTCCTACAGTGGAGCGTCGCCGCGATCCGCTGCAGGCTGCGCGACCTCGAACACCTGGCGCAGGTAGCGCAGGTAGCCCTCGTCGTCGACCATGGTCTTGCCGGGCGAGTCGCTGAGCTTGGCCACCGGCTGGCCGTTGCAGGCCACCATCTTCAGCACGATCTGCAGCGCCTTCGGGCCGGTGTCGTTGGTGAGGTTGGTGCCGATGCCGAACGAGGTGCGGCAGCGGCCGCGGAAGCGCGCGTACAGGCGCATCACCTGCTCCACGTCCAGGCCATCGCTGAAGACCAGGGTGCGCGTGCGCGGATCGATCCGCATCGCCTCGAGGTGCGCCAGCATGCGCTCGCCCCATTCGAAGGGGTCGCCGGAGTCGTGGCGCATGCCGTCGAACAGCTTGCAGAAGTAGAGGTCGAAGTCGCGCAGGAAGGCCTCCAGCCCGATCACGTCGGTGAGCGCGATGCCGAGGTCGCCGCGGTACTCCTGCGCCCAGGCCTCGAACGCGGCCTTCTGCGAATCGCGCAGGCGCGGACCCAGCGCCTGGTGCGCCTGCAGCCACTCGTGCGCCATCGTGCCCTGCGGCACCAGCCCGTGCCGGCGGGCGATGTCGACGTTGCTGGTGCCGGCGAACTTCGGCCCCAGCAGCTCCGCCAGCCGCGGCACCAGCCGGTCCTGCCAGGCCTGCGAGTAGCGGCGGCGGGTGCCGAAATCGGTGATGCGGCAGTCCTCGTAGCCGACCGCGGCGTCGATGCGGTCGACCTTGGCCTGCAGTCGGCGCAGCCCTTCGGCCTCGTCGGCCGGACCATGCTCACCCACCGACCAGGCCTCGCTGACGATGGCCAGCAGCGGCACCTCGAACAGGATCGTGTGCAGCCACGGCCCTTCCACGACCAACGACAGCCCGCCCTGCTCGTCGTCGCTGCGCTCCAGCCGCACGTGGCGGCGGTCGAGGCGGAACAGGCCGAGGAAGTCGACGAAGTCCGGCTTGATGAAACGCAGGCCGCGCAGCCACTCGAGCTCGTCGGGCGTGAAGCGCAGCGCGCACAGCGCGTCGATCGCGTCCGACACCGTGTCGATGTGCCGCGCCAGGTCGACGCCGGGCGAGCGGCAGCGGAAGCGGTAGCGCACCTGCGCGGCCGGGTAGCGATGCAGCACCGCCTGCATCATCGTGAACTTGTACAGGTCGGTGTCGAGCAGCGAGCGAATCATGGCGTGCCGGTGCGGAAGGCGTCGCCCAGTATCCGCGGCAGCCGTGAAAGCCAGTGTGCCCAGATCGCGAGCCACACGCCGGCGCGCACGGCGGGGCCGCGCGCCGGTGCTTCGAAGCGGCTGAAGTAGCGCCACAGCCCGCGGTGCTTGTGCCATTCCACGAAGAACGGCCGCGAGCGCGAGGACACCCCGCGCAGGTGCAGCACGCGCACGTCGTTGGCGACCGCGACCGTGGCGCCGGCCAGGCGCGCGCGCCGGCACAGGTCAAGGTCTTCGGCGTGCAGGCGATAACCGGCATCGAAGCCACCGATGCGCTCGAACAGCGCGCGCGGCATCAGCATCAGCGCGCCCGACACCGCCTCCACCGGCTGCAGCGCGACGGCTTCTTCCACCGCCACGTCCAGTGGCCGGCCGCGGCCCGCGCGCCAGGGCCCGCGCAGCATCGCGGCGAACTCGGGATCGTTGCGGCGCGCGGCACCGTCGCGCACGCCGGCCTCGTCCACCAGGTCGGCGCCCAGCAGCGCCTCGCCCGCCAGTCGGCGTGCGTGCGCCAGCAGCCGCACGAAGGTGTCCGGCTCGACCATGCAGTCGGGATTGACGAAGGCCAGCCAAGGCGCGTCGCTGTCGGCCGCGCCCTGGTTGCAGGCTGTGGCGAAGCCGGGATTGTCGGGATTGGCGATGAAGCGCAGGCGCGCATCGGCCAGCGCGTGCCGCTGGACCACGGCCAGGGTGTCGTCGCTGGAGGCGTTGTCGACGACGCGGATGGCGCTGACGCCGGCCGCGGCGCGCAGCCTCGACAGGCAGGCGTCGATGCTGGACGCGCTCTCGTGGCTGACCACGATGGCGGCGATGCCGTCGCCGCTCATGGCGCGAACAGCTCGTGCTGCGCGGGCGGGTCGATGCCGTCCAGGCGCTGCGCCAGCGCCGTGCGGCAGTCCGCGAGCGGATCGTGCATCAGGAACCGCGCCAGCCGCGGCGGCCAGGCCGGCCAGCGCGCCGCCAGCGCCTCGAGATCGCCGTCGGCCGGCCCGCCCTCGCCCCTGCGCGCGACGAAGGCGGTCTCGCACAGCGCGTTGCGCCAGCCCAGGCCGGCCATGCGCAGCGAAAGATCGATCAGGGCGGCATACCAGGACGCGTAGCTGGCGGCATCCAGGCCGCCGGCCTTCGCCCGCGCGCGGCCGCGGATGAACACCGCATGGTCGATCGCTGCGGGAAGCTCTGGATGCAGCTGCGGCATGGTCTCCGCGGCCCGCGCCAGGCGTGCGAGTCCAGCGCCGTCGGGCTGCGGCGCCACTTCGCCGCAGGCCGGCCAGGCCGCGGCCTCGCCGGCGTTGCACCAGGGCGTGGCCGTGGCGATGGAGCCGTCGCGCGCGGCGCAGGCGGCGAGCTGCCGGGCCCAGCCCGGACCCGGCACGGCGTCGGGCGCGAGCACGATCACGTCGGCGTCGCCGCAGGCCGCGAGCACCTCGTCGAGATGCGCGACCTCGCCCAGCGGCCGCTGCCTGCGCGTGTATTCCGCGCGCAGCGGCGTGCGCTCGAGCCAGCGTTCGATGATCGCCAGGCCGCGCGGCCCGGCCTGCGCGTCATCGGCCAGCCACACGCGCGTGCCTGCGGGCGTGCCGGCATCGAGTGCCGCCAGGCAGGCATCGAGCGTGCCGTCGTCGACCGCGACCGGCAGCAGCACCACCGGCAGTTCGGGCGTGCCGGCGCGATCCCCGCCGGCCATGCTCAGTCGGCGGCCCGGTTCAGCGGCTCCAGCGCGCGGAAGCGGCGGCCGTATTCGTCGGTGAGGTTGCGCGCGTCCTGCTGGTTGCGGACCAGGGTCGGGGTCAGCAGCACCAGGATCTCGCTGCGCCTGGTTCCGGACACCTGTTGCCCGAACAGTCCCCCGATGACCGGGATGCGGCTCAGACCCGGCAGGCCCTTGGAGCCGCGTTCGGTGGAATCGGTGATCAGGCCGGCGAGAAACACCGTGTCGCCGCTCTGCACCACGGCGTTGGTCTTCAGGCGATTGGTGCTGATGCGGACATTGCCGTTCTGGTCGCGCTCGCCCTGCGGACTGCTGACTTCCTGCACGATGTCGAGGAACACGGTGCCGTCGCTGGTCACGCGCGGGCGCACCTTGAGGATGGTGCCGGTATCCAGGTACTGCACCTGGCTGTACGAGCTGTCGCCTCCGAAACCGGGGTTCACCGTGACCGAAGAGATCGGGATCTTGTCGCCGACGTTGAGCGTGGCCTCGTGGTTGTTGCGCACCAGGATCGACGGGGTCTGCAGCATCTGCACGTCCGACACCTCGTCGAGCGCGCTGATGATCGCCGCGGCATCGTTCCTGACCAGGGACCACACCAGGCCCGCACCGCCATCGCCACCGATGCTGCCGCCGAGGGTGCTCCAGCGGCTGGGGCCACCGCCCGGGCCGCCGGGTGCCGGGAACGGCCCGATGCCGTTCTGGTCCATGCCCTGCTCGAGGAACCAGCTGACGCCGTACTCGAGCTCGCCGCTGAGCGTGACCTGCACCACCTGCGCCTCGATGTGCACCTGCAGCGGCATCACGTCCAGGCGGTCGATGACCTCGCGGATCGAGCGCCAGGCCTGGCCGGTGGAGCGCACCAGCAGGGTGTTGGTCTCGTCGACCGCGGACACGCCCACCTCGGCGCCGTCGACCTCCAGCGTCACCGAGGTGTCGCCGCCCTGGCGCTCGCCCAGCGACAGCGAGCCGCCGCCCAGTCCGCCGCCACTGCCGCTGCTGCGATCACCGATGTCCGCACTGCTCGTTCCATCCATGCCGGCGTCGCCGATCTCGGTGGATTCCAGGCCCGGCATCAGCGAGGCGCCGCCGCGCCGGCCACCGCCGCTGCTGCCACCGCCGCGACGGCTGTAGACCTCGGACAGGCGCTCGGCCAGATCCTTGGCGGTGACGTACTTCAGCTCGTACGAGAACAGCTGCACGCCGCCGCCGGCACCGTCGATGCGCGCGATCCACTGCTCGATCTGGTCGAGGTAGGCCGGCTGCGAGGTGATCACCAGCACCGAGTTGGCGCCGTCCAGCGGCATGAAGCGGAACATGCCAGCCACCGGGGAATTGCTGCCTTCGCCGAACACCTTCTCGAGGTCGGCCACCACCTGCGGCGCGCGGCCGGCCACCAGCGGGAACACGCCCACCGACATGCCGGCCAGCCAGTCGACGTCGAAGATCTCGATCGTGCGCAGGTAGTTCTCGAGCTCCTGGCGGGTGCCGGCGACGGTGATGACGTTGCGCCCGGCATCCACGTTGACGATGGCGTTGGGGCGCGCGTACGGCTGCAGCACCTTCTCCATCTCGACCGCGGAAACGTACTGCAGCGGCACCACGCGGGTCTCGAAGCCGCGCGCGCCGGTGGCGGTGCCGGTGCGCGCGGGCACCGCACCGCTGGCCACGGCGGCGTCCGCGGGCACGATGTTGTAGCGGCCGTCGGCGTAGATCATGCGGGCGTTGTTCCAGCCCAGCACCATCTCCAGCAGGCTCAGCCCCTGGGCCGGGCTCACCGAACTAGGCGTGGCCAGGGTCACCGTACCCTGCACGCCCGGCGCGATCACGTAATTCTGGCCGAGCATGTCGCCCAGGATCACCTTGACGACGGCGTGCAGCGATTCGCCTTCGAAATTGAACCGCGCTTCACCCGATGTGCCGGCGAGATTGGGCGGCGGCGAGGCGGCCAGCGATTCGTTGATCACCCGGCCGTCGCCGCGGTGCTTGATCGCGCGCGGATCGCCCGCCAGAGGCTCCTCGGCGATGCCGTCGGCCGCGGCTGCCGCGGCGGCGTCGCGCGGCACGCCGTCGACCTGGAACACGGGCTGCGGCAGGCGCGCGTCGCGGCGCACGTCGGGCGTCGGCACCGAGGCGCAGGCGGCCAGCAGGGTGGCGAGGAGCGCGGCGAGCGCAGGCTTGAACTGGGATCTCGGCGTCATCGTGGGCATTCCTGGGAGTCCGTCCGGCTACTGGCCCTGCTGGGCCTGTTCGCGCAGGCGGGCGCGACGCGCCTCGATGCGCGCGCGGATCGCCTCCACCTGCTCGTCGGCACTGCGGGCGGTCGGCGTGTCGGGTGTGGGGGCGGGCGAGGCCGGCGCGTCGCCTTCGGTGGGAACCGGCTGGCCGGGCTGGGGCGCGGCCTCCGGCTGGCTGCCGTCGCCCGCGGCGTCGGCCGCGGCCGCGCGCGGCGCCGCCGGCGTCGATGCGGGACGTGGCGGCGACTGGCCCGCGCCCGACCGCCCTGGCGTGGCCTGCCCGGCCGGCGGCGGGCTCGCCATCGCGGTGGGGGCTTCACCGCCGATGCCGTCGAACACGCGCAACTCCAGCGTGCGCTGGCCCTCGGGGCCGTCGAACACGGCGCCGCGCGGCGAGATCGACGACAGCTGCCAGCCCTGCGCACCCGCCGGCGATTCGCCCACCTTCAGGCGCACGGACTCGCCGCCGGCGGCCGGCTGCACGATCGCGACCTGCAGGCCCGGGGTCAGCAGCACGCTGGTCAGCACGTACTCGAACTCGGCCGGCGCGTCCTCGTCCACCGGGTTGATGAAGAACGGCTGCGGGCGGCGGTCGGTGGTGAACAGCGGGCGCTCGCCGAATTCGCCGTACTGGGCCAGCGGCCCCAGGCGGTCCTCGGTCTCGGTCGCGGCGGCCGGCAGGCGCTGCACCAGGCCGGGATCCGGCGGCAGGCGGTCGATCCGCCCGCCGAGGCCGAACAACCCCAGCACCCAGGTCGCCAGCGCCCACAGCGCAAGCGCGCCGAGCAGCCAGGTGCGCGCGCCCGCGGTCTCAGCGCGCATCGCTGGCTCCCGCCGCGGCCGGCTGCGGCTGCAGGTAGCCGTAGAGGTCGAAGGTCACGTCCAGGCCCGCGCCCTGGGTGCCCGCACCGGCGCCGCGGCCGAACGGCTGGCGCGGCGCGAGCACGTTGAGGTTGTCGACGAACAGGCGCGGCGAGCCGTCCTCCAGCGAGTGCAGCACCGCCGCCAGCTCCGGGTTGCCGCAGTGCAGGCGCACCTGCACCAGGGCGCGGCGGAAGCGGTCCTGCTGGCGGGTGTCGGTCATCGGCGAGCGGTTGCGGATCGCGCAGCTGCGGTTGCCGGGGCTGGCCTCGAGCACGGCGGTTTCCAGGCGCGCGCTCAGCGCCGCGGTGGCGAGTTCGGCGCTGCGCTCGTCCATGAAGCCGGGCACGCGCGCGGCGACCGCGCGCACCTCTTCGAGCCGCGTCTGCACCTGCGGCGCCTGCGCCAGCTCCATGCGCACGCGCAGGTCGCGCTCCTGCAGGCTTTCGATGCGCTCGCCGGCCTCGAGCATCGGCGCCGTCCACCACGGGTGCACCAGCACCAGGTAGGCCAGGGCCAGCACGCCGGCGAGGATCGCCAGCGCCAGCCAGCGGTCGCGGTCAGGGATTGCTTCGCGCATTGGCGGCCTCCCTGCCCTGCGCCGCGGCGGTGGCCGCCGGCGCGACCACCAGCTCGGCGGTCAGGGTGAAGCGGTCGCGGCCGCTGCGCGGGTCCGGTTGCAGCGCACCGGCCAGGGCCGGCGAACGCCACAGCGGCGAGCCCTCCAGGCGCTGCACCAGCGCCGGCGCCTCGCTGCTGAGGCCGATCAGCAGGATGCGCGTGTCCTCGATCGACAGCTTTTCGAGGTAGGTGGAATCGGGCAACCGGCGCGCGAGTTCGTCCATGACCTCGACCGTGGTCGGGCGCGCGGCGCGCGTGGACTGCAGGAACGCCATGCCCTCGACCAGGTCGACCAGGGCCTGGCGCTGCGCCGAGGCGCCGCGGGCACGGGTCGCGGCGCTGGCGACTTCGGCCTCGAAGGCGTCGGCGGCGGCGCGGCGGTTGTCGAGGATCTGCCACAGCGCGGCGGCGGTGGCGACCACCGCCACCAGGCCGAGCGCGAGGTTCCAGCCCAGCCACGGATCGGCGCGCCGGTGGCGGCGGGCGCCGGGGAGCAGGTTCACGCCGCGGCCACCGCCTTCGTCGCCCTCGACATCGACGCCGGTCAGCGTGGCCGCCAGCGGACCGAGCGCGGCCAGGCGCGCGTCGAGGGCCTGCCGCGGCACCACCACCAGCTCGGCGTCCACCTGGCCATCGCCGCGGCGGCCCACGAGGCGCGCGTCGTATTCGACTTCCGACGCCGGGAACGGGGTCTGGCGTTCGATCTCGAAGCCGAGCACCTCGCGCAGCCGGTCGGCGGCGGCGGCCGGCAGCGGCAGGCGGCGGCGCAGGGTGGCGCCGGCGGGCAGCAGCAGCCAGCGCGGCAGGCTGGTCACGCGCTGGGCGAGCAGCGGTGCCAGCGGGTCGTCCGCGCTGGAGGACAGCGCCGGCAGCTCGGCGATGCGGCGCACGCCGCCCGGACCCTCGATCGACAGCACCAGGCCATCGCCCGCGGACTGCAGCAGCAGGCGCTCACGGGCGAGGCCGAACAGCTCGCGCAGGCGCTGCGGCAGCCAGGTGGCCAGGGCCTGGGTCCACCAGCGCCAGAAGCCGGCCAGGCGCGGGCGCAGCGCGGCGCCGGGCCCGGCGATGGCGGGGCCCGCGCGACGCGGTGAACCGGCGGTGTCCTCTACGGTGCCCATCAGCGCGGCGTGGCTCCTTCTTCCCATGCCAGCGGAACATATGCCGACCCCGGCAATCCGCCCCCACCCGCGCGTACTACCGCCCGCAACACGGCCTGGCGGCCATCGGCGAGCCGCGCGCGGCTGGCGATACTATACGTGCCGCTGCCGGCGCCCACGAGGTCCGGGGCAAGCCCGTCACCGGCTTCGCGCTGCTGCAGCAACAGCGCCGGATCAGTGCCCAGCGCCTGCAGCACTTCGCCGCTGGCGAAGCGCGCGTCGGGCTGCGGCATGCCGCTGAACACGGTGAGGTGGCGCACCGCCGCCTCGAACAGCGCGCGGTCCATCCCCAGCACCTGCTCGACCTCGGCCACGGTCTCGAACGGCGCGTCCTTGGCGCCGTAGGGCAGGCCTGCCGCCGCGTACTGGGGATCCTCGGCGCCGCCCATCGGCTGGGTGAACTCGTCGCCGTCGCGCCAGTCGACGATCGCCGCCGCCACCGCGTCGGCCCGGCCCTCCTCGGCCCCCAGCACCCGGAACAGCGAACCGAGCAGGCCGGCATCGACGGCGTTGAGGTCGACCTTGCCGGACTCGTCGACGATGCGGACCTCCACCTCCGCCGCGCCGAAGGCCCAGCGGTAGGGGCGGCCGTCGGGCACCCACGCGAACTCCGGCTGGCCGGCCTGCACCCGCACCATCGCGTACTCCAGGCCCGCGCGCGCGGCCGACTCGGTGACGACCGCGCCGTGCAGTCCACGTCCCTGCATGTATTCGATGCGGGCGCTGGCGGCGTACGCGCCGACCAGCGCCGTCAGCAGCGCCACCAGCCACATCACGATCACCAGGGCCGCGCCCCGCTGCGCGGCCATCAGCGGCGGCCCCGCGCGTCGCGCAGCCGGTTGCGCGCGCCGCCATTCGTGCCGGAGCGGCCGCCCGGCGCGATCCCGCGCCCCACGCGGGGGCCCAGCCGGCTGGCGCGCCCGCTGCCGAACTCCGGCGCGCTCGCCGCCTGCGGCAGCGCGACCACCAGGGCCGGCCACGCGCCGCCGTCCTGGCTCTCGATCTCGATCGACACCTGCAGCGGGAGCTGTTCGTAGGACTCCCAGGCATCCAGCCAGTCGGTCAGGCCCTCCTCGTCGAGGCCGCGGTAGCGGATGCGCAGGCCGGTCAGGCCTTCGACCAGCGGCTCGGGCGGCCGCGGCTCGTCCTCCACGATGGTCTCGCCGGCGAGCACCAGCTCGAACGTCACCGCCAGCGCCTCGCCGCCGTCGACGTCGTACACGGCGATGTCGTGCAGGTGCGGGCCGCCGCGGCCGAGGTAGCTGGGCAGGTCGGCGACGAACCGGATGCGGTCGGATTCGCCGACGAAGCGCAGCGCGCCGCCGTTGCTTTCGTCCTGCGCGAAGGCGATGGGCTGCGCGGCGGCGAGGCGGCGGCGCAGGAAGCCTTCGACCGCGCGCATGCGCTCGGTGCGCGCGGCGATGGCCTCGCCGCGGTCGACGGTGGCGGTCGCGGCGCGCAGGGTGCCGAAGCCCAGCGCCAGGCCGGCGGCCAGCAGCACCGTCGCCAGCAGGACCTCGATCAGGGTGAAGCCGGCGGCGGCGCGGGCGCGGTTCATGGCCCGTCGCCCGGTTCGGGCTGCACCAGCCGCAGCGATTCCACCACCAGCCGCTGCGCCGGCCCGCCCTCGCCCCAGGTCAGTTCCAGCTGCAGGTGCAGCAGCTGCGCGGCGAAGGGATCCTGCAGCGGCGCCGCCGGTTGCAGGGGATCGAGCCACGGCGCCACTTCCAGCCGCCAGCGGTAGCGGCCGTCCTCCAGCTCGCCCTCGTCGCGGCCCGGCACCAGCGCCTCGCCCACGCCGATGTCGGCCAGCAGCGACTGCGCGTGAAGCGAGGCGCGCCCGGCGTCGGCCGACCAGCGCACCTGGCGGGTGGACCCGGACAGCGTGCCGAGCAGGAAGGTCAGCGCCAGCGCCAGCACGGTGAACGCGACCAGGACCTCGATCAGGGTGTAGCCGCGCTGGTGGCGGGCGCTCATGGCCGCGCCTCCGCCCGGTGCATCGTCACCTCGCCGGTCAGCCAGGCCACGTCGATGTCGAAGGCCGCGCGGCCGCGGCTGAGCTGCACGCGGCCGCCGGTGGACGCGCCGTCGCCGAAGAACACGATCGCGCCGACGCCGTCGGCCGGCTGCACCTCGCGCGCGCCGGTGAAATGGATGCCCAGCGACTCCGGCACCTCGCCGCTGCGCCCGTCCGCGCCCTGCCAGGCGTGGGCGGCGGGATCGATGGCGAAGGTCTGCGGCGTGCCGGTGGCCAGCGCGCGGGCGCGCGCGTAGCGCAGCTGGGTGACGATGTCGCGGGCGTTGCCGCGCAGCTCCATGCGCGCGAAGCCGCCGCCGAGCACGCCGGCGGCCAGCACGCCGGTCGCGGCGATCAGCACCATCACCAGCAGCAGCTCCAGCAGCGAGAAGCCGCCGGAGCGGCGCCTTCCGCCGCGCCCGGCGTTCATGGCGGCCCGCCCTTATTCGTAGCGGATGTCCGCGTTCACGCTCTCGCCGCCGGGCTTGCGGTCGGCGCCGTAGCTGACGATGTCGTAGGGGCCGGCGTCGCCGGGCACGCGGTATTCGAAGGGCGTGTTCCAGGGGTCGTTGAGGTCGGCTGCCTTGGCGTAGGGGCCGAGCCAGCCGGCCGCGCCCCCCGGGGCGTTCACCAGGTCCGACAGCGCGCCGGGCAGGGTGCCGGTGTCCATCTCGAACTGGCTGACCTTCTCGGCCAGGGTCTGCACCTGCGCGCGCGCAAGGTTGACCTTGGCGCGGTCGCCGCCGCCGAGGATGCGCGAGGCCGCGAAGGCCACGATGCCGCCCATGAGCACCACCACCACGATGATCTCGATGAGGCTGAAGCCGCCCTGCGCGGAGGGACGGGGGGAACGGTTGAGCGGACGCTTGTGCATGGATTCCTGCCTGACTGGAAAGTGTGGGAGGCCGCGCGGGCCGGGCATGCCCCTAGCCTATGACATTGGTGAGGTCGTAGATCGGCACCAGCACCGCCAGGATCACCACCATGACCACCACCGCCAGCAGCAGGGTGATCACCGGGACCAGCGCGGCCAGCATGCGGTCCAGCGCCTGGCCGGTCTCGGCCTCGAAGGTGTCGGCGGTCTTGAGCAGCATCGCGTCGAGCGCGCCGGACTCCTCGCCGACCTGCACCATCTGCAGCGCCAGCCGGGGAAAGCGCTTGTTGCGCGCCAGTGCCGTGGACAGCGCGACGCCGTTCTTGACCTCCTCGCCCGCGGCTTCGACATCGGCGGCGAGCGCGCGGTTCCCGAGCACGTTGCGGCCGATCGCCATGGCGGCGATCAGCGGCACGCCGTTCTTCAGCAGCGTGCCCAGGGTGCGGGCCAGGCGTGCGGTCTCGATGCGCGCGACCAGGCCGCCGGCGAGCTTGCGGCCCAGGATCCATTCGTCGAAGCGGGCGCGGAAGGCGGGATCGCGCAGGCGGCGGTCGAACCACAGCGCCGCCAGCGAGGGCACCGCCAGCAGCACGATCCACCAGTCGCGCACGAATTCGCCCAGGCCGAGCACGATCTTCGTGAAGAACGGCAGCTCCGCGTCCAGGCTCTCGTACATCACGCCGAACTGCGGCACCACGTAGCCGAGCAGGAACAGCAGCGCCAGGCCCACCATCACGATCAGGATGACGGGATAGATCAGCGCGTTCATGACCCGGCCGCGCAGCGCGCGCGAGCGCTCCAGGTAGTCGGCCAGGCGCTGCAGCGTGTCCTGCAGGGTGCCGCCGGCCTCGCCGGCGCGGACCATGTTGATGTACAGGCGCGAGAAAGTGCCGTGCTGGCGCTCCAGCGCGGCCGACAGCGAAGTGCCGCCGCGCACCTGGTCGCGCACGTCGGCGATGGTGCGCCGGGCGGCTTCGTCCTCGGGCAGGTCGAGCAGGATGGTCAGCGCGCGGTCGAGCGGCTGGCCGGCGCCGAGCAGGGTCGCCAGCTGCTGGGTGAACTGCACCAGCCGCTCGCCGGAAAACGCCTTGGGCTTGAACAGCGTCTTCAGGCTGCTTCCGCCGCCGCCTTCGCTGGCCAGCTTCGCCTCCACCGGCAGGTGGCCCTGCTCCTGCAGGCGCAGCACCACCTCGGCGTCGCTGCCCGCCTCCATCTGGCCTTCGAGCGTCTCGCCGCGCGCGTTGAGGGCCTTGTAGCGGTACAGCGGCATGATCAGGCGTCCTCGGTGACGCGCAGGACTTCCTCGATCGTGGTCTGGCCGGCCAGCGCCTTGCGGATGCCGTCCTCGTACATGGTCTGCATGCCGGCCTCGCGCGCGAGCTGTTCGAGTTCACCCATGCCGGCGTGGCGCATCACCGCGCGGCGCAGGGCGTCGTCCATCACCAGGAACTCGACGATGGTGGTGCGGCCCAGGTAGCCGGTGGGCGCGATCGCCGAACCGCGCGGGCGGTACAGGAAGATCTCGCCCTCGGGCTGGAAGCGCCGCAGGTCGAACTTCGCGATCTCTTCCGGCGAGGCCGGGTAGCGCTCGGCGTGCGTGGGCTCGAGCCGGCGCACCAGGCGCTGGGCGAGGATGCCGTTGATGGTCGAGGTCAGCAGATAGTCCTCGACGCCCATGTCGAGCATGCGGGTGATGCCGCCGGCGGCGTTGTTGGTGTGCAGCGTCGACAGCACCAGGTGGCCGGTGAGCGCGGACTGGATCGCGATGCGCGCGGTCTCGAGGTCGCGCATCTCGCCGATCATGATGATGTCCGGGTCCTGGCGCACGATCGAGCGCAGGGCGTTGGCGAAATCGAGCCCGATCTGCGGTTTGGCCTGGATCTGGTTGATGCCCTCGATCTGGTATTCGACCGGGTCCTCGACGGTGATGATCTTCACCGTCGGCTGGTTGAGCTTCGACAGCGCGGTGTACAGCGTGGTGGTCTTGCCCGAGCCGGTGGGGCCGGTGACCAGCAGGATGCCGTGCGGCTGCTTCAGCACCTGCTCGAAGCGCGGCAGGAACTCGTCGGTGAAGCCCAGGCGGTGGAAATCGAACACCACCGTCTCGCGGTCGAGCAGGCGCATCACCACGCTCTCGCCGTGCGCGGTGGGCACGGTGCTGACGCGCAGATCGAGCTCCTTGCCCTGCACGCGCAGCATGATGCGGCCGTCCTGCGGCAGGCGGCGCTCGGCGATGTTGAGCTTGGCCATGATCTTGATGCGGCTGATCACCGCGGCGGTCAGATTGGTGGGCGGGCTCTCGCCCTCCTCCAGCACGCCGTCGACGCGGTAGCGCACCTTCAGGCGGTTCTCGAACGGCTCGACGTGGATGTCGGACGCCCGCAGCTCCACCGCGCGCTGGATCACCAGGTTCACCAGCCGGATCACCGGCGCCTCGCTGGCCAGGTCGCGCAGGTGCTCGACGTCGTCCATGTCCCCGCCCTCACCCTCGGCGGTCTCGACGATCGCACCCATCGCGCTGCGGCCCTGGCCGTGCCAGCGTTCGATCAGGTCGGAGATCTCGGAGCGGATCGCGACGCTCGCGCGCACGTCCTTGCCGGTCGCCAGGCGCACGGCGTCGAGCGCGTACGGGTCCTGCGGATCGGCGGCGAGCACGTCGACGACGCTGTCGCCCTCGGCCACCGGCACGACGTGGAACTGGGTCATGAAGCGCACGCCCAGCGCCACGCCCTCGGGCGGCAGCTCGGGCATGTCCTTGGCGCTGGCCAGCGGCAGGCCGAGCACGGCGGCACAGGTTTCGGCGTGGTCGCGTTCCGACACCAGCCCCAGCCGGCCCAGCAGGGCGAGCAGGCTGCCGCCGGTCTCCTCCTGCAGGCGCCGCGCGCGGCCGAGGTCGGCATCCTTCAGGCGGCCCTTGTCGAGCAGCGCGGCGACGATGCGCTCGTCGGCGCCGGCGGTCCCGGTGGTCTGTTCCGCGGCGGCGTTCATTCGGTGCGACGGCTGTCCGGAAGGGCCCAGCACTGTAGCAAACGCCGGAGCCTCGCCAACCTGGTGCGCTCGCCTTCCGGTGCGCCCGCCTTCCCTGTAGGAGCAGCTACAGCTGCGATCGCTCTGCGACGCTCTCCATGGAAACCGGGCGGGTCGCAGCTGTAGCTGCTCCTACAGGGAGGGGGCGCGGGGCGGGTCGCAGCTGTAGCTGCTCCTACACGGAGACGTTTCGGCGGGTTCAGGCGATGGCGGCGCGGGCGTTCCTGAACATGCGCAGCCAGGGCGAGGCCTGTGGCCAGTCGGCCGGGGCCCAGCTCAGGTTGGCCGTGGCCAGGGTGCGCTCGGGATGCGGCATCAGCAGGGTCACGCGGCCATCGTCGCTGGTGAGCCCGGCCACGGCGTCGTCGGAACCGTTGGGGTTTGCCGGATAGCCGATGGCCGGCGCGCCGTCACCCTCGACGTAGCGCAACGCCACGCGCGCGGCGTCGCGGTCGGCGTCACCGGCGAACTCCGCGCGGCCCTCGCCGTGCGACACCACCACCGGGATCCGCGAACCCGCCATGCCGCGCAGGAAAAGCGACGGCGAATCCACCACCTCCAGCATCGACAGCCGCGCTTCGAACTGCTCGCTGCGGTTGCGCAGGAACTTCGGCCAGTGCTGCGCCCCGGGCACGATGTCCTTCAGCTGCGACAGCATCTGGCAGCCGTTGCACACGCCCAGCGCGAAGCTGTCGCCGCGGGCGAAGAAGCGCTCGAACATGGCGCGCAGCGCTTCGCGCTCCAGGATCGAGGTCGCCCAGCCGCGGCCGGCGCCGAGCACGTCGCCGTAGCTGAAGCCGCCGCAGGCGGCGAGGCCGGCGTAGCCGTCCAGCGTGGCGCGGCCTTCGACCAGGTCGCTCATGTGCACGTCCACGGCCTCGAAGCCGGCCAGCGTGAACGCCGCCGCCATCTCCACCTGGCCGTTGACGCCCTGCTCGCGCAGCACCGCCACGCGCGGCGCGGCGCCGGTGTTCACGTAGGGCGCGGCCACGTCCTCGGCGGGATCGAAGGCCAGCACGGGCTGCAGGCCGGGCGCGTCGAAGCGCGAGGCCGCGGCGCGTTCGGCGTCGGCACAGTCCGGATTGTCGCGCTGGCGCTGCATGGCATGACTCACCGACCACCAGGCGCCGAACAGGTCTTCCCAGGCCCACTCGGCCATGACCTCGCCCTCGGCCAGCACGCGCACCGACGAGGCGGTGGTCGGGCGCGCGATGCGCTGCGCGCACTCCACCAGGCCGTGGCGCGCGACCAGGTCGGCGAACTCCACGCGGTCGTCGACCGCGATCTGTACCACCGCGCCCAGCTCCTCGTTGAACAGGGTGCGGAACACGTTCTCGGTGCGGTCGTCGCCCCAGGCGTCGAGGTCGATGTCGAGCCCGACGCGCGAGCAGAACGCCATCTCGCACAGGCTGGCGAAGACGCCGCCGTCGGAACGGTCGTGGTAGGCCAGAAGCAGGCCGGCCTCGCGCGCCTCGCAGACCAGTTCGAAGAAGGCGCGCAGGCGCTGGGGATCGTCGAGGTCGGGGCAGGCGCCGCCGAAGGCGCCGTGCACCTGCGACAGGATCGAGCCGCCCATGCGCTGCTTGCCGGCGCCCAGGCCGATCAGCCACAGCTCGGTGCCCGGCTGGCGCGCCAGCAGCGGCGTCAGCTGCGCGCGCACGTCGGCCACAGGCGCGAACGCGCTGACCACCAGCGACACCGGCGAGACCGACTTCTGCGGCCCGGCATCGTCCTGCCACTGCGCCTGCATCGACAGCGAGTCCTTGCCGACCGGGATCGACAGCTCGATCTCCGGGCACAGCTCCATGCCCACGGCATGCACGGCGTCGTACAGGCGCGCGTCCTCGCCGGGGTGACCGGCGGCGGCCATCCAGTTGGCCGAAAGCTTGGTGCGCGCCAGCGATTCCACCGGCGCGGCGCAGAGGTTGGTGATCGCCTCGCCCACGGCCATGCGCGCGCTGGCGGCGGCGTCAATCAGCGCAAGCGGGGTGCGCTCGCCGATCGCCATCGCCTCGCCGGCGTGGCCGTGGAAGTCCGCCAGCGTGATCGCGCAGTCGGCCACCGGCAGCTGCCACGGGCCGACCATCTGGTCGCGCGCGGTCAGGCCGCCGACGCTGCGGTCACCGATCGTGACCAGGAACTGCTTGGACGCCACTGTGGGATGCGACAGCACCCGCAGCCCGGCCTCGTGCAGGGCCGCGCCGGCGCTTCCCCCGGCGGCGAGCGCCACCACGTCGAGCTGCGGCCAGCGGTTCGGAATGATGCGCGCGGTGTCGCGGTGCATCTTCGGCGGCTTGCCGAAGATCACGTCCATCGGCAGGTCGATCGGCAGCGCGGCGGCATCCGCGTCGCGCGGCTCGAGCGTCAGCCCGAGCGCGTCGTCGGATCGCGCCAGCACGCCGTATCCGACCACGAGGCGCTCCTCGGCCGTCGCCACGCCGACCACCGCGAACGGACAGCGCTCGCGCCGGCACAGCGCGGCGAATCCGGCGATGTCGGCGGCGGCGATGCCGAGCACGTAGCGCTCCTGCGACTCGTTGCACCACAGCTGCATCGGCGACAGCGAGGGGTCGTCGCTGGGCACGCGGCCGAGGTCGATCACGCCGCCCACGCCGGAGTCGTGCAGCAGCTCGGGGATCGCGTTCGACAGGCCGCCGGCGCCGACGTCGTGGCACCACTTGATCGGGTTGCCGTCCTCGCCCTGCGCCGCGCAGCGGTCGAGGACCTCCTGGCAGCGGCGCTCCATCTCCGGGTTGTCGCGCTGCACGCTGGCGAAGTCGAGCTCCTCGGCGCTCTCGCCCGAGGCCACCGAACTGGCGGCACCGCCGCCCAGCCCGATCAGCATCGCCGGGCCGCCGAGCACGATCACCGCGTCGCCCGGGGACAGCTTGCGCTTGGCCACCTGGTCGCGGTCGATCGCGCCCAGGCCGCCGGCCAGCATGATCGGCTTGTCGTAGGCACGGACCAGCCCGTCGCCCTCGGGCAGCTCGAAGCTGCGGAAGTAGCCGGTGAGGTTGGGGCGGCCGAACTCGTTGTTGAACGCCGCCGCGCCCAGCGGGCCGTCGGTCATGATCTCCAGCGCCGGCGCCATGCGCGGGTTCAGCGCGCGCGGCTGCTCCCAGGGCTGCGGCAGCGCCGGGATGCGCAGGTGCGAGACGCTGAAGCCGACCAGGCCGGCCTTGGGCCTGCCGCCGCGGCCGGTGGCGCCCTCGTCGCGGATTTCGCCGCCGGCGCCGGTGGAGGCGCCCGCGAAGGGCGAGATCGCGGTCGGGTGGTTGTGGGTCTCGACCTTGATGCAGAAGGCGCTCTCGCGCTCGGCTTCGGCACGGTACACGGCCGTGGCCGGGTCGGGCCGGAAGCGCTGCGAGGGATAGCCCTCCACCACCGCGGCGTTGTCGCTGTAGGCCGAAAGCGTGTGCTCCGGCGTCTGCGCATGGGTGTTCCGGATCATCCTGAACAGCGACTGCGGGCCGCCGCCCGGCGCGCGCATGTCCTCGCCATCGATGGTCCAGGACGCGTTGAAGATCTTGTGCCGGCAGTGCTCGGAGTTGGCCTGCGCGAACATCATCAGCTCGACGTCGTGCGGGTCGCGGCCAAGCGTGCCGTAGCGCTCGCGCAGGTAGGCGATCTCGTCATCGGCCAGCGCCAGGCCCAGGCGGCCGTTCGCCTCTTCCAGCGCGGCCAGCGGCACCACTTCGACCTCGCCGCGCGCAGGCGCGGTGAACAGCGCTTCGGCGCCGGCGTGCGAGGCCAGCAGCGACTGGGTCATCGGATCGTGCAGGATGCGCTCGACCGCCGCGGCGGCCGCGGCATCGGCCGGCCAGCCGGCGACGTCGACGCGGGTGCCGCGCTCCACGCGCTGCACCGGCACGCCGGCGCCGCGCAGCAGCTCGCCGGCCTTGCTGGCCCAGGGCGACAGCGTGCCCAGGCGCGGCGAGACGTAGCGGCTGGTGGCGCCGGGCGCGGCGGCCTCGGCGGCGTCGGACGCCTGGAGGATGCGGTGCAGCGCCGCCGGGTCGGGCGTGGCGCCGGCGTCGGCGGCGATCCAGTAGACGTGCCAGGCACCGGTGATGCGGATGCCGGGATCGATGGCTTGCAGGCGGGCCTGAAGGCGTTCGCGCCGGAACGGCGACAGGGCGGGCAGGCCCTCGAGGACGATCATGTCCGGATTCGACCGTGGAAACGGGCCCGCCATTGTAGCGAAGCCGGGCGGCCGCGCGCGGCCCGGCCCGCGGGGCTCAGCGGCTGCCTGCGGCGCCGTCGGCCTGCGCCGGGGTGGCTTCGGCCGGAGCGGCGTCGGCCGCCAGTTCGTCCAGCGCCGCGCGCAGGTCGGCCGGCGGCATGTAGCCCGGCATCTGCGTGCCGTCTTCGGTGACGATCATCGGGGTGCCGGTCAGGCCGACGCGGCGGCCGATGTCGTAGTGGCGCGCCACCGGATTGGTGCAGCTGCCCGACTGGACCTTGCGGCCTTCCTTGGCGGCGGTCAGCGCCGCGCCGCGGTCGGCCGCGCACCACACCGAGACCATCTTGGCGAAGCCCTCGCTGGCCGGCCCCATGCGCGGGAAGGCCAGGTATTCGATGGCGATGCCGAGGCGGTTGTACTCGGCGATGTCCTCGTGGAGCTTCTGGCAGTAGCCGCACTCGACGTCGGTGAACACGCTCACCGTGTGCACCGGGTTTTCCGGCGCGAACACGATGCGCTCCGAGGCCGGGATCGTGGCCAGCAGCCTGCGGCGCACCTCGGCCATGCCGGCCTGGCTGAGGTCCTTCTTCTCGACCACGTCGTACAGCGCGCCCTGCAGCAGGTAGCGGCCGTCGTCGCTGATGTAGACCACCTGGCCGCCAACCACCGCCTCGCGGAAGCCCGGCAGCGGCGCCGGGCCGACGTGGTCGACCTCGATGCGCGGATTGATCGACTGCAGCGCCTGGATCGCGCGCTCGTCCACCGAACCCTCGGCGGCCTGGGCCAGGCCCTGGGACGACGCGGGCGCGGCCGCGGTGCCAACGCCGGCGGCGCTGTCGGGGGCCTGGGCGCAGGCGGTGAGGCTGACGGCGCAGAGCAGCAGGGGAAGCAGGGACTTCATTCGCGGTCTCGATCCGGGGGCGGCACCGGGCGACGGCGCCAAAGGCCGCATTCTCGCACGGGGCCCCGTCGCGGGGCCGGTCGCCGCCGCGGAGCGTTGCGCGGGCTTTCAGGCACGCGGGTGGTGGCGGGCATGCAGCTGCTTGAGCTGCTCGCGCGCCACCAGGGTGTAGATCTGGGTGGTGGACAGCGAACTGTGGCCCAGCAGCATCTGCAGCGAGCGCAGGTCGGCGCCGTGGTTGAGCAGGTGGGTGGCGAAGCTGTGGCGCAGGCCGTGCGGGCTGACCTTGCCGGGATCGATGTCGGCCGCGGCGGCGTGGCGCTTGACCGTGGACCAGAACGCCTGCCGCGACAGCGCCCTGCGCCGCGCGTCGATGAACAGCGGCGCCTCGCCGCGCGCGTCGCCCGGCACCGGCCTGCCGCCCGCCAGCGCCGGCCGCGCCCGGGCGAGATAGCGCTCGAGCCAGTCGCGCGCCTCCTCGCCCAGCGGCACCAGGCGGTCGCGGCCGCCCTTGCCGGTGATGCGCAGCACGCCCTGGCGCAGGTTCACGCCGTTGGCCGGGAGTTCCACCAGCTCGCTCACGCGCAGCCCGCAGGCGTACATCAGCTCGAGCATGGTGCGGTCGCGCAGCCCCTCCGCGGCCTCGACGGCCGGGGCTTCGAGCAGGCGCTCGACCTCGCGCTCCGACAGCGCCCTGGGCAGCAGCCGCGGCAGCCGCGGCGGCTCCAGCAGCGCGGTCGGATCGTCCGCGCGCAGGCCCTGGCGCAGGCGCCAGCCGTAGAACGCGCGCAGCGCCGACAGCAGGCGCGCATTGCTGCGCGGCGACCAGCCCTCGCGGCTGCGCCAGGCCAGGTAGTCGAACAGGCCGGCGCGGTCGGCGCCGGTGATGTCGCCGCGATCGCGCCAGCGCGCGAACCCCTGCAGGTCGCGGCGGTAGCTGTCCAGCGTCTGCCGCGCGGCGCCGGACTCGGCCCACCAGGCGTCGATGAAACCCTCGATCGCGCGGGCGTCGGCATCGCGCAGCGGCGGCAGCGCATGCACGCGGGCGCGGAGCTCTGCGGGCGTGGTCGCGGTCATCGCCGCCAGCTTAGCGGCGCGCGCGGCGCGGCGGCTATCCTGTGGCGATGGACGCGAACGCCCCGCACGACACCCTTCCGCCGGCCACCGGCAGCGCCGGCGTCGGCGCCCACATCGGCAAGCGCCTGCTGGCGATGCTGTACGACCTGCTGCCGGTGCTGTCGCTGTGGTTCCTGCTCGGCTTCCTGTTCGCGCTGGGCTACACCCTGGCCGGCCACGCCCCGCGCGAGAACATCGAACCCTGGAGCGCGCTGCAGTGGTTGCTGTGGCTGTGCTGCTGGCTGGTCACCGGCGCCTACGCGACGGTGAGCTGGCGCCGCGGCGGCCAGACCCTGGGCCTGCGCCCGTGGCGGCTGCGCGTGGCCTCCGCCGACGGCGCGACGCTGCCGTGGTCGACGCTGTGGCGGCGCTACGCGGTGGCCACGCTGTCGCTGGCGGCCGGCGGCCTGGGCTTCTGGTGGGCCTGGATCGACCGCGACCGCCTGACCTGGCACGACCGCGCCGCGGGTACGCGCATGGTCCACGAACCGAAGAACAGGGGCTGATCCGCATGCGCATCGACATCTGGTCCGACCTGGTCTGCCCCTGGTGCTGGATCGGCAAGCACCGCCTGCGGCGCGCGCTGGAGCTGCTCGGCGACGACGCGCCGCCGGTCGAGATCCACTGGCACCCCTTCCTGCTCGACCCCGGGGCCGACGCGACGCCGGTTCCGCTGCGCGAAGCCTATGCCGCGAAGTTCGGCGGCGCCGGGCGCGCCGGCGAGATCCTCGCGCAGACCCAGGACACGGCGCGCGCCGAGGGCCTGCCGATGGACTTCGACCGCGGCCAGGTCCGCGTGACCACCCTGCCCGGCCACCGCCTGATGTGGCTGGCCGCGCGCGAGGGGGACGCCGATGCCGTGGGCGAGGCCCTGTTCCGCGCCCACTTCGCCGAGGGCCGCAACCTGGCCGATCCGGAGGTGCTGGCCGCGGCGGGCGCCGAAGGCGGACTCGACGCGGCGCGGGTGCGCGCGATGCTCGATTCCGACGAGGGCCTGGCCGAAGTGCGCGCCGCGCTCGGCCGCGCGCAGGCGATGGGCATCCGCGCGGTGCCGACCTTCGTCATCGACGGCCGCCAAGGCATCCAGGGCGCGCATCCGCCCGAGGCCCTGGCCGACGTGCTGCGCGAACTGGCGCCGCCCCCGGCCGCCGGCCAGGACGACGGCGGCCGCTGCGGCCCCGAGGGCTGCGAGGCCTGAGCCGGCGCGGCGGGCGCGCTCAGGCGCGGCCGCCCGCCTACGCGTCGGCCATCCCGGCGTCGCCCGCGTCCGCGTCCAGCAGCGTGCGCGGCGGCGCCGGCGCGAACCAGCCCACGATCGTGCACAGCAGGCCGTAAGCGATGAACGAGCCGATGCCAAGCAGGTCGCCCAGGTGCTGGCGGTCGAACAGCACCAGTTTGGCCAGCACCACGCCCATCAGCACCGCACCGGCCAGCCACAGGGTGCGCTGGCCGCGGCGCGAGCCCGCGATCCAGCCGGCCACGCCGAGCACGCTCCAGACCAGGGTCAGCGCCGTCTGCGCGAGGCTGGTCGACCACATCGCTTCGCTCCAGGCCACGCCACCCCAGTGGTGCACGCCGCGCAACGTGATGCAGGTCACCAGCAGGAAGCCCGCCGCCGACAGCAGCGCCACCCGCCGGCGCGCGAACTCCGCCGCCACGTCCGGCGACCAGAGCCAGCGCGCGAACAGCGCCAGCGCGGCCAGCTGCACCAGGTCCAGGGGATTGAGCAGGGGCATCCACGGCAGCGGTGCGCTGTCCCCGGCCTGCCGCAGCGCCAGCAGCCAGCCCCCACCCACCACGGCCAGCAGCAGCGCCGCCAGCGGACCGCGGGCGATGTCGAAGGCTTCGCCCAGCGGCGGCCGCAGCCAGCGCCAGCGGAGCTGCTGCACCGCGAGCAGGGCCAGCCACGGCAGGGCCGACAGCGCCAGCCACCAGCCTCCGCCTAGCTGCAGGGACTGCGCGGACTGCCAGGCCGACAGCGACAGCACCAGCGCCCACAGCAGCCACCATGCCGCCTGCGCCCATACCGCCGCCAGACCGCCTTCCCGGCGCAGGCAGGCCAGGCTGCGCAGGCCGCAGGCCGCGAACAGCAGCCAGGCCGCAGCGCCCCAGCTCGCCAGCGGCTGCCCACGGGCCTCCACCTGCGCGAGCGCCAGCGGCGCGGCCAGCGCGAAGGCCGCCAGCACCGTCAGCGCCAGCGCAGGCGCCGCACGCCGGCGCTGCGCCTGCGCCGCACACAGGGCGGTCAGCGCCAGGGCCGCGACCAGAGCATCGGGACGCTGCGCCGCGGGCAGGTGCACCACGACCTCGTTGAGGATCGCACCCGCCCACCAGGCCAGGCCCCAGCCGTACAGCAGCAGCGCATGGCCATCGCGACCCGCACCACGCAGCCACCAGGCGCTGGCGAAGCCGGCGACCGCGATCAGCAGCGCGCCGGCGAACACCGGGTTGAGCAGCACGGCGGTCGCAGCCACCGCCTGTTCCATGCCGACAAGGAACGCGAGCGCCGCCGCGAGCTGCAGTCCCGCGCCGCTCCAGCGCGGCAGCCTGCGTCCAGTGCGCAGCCCGAGCCACACCAGCCCCGCGCCCTCGACCGCGAAAACCGCCGCCGTGGCCCGCGCCGACAGCGCCAGCGGCACGGCCAGGGTGGCGAAGCCGGCAGCCAGCAGCATGTAGGCCTCCGCGAGCACCGCGTGCGGGCCGCGGCGCTGCCACCACGCCAGCGCGGCATAGACCGCAGCCAGCGCCATGGCGATGCCCGACAGCGTCCGGCCATCGCCCTCGAGCAGCGCGGACTGCAGCACGAACGCGACCAGCGGCGTGCCGAACAGCAGGCAGCCATCGACCACGTCGCGCCGCTCCGGCGGCCGCCGGCGCGCATGCAGCACGGGCAGCAGCAGGTAGAAGGCGAAGAACAGCAGCAGGAAGGGCTGGGTGCTCGCGAACTTCGAAGGCGCGTAGGCCAGGACGCCCCAGGCCACGCCGATGCCCCAGGTGAAGGCCCAGCCGAGCAGGTTGAGCTCGCGCCAGGGTCGCAGCCAGGCAATGGCGAAGATCGCCGCATTGAGCAGCGCGTAGTACGAGAACAGCACCACGTGGTTGCCACTGCCGGTCGACAGCCAGATCGGCGCCATGAAGCCGGCGAGGATGCCGAGCACCGCCAGGGTGCGCGAATCCTGCAGCACCGCCAGCACGCCCAGCGCCGCCACCAGGGCCACGCTGGCGGCGAAGGCCAGGCCCGCGGGCATCAGGCCATACAGCTTGAACGCCGCGAACACCACCAGCAGCAGCACGCCGATGGCACCGCCCTGGACCGCCAGCGCGAAGCTGCGGTGGCGTTCGCGCTTGCGCCAGGCGAAGGCCAGCGCCGCCAGTGCCGCCGCGGAGATGCCCGCCAGGCGCAGGCCCATGGGCAGCGTCAGCCAGCCCTGGTCGCTGGCGTACTTGAGCAGCGCGGCCACACCGGCCAGCAGCACCAGCACGCCCACCTTGACCGGCACGTTGCCCTCGGTGAACCAGCGCTTCACCCGGGCCGCGAGGCGTTCGATCGCATCAGGCCCTGGCGGACGCGCGCGGGCCGGGGCGGTGGTGCCCCTGCGCGACGCCACCGCTGAGCCTNGTGGCTGTGGCTGGATCTGCGGTTGCGGTTGCGGTTGCGGTTGCGGTTGCGGTTGCGGTTGCGGCTGCGGCTGTGGCTGTGGCTGTGGTTGCTGTTGCGGCGGCGGTTGCGGCTGCGGCTGCGGCGGCGCCGGCATCGACGGAGCTGCCCGGGCCCGCGCCGCATGGTGCAGCGCCTCCTGCATGCGCAGCCCCGCGACTTCCTCCTCCAGCGCGGCCACGCGCTGCTTCAGCGTGCCCAGTCCCACCAAGGCCAGCACCAGCAGCACCGGCACCGCGAGTACCGCCAGCGCCATCAGCATCAGGATCGATTCCATCCGCACGCATCCTTCGCCGCTCCCCGCGGCCCAGAGCGCACCTTAGCCGCGCAGGCGCCGCCGGTGCACGGCCGGACACGGGCTCCACCACCCCAACCGGCCGCTCTCCCGAAAGCAGGAAGCCCCGCACGGGGCGGGGCTTCCAGGGCGCAATCCGGGTCGGCCGGGCTTACTTCGCGGCCACCACGCGGACCAGCTCCAGACACTTGTTGGAGTAGCCCCACTCGTTGTCGTACCAGGCCACCAGCTTGACGAAGGTGTCGTCGAGCTGGATGCCGGCCTCGGCGTCGAAGATCGAGGTGCGCGCGTCGCCGCGGAAATCGGTGGCCACCACCTTGTCCTCGGTGTAGCCGAGGATGCCCTTCAGCGCGCCTTCCGACTGCGCCTTCATCTCGGCGCAGATCTCGGCGTAGCTCGCGCCCTTCTCGAGCTCGACGGTCAGGTCGACCACCGACACGTCGGAGGTCGGGATGCGGAACGACATGCCGGTCAGCTTGCCGTTGAGCTCCGGGATCACCTTGCCCACGGCCTTCGCGGCGCCCGTCGACGACGGAATGATGTTCTCGAGGATGCCGCGGCCGCCGCGCCAGTCCTTGTTGCTCGGGCCGTCGACGGTCTTCTGGGTGGCGGTGGCGGCGTGGACGGTGGTCATCAGGCCGCGCTTGATGCCCCACTTGTCGTTGAGCACCTTGGCCACCGGCGCCAGGCAGTTGGTGGTGCACGAGGCGTTGGAGACGATGGCTTCACCGGCGTACTTGTCGTGGTTCACGCCGAACACGAACATCGGCGTGTCGTCCTTGGACGGCGCCGACTGGATCACCTTCTTCGCGCCCGCGTCGAGGTGCTTCTGGCAGGTGTCCTTGGTCAGGAACAGGCCGGTGGATTCGATCACCACCTCGGCGCCGACCTCGTCCCACTTCAGGTTGGCCGGGTCACGCTCCTGGGTCAGGCGGATGCGCTTGCCGTTGACCACCAGGGTGTCGCCGTCCACCGACACCTCGCCGTCGAAGCGGCCGTGCACGGAGTCGTACTTCAGCATGTAGGCCAGGTAGTCCGGCTCCAGCAGGTCGTTGATGGCGACGATCTCGATGTCGCCGCCGAAATTCGCCACCGCCGAGCGCAGGACGTTGCGCCCGATGCGGCCGAAACCGTTGATGCCTACCTTGATCGCCATGGAATGCTGACTCCGTAACGCCGCGCGCCGCGGCAGAGGGTGGGTGGAACACGCAGAACCGCCATTTTAGCAGTCTCCGCCGCGCGCGGCCGGACTTGACCCTTGTCAATGCGGGGCCGTATGGCGCCGCGCACCATGGCGCCATTCCCACAGCTAGAAGGCGCTCCCCATGTCCCGCAAGACCCTCCCCCTGCTCGCCCTGGCCATCGCAGGCGTCCTCGCCGCTCCCGCCGCGCTCGCCCAGTCCGCGGGCGACTGGACGGTGGCGGTCGGCGCCCACCAGGTGAATCCGGATTCGGACAACGGCACCCTGGCCGCCGGCACCCTGCCGCTGGACATCGGTTCCAGCACCCGTCCGACCATCGCGTTCGAATACTTCGTGCGCGACAACCTGGGCCTGGAAGTGCTGGCGGCGCTGCCCTTCCAGCACGACATCAGCATCGACGGCCTGGGCCGCGTCGGCAGCACCCGGCACCTGCCGCCCACCGTGAGCCTGCAGTACCACTTCAACAGCGAGGGCAAGGTGTCGCCGCTGCTGGGCGTGGGCCTGAACTACACCACGTTCTTCAGCGAAGAGACCCGCGGCCCGCTCGCCGGCTCGAAGCTCGAACTCGACGACTCCTTCGGCCTGGCGCTGCACGCCGGCCTGGACTTCAAGGTCGGCGAGAAGGGCGCGATCCGCGTCGACGTGCGCTGGATGGACATCGACAGCGACGTGGCGCTCGACGGCGCGAAGCTGGGCACCGCGGAGATCGACCCGCTGGTCTACGGCGCCGCCTACGTCCTGCGCTTCTGATCCGCGCGGCGACGCCGGGGCGCATGCGGCTAGAATCGCCGCATGCGCCCTTACCGTGACCGCCCGATGATCCGTCTCCTCCCCACCCTTGCCCTCGCCTGTGCATTCGTCGCCGGCGATGCCTCCGCCTGGAGCGCCGAGGGCCACCGCATCGTGGCCCACGTCGCCGACGCCGGCCTCAGCCCGGCCGCGCGCGCCGAGGTCGAGCGCCTGCTGGCCGACGAAGCCGACCCGACCCTGGCCGGCGTCGCCACCTGGGCCGACGAGTTGCGCGACAACGATCCCGCACTGGGCAAGCGCTCGGCGAAGTGGCACTACATCAACTTCGACGGCCGCTGCGGCTTCGAGCCGCCGCGCGACTGCAAGGGCGACAACTGCATCGTCACCCAGACCAACCGGCTCTACCGCATCCTCGCGGACACCGATCGCGATCCCGCCGAGCGCACCATGGCGCTGAAGTTCCTGGTGCATTTCGTCGGCGACCTGCACCAGCCGATGCACGCCAGCCCGCGCGACGACAAGGGCGGCAACGATTACCAGGTCAACCTGCGCGGCGAAGGCACCAACCTGCACCGCATCTGGGACGGCACCATCATCGAGCGCCGCGGCCTGGCGGCGCTGGATTACGCCGAAGCACTGCTCGAGGCTCCGCTGTCGCCCGACCTGACCCTGCAGTCCGACCGGCCCGTGCTGGAGTGGGCCCTGGAATCCTGCCAGCTCGTTGAGGACGGCAAGGCCTACCCGGCCGAGGGCGTGCACGCGATCGACGAGGCCTTCCTCGACGAACGCCTGCCGCTGGCCGAGCAGCGCCTGCGCGAGGCCGGACTGCGCCTGGCGCAGCTGCTCAACCACGCGCTGGCGCCGCCGACACAGGCGCCGTGACCGGAGCCGCGCCCGCGGTCCATCCGTTCCACCACGCCGGCACCGGCACGCGGAGCCGCGTGGCCGCGGACGCCGGCATCGACCCGCTGGACGCGCCCTAGGCCCGCCCACCCGCAGGAGTCCCCGATGCCGTCCGCCTTCCGCTCCCTCGTCGCGCTCTGCGCCCTCCTTGCCGCATCGGCGGTCGCGCTGGCCGCGTCCGGCGACGCACGCGCGGCGGATGCGCCGCTGACCGTGTTCGCCGCCGCCAGCCTGAAGGAGTCGATGGACGAGGCCGCAGCCGCCTACCAGGTCGCAACCGGCCAGGCCGTGCGCGTGTCCTATGCCGCCAGCTCGGCGCTGGCTCGGCAGATCGAACAGGGCGCGCCGGCCGACGTCTTCGTCTCCGCCGACCTCGACTGGATGGACCGGCTGCAGGCCCGGACGCTGGTCGATGCCGGCTCGCGCAGCGAACTGCTGGGCAACCGGCTGGTGCTGGTCGCGCCGGCGTCGTCCGCAGCGCGGCCGGTCGCGCTGCGCAAGGGCCTCGACCTGCGCCCGCTGCTCGGCGAACGCGGGCGGATCGCGCTGGGCATGGTCGACAGCGTGCCCGCCGGCAAGTACGCCCGCGCGGCCTTCGAATCGCTGGGAATGTGGCAGGCGATCGAGCCGCGCGTGGCCGGCGTCGAGAACGTGCGCGCCGCGCTGATGCTGGTCGCGCGCGGCGAGGCGCCGCTGGGCGTGGTCTACGCCAGCGATGCCCGCGCGGAACCGCGCGTGCGCGTGCTGGCGACGTTCCCGGCGGACGCGCACCCGGAGATCGTGTATCCGGCGGCCCGGGTGGCGGCGAGCCGGCACCCGCATGCCGCCGGCTTCGTCGCGTGGCTGCAGCGGCCCGAGGCGCGCGCGATCTTCCTGCGCCACGGCTTCAGCCTGCGCTGAGGCGGACGACGCCAGCACGCCCCACCCCGCATGCCCGACTTCAGCCCCGCCGAACTCGCCGCGATCACGCTCAGCCTGAAGGTGGCCTGCGTGGCGGCGCTGGCCAGCCTGCCGCCCGGCATCGCCGTGGCCTGGCTGCTGGCGCGCCGGCGCTTTCCGGGCCAGGCGCTGCTGGACGCGCTGGTGCACCTGCCGCTGGTGCTGCCGCCGGTGGTGGTGGGCTATGCGCTGCTGGTGGTGTTCGGCAGCCAGGGCGCGGTCGGTGCCTTCCTCGCCGAACGCTTCGGCATCACCTTCGCGTTCCGCTGGACGGGCGCGGCGCTGGCCAGCGCGATCATGGGCTTCCCGCTGATGGTGCGCGCGATCCGGCTGTCGATCGAGGCCGTCGACCGCCGCCTGGAGCAGGCCGCCGCCACGCTCGGCGCCAGCCCCTGGCGTGTCTTCGCCACCGTCACCCTGCCGCTGGCCTGGCCCGGCATCGTGGCCGGCGGCGTGCTCGCCTTCGCCAAGGCGCTGGGCGAGTTCGGCGCCACCATCACCTTCGTGTCGAACATCCCCGGACAGACGCAGACGCTGTCGTCGGCGATCTACGAGCTGATGCAGGTGCCCGGCGGCGAGCTGGGCATCTGGCGGCTGGCGGCGGTGGCGGTGGCGATCTCGCTGGTCGCGCTGCTGGCCTCGGAGTGGCTGGTGCGGCGCCAGCACGGCCGCCGCGACGAGGGGGACGAGGCGTGAGGCGCGGGCCCGGCGGCAGGTCCGGCCATGTCGCCGCGATGGGCGCGGCGGCGGACGGAGGAGCGCCATGCTGAGCCTCGACGTGCAGCTCAGGCGCGGCCGCTTCGAGCGGCACGTCCGCATCGAGGACGCCGCGCGCGTGGTCGCGCTCACCGGGCCTTCGGGCGCCGGCAAGACCACCGTGCTCAACGCGATCGCCGGGCTGGTGCGCCCGCGGGCCGGTCACATCGAGGTCGACGGACGCGTGCTGTTCGACAGCGCGCGCGGCATCGACCTGCCCGCGCACCGCCGCCGCGTGGGCTACGTGTTCCAGGACGCGCGCCTGTTCCCGCACCTGGACGTGCGCGGCAACCTGCTCTACGGCCGCCACGCGGCGGCGGACGGCCCGCGCTTCGAGCCCGGCACCGTGGTCGCCCTGCTCGGCATCGAGGCCCTGCTCGCGCGGCCCACGGCCAACCTGTCCGGTGGCGAGGCGCAGCGCGTGGCCATCGGCCGTGCACTGCTGTCGCAGCCGGCGATCCTGCTGTTCGACGAGCCGCTGTCGGCGCTCGACCAGGCGCGGCGCAAGGAGCTGATCCCGTACCTGCAGCGCGTGCGCGACGAGGTGCGCTTGCCGATGCTCTACGTCAGCCACCACGCCGAAGAGGTGCAGCAGCTGGCGGAGGCCACGCACCGGCTCGACTGAGCATCCGTCGCCGGCGGCGGATGCCTTCGGGCGCACCGCGGGGTCTCACCGCCGCGGCGCGCTCGATTGGAGCAAAGACTTGCCGCGGACCACGCGGATTTCGCGGATTCACGCGGATCCGGCCGAGGCAGGATTGCTGCTGAAAAACCATTGAAAGGGCTTTGCCGGCCAGCGCGTGGTGGCGGAACTGGCCTCGGCCGGATCCGCGTAATCCGCGTAAATCCGCGAAATCCGTGGCCAGACGCTTTCAAACCAGGCCTCAGGCTTCGCCCAGCGCCTCCAGCCCCTCGATACGCCCACCCGCGACCGCGGCCGCGATGGTGGCGTCCGGCCCTTCGACATCGATGCCGTTGGCCGCGTACCACTCCGGTGCGTAGTAACTGTGGGCGTAGCGTTCGCCGCTGTCGCAGAGGATGGTCACGATGGAGCCGCTGCGGCCTGCGTCGGCCATGCGTCGCGCCGCGTGCAGCACGCCGACGAAGTTGGTGCCGGTGGAACCGCCCACTCGGCGGCCGAGCGTCGCGCTGACGTGGCGCATCGCCGCCAGCGCCAGCGCGTCGGGCACCTTGACCATGCCGTCGATGCAGCTGGGGATGAAGCTCGGCTCCACCCGCGGCCGGCCGATGCCTTCCACGCGCGAGCCGCAGGGATGGGTGAAGCCGCGCCAGGGATCGCCGCCCAGCGCCGCGCGGTAGGCGTCGTGGAAGACGGACTCCTGCGGGTCGGCGCAGAGCACGCGGGTGTCGTGGCGGCGGTAGCGCGCATAGCGGCCCAGCGTGGCCGCGGTGCCGCCGGTGCCGGGGCTGCAGACGATCCAGGCCGGCACCGGGTGCGGCTCCTCGGCCATCTGCCGGTAGATCGATTCGGCGATGTTGTTGTTCGCGCGCCAGTCGGTCGCGCGCTCGGCGTAGGTGAACTGGTCCATGAAGTGGCCGCCGGTCTCCGCGGCCACGCGGTGCGATTCGGCGTCGAGGTCGCAGGCGCGCTCGACCAGGTGGCAGCGGCCGCCGTGGAACTCGATCGCGGCGATCTTCTCCGGCGAGGTGCTGGCCGGGATCACCGCGATGAAGGGCAGCCCGAGCAGGCGCGCGAAATAGGCCTCCGACACCGCGGTCGAACCGCTGGACGCCTCCACCACCGGCCGGCCCTCGCGCAGCCAGCCGTTGGCCAGCGCGTACAGGAACAGCGAGCGTGCCAGCCGGTGCTTCAGGCTGCCGGTGGGGTGGCTGGACTCGTCCTTCAGGTAGACGTCGATGCCCGCGTAGCCAGGCAGCGGCATCGGGATCAGGTGCGTGTCGGCCGAGCGGTTGAAGTCCGCCTCGATGGTATGGATGGCATGCGCCACCCACTCGCGCTGCGCCATGTCGCCCGTCCTCCCCGCGCGCCTTACAGCGCGCGGGCGGCGTCGACCACCGCCTCGACCGTGAAGCCGAAGTGCGGGAACAGCACCTCCGCCGGCGCGCTGGCGCCGAAGCGGTCGATGCCGACCACCGCGCCGTCGAGTCCGACGTACTTGCGCCAGAAGTCGCTGATGCCGGCTTCGATGGCGACGCGCTTGCGGCAGGCGTCGGGCAGCACGGATTCGCGGTACGCGACGTCCTGGCGGTCGAAGACGTCGGTCGAGGGCATCGACACCACGCGCACGGTATCACCAAGCTGCGCGGCGGCGTCCATCGCCAGGCCGACTTCGGAGCCGGTGGCGATCAGGATGATCTCCGGCGCGCCGACCGAATCCTTCAGCACGTAGCCGCCGCGAGCGATCGCCGCCACCTGGGCGGCGTCACGCTGCTGCGGGGCCAGGTTCTGGCGCGAGAACACCAGGCAGCCAGGGCCGTCGCGGCGCTCGATTGCGGCCTTCCAGCACACGGCGGATTCGACCGCGTCGCAGGGACGCCAGACGTCGTTGCCCGGGATCGCGCGCAGGCTGGCCAGGTGCTCGATCGGCTGGTGGGTCGGGCCGTCCTCGCCCAGGCCGATGGAGTCGTGGGTGTAGACGTGGATCGCGTGCGCGCCCATCAGCGCGCTCATGCGCACGGCGTTGCGCGCGTAGTCGCTGAACACCAGGAAGGTGGCGTCGTAGGGAATGAAGCCGCCGTGCAGCGCCAGGCCGTTGGAGATCGCGGTCATCCCGAACTCGCGCACGCCGTAGTAGACGTAGTTGGCGTCGGGATCGTCACCGGCGACCGACTTGCTGCCGCTCCACAGCGTGAGGTTGGAGCCGGCGAGGTCGGCCGAGCCGCCGACGAGTTCGGGCAGGTGCGGCGCGAAGGCCTCGATCGCCATCTGCGAGGCCTTGCGCGAGGCGACCTTGGGGCTGTCGGCCTGCAGCTTCGCGATGTAGGCGTCGGCGGCGGCGGCGAAGCCTTCCGGCAGCTCGCCGTGCGAGCGGCGGGTCAGTTCCGCGGCCAGCTCGGGATGGCGCTGTGCATAGGCGTCGAACAGGCGGTTCCACTGGTCCTCGCGCACGGTGCCGGCGTTGTTGGCGCGCCAGCCGTCGTAGATGGCCGCGGGAATCTCGAAGTCGCCGTGTTCCCAGCCCAGCGCCTTGCGCGTGGCGGCGATCTCGTCACGCCCCAGCGGCGCGCCGTGCGATGACTCGCTGCCCGCCTTGGCCGGCGAACCGAAGCCGATCGTGGTGCGGCAGCAGACCAGCACCGGTTTGCTGTCGTCCTGCATGGCCTGGTCGATCGCGGACTTGATCGCCTTGGCGTCATGGCCGTCGACGCCGCGGATCACGCGCCAACCGTAGGCCTCGAAGCGCGCCGGGGTGTCGTCGGTGAACCAGCCCGCGACGTCGCCGTCGATCGAGATGCGGTTGTCGTCCCAGAACGCCACCAGCTTGCCCAGGCCCCAGGTGCCGGCCAGCGAGGCGGCCTCGTGGCTGATGCCCTCCATCAGGCAGCCGTCGCCCAGGAACACCCAGGTGCGGTGGTCGACCACGGCGAACTCGGGGCGGTTGAAGCGCTGCGCCAGCAGCTTCTCGGCCAGCGCGAAGCCGACGGCATTGGCGAAGCCCTGGCCCAGCGGCCCGGTGGTGGTCTCGACGCCGTCGGTGACGAAGTTCTCCGGGTGGCCCGGGGTGCGGAAGCCGAGCTGGCGGAAATTCTTCAGCTGCTCGATCGGCAGGTCGTAGCCGGCCAGGTGCAGCAGCGCGTACTGCAGCATCGAGCCGTGGCCGTTGGAGAGCACGAAGCGGTCGCGGTTGAACCACTTCGGGTTGCCCGGGTTGTGGTTCAGGTAGTCGTTCCACAGCACCTCGGCGATGTCGGCCATGCCCATGGGCATGCCGGGGTGGCCGGAGTTGGCCGCCTGGACGGCGTCCATGGCGAGGATGCGGATGGCGTTGGCGAGGTCGCGGCGGCTGGGGCTGGGGCTGGTCATGGGCTCTCGGGCGGGGCGGGCGGCGGGCGAAGCCGTCATTGTCCCATCCCCCGCCCGCGGAGTCTCCCGCCGCCACGCTGCGCCAGGCACCTTCCTGCAGGAGCAGCTACAGCTGCGACCGGGATCTCCAAAGGGACAGGCATCAAGCTGAACCGACGGATCCGGCCGTCAGCCGGCTGATCCGGTCGCAGCTTCAGCCAGCTGATCGGGTCGCAGCTGTAGCTGCCCCTACCGTGGAAGATCCGGTTCCAGCAGGGGCCCGGCCGGTTCCCGCAGGGAAGACGGCCGGGTTCAGGCCGCCGTTCCGGAGCTGTCGTCCGCCAGCTCCACCGGCGCGTCCACCTCGCCCTTGGACACGATCGCCGCGATGCCGAGGTCTCCGGTCACGTTCACCGTGGTCCGGCACATGTCGAGGAAGTGGTTCACGCCCAGGATCAGGCCGATGCCCTCCGGCGGCACGCCCACCATCGCGCAGATCAGGGCCACCACAGGCAGCGAGCCCGAGGGCACGCCGGCGGTGCCGATGCCGCCGAGGATGCAGACCAGCATCACCATGAACTGCTGGCCGAGCGTGAGATCCACGCCGAAGAACTGCGCCAGGAAGATCACCGTCACGCCTTCGAACAGCGCGGTGCCGTTCTGGTTGGCGGTGGCACCGATGGTCAGCACGAAGCGCGAGACCTTGTTCGGCAGGTGCAGGTCCTGGTCGGCCACCTTCAGCGCGGTCGGCAGCGTGGCGTTGCTCGACGCGGTGGAGAAGGCCATCAGCATCGCCTCCTGCACGCCCCTGAAGAACTTCACCGGCGAATAGCCGCCGACGAACTTCAGCGCCAGCGAGTACGTCACCAGCATGTGCAGCGCCAGCGCGCCCACCACCACCAGCACGAAGGCGCCCAGCCGCAACAGCAGGTCCCAGCCGAACAGCACGGCGAGGTTGAACATGAAGCAGAACACCGCCAGCGGCGCCAGGCGGATGATCAGCCCGATCAGGGTCATCGAGATCTCGAAGATGCCCTCGATGCCGCGGCGGAGCGTGCGGATCGGCGCCGTGTCCGGGCTCAGCACGATGCCGACGCCGAACATCAGCGCAAAGAACATCAGCGCCAGGATGTTGGCGTTGTTGGCGGCGGCGCCGACCACGTTCTGCGGCACGATGTCGAGCACCATCTGCATGCCGGTGGGCTGCGCGCCGCTGTCGCGGACGATGGCCGCAGTGCGCTCGGCGCCCTCGGCCAGCAGCTGCTGCGCCAGCACCGGGTCGACGCCGACGCCGGGCTTGAACACGTTCACCATCACCAGGCCGAGCAGCACCGCGATGCCCGACAGCACCACGGTCGCGACCAGGGTGCGCCAGCCGATGCGGCCGAGCGAGCGCACGTCACCCATCTCCGACACGCCCACCACCAGCGCCGAGAACAGCAGCGGCACGATCATCATGAAGATCAGGCTGAGGAACAGCGTCGAAAACGGCTGCGTGGCGTACTGGGTCAGGGCCTGCACCCAGCCGGCGTCGCGGCCGATCCCGTAGTGCACGAACAGGCCGAGCACGAGGCCGGCGACGAAGCCGATGGCGATCTTCCAGTGCAGCGGCATGCGCTGCCCGGCGGGCGCGGTCGGCTCGGTCATGCGGTCTTCCCCGGAACGGTGTGGACCGCGGAGCTTAGCAAAGCCGCACCAGCCGCCCTCAGCGCGGATAGTGCGGCGGCAGGAGCCCGTCGTCGCCGGCATCGCCGCCGTCAAGCCAGTCCGGACCACGCGCGAAGGCGGCGCGGACGGCCGCCCGCGCCTGCGCCGCACCGGCGCCGTCCTGGCCCCAGCGCGCGCGCTGCAGCCCAGCGATGGCCTCGCGCTGCGGACCCGGCGCGAGCCTGACCGACAGGGCGTCGAGGTCGGCGGCCGGGGGCGTCGCCAGCGCGCACAGCGCCTCCGCGACTTCGCCGAGGTCACCGGTGTCGAGCGCCCTGCGCAGCGCGGGCCCGTGGCTGCGGGAGGCGGCCGCGCCGTCCGGGCGTCGTCGCGCCGGCGCCACGGCAACCGCCCCCGTCGCGACGGCGAGCCCCCGCTGGCGCCACTGCAGCGCCCAGGCCAGGGTGACCAGCCACAGCAGCGCGAAGACCACCGTGGCCAGCGCCCAGCGGTGGACCGGCCCCTGCACGCCCGGCAGGCGTATCCAGGGCCCGGCATCACTCCCGGGGAGCGCGCCCGCGTCTTCCATGCCACCGCCGCCCGCCGCGGCGGCCACGTCGAGTTCGAGCGGCGCCACGGTCGCCGTCCGCGCGCGGTCGGCGCCGACGTCCCACCACGCCATCGTCGGCGCCTCGATGCGCAGCGGGCCCGCACGCGCGGGCAGGACCGAGAACCGGCGCACCATGCGCACGCGCGGGCGCCCGTCCTCGATGGTTTCATCGTGCTGCGCGGGCTCGGGGAAGACCTGCGCGCCCGCGTCGGCCACCAGCATCGGGGGTTCCAGCTGTGCCGCCGTGGCCCCGTCGGCGACCAGCTCGAGCTCCACGGTGAACGCATCGCCGGCGCGCGTGGCATCCGGTGTCTGCAGCCAGCGCAGCTGCAGCCCGTGCAGCGGCAGCCACGGACGCGGCGCGCCGTCGGGCACCGGCTGCACGTCGAGCGCAAGCGCCGGCCCGTCGGCCGACAGCGCGCGCTGGCCATCGCCGAACAGGTCGTCGAGCCAGCCGCCGACGCCGCGGCCGCGGAAGGTGGCGGCCGGCAGCGTGATCCGGCCGCTGCGCTCGGGGATCAGCAGGTAGCGCCGCTCCACCACCTGGAACCGGCGCCCGCCCACTTCACGCGTGTACTGCAGGTCGCTGCCGGCACGCTGCAGGCCCACGCCATCCACCGCGGGCTGGTCGAGCTGGCCGGAAAGCAGTTGCACCGAGTAGTACAGCCTGAGTCGCAGGCCGACCGCCTGCTGGACGTAGGGCGACGGATCGTCGACTTCGGCCTCGATGAAGGCGGGCCCGCGCGCACGCGCCTGCGCGACGCTGGCGGGAACCACGGTCAGCGTCACCGGCACCGTGCGTTCACTGCCCACGCGCAGCGCGGGAATCGCCAGGCGGCCCTCGCGCGCAGGCTGCAGCGCCACCGCGTACAGCGTGCGCGTCACCGGCTGCCCGTTGCGCGTCTCGAAGGACTGGCGGCTGCTGCGCTGTTCGATCCGGAAGTCCTGGTCCAGCGGGCCGTAGTCGGGCCGGCCGCCGCCGTCGGTCTCGATATTGAGCGTGACGGTCTCGCCAAGCTCGATACGGTCGCGATCGAGCCAGGCGCGGACCTCGGCCGCCGCCAGCTGCGGCGCAAGGACCAGCACCAGGGCGAGCAGCCAGTGAACGATGCCGCGGGACGTGGCGGACGGGTTCGGCATGGATCAGCGCTCCCCTGCGCGGCGGCGCAGGTGTTCGTTGCGGAAGCGCGCGCGCAGCAGCGCCCCCGGATCGTCGGGGACGCGCCGCAGCCATGCGGCGTTGGCCTGCTCGCGCTCGGCGGCGGCGGTCGACTCGCTCTGGCCGGCGACGTTCCGCGCGTCGTCGCCTCCGGCACCCTGACCCTCGGCTTCGGCGGCGTCGAGCGCGCGCTGCATGACCTCGCGCTGGGCGGCATCGGCCGCCTGCTGGCGGGCGCGGGCTTCGGCGTCCGGCTCCGCTTCGCCGGCCTGCGGCGGCGTGCCTTCGGCGCCGGTGTCCGGGCGCGGGGGCGGCTGCGGACCGGATGCGTCGCCGTCGGGCTCCTTGCCCGGATCGTCGTCAGGGGCGGCGTGGCCATCGTCGCCGCGATCGCCGGCATCTCGGCCGTCGCCGCGGCCACCCTCGCCCGCATCGGGGGCACTGTCGCCGCCGCGGCCACCGCCCGGCGGCGGCTCGCGCCGCATCGCGGCCTCCACCGCGGCCCGGTTGGCGAGGGCATCGGGCATTCCCGGCGACTGGCCAAGGGCGTCGTCGTAGGCGGCGATCGCCTCCTCGTAGCGGCCGGCGCGGGCCAGCGCATTGCCGCGGTTGTAGGCGGCATCGGCGCCGGGCAGCCCGGCGAAGCCGCGCGCGGCCGCGGCGAAATCACCGCGCCGGTACGCGGCCTCGGCCTCGGCGCTGCGGGCATGGGCGGTCTGGTCGGCCCGTCGCCAGGCGGTGGCGGCGGGCGCGTCGATGTCGTCCGCCGCGAGCGAGGGTGGCACCGGCAGCGCCAGGCACAGCGCCAGCACCGCCAGTACTCCGCCGCGCCGGAACGCCGGCAGCAGGAGCAGCATCGCCAGCGGCAACAGCCAGTAGCCGCCGTCCTCGCGCACCCGGCCCGCGCCCGCCACGGAGCCGCCACCCGCGCCGCCGGCCGCCTCCAGGCCGGCCAGGACCTGCGCCGGCGCCTCGTCCCAGCCGTGCACGCGCCCGCCGCCGGCGGCCGCCAGCGCGCGCAGCGACTCCGCATCAAGCGTGCTGCGGTGGATTTCACCGTCACGCCCGCGGTAGCCGGCGCCCGCCGCCGTACCCATGGCGAGCACCGACACGGTGTAGCCCCGCCCCGCGGCGCGCCCCGCCGCCCGCACCGCGGAGGCGTCGGCGGCGGGCGCCAGCAGCAGGATCCCGCCGCGCGCGTGGCCGGCCTGCCGCAGCAGGTCGGCGGCGAGGTCGATGGCGCGATCCGGACGCTGGCCATCGACGGGCATGACGTCGGGCGACAGCGCCTCCAGGAACACCGCCACGTTGGCCGGATCGGGCGTCAGCGGCGACACCACGTGGGCATCGTCGGCATAGGCCACCAGCGCCACGTCGCCGGCGTGCACGCGCAGCAGCGCGTCCAGGCGTGCCCGCGCCTGTGCCAGTCGCGACGGCTGCAGGTCGTTGGCGAGCGTGCTGCTGGACAGGTCGAGCGCCAGCACCAGCGCGCCACCACCCGCCTGCAGCGGCTGCGGCACCGTGCGCCAGGCCGGTCCGGCCAGCGCGACGATCGCGAGGCCCAGGCCGGCCAGCACGGCGATGCCCGCGAACGCGCCGCGCCGTGCGCCGCCCCCACGCTCGAGCAGGTGCGGCAGCAGGTGCGGGTCCACCGCCGAACGCCAGCCGCTGCGGTCGCGCGCACGCCGGCGCCACGCCAGCGCGATCACCGGCAGCAGCGCGAGCGCCAGCAGCCAGGCCGGACGGAGGAACTGCAGCTCGCCGAACGGCAGCGTCATCGTCCGCGCCTCCGCCACGCAAGCCCGGCCGCCATCAGGCCGCAGGCCAGCGCCAGGCCCAGCGGCCAGTGGTAGCGCTCCAGGCGCGGGCGAACGGCCTCGCCGCGCGTCTCCACGGGCTCGATGCGGTCGATCTCGCCGTAGATCTCCGCGAGGCTCGCGGTGTCGCGGGCGCGGAAGCTGCGTCCGCCGGTCGTATCGGCGATGCGCGCCAGCGCGGCCTCGTCGATCTCGCTGCCGCCCGAGGGCAGCCGGAAGCCGAACACCGACAGCTCCTCGCCGTCGCCGCCGAACGCGATGGTGTGGATGCGCACGCCGGAGTCGCGGGCGATGTCGGCGGCCTTCATCGGATCCAGCACGCCGGCGGTATTGACGCCGTCGGTGAGCAGCACCAGCACGCGCTCGCCGCCGCGCTGGGCCTGCAGCCGCTTCACGCCCAGCCCGATGGCGTCGCCGATGGCGGTCTCGCGCCCGGCCAGCGCGACCTGGGTGGCCATCAGCTGCTCGCGCACGGTCGCGAGGTCGGCGGTCGCCGGCGCCAGCACGTAGGCGCCACGGCCGAACACCAGCAGGCCGACGCGGTCGCCTTCGCGGCGATCGAGGAAGTCGGCGATCACGGCCTTGGCCGCGGCCAGCCGGTCCACCACCTCGTCGCCCACCAGCATGTCGCGCTCGCCCATGCTGGCCGAGAGGTCGACGGCGAGCATCAGCTCACGCGCGACCTGCGGCGGCTGCACGGCCTCGCCCCAGGCCATCGGGCGCGCGGCCGCGAGGCACAGCAGCGCCCAGCCGAGCCAGGCCAGCCAGGGCGTGCCCGGCGCGCGCACGCGCGGTCCTGCATCCGCCCCCGCCGCAAGTTCGGCCAGGCGTTCTGCCGACCACGGGACGCGCAGCGCGGCCCCCCCCGTGCGCACCGGCGGCAGCACGGCCGCCAGCAGCCAGGGCAGCGGCAGCGCCAGCAGCAGCCAGGGCCAGGCGAAACCCGCGAACGGTCCGAATGCGGCGGGCAGGTCCATCAGCGCCTGGCCATCCACTCGATGAAGCGCTCGCGCGCCGCGGCGCGCAGGTCGGCGACGTCGTCCAGGTCGAGGCCAGGGCGGTAGGCGCCTTCCAGCAGCAGCGCGCCGCGGGCGCCGTCGAAGCGGCGCACCTCGCGCCCCTGGTCGAGGAAGGCGAGCCAGTCCTGGCCCGCGAGATGATCGGCATCCGGATGGATGCGGCGTCCCGCACGGCGCAGCAGCGACGAGATCGCGGCGACGACCTCGTTGGCATCGGTGCCCGAGGTTTCCGCATCGAACAGCGCCAGCAGGCGACGGCGGCGGCGCAGACGCTGCAGCCGCCAGCCCAGCACCCCGAAGGCCAGCGCCAGCAGCGCGCCGGCCACCAGCCACCATCCCGGCGCCGGCGGCCACCACGACGGCGCCGTGGACAGGTGGAGATCGCGCAGGACGAGGCCGTCGACCATCAGCGCCGTCCCGCACCCGGTGCGGCAAGCCAGGCATCGCTCGGCGCGTTGCAGGGCAGCGCGATCGCCCGCACGCCGCGGGCGGCCAGCGCACTGATGGTCGTCGACACCTGGTTGGCGAACGCCTCCTGCCAGCGCCTGCGCTGGGCCGGGTCGGCGAGGTCGAGGTCGACACGGCGCGCGATGTCGCCGCCAGGCGCGGCGGGAGCGAAGCCGAAAAGTCCGCTGGGCGGCTCGGTCTCCAGCGGATCGGTCAGCAGCAGCACGTCCACCTGGTGGTGGGCGGCCAGCGCCGGCCAGCGCTCGTCGGGAATGGCCGCCACGCTCGCCGGATCGGCCAGCACCAGCAGCCGTGATCCGGGCCGCAGCAGGCGCCGCGCCTGACCGAGCGCGGCCTCGAGCCCGGCGTCGTCGTCCACGGGGCGCGCATACCACTGCGCCAGGGCGTCGAGCACGCGCAGCGCGCCGCGGGCGCCGGACGCCGCCGGCACCGGTGGCGCCGCGCGGCTGCCGCGCAGGGCGGCGATGCGGTCGCCCTCGGCCACCGCACGCCAGGCCGCGACCGCGCCGGCGCGCGCGGCCTGCACCGATTTGAACCGGACCCGCGTGCCGAAATAGAGCGCCGGCGCGGTGTCGCAGACCAGGAGCGTGGTGCGCTCGCGTTCGGCCTGGAACAGCTTGGTGTGCGGCTTGCCGGTGCGCGCGGTCACGCGCCAGTCGATGTGGCGGGCGTCGTCGCCGATCGCGTAGCCGCGCGACTCGGCGTACTCCATGCCGCGGCCGCGCAGCATCGAGGGAGCCTGCGCGCGCACCCCCGATGCACCGCGACGCACGCCGCCTCGCGCGTGCGCGAGGCCACGGAGCGCGATCAATTCGGCGAGCGTCGGCGCGACGCCTTCGGAGTGGCCACCACGCCCGTCTTCCGACGGCCCGGCGACTCCGGTGCCGCGCGCGGCCAGCGCGGCCGCGGCGCCGGGACGCTGCAGTCGCGCACCCAACGCGCGTGGCAGGCCCGCACGGGTCACGGCAGCGGCACCTGCTCCAGCAGGGCCTGCACCAGGCGCTCGCCGTCCCAGCCCTCGGCGGTCGCCTCGTAGCTCGGCAACACGCGATGGCGGAGCACGTCGGGCGCCATCGCGCGCACGTCGTCGGGCGTCACAAAATCCCGGCCCGCCAGCCAGGCATGCGCCCGCGCGCAGCGTTCCAGCGCGATCGACCCGCGCGGGCTCGCGCCCCAGGCGATGCGGCGTCCGAGCGCCTCGTCGTAGCGACCCGCATCCCGCGAGGCAAGCACGATCGCCACCAGGTAGCGTTCCACCGCCGGGGCCATGTGCAGCGCCAGCACCGCCGAGCGCGCCGCCATCACGTCGGCCTGGGGGATCCGCTGCGCGGGGACAGACGGAGCCTCGAGCGCCGCGATCGCGCGCTCCCGGGCCAGGCGCAGGATGGCTGTTTCCGCGTCGGCCTCAGGATAGCCGATCCGCACGTGCATCAGGAAGCGGTCGAGCTGGGCTTCGGGCAGCGGGAACGTGCCCTCCTGCTCGATCGGATTCTGCGTCGCCATCACCAGGAACAGCGCAGGCAGTGCATAGGTCTGGCGGCCGACGGTGACCTGGCGCTCGCCCATCGCCTCCAGCAACGCCGACTGCACCTTGGCCGGCGCGCGGTTGACCTCGTCGGCCAGCAGCAGCGAATGGAAGACGGGGCCCGGCAGGAACTCGAATCGCCCGTCCTGCGGGCGCCAGACCTCGGTGCCGGTCAGGTCGGCCGGCAGCAGGTCCGGCGTGAACTGCAGGCGCGCGAAGTCGGCCTCGACGCGTGCGGCCAGCGCGCGGATCGCGCTGGTCTTGGCCAGGCCCGGCGCGCCTTCGACCAGCAGGTGGCCGTCGGCAAGCAGCGCCACCAGCAGGCGCTCGACCAGGGCCGACTGGCCGATGATCTCGGCGGCGAGCGCGTCGCGCAGGCCGGTGAACAGGCCATGCAAGCGGCTGCTCTCGTCAATCGGGATGTCCATGGCGTGCCTGTTGGCGGCGCGCGCTGCGCCGGAACCAGTTTGACCTGATCGGGCTGCATTGGTTCAAGCCCGGCGCCCGGCAACGTGGCGGCGAGGGAACGGAAACGAAGATGGGGCCCAAGGGCCCCATCCGCTAATTTACTTTCCATTAGCACCCAGCCCGATCATGGGCAAGTCTGCGTGACACGAGCCCCGCAGGACAGCGTCCCAGTCGCCGGATAAGTGCCTGAACAGGTCAGCTGAACCGTCCCAGCGCCGTTCGTACCCATCATCTGACCAACATTGAGGGTCCCTTGATATCCGGGAGCCTTGATGTAGCAACGCGCGGTACTGCCACTCGACGCACCGCTCGCCCTAGTGCACTCGACCATGGCTATCGAGAAAACCGGGGCATTCTCTCCGTAAGTGCTGCCACGGCTCGAGTAAGCAGAGAGTGCTTGATCACCATCGCAAGCCGAATCATCAACAACAGCTTCACACGAGAGTCGCCCTCGAGCAGGATAAGTGCCACTACATGTCAACTGAACAGCCCCAGGCCCTGTGGTTCCGATTGCTTGCCCAACGGCAAGTGTGCCCTGATAGCCGGGCGCCCTGACATAGCACGCCGCCGTGCTCCCACTGGATGCGCCTGTGGCAAGAGTGCACTTGACAGTCACCGGGGCGGTAGTAGCAGTACTGTCTCCATACGTACTTCCCTGCCTTGAATAGGCCGAGAGGGTTTCCGTTGCAGCGATGGCGAGACCCGAGTAGGCGGCGCTCGCGATAAACAGTATTGATGAGATCAAACCGATCTTCGACATTCCCAGTTCCTCCTTGACAGCTCCATGCAATAACCCTGGCGGGCTTGCGCTTGTGAACAGAGGGCCGCGAAGACGCCTATTCTTCAGCTGAATCCAAATTTGGCGCCAAGACTTTGATGCGCGATCCTCCATGCCGCTCACACGTGAACCAAAGAGCTCACGCGGAGCGCACCCATTCAACCGCGATACGAAAGATAAAAAGCAGCCGGCCGTCCCGATTCGGGCTTCGAGAAAATTCTAAGACCACAGGCTCACCGTCAATGTCGGAGCCGCTGGACCAATGATACGAAAACGGGGCCCCAAGGCCCCGTCGTGCGTGACACGCCTGGATCCGATCAGTAGCTGCGCGGCGCCACGCGCAGGACGCGCGGGGTGACGAAGATCAGCAGCTCGGCCTTGGCCTTGGAGCGGCCCTTGGTCTTGAACAGGTTGCCCAGAATCGGCAGATCGCCCAGGAAGGGCACCTTGGACACTGAGTTGCGATCGCTGAACTCGTAGACGCCGCCGATCACGACCGTCTGACCGTCCTCGATCAGCACCGCGGTGGTGATCTCACGCTTGGCCAAATTCGGGATTTCGCCGAAGCCAACGATCTCGGTCATGTCCGCAATTTCGTCCTTCTTGACCGCAAGGTTCAGGAACACTCGACCATCGGCGGTGATGGTCGGAGTGACCTTGAGCTCAAGCAACGCCTCCTTGAACTGCACCGTCGGGACGTTATTGCTCTGACCGCCAGTCACAGTCAGGTAGCCGATCTCGCGGCCTTGGCGGATAACCGCCTCACGCTGGTTGCTGGTGACCACGCGCGGGTTGGACACGACCTCGCCGCGCTGTTCCTGCTGCAGCGCCTGGAGCTCGAGATCCCAGTCGATCGTATTGCCGAGGATGGTAAAGGCGATGGAACCGGGGTTGAGGTTGCGGATGCTGAAATCGTTGTTCAGCGAATTCGCGCCCCACTTGAGGAGGTCGCCCGGCTCCGCGTCTGCCGCCGACTCGATCAGGCCGTGGTTGGCATCGATCGAGCCCGAGCCGATCACGCGATCCTTCACGCCGCGCACGCCGAAGCGCGCACCGAGGTCACGGGCGAACGACTCGTTCGCGATCACGATCCGCGACTCGATCACCACCTGGTCCACCGGCTTGTCGAGCTCGTCGACCAGGCGCTGGATCTCGTCCACGCGGCCCGGGATATCGATCACCAGCAGCGTGTTGGTGCGGCGGTCGAAGCTCAGGCTGCCGCGCGAGGACAGGAAGCCGCGGCTGGACGCACCCTGGCCGCCGCCACCGCCCTGGCTGTTCTTGCTTTCGTCGGTCAGCAGCTTGGCGATGTCCTCGGCGCTGCCGTAGGAGATCGGGATGTACTTGGTGACCATCTCCGCGCTTTCCTCGAGCGCGATGCGCGCGTTCGCGATGTCCTGCTCGAACTTCGCGATCTCGGCCTGCGGCGCCACCCACACCACGTTGCCGCTGCGGCGCTTGTCCAGCGACTTGGCCTGCAGGACGATGTCCAGCGCCTGGTCCCACGGCACGTTGATCAGGCGGAGCGTCACGTTGCCGGTGACATTGTCGCTGGCCACGATGTTCAGGTCCGACAGCTCGGCGATGAGCTGCAGCACGGTGCGCACCGGGACGTCCTGGAAATTGAACGTGACCGGGCGGCCGCGATAGGCGCGGGTGTCACCCTGGCTCGCCGCCGCCGCGGCCTGGCCGGTGGCCGCGACCGTGTTGGCCGCGGTGCCGCCAACGGCGCGACCCGGGGCCGCCTCCGCGCGCGGCACGATCTCGACGATGTAGTCGCGGCCGGTCTGGTAGGCCAGCGGCTCGAAGGCCCCCTGGGTGCTCAGCACGATCTGCGTGCCCTTGCTGCCCTGGTTGGCGTCGATGCGCTGCACCGGCGTGGCGAAGTCGGTCACGTTGAGCGGCTTCTGCAGCGACGCCGGCAGCGAGGCATTGCCGACGTTGACGATGACGGTGCCGCCTTCGGTACGGAGGTCGGGGGCCGCGCCCTCGCCGTCGAAGCGGAGCACCAGCTTGCCGGCGCCACCGTCGCCGCGCTTGAAGTCGATACCGGCCACGGCCACTTCGGCCGGGACCTGCTTGGCCGGGTCGACCGCGACTGCGGCGGACTGGGCGAAGCTGGCCACGGGGACGCCCGGGGCCGGCGCGGCGCTGACCGGGCCGAGGGCGGCGAGCAGGCCGACGAGGAGTCCGCAGGCGCCTGCCCGGAAGGGCAGGGCCCGCTGGGTCGACGAACGGCGTTGCGCGTTGGTGAAGGTCATCTGGCTTCCCCTAATCAATTGTCTTCGAGCGCGATCGAGGCAGGCCTTTCCAGCCAGCCGCCGGCGCCATCGGGCACGAGTTCGACGAGTTCGATACGGTCTTCGGAAACGCTGGTGACGCGGCCGTCGTTCTGGCCCATGTACACCCCGGGGCTCACCTGGTAGGTGACCTTGTCCGGCGCCAGGACCAGCGCCTTGAGCGAGCTGCCCGCGCCCAGCGACCCGACCATGTCGAGGCCGTCGAGCGGGAACTGTTCGAGCGTCTGCTTGCGTCGGTTGGAGTCCGGCCGCGGCCCGCTGCCGCCGCCTTCGTTGGTGAAAGCCGCACTGAACGGATCGCGCATCCCCTGCGCGGCGTATTCGAAGGTCTCGAACTGCTGCATGACCGGGAGCGGATCGAGCGGCGGCGCGGGACGCGCACGCACGTTCGCCACCCACTCCTCGAGGTTCGGCGCGCCACCGGGCTCGCTGGTGATGCCCCGGCCGCAGCCCGCCAGGGCGGCGACGGCGGCCAGGCAGGCCAGCCCGCGGAGCGCGTTGGATGTCATCCCCATGTCAGCGGCTCCCCCCGGCTGCTGCGGCGGCCGCCGCGGCTTCCTGCGCGGCCGCCTCGTCCTCGTCGAGATAGCGATAGGTCTTCACCGTGCCCGCCAGTTCCAGCGGGGAGTCGGGCCGGATGCCGGCGCGCGGATCCTTGTCGCCGCCGCGCGGGCGCAGCTGGATGTCGTGCATGGTCATGATCACCACCCGCGGCAGCGAAGCGACGCCGCTGACGAAGGCGCCGAACTGGTGGTAGCTGCCCACCATGCGCAGCGCGATCGGCTTCTCCGCGTAGAACTCCTTGGGCGTCTCGGGACCGGGCTGGAAGAGCTCGTTCTGGATGCCCGTGGCGAGCGCGGTCTGCGAGATGTCCACGATCAGGTCGGGCATCTCGGTGCGGCTGGGCAGCTGGCGCAGCATCTGCTGCAGCTGCTGCTCCATCTGCGCCAGCTGCAGCTTCAGCGGCTCGAGGTTGGCCGCGCGGCCCTGCTTGGTCTCGAACTCGGCGCGCAGGTCGGACTCGGTGCGCTCCAGGCCCTCGAGCTGGTCGCCCTTGTCGCGGGTCAGCACCCACCACAGCAGGCCGAAGATCAGCAGGCCGACGATCACGCAGAACCCGATCCGGTACTCGCGCGGCCACGAGCCGATGTTGTTGAAGTCCAGCTCCTTGAGCGACATCTTGCGCTTGCTCACGAGGCGGCTCCTTCTTCTGCCACGGGCGCGGTTTCAACCGGTGCGGACCCGGCGGGCGCATCGGCCGCGGGTGCCGCGTCGACCGGCGGCACCGCGTCCGGGATGCCGTCGCCATCCTCGTCCTTGGGCGCGTTCGGATTGGCCAGCTGCACCGCCAGGGTGAAGGCATAGGGCAGCCCGGCCACGCCGTCGCGCGCCTCGATGATCGAGAGGTCGGGCTTGGTCATCCAGCCCGAGCCTTCGAGGTTGCGCATGTAGGTGCTGACGCGCGCGTTGGACTGCGAGCGGCCTTCCAGGGTCAGCGCCTCGCCGACCTGCTTGATGTTGGTCAGCACCACGCCGTCGGGGATCGTGCGCACCAGCGAGTCGAACAGGTGGACCATCTGCGAGCGGTTGGCCTGCAGCTGCTCGATCACTTCCTTGCGCGCCAGCAGGCGGGCTTTCTGGCGGTCGAGTTCGTCGATCTCGGTGATGCTGGCCTCGACGTGCTTGATCTGGTCCTGCAGGTAGGCGTTGCGTGCGTTCTGGCCGTCGATCTGGGCGTTGTAATAGCCGTTGACGAGGAACCACAGCAGCAGGCCGGCCAGCGCCGCGAAGGCCAGCATGACGCCGAATTCCTTCTGGCGCTGCTTGCGGCGCTCGGCGCGCCACGGGAGGAGGTTGATGCGTGCCATCAGTCGAAGCTCCTCAGGGCCAGTCCGCAGGCGATCATGAGGGCCGGCGCATCCTGGGCCAGCGCGTGCGCCTGCACGCGGGGGCCGAGCGTCATCTGCGCGAGCGGATTGGCCACCGTGGTCTGCACGCCGAGCTGCTCCTCGACCATCTCGGCGATGCCGCTGATCGAGGCGCAGCCGCCGGCCAGCACCACCTGGTCGACGCGGTTGAATTCGCTGCCGGCGTAGAAGAACTGCAGCAGGCGGCTGATCTGCTGGACCAGCGCCTCCTTGAACGGCTCCAGCACTTCGATCTCGTAGCTTTCCGGCAGCCCGCCCTGGCGCTTGGCCAGGCCGGCCTCCTCGTAGGACAGTCCGTAGCGGCGCATCACCTCGTCGGTGAGCTGCTTGCCGCCGAAGACCTGCTCGCGCGTGTACAGGCTGCGGCCATTGCGCAGGATGCTGAGCGTGGTCATCGTCGCGCCGATGTCGACCAGGGCAACGATGCCGTCGCGCGGCACATTGAGCGTATTGGCCAGCAGGGCGAACGCGTTCTCGATCGCGAAGGCCTCGACGTCCATCACCCGGGCGGTGAGTCCGCCGAGTTCCAGCGCGGACGCGCGCATCTCGACGCTCTCCGAACGCGAGGCCGCGAGCATCACCTGCACCATCTCGGGATTGCCGGGCATCGGGCCCAGCACTTCGAAGTCGAGGTTCACTTCCTCGATCGGATACGGGATGTAGTTGACCGCCTCGAGCTCGACCTGGGACTCCATCTCGTCCTCGTCGAGGTCGGCGGGCATCGGGATCAGCTTGATGATGACCGCGGAGCCCGCGACCGCGGCCGCGGCGTGCTTCGCCTTGCTGCCGGAGCGGGACATCGCGCGGCGGATCGCTTCGCCGACGGCCTCGACCTCGACGATGCTCTTCTCGACCACCGCGTTCGGCGGCAGCGGCTCGACGGCGTAGTGTTCGACCTTGTACCGGTCACCGGACCGGGACAGCTGCAACAGCTTTACCGCTGTCGAACTGATATCGACCCCGACCAGCGGTGCCTGGCTTTTTGTGATCAGCCCCACGCTTTTCTCCCCATGTCACGGGCGCTTACGTGCGCTTCGTGCCCCGACGCATTAGATAACGGAGTTTTTACCGGATGGCAACAAGCGGCACACGAAACCGTGCCGCATTGCGCGCTTGGTCACGTCCTGACGCGTTGCGTCACCCCTTGCCGCGCGGCCGTCCGGGCCGCCGCGGCTCCTCTATATACTGCGCGACTCCACACGGCCCGCCAAGGGCCAGTCCTCCCGGGATCCATCGATGCCACGTTTCCGCCGCCTGTTCCGCTGGCTGCTGCTGCTCGCCGCCATCGCCATCCTGCTCGGCCTGCTGGCCGCGGGCAGCATCTACTACGTGGTGTCGTCCCGCCTTCCCGACGTCGAGAGCCTGCGCGACATCGAGCTGCAGGAGCCGATGTACGTGTACGCCCGCGACGGCCGGCTGATGGCGCTGTTCGGCGAGATGCGCCGCTACCCGGTCGACATCGCCCAGGTGCCCGAGGCGGTCAAGCAGGCCTTCATCGCGATCGAGGACAACCGCTTCTACGAGCACGACGGCATCGACTACAAGGGCGTCGCGCGCGCGGTCTGGCTGATCGCCAAGACCGGTTCCAAGGAGGGCGTGCCCGGCGGCTCGACCATCACCCAGCAGGTGGCGCGCCAGTTCTACCTCAGCCCGGAGGTGAGCTACACGCGCAAGTTCGAGGAAATGCTGCTGGCGATGAAGATGGAGCGCGAGCTCAGCAAGGACGAGATCTTCGAGCTGTACCTCAACAAGAGCTTCTTCGGTAACCGCTCCTACGGCGTCGCCGCCGCGGCCGAGTTCTACTACGGCAAGCAGTTGGCCGAGCTCGACCTCGACGAGGTCGCCTCGCTCGCCGCGATCCCGAAGTTCCCGTCCAGCGGCAACCCGATCTCCAACCCCGAGCGCGCGAAGATCCGCCGCGACTACGTCCTCGAGCGCATGGCGGACCTGGGCTTCGTCACGCGCGCCCAGGCGACCACCGCGCAGGCGGTGGAGATGCACGCGCGTCCGCACGAGCGCCCGGTCGAGGTCTACGCCCCCTACGTGGCCGAGATGGTTCGCCAGGAAATGATCGAGCGCTACGGCGGCGACGTCCTGACCCGCGGCTACCACGTCACCACCACCATCGACCCGGTGATGCAGACGGCCGCCGACAAGGCGGTCCGCGACGGCCTGTCGGCGTACGACCATCGCCATGGCTGGTCGAAGGTCGAGCAGACCTTCGAGCTGTCCGCCGACGAGGATCCGGCCACCGCGTCCGCGCGCCTGCGCGGGATCCCGGCGCAGTCGGGCCTGCTGCCCGCGATCGTGCTGCGCGCCGACGCAGGCACCGCCGACGTGGTGCTGGCGGACGGCACGGTGGTGACCCTGGATGCGGCCTCGAGCCGCTGGACCGGCAAGAGCCCCGCCGCCCTGCTCAAGCGCGGCGACTTGACCCGCGTGCGTCGCATCGAGGCCAAGGGCAAGGACGGCGCCCCGCCGCCGGCCGATGCGAAACCCACCTGGCAGCTGGACCAGCTTCCCCGCGGCCAGGCCACGCTCGTCTCGCTCGAATACGACACCGGCGCCCTGCGTTCGCTGGTCGGCGGCTTCAGCTTCGCCGGACAGAAGTTCAATCGTGCGACGCAGGCCCGCCGCCAGCCCGGCTCCAGCTTCAAGCCCTTCATCTATGCGGCGGCGTTCGAGCGCGGCTTCAATCCGGCCTCGATCGTGCTCGATGCGCCGGTGGTGTTCCGCATGCGTCGCGGCCAGGACTGGCGCCCGCAGAACGACGACGGCCGGTTCGTGGGGCCGATGCGCCTGCGCGAAGCGCTGGTTCGCTCCCGCAACCTCGTGTCGGTGCGCCTGCTCGATGCCATCGGCGTCGACTACGCGCGCCGCTACATCAGCCACATGGGCTTCGACGAGTCGGAGCTGCCGCCCAACCTGTCGATCTCGCTCGGCACGCCTTCGCTGGCGCCGCTGGACATCACGCGCGGCTATGCGGTGTTCGCCAACGGCGGCTTCCGCGTCACCCCGTGGTTCATCGATGAAGTGCGCGACCGCGATGGCCAGGTGATCTTCAAGGAGAACCCGGCGATCGCCTGCCGCAGCTGCGGCGCCGGCGGCCAGCCGGGCGTGCCGGCCACGGTCGTGGATGGCTTCAACCTCGGGCCGTCCGCGCCCGCGGCCCCTGCCGTGGAGGCCAGCAGCGCCGCGCAGGCGGCGGAAGCGCCGGACCCGGACGCCGTCATCGCGCCCCGCGCGATCGACCCCCGGGTCGCCTACCAGCTGGTCTCGATGATGCGCGACGTGGTCCTGCGCGGCACCGGCACCGCGGCCAAGGCGCTCGGCCGCGAGGACGTGGGCGGCAAGACCGGCTCCACCAACGACCACCGCGACGCCTGGTTCTCCGGCTTCGGCGGCAGCCTGGCGACGGTGGTCTGGGTGGGCCGGGACGACAACCGCTCGCTCGGCAATCGCGAGTACGGCGGCCGCTCCGCCCTGCCGATCTGGATCGACTTCATGCGCGTGGCCCTCGAAGGCATGCCGATCGCCGCCAACGAGCCGCCCGAGGGCATGGTCAAGGTGTCGGTCGGCGCCAGCGGCCGGCTGCTGCCCGGCGGCGAGGGCGGCCTCACCGAGTGGGTGAAGGCCGAGGACCTGGAGCGCATGGAGACGACCTTCGACGACTACGACGACGAAGTCCCCGCCGAGGAAGCCTTCGACATCTTCTGACGCAGGCATCCGTTAGGCTTGCGGAGTCCACAGGGAGGGCTCCGCATGCACCGCGCCCGACAGCACGCCGAGCGACGCACCCGGGAACGCCGGCACCGCCTGGCCCACGAGGCCGCCCGACTGATGGCGGAAAGCGGCATCCGCGACCACCACCTGGCCAAACTCAAGGCCGCCGAGCGCCTCGGCATCCGCGACGACGCGTCGCTGCCGCGCAACAGCGAGATCGACGAGGCCCTGCGCGAGTACCAGCGCCTGTTCCAGGGTGACGCGCAGGCGGCTGCGCTGGACGAGCGGCGGCGCGCCGCCCTGCAGGCGCTGGAGTTCTTCCACGCCTTCCACCCGCGCCTGGTCGGGCGCGTGCTGGAAGGCACGGCCGACGCACACACGCCGGTCTCGCTGCACCTGCATGCCGACGACGCCGACGCGGTTGCGCGCTTCCTGGCCGATGCCGGCATTCCCGCCGAAGCCAGCTGGCGGCGCCTGCGCCTGGACCGCGTGCGCGACCGCGATGCCCCGGTGTGGGTGTTCAACGCCGACGGCATCGCCTTCGACCTGGCCGTGCTCCCCCTCGACACGCTGCGCCAGGCCCCGCTGTCGGCGACCGACGAGCGCCCCATGGCGCGCGCATCGACCAGCCAGCTGCGGAAGCTGCTGGCCGAGGAGGAAGCCGCGGCGTTCCTCGACGCCGGCGCGCCGCGCTGAGGCGGCCAAAAGAGGTTCTTCGGCCAATCGGGGGGAATGTTCGCGTTGGTCTTTTCGGCTGCAGCGGCCCGGCGCAGACGCAGGGGGCGCTTCGGGAAGCTGCGGCGGCCCGGCGCGGACGCAGGGGGGATGCCCAGCCGGAATCTGCGCTGTCCTGCTCCCACTTCCGGCCGCCGGCCATCCATGGCCGGCTCTGGGCATCCCCCCCTGCGCCCGCACCGGGCACCACCTTTCCCGCGGTCTGGAAAGACATGGAACCCTGACTGCGCGATTCCTTCCCGACCCGGTCCCGCCACTCCCCGTCGCGGCTGCCGCCGCGATCGCTGTCGCCCTGCTGCTGATGCTGGCGTTGCTGGTGCGGTTTGCTGCGTGCTGTTGCCGTTGCTGTTGATGTTGCCCTCGATCTGTCCCGAGGCCGGACCTCGCCACAGCCCGTCGCGCGCACAGGGGGTGTGCGGACAGCCGGCCATGGATGGCCGGCGGCCGGCAGTGGGAGCAGGACGCGGAGATGCCGGGGGAGCACACCCCCTGTGCGCGCGACGGGCCGCGTACTCCACCACGGAGCCGACTTGCACAGAGCCGACTTGCATCACGACCCAACCCCGCAAGCATCCCTGGCCGTAGCAGACGCCGATCCAGCATCACCACAGCCAGCTCGACCGCGAGCCTCTTCCCCTCACTCGGGAGAAGAACCAAAAAAAACGCCCCGCGGAGGCGGGGCGTTTCGTGGCCCGGGGGAAGACCGACCGGGATCAGCGCTTGTCGGTCGCCATGTAGTCGCGCGACTCCGCACCGGTGTAGATCTGGCGCGGACGGCCGATCTTGAACTCCGGGTCCTCCTGCTGCTCCAGCCAGTGCGAGACCCAGCCGGCGGTGCGGGCGATCGCGAACATCACCGTGAACATCTCGGTCGGGATCTTCAGCGCCTTGTAGATGATGCCGCTGTAGAAATCGACGTTCGGGTACAGCTTGCGCTGCACGAAGTAGTCGTCCTTCAGCGCGGCCTCTTCCAGGCGCATCGCGATGTCGAGCATCGGATCGTCGATGCCGAGCTCGCCCAGCACCTTGTGGGTCATCTCGCGGATGATCTTCGCGCGCGGGTCGAAGTTCTTGTAGACGCGGTGGCCGAAGCCCATCAGGCGGAAGCCCGATTCCTTGTCCTTGGCGCGGTCGACGGCGGACTGCACGTTCTTCACGTCGCCGATCTCGGCCAGCATTTTCAGCACCGCCTCGTTGGCACCGCCGTGCGCCGGGCCCCACAGCGCGGCCACGCCGGAGGCGATGCACGCATACGGGTTGGCGCCGGTGGAGCCGACCAGGCGGACAGTGGAGGTGGACGCGTTCTGCTCGTGGTCGGCATGCAGGATGAAGAGCAGGTCCATCGCCTTGGCGGCCACCGGCGACAGCTCCAGCGGGCCGCTGGGCAGCTCGAACATCATGTGCAGGAAGCGCTCGACGTAGCCGAGCTCGTTGCGCGGGTAGCTCAATGGCCAGCCCATGGAGTAGCGGTAGCAGGCCGCCGCGATCGTCGGCAGCTTGGCGATCAGGCGAATGCCGGCCAGGCGGCGCTGCTCAGGATCGTCGTAGTCGAGGTCGTTGTGGTAGAAGCTCGCCATCGAGCCGAGCATGCCGACCAGCATCGCCATCGGATGCGCGTCGTGGCGGAAGCCGCCGATGAAGCTCTTGAACGCCTCGTGCATCATCGTGTGGTGCGTGACGTCGTGCTCGAACGAGGCGAACTGCTTCGCGTCCGGCAGCTCGCCGTTCATCAGCAGGTAGGCGACCTCGAGGAAGTTCGAGTGCTCGGCCAGCTGCTCGATCGGGTAGCCGCGGTACAGCAGCACGCCCTCGTCGCCGTCGATGTAGGTGATGGCGGACTTGCAGCTGGCGGTGGCGGTGAAGCCGGAGTCGTAGGTGAAGCGACCGGTGGCCTTGGGCAGCTTCGAGATATCGATGCACTCGTTGCCGAGGGTGGGCTTCAGGACGGGCAGTTCGACCGATGCTCCGGCGACCTGCAGGGTGGCGGTCGGCGCGTCGCCGGCCTTGTTCTCGTTGGCGGACACTGTCGCACTCCTTCATGGCGTCGCGCCCCGGCGCGAGGCGCGGGCGGACGGGGGATCAGGCGGATCGCGTCTGACGCGATGCCGCAATTATCGCATAGCGCCGTGCGGCGCCGTATCCACGCGGCGGACTCGAACGACGGGACGTAGCGTCGCACCGCAGCGGCACGCCGCGCCCGGAAACGACAACGGCCGCCCTGGGGCGGCCGTCGATGCGAGCGTTGCGCGCGGGATTACTTGGCGTAGCGCTTGCGGAACTTGTCCACGCGGCCGCTGGTGTCCATCAGCTTGTTCTGGCCGGTGTAGAACGGATGCGAGGCCGAGCTGACTTCGATCTTGATCAGCGGGTACTCGTTGCCGTCCTCCCACTTCACGGTCTCCTTGCTGGAGAGCGTGGAACGGGTGAGGATCTTGAAATCCGAGGTCACGTCCTGGAAGACGACGTCGCGGTACTCGGGATGGATGTCGGCCTTCATGGCGGCACCAGAATCAGCGGGGAAAGAGCGGCATTATAGCCACCGATTCCGCCCCCCGCAAGCACCGGTCAACCCAGCGCCTCGCGCACCTGGGCCTCCAGCGCCGACTGGTCGTAGCGCAGCAGGATCCGGGCCCGGTCGGGCCGGCCGAGCTGGCGCTGCCAGTCGACCAGGGTGGCGCCGCGGGCCGCGGACCGCCCCAGCACGACCTCGACCGGGCGCTCCGCCGCCTCGAGCACGCCGTCGGGCCGCAGCGCCATGGCCATGGCCAGCGCATCGGCGCAGAACCAGCGGTCGCCGCGCGCGTCCTCCGACCAGCGGCGGGTATGCCGCGACACCGCCTCGTAGAAGGCCGCCACCGGTCCCGGCGCGGCAAGCCAGCGATCGACGTCTTCATGCAGGAAGCCGTGGGCGACGGTGGCCTCCCAGTCGGCGAGGTCGAAGCGGTCGAAGGCGCCGAACACGATGTGCGCGGCCTCCGCATCGAAGAACACGTTGAACTCGGCCGAAGGCGTGATGTTGCCGTGGCCGGTCACCGCGCCGCCCATCACCACCAGCCGCGCGATGCGCGTCGGCAGCGTCGGATCCAGGCGCAGCGCCAGCGCAATGTTGGTCAGCGGCCCGAGCGCGACCAGCAGCAGGCGGCCGGCATGCCGGTGTGAGAGCTCGATGATGGCTTCGGCGGCATGGCGCGCCTCGGCCGCGCGCGTGGCCGGGGGCAGGCCGACGTCACCGAGACCGTCGACGCCGTGCACATAGGCGGCGTCGGGCGCGGGATGCAGCAGCGGCCGGTCGCAGCCGGGAAAGACCGGCACGTCGTCGCGGCCCGCCACCTGGCAGATGCGGAGCGCATTGGCGACCGTGTGTTCGAGGCCGACGTTGCCGGCGACGATGGTCAGGCCGACCACCTCGTGGCGATCGTCGGCGAGCGCCATGAGCAGGGCCAGCGCGTCGTCGACGCCCGGGTCGGTATCGATCAGCAGCGGAATGCGTTCGTCCATCGCCGGATTATCCCCGATCAGGCCGAGGCGTACCGGACGGCGCCGCCGACCCAGCGTTGCACCAGGCGCTCGGCCACCGCCGGCTGCTCGCACAGCAGGCGTTCGCCGATGTCGTGCACCAGCGGCAGCATGCCGGCGTCGCGCGCGAGGTCGGCGACGCGGAAGGCCGCCAGTCCGGTCTGCCGGGTGCCCAGCAGCTCGCCCGGGCCGCGCAGCTCCAGGTCCTTTTCGGCGATGACGAAGCCGTCGCCGGTCTCGCGCATGGTTTCCAGGCGCTCGCGCGCCATCCGAGACAGCGGCGGCTGGTAAAGCAGCACGCAGGTCGATGCCGCGCTGCCCCGCCCCACCCGGCCGCGCAGCTGGTGCAGCTGCGCCAGGCCCAGGCGCTCGGCGTTCTCGATCACCATCAGCGAGGCGTTGGGCACGTCCACGCCGACCTCGATCACGGTGGTGGCGACCAGCAGCCCGGTCTCGCCGGCCTTGAACGCGCGCATCGCCGCCTGCTTCTCGGCCGCCTTCATGCGCCCGTGCACCAGGCCGACGCGCACGCCCGGCAGCGCGACCGACAGGCCTTCGAACGTCGCCTGGGCCGCCTGCGCGACCACTTCGTCGGACTCGTCGATGATCGTGCACACCCAGTAGGCCTGCCGGCCTTCGGCGCAGGCGGCGCGGATGCGCTCGACCAGCCCGGGCCGCCGGCCGTCGGCCATGACCACGGTCTGCACCGGCGTGCGGCCCGGCGGCAGTTCGTCGATCGCGGACACGTCGAGGTCGGCGTAGGCGGCCATCGCCAGCGTGCGCGGAATCGGGGTCGCGGTCATCACCAGCTGGTGCGGCACGCGGCCGCCCTCGCCGCCCTTGTCGCGCAGGGCCAGGCGCTGGTGCACGCCGAAGCGGTGCTGCTCGTCGACGATCGCCAGCGCCAGATCGTGGAAGGCCACGCCCTGCTGCATCAGCGCGTGGGTGCCGACCACCACCTGCGCACGGCCGTCGGCGACCGCGGCCAGCGCGCTGCTGCGGGCACGGCCGGTGACCTTGCCTGCGAGCCAGGCCACCTCGATGCCCAGCGGTTCCAGCCAGGCGCACAGGTTGGCGAGGTGCTGCTCCGCCAGCAGTTCGGTCGGCGCCATCAGCGCGGCCTGGCGGCCGTCGGCCACCGCCATCAACGCGGCCATCGCCGCGACCACGGTCTTGCCGGAGCCGACGTCGCCCTGCACCAGGCGCAGCATCGGCACCGGGCGCGCGAGGTCGGCGCGGATCTCGCCGAAGACCCGCGCCTGCGCCGCGGTCAGGGCGAAGGGCAGCTGCGCGTGCAGCTGGCGAGCCAGCGCGTCGTTGGCCAGCGGCGCGGCCGCATGCGCCTGGCGCGCGATCCGCTGCCTGCGCATGCTGAGGTGGTGCGCCAGCAGTTCCTCCACCGCCAGCCTGCGCTGCGCGGGATGGGTTCCGGCGAGCAGCGCGCCGACGTCGGCGTCGCGCGGCGGCCGGTGCACGGTGAGCAGGGCTTCACGCAGCCCCGGCAGCCCCTGGCCGTCCAGCCACCCGCGCGGCAGCAGCTCCAGCACCTCGTCGCCGGGAAGGCGGTCGAGCGCGTGCGCGATCAGCCGCTTCAGCGTCGCCGGACCGATGCCTTCCGTCGCCGGATACACGGGGTCGAGGCGGTCATCCAGCGCGTCGCCATCGTCGTCGCCGAGCACGGTGTAGCTCGGATGCACGATCTCCAGCCCGCGCTGGCCCGGCCGCGGCGTGCCGTAGGCGCGGACGCGCACGCCGGGCTGGAACTGCGCCGCCTGCGGGCCGCGGAAATGGAAGAAGCGCAGGACCAGGGTCGCGCGCGAGTCGTCGCCGAGCGCGACGCGCAGCATCGGCCTGTAGCGGAAGCCGCGCTCCACCGCCTCCACGCGGCCCTCGACCTGGGCGGGCACGCCCGGCTGCAGCAGCCGGATCGGCGTCAGCGTGGTGCGGTCCTCGTAGCCGCGGGGCAGCTGCAGCCAGAGGTCCTGCAGCGTTTCCAGGCCGCGCGCGGCCAGCTTCTCCGCGATCCGCGGCCCCACGCCGGGCAGCGTGGAGATCGCGGCGGCGCCGCCCGGCGCGAGTCCGGGCGCGGGCGTGGCCGCACTGCGCCGCGCCGCCGCCACCGCGTCAGTCGAGGACCATCACCGCGTCGACCTCGAACCGCGCGCCCTTGGGCAGCGCCGACACCTCGATGGTCGAACGCGCGGGATACGGTTCGCTGAAGTACTCGGCCATCACCGCGTTCACCGCCGCGAACTGCGACAGGTCGGTGAGGTAGAGGCCGACGCGGGCGACGTCGTCGAGCGAGCCGCCCGCGGCCTGGCAGATGGCGCGCAGGTTGTCGAAGGCGCGGCGGGCCTGGACGGCGATGTCGCCCTCGACGAGCTCGCCGGTGGCCGCATCCATCGGCAGCTGCCCGGACAGGTAGACCGTGTTGCCACAGCGCGTGGCCTGCGAATAGGGGCCGATCGCGGCGGGGGCGTCGGCGGTGCGGACAGGTTGCCTGGGCATGCGTGGATCCTCGTGGTGCGTGGCCGGCGATTATGACCGCCGGCCACGCCGCGGGCCATCGCACCCGGCCACCGCGGCGCATCCCTAGAGCCGCTGCACCCCGTGCACCACGCCCAGCCGGCGCACCCGGCGGATCACGTCGGCGAGGTGGTTGCGGTCGCGCACTTCGATCGCGAACTGGATCACCGCGACGTTGGTGTCGCGCTCGAGGTACTCGACCGCGTCGATGTTGGACTCGGCCTTGGCCACCGCCGCCGCCACCTGCGCGAGCACGCCGGGGCGGTTCTCGACCTCGAAGCGCAGCGCGACGTTGTAGTCGCCGGTGACCTCGCGGTCCCAGCCGATGTCCACCCAGCGCTCGGGCGACTTTCGGTATTCGGCGACGTTCGGGCATTCGATCCGGTGCACCACCACGCCGCGGCCGGCGGTGTGGTAGCCCATGATGTCGTCGCCCGGGATCGGCATGCAGCAGTTGGCGAATGTGACCACGCCGCGTTCGGCGCCGGTGATCAGGATGCGGTCGTCGCGGTGGCTGCGCGGCGCGCCCGGCGGCGGCGCCTTGTGGGTGAGCGCCTGCGCCACGTGCGCCGGCATGCGGTTGCCCAGGGCGACATCGGCCAGCAGCGCCTCCAGCCGCGGATAGCGGTATTCGGCCAGGAAGGCGTCGAGCTGGGCGGCCGGCAGGCGCTCGAGCGAGCTGTCGAGGTCCTCCAGCGCGCTGTCGAGCATGCGGTGGCCGAGCTGGACCGCGTCCTCGTGCTCGAGCTGCTTGAGCTGCTGGCGGATCGCGGTGCGCGCCTTGCCGGTGACCACGAACTCCAGCCACTGCGGGCGCGGCTGCGAGGATTTCGCGGTCACGATCTCCACCGACTGGCCGCTGGCCAGCCGCGTGCGCAGCGGCACCAGGCGGCGGTCCACGCGCGCCGCCACCGCACGGTTGCCGATGTCGGTGTGCACGGCATACGCGAAGTCGACCGCGGTCGCGTTGCGCGGCAGCGACATGATCGCGCCCTTGGGCGTGAACAGGTAGACCTCGTCCGGGAACAGGTCGACCTTGACGTTCTCCAGGAATTCCAGCGACGAGCCGGTGTCGCTCTGCGATTCGAGCAGCCCCGAGATCCAGTTGTGCGCGCGCTGCTGGGCGCTGTTGGGTCCGCCGCCGCCGTGCTTGTAGGCCCAGTGCGCGGCGATGCCGCGCTCGGCGATCAGGTCCATCTCCGCGGTGCGGATCTGCACTTCGATCGGCGAGCCGTAGGGCCCGAACAGCACCGTGTGCAGCGACTGGTAGCCGTTGGCCTTGGGGATGGCGATGAAGTCGCGGAAGCGGCCGTCGACCGGCTTGTACACCGAATGCGCCACGCCCAGCGCGTGGTAGCAGTTGGCCACCGAGTCGACGATGATGCGGAAACCGAACACATCGATGACCTGGGCGAAGGTCTTGGCCTCCGCGCGCATCTTGTTGTAGATGCTCCACGGCGACTTGACGCGGCTGACCAGGCGGTAATCCAGCCCCTCCTTGGTCAGCCGCTGGGCCAGCTGGGCCTCGATCCTGGCCATGGCCTCGCGCCGCAGCATCGGCTGCGCGCGGATGTGCTTTTCGAGGATGCGGTGGCGCATCGGGTACAGAGCGCGGAAGCCGAGGTCCTGCAGCTCGGCCTTGATCAGGTTCATGCCCAGGCGCTGCGCGATCGGCGCATAGACCTCGAGCGTCTCGCGGGCGATGCGTTCGCGCGCCTCCACCGACTGCGCGCCCAGGGTGCGCATGTTGTGCAGGCGGTCGGCGAGCTTGATCAGGATCACGCGCAGGTCGCGCGCCATCGCCAGCATCATCTTGCGGAAGCTTTCCGCGTCGGCCTCGCGACGGCTGGCGAACTGCAGCTTGTCGAGCTTGGTGACGCCTTCGACCAGCTCGGCCACCGGTTCGCCGAACTCGGCGGCCAGCCCGTCGCGGGTCAGCGGCGTGTCCTCGATGGTGTCGTGCAGCACCGCCGCCACCAGGGTCTCGATGTCGACCTTCTGCTCGGCCAGCACGCCGGCCACCGCCACCGGATGGGTGATGTAGGGCTCGCCGGACTTGCGCAGCTGGCCTTCGTGCGCCGCGGCCCCGACCGCCCAGGCGCGGCGCAGCAGGCGCAGCTGGTCCGCGGGCAGGTAGGCGGCCGACGCCTCGAGCGCGCGCACGTAGTCGGGCACGTCCCGGTCGCCGGGGACCGGCACGCTCACCAGCGCGAGTTCGGCTGCATTCATGCCCTGAGCCTACGCGCGCGCCCGCGGGCGGGCAACGCGGCCGCGCGCCCGGCGGCCGCAATGAAAACGGCCCCGCCGGGGCGGGGCCGTCGCAGCGGCGCCGGGGACGCCGCCGGTGGTCAGAGGTCGTCGCCCTTCGACAGGTCGTCGTCGGCCACGACTTCGGCCGCGGCCCACTCCAGCGCTTCGCGCTCGCGGCGCTCGCGCTCGGCCTTCTCGACGGCGTCGACGTAGTCGGCGTCGATGCGGCGGGCGGCGATCTCGCGCAGCGCCAGCACGGTCGGCTTGTCGTCGTTCTCGCTGTTGTCCAGCTGGGCCTCGACGCCGTTGGCGAGCTGGCGCGCGCGCCGTGCGGCCATCATGACGAGCTCGAAGCGGTTGTCGATGACCTGGAGGCAATCCTCAACGGTGATGCGGGCCATAAATCTCCTGGCGGCCGGCCGGCCGTCGATGCGGTAAGAGGGACCGGAAATGATAGGGCAAGCCCGGGGGAGGCGCAAGCAATCGCACGCAAATCAACCACTTGCGCCCGGCGTCAGGCCTGTTCCTCGGCCAGCAGGGCCTCGATCAGGGCGCCATGGCGCCGGGCCTGGGCCTCGCGGCGCAGCCGGCTGGCGGTGAACACCGCGCACATCTCGTCCACGGCGGTGTCGAAGTCCTCGTTGACGATGACGTAGTCGAACTCGTCGAAGTGCGACATCTCCTCGCGCGCGGCGGCCAGGCGCCGGGCCATGACCTCCTCGCTGTCCTGGCCGCGCTTGCGCATGCGCTGGTCGAGCGCGGCGCGCGAAGGCGGCAGGATGAACACGCCCACCGCATCGGGCACCGCCGCGCGCACCTGGCGCGCGCCCTGCCAGTCGATCTCCAGCAGCACGTCGCGGCCGGCGGCCAGCTGCGGCTCCACCGACTGCCGCGCGGTGCCCTTCCAGTCACCGTGCACGCGCGCATATTCGAAGAAGTCGCCGGCCTCGATCATGCGCTGGAACTCGGCGTCGTCCACGAAGTGGTAGTGCTCGGCGTGGCGCTCGCCCGGCCGCGGCGGGCGCGAAGTGAACGAGATCGACAGGCTGATGTTGCGGTCGCGCGCCAGGCAGGCGTTGACGATGCTGGACTTCCCGGCCCCCGAGGGCGCCGCGACGATGAACAGGGTTCCGCGCATGGGGACCTGGCCGCTATTCAATGTTCTGCACCTGTTCGCGGATCTGGTCGATCAGCACCTTCAGCTCCACCGCGGCCTGGGTGGTGCGCCGGTCGACCGACTTCGAGCCCAGGGTGTTGGCCTCGCGGTTGAACTCCTGCAGCAGGAAGTCGAGCCGGCGGCCCACCGGCTCCTGCTGCGCGAAGACATGGCGGATCTCGTCGACATGGCTGCCGAGGCGGTCGAGCTCCTCGTCGACGTCGAGCTTCTGCAGCGACAGCACCAGCTCCTGTTCGACGCGACCGGGATCGGCGGCCTGCGCCAGCTCCGACAGGCGCGCCTCGAGCTTCGCGCGCTGGCCCTCGCGGATGGCGGGCACCAGGCCGCGGACCTCGGCGGCCACGCGCTCGACGCCGTCCACGCGCTCCAGCATGGCGGCCACCAGCTTGGCGCCCTCGCGCTCGCGCGCCGCGATGAAGGCGGCCAGGACCTCGTCCAGCAGCGCCAGCACTTCGGCCTGCAGGGCGGACGGCTCGGGCGCGGCCGAGCGCAGCACGCCGGGGAACTGCAGCAGGTCGACGAACTGCGTGTGCAGGCCGGGGAAGCGCGCGGCGGCGTCCACGGCCAGCTCCGACAGCTGCGACAGCAGCGCCTGGTCCACGTGCAGCGTCGCCACGCCCTCGGCCGGGCGCAGGCGCAACGATACGTCGACCTTGCCGCGGGACACCCGCGCCGAGATCCGCTCGCGCAGCTGCGGCTCCAGCGCGCGCAGTTCGTCCGACGCGCGGACCCCGATCTCGAGGAAGCGGTGGTTGACCGCGCGCAGCTCGCAGGCGAGCGTGCCCCATGGGGTGGCGCGCTCGCCCGAGGCATAGGCGGTCATGCTGCGGATCATGTCCGGCGTCCGGTGGTTCGGGGTGCCGATGGTAAACTCGCGCGCCATTCCAGCGGTAATCGACATGTCCCAGTCCCCCCGCCCCAGCGGCCGCGCGCCCGACCAGATGCGCGAGGTGCGCATCGAGCGCGGCTTCACCCGCCACGCCGAGGGCTCGGTGCTGGTGGCGTTCGGCGAAACCCGGGTGCTGTGCACCGCCAGCGTGGAGAACCGCGTCCCCGGCTTCCTGCGCGGCAAGGGTTCGGGCTGGGTCACCGCCGAGTACGGCATGCTGCCGCGCGCCACCAACACCCGCACCGACCGCGAGGCCGCGCGCGGCAAGCAGGGCGGCCGCACGCTGGAGATCCAGCGCCTGATCGGCCGCTCGCTGCGCGCCTGCGTCGACCGCGACGCGCTGGGCGAACGCACCATCACGCTCGACTGCGACGTGCTGCAGGCCGACGGCGGCACCCGCACCGCCGCCATCACCGGCGCCTACGTGGCCCTGGTCGACGCGGTGCGCTGGCTGCAGAAGCGCGGCGACGTGAAGCGCGACCCGGTGCACGGCGCCATCGCCGCGGTCTCGGTCGGCGTCCACGCCGGCGTGCCGGTGCTCGACCTCGACTACGCCGAGGACAGCGCCTGCGACACCGACATGAACGTGGTGATGAACGATGGCGGCGGCTTCATCGAGCTGCAGGGCACGGCCGAGGGCCACGCCTTCCGCCGCGACGAGCTCGACGCCATGCTCGCCCTGGCCGACAAGGGCTGCCGCGAACTGTTCGCGGCGCAGCAGGCCGCGCTGGCGGGCTGAGCCGTGGACCTGGTGCTGGCCAGCGGCAACGCCGGGAAGCTTGCCGAACTGCGGCAACTGCTGGGCGACGGCGGGTTACACCTGCGCGCGCAGTCGGAGCTTGGCGTCGAGGACGTCGAGGAAACCGGCCTCACCTTCGTCGAGAACGCGCTGCTGAAGGCCCGCAACGCCGCGCGCCTGACCGGCCTGCCCGCGCTGGCCGACGACTCGGGCCTGTGCGTGGATGCGCTTGGCGGCGCGCCGGGCCTGTATTCGGCGCGCTACGCGGGGCCGGGCGGCGACGCCGCGCGCAACATCGAACGCCTGCTGCACGAGCTCGACGGCATGGCCGACGATGCCCGCGGCGCCAGCTTCCACTGCTGCATCGTGCTGCTGCGGCACGCCACCGACCCGAAGCCGATCGTGGTCGAGGGCGACTGGCGCGGCCGCATCCTGCGCGCGCCGCGCGGCGACGGCGGCTTCGGCTACGACCCGGTGTTCCTTGATGTGGCAGCTGGCCTTTCGGCGGCGGAACTGGCGCCGGAAAAGAAGAATCACATCAGTCATCGCGGTCGTGCGCTGGGCGCCTTGAAACTTCAGCTCCCCGACGTGCTTAGGCAGCTGTACGCACGTGGCGGATCCCCGGTTCTCAGTGGTCCGAGCTGCTTGCACAACAGGGGAAGTGGTACGCCGCCTTAGCCGGTAGTGCGCCCTATGACAGAAAGGCGGATCTGCCCTACGAGCGGCTCTCTACTTCTGGCTCACCCTACTGATCGGAAGTGGCGCCAAGGAGGCTATGACCGACAAGCGCAGCTACAGCCACAACAGAAGCACCGGGCCATTCGGGTTTGTTCTATCTCAAGCGCCGGCTCATACCCATCTGGCGCTCAAGCAACGAAACCGCCACCAGGAGTGTCATCTAGCCAAGTAACAGGCACACCTAGCTCTTCACCTAGAGCAAGAAGGTCAGCATTGATTTTTATCATCGCCAACTGCAGCGCCTGCAAAGAGTCTGCACCAATCGCATAACTCTGCTTCCTATTCTGACCGGTATCCAACGAGTACCAGCAACGGTAGTCACCCTCATCTTCTTCCGGCTTGCCAATCGTCACAACGATGGCCGAATCGCCAGCCTTAAGTGTTCGTTGAGCGATCGGATCTTTCACTTCGGACATTTCGATTTACCAGATAACAAGAGGGGGAAGTGGGCGACCAGCCCTACATGCACCATAGCGTTCTTGAACGCTTGCCCAGCACCTAGCTCTAGGACCTGTACCAGGGATCGTCGCCATTCTGCACATCTGTTCATCTTTTTTAGCTTGTTCCTCGCACTTGTCTTCATCGGTGGGGCAACGTACTTGTCCTACGAGATTTCCGATTGCACCACCAATCGAAGAGCCAATAAGTCCCCCACCCTTGCTTCCCCCGAAAGCTCCACCCGCAGCACAAGCAGCGGCACCAGGGCCGCTTGGGCTGCAGACGAGTCCGCCACCTACTCCACCGAGTACACCGCCTCCAGCGTAGCCAATAGCACCACCACACACCGCACCACCAGCGGTATAGGCAGCTATGCATTGTTGATCTTTTCCAAGACCCAGCGCGTCGGTGAAGATCAGCGGACTGGATTCGACATAAGCGTAAGTACTGATACCGCCCCGCAGACCCGTTGGATCGCTTTCTGGATGTCTGCCAGTGCTTGAGTCATAGCTGCGGAAGTAGTTGTAATTGAGTCCACTTGCCGCATCGTATCGTTGCCCCGGGAACCGCATGTCGAGCCTGAAGGCAACGCCGTCGCCATCCGGATCCTCGTCTGGCACGCTGTCGCCGAACGCTTCGCTGCGGAGTTCCCAGGTCCAGACCGCCGACCTTCCGCCGGGCTCGAACACCACGCGGGGCGTTCCGAGGTGGTCGGGCTGCACGTAATGCAGTCGTCGGCCCGAGCCTGGCATGCCCTGCAACAGGCCCACCGGCAGATCGTCCAGCCAGATCACCTGCTGCGTGGGCGCGCCGGTACCGCCGTAATCACCCAGCCAGCGGCCACCTTCGTCGTAGACGCTGTAGGCGCTGGCAGCGCCCAGGTAGCTGCGCACCCGCTCGCCCTTGCCGTTGTAGGCGTAGCGCCGGCTGGTCACGCCGCCGGCCCTGACCTCGCTCAAGCGGTTGGTCGCGTCGTAGAGGAATTGCCGCGCCAGGCCGCCGATCGCCGTGGTGTTCCCGGCGGGATCGTAATCGCGGGCCACGCCCGCCACCGACGCGAGCCGGTGGCTTGTCGGTTCATACGCGTAGGCCTGCGTGCCGCCGGCATCGGAAAAGAAGGTGCGGTTGCCCGTCGCATCGTAGTCGTAGCTTTGATCCGGAAGTCCGCTGGCCCCGTCGCGGAACGCGGTCAGTCGGTTCAGTGCGTCGTACTGCAGCATCGCCTGCGGCAGCGCCGAATGGCCGGCGTCGTGCAGCCGCGTCAGGTTGCCGGCGGCATCGTGGCCGAAGCCGACGTCCAGTCCGTCCGGATCGGGATCGTGGAGCGCCCAAGGGCGGTAGTTCCGGTCGTGCGCGCGCACGAGCGTCCGGTCATTGCCGTAGCTCCAGCCTGCGCTCGGACCGAAGGGGTAGTAGAGGGCCGCCGTCAGCAGGAGTTCGCGGGATTCGCCGGGCCCGGTGACGCCGATCCCGGTGATGCGGTCCTGCACGTCGCGAACGTAGTCGACCACGGTGCCGTCCGGATACGTCATCGATCGCAGCAGGCCGCCGGTCGTATACCCGTAGCGCACGGCGAAGATCTGCCCGTTGGTGACCTGTACCTTGCGCACCAGGTCCCCGAACCGGTCGTAACAGTATTCGGTGCGGCCGCTGCCATCCAGCATCCTGCTGAGACGCCCGAGGGAGAAGGTCTCGCCGGTGCCGCACACGCTGGACGCCGTGTCGTACTGGTAGGTCACATCCAGCGCCGGCGCACCGGCGTGGGTCACCGCGGTGAGCCGGTCGAGCGCGTCGTAGGTCAGGCTCGTCATTTGGGTCCGGGCGTCGGTCTGCGTGGCCCGGTTGCCGCCGCTGTCATAGGTGTAGGTGGTGGTGCCCGTGTCCGGGCTGTCCAGCTGCAGGAGGTCGCCCAAGGCGTTGTAGGTATACGCGGTCTGCAAACCCTTGGGGTCGGTGACCTGGACGATCCTGTCGAGCGCGTCGTAGCCCATGAGCGTCTCGGCGCCGATGCCGCCGACATCCTGCACCGTACGCCTGAGGCGGCCCAGCGCGTCGTACTGGTGCGCGGTGGTCGTGCCCAGGGGATCCGTGACCGCGGTGACGTTGCCGTTGCCGTCACGCGCGTAGTCGGTCGGATTGCTCGCGGCATCGGCCGTGGTCTCCAGTCGCCCCAGCGCGTCATAGATTCGAAACAGCGAACGACGAAGCGTACCGTCGGCTTCGCGGGTCCGCTCGGCCACGCGATTTCCGGCGTTGTCGAGCGTGTAAGCGATGTACCCGCCCTCACTGTCGCTGATCCGGACCAGACGCTTCGCAGGGTCGTACAGGAAGTCCAGGTAGGCGCCCCCTGGACGAGTGACGCGCTGCACCAGTCCGTTCGGCCAGTACTGCGTCCTCGTGATGCGATCGTCCGTTTCGACACCGCTGTTCGGCCCGCGGATCTTCACGGCGGTCAGCCAGCCGCGTGGATGGTACTCGTACTCGGTTGTGACGCCATTGGGATTCTTCGTGGAGAGTGCACGCCCGGTTGCGTCGTAGCGCAGGAACTCGGTCACCCGCCCCAGTGCATCCGTGACCTTCCATAGGTCACCCCGGCGGTACTGGCAGGTCGCCGGCGCCGCCGAGCAGCCGACGTGATCGTTCTGGTAATAGGCATAGCTGGTCACATCACTCACGTCGGTACGCGGACCGTCGACGTTGATCGGCAGGCCGATCATCGGGCAGATGCCCAGGTTGACGTCGCCCGCCTCGCAGTATGTCGTGGTGACCGTACGACTCACCGCCGCCACCGGATCGCTTCGGGTGGAAATCAGCACTTGGCCGCGCGCGTTGAGAGCGAACACATCCCGCGCGATCAGGACATTGCCTGCATCGAAGATCCTGCGCTCGGTCGCCTTCCGGAGCGTCGGATGCCAGTCTGTCTCCACGGTGCGCCTGCTTCCGGCGGTGTCGGTGGCAGCCTCGACGCGCCGGGTTTCCAGACCCCGTGCGTCATAGATGAACTGTGTGACGTTGCCCTCGAAATCAGTCGCGCTCTGAGGGTAGCCGTTGGCGTCGTACGAGCGGGCCGCAGCTGCATTGGTGCAGCCGTCGCAGGGTGCATCCAACAAGGCGAGCCGCGCCGCGCGATGACTGACACTGAATCCATAGTTCCGGGTCTTGCCCAGGCTGTCGGTGATGGTGGCACTGCCGCTGGAATTGAACTGCAGCGTCACCCGGTCGACGGCCGACGAGTGCGGGCCATGCACACTCAGCACCGCGCGCCGATTGGCGTCATAGCGCCAGCTTGCCTCGCGATGGCTGCTCTCGTCGGTGATGCCGGTCAGCGCATGTGGCTGGGAAACACCGCCGGTCTGGCCCGTCTCGTTGTAATGGTAGGTGCGGGTGACCGTGCCCGAAGGCTCGGTCGGGTAGCTGACAGTCACCAGGTTGCCGCCGCTGTAGGAATAACCGATGACGGTGCCGGCGCTGTCGGTCAGTGAGGTCAGTGCGTTGCCGGTGTAGCCGAAGGCCAGCCAGCGACCCTGTGGATCGGTCACGCGCTGTACGTAGGGGGAAACGCCCGTAGCGGTCGCATAGCTCAGTGTCTGCACGAAGCCTTCGGGCGACGTGATCGCGGTCAGCTGGCCGAGATCATCGTAATTCTCGACGGTGTCATCCGCGCGCCGGTAGGTCGCCGATACCAGGACACCGCCGGAGACCGTGGCCGTAAGCGTTTCGGGCACATCCGCGTCGCCGACCCAGTTGCCTCCGACGAGGCTGAACGTCTGGATGGCGCCGTTGGGACGGTAGGCTCGGATCCGCGTCACCGAAGTTCCGCTGAGCAGGGGCACCAGCCTCGCGGCATAGTTGTGCGTCCAGCCCACGCCGATGGGCCGCACCTGGTTGTCGGCCACGCGATGACTGTTATAGGTGCGGACGAACTCCAGTGGAAACATGCCGGCACCACGGTAGTCCAATTCGCGCTGGCGCTTGTTGCCCGTGGCGCTGGCAATCGGGTTCGACTTGTTGCCGCCGTCGGCAGGACAGTCGTTGTCGCATTTGGGTACACCGCATTGCCCCGTTTCCGGGTCCGCCAGGCCAAGCAACGCACATGTCGGCCTGGTGCCGAGTGGGCCGTAGACCACGGTGTCCACCAATTCCACCGGAAGCCAGCGGCCGAACTGTTGGCGTTCGATCACGCCCCTGCAGATGCGTTCGCCGATGCCGACGTCCGGGCCGACGTTGGGAGATGCATAGCGATGGGGCAGCGTACTGCCTGCCTCGTAGCCATCCCGGCGCCGCTGCAGTTCGCCGGTCAGGCAGGCCTCTTCGCCGTTCGGATAGTGGGTCTGGTTCGTGTCGAAGCGTGAATCGAGCCAGTAGGTTTCAGCCAGCGCCGGTCCGGAGACAAGCAGGACACAGGGAACCCACAGGGCGGCCCACAGTCGGAATACCGGGAAGCCTCGCATCGCCCATCCTCCATGGAATCGGCAGGCGCGACCGAAAGGAGCGACCGTGCTGCCATGCAAGTCGAACTCGTCTTCGTCGGAAGCCCGTGCAGCGACCTGCGTGCCACGCGAGCGCGCCGGGTCGAGATCGGGTCCCCGGGCGACGTCTACTCGCGCGCTGATGACAAGTCAACATGATCCAGACGAACGGTTACCATGTGCGTTGGTCCCAGGCCCATCTGTCGTACCCATGCCGTCTATTGCCCCCCCCCAGATCCCGGCCGCCGGGCAGGCCGCAGCGCCCGCAGCCGCTTCGGGACCATCTGCGGGCGAACTGCGCTGCCCGCCGCTGTCGCTGTACGTGCACCTGCCCTGGTGCGTGCGCAAATGCCCCTACTGCGACTTCAACTCGCACGAACAGCGCGGCGCCCTGCCCTTCGCCGGCTACGTGCAGGCGCTCGTCGCCGACCTCGAGCACGACCTGCCGCTGGCCTGGGGCCGCACCGTGCACAGCGTGTTCTTCGGCGGCGGCACGCCCTCGCTGTTCCCGGCCGATGCGATCGACGACTTCCTGCAGCAGGCCAGCGCACGGCTGCGCTTCGCGCCGGGCTGCGAGATCACGCTCGAGACCAATCCCGGCACCGCCGAGCACGGCCGCTTCGAGGGCTACCTCGCCGCCGGCGTGAACCGGCTCAGCTTCGGCATCCAGAGCTTCGACGACGGCTGCCTCCAGCGGCTGGGGCGCATCCATGACAGCCGCGAGGCCAACGCCGCGGTGAAGCTGGCGCAGGACGCGGGCTTCGACAACATCAACATCGACCTGATGTACGCGCTGCCGGGCCAGGACCTGGCCGGCGCCGCGCGCGACCTCGAGCGCGCCTTCGCGCTGCAGCCCGCGCACGTGTCGCACTACCAGCTCACGCTGGAGCCCAACACCCTGTTCGCCGCACGCCCGCCCGACGCGATTCCGGACGAGGACGCCGCCTGGGACATGCAGGAGCACTGCCAGGCGATGCTGGCCACCGCCGGCTTCGACCACTACGAGGTCAGCGCCTACGCGCGGCCCGGCCGGCAGTGCGCGCACAACCTCAACTACTGGCGCTTCGGCGACTACCTCGGCATCGGTGCCGGCGCGCACGGCAAGATCAGCCTGGGGGCGACGCAGGCCGTGCGCCGGCGCTGGAAGCTCAAGCACCCCACGGCGTGGATGTCCGCCGCCGGCACCGCCGACGCGCTGGGCGGCGACGAGGATGTCCCGGCCTCCCGCCTGCCCTTCGAATACATGCTCAACGCGCTGCGCCTGCACGAGGGCTTCGCGCTGGCCGACTTCGAGGCGCGCACCGGCCTTCCGCGCTCGACGATCCAGCGGGAGCTTGACGAAGCAGTGGCCCGCGGCTGGCTGGCCAGCGACGGCGACGGCGACGGCGACGGCGAGCGGATGGTGCCGACGACGCTCGGGCGGCGCCTGGGCAACGACGTCGTGTCCCTGTTCCTCCCCTGACGGCGCGTGCAGGTGGTGGCCGGTCCCGGGTGCGGACCGCGTGCTGGCCGTCACACCGTGCCCGTGATATGAATCGCCCAGGGGAACCGGCAGCACGACCATGTCATTGACGACACATCCAGACCACGGCCACGCCAGGCTCAACCTGGCGGCGGCCGACCTGCCGCGTCGCGTCCGCCAGGCGCTGGACGCGGCGCTACGGGTGGTCTCCGCCGAGCTCGACCCGTACCTGGCCTTGCTGCTGGACGAGTACGAGCAGGAGCTGTTCCGCCTCGGCGAGCGCGCCCGCCACCCGGGCAGTGAATCCGCCTACGTCCAGTCGCTGCGCACCTTCCGTGCCGGCCGCTCGGACCTGGTGCCGCAGTTCATGCTCGAACTCGAAGCCGGCCTTGCCGGGATCCGCGCGGCGCCGGCGCCCGAGCCGGCCCATGCGCCCGCCGCGCCGGTTGCCGGCCGCGTGCTGAGCCTGGTCGACGATTCGATGATCGACGAGGACACCCTGCTGCGCGAGATCGCCACCCGTCAGGAAGGCCGCGCGAGCCTGCCGATGCACCTGCTCGGCCAGCGCTTCGGCGTACTGGCCGGCACGCCTGCGATGGACGCCGGGCGCCTGCCGCTGGGCCCGCAGGCCGTGTGCCGCGCGCTGCGCGAGGCCTGCCGCTCGCTCCACCTCGGCCCGGAGTCACGCGAGCTGCTGTACCGCCTGTTCGATCGCCTGGTCATGGCGCACTACGCGCCGGTGCTGGAGAAGCTCGACGCGACGCTCGACCAGGCGGGCGTGCTCAAGGGCCTGACCTACGTGCCACTGCGCCTGCGCGCCTCCTCGCGCCAGGAGGCCCTGGACGCGGCCGAGGGCTCCGCACCCGGCCAGGCCTCGGCGCGTCCTCCGAGACGCGAGCCAGGAGGCCGCGCTGGCGAGGCGACCGCGGACGGATCCCGCCCCTCCGGCGGCCGTCCCGGCGAGCCCGCGGCGCCCGCGCACCGCGCACGTCCCGACGGCAGCCCCCGGAACGGCGGAGGCGCCACCGCCGGTGACGGCCATGACGCCGGTGCCTCGATACCGCCGGGAACCGGAGCGGCCACGCGGCCGCACACGGCCTGGATGGCGGAAACCACCACCGCCCTTGCCGGCAGCGACGAGGAGGCCTCCTACCTCGCGCTCCAGCAGCTGCTGGCCGGCCGCCGGGCGCTGATCGGCAAGCTGCGCTCCGCGCGGCCGTCCGGCGCGATGGCGACGCTCGGCACCGGCGAGCTCATGAGCGCCCTGGGCACCCTGCAGCGCCAGCCGCACGGCCCCGGGGGCGCGCAGCCCAGCCTGATGGACGTGCGCCAGATGCTGCTCGCGCAGGCGCGCCAGCGTCACGGCAAGGGCGCCGCGCTGTCGCAGCGCGACAACGACACTTTCGAGCTGCTGCACCTGCTGTACGGCCAGCTCGAGGGCGAGATCAGCGCCGATGCGCCGGCCGCGGCCCTGATCCGGCGCCTGCAGCTGCCGCTGCTGCGGGTGGCGCTGCAGGACCAGGCCTTCTTCGTCCAGGCCACCCATCCGGCGCGCGAACTCCTCAACACCGTCGCCGAGACCGCCGCCAGCTGGCTCGACAAGGACGACGTCGACCCGCAGCTGCTGTTGCCGCTGCAGCAGGCCGTGAGCCACGTCGTCGACCGCTACGACGGCGACACCGCCGTCTTCGAGGCCAGCAACGCGCAGCTGCAGGGCCACCTGCAGGCGCAGGTGCGCAAGGCGGAGATGCTCGAGCGCCGGCACGTCGAGGCGGCGCGGGGCAAGGAAAAGCTCGAGGTCGCCAAGCTGCGTTCGGCGGCCGCGCTGGAGAAGCTGCTCGGCGACCAGCGCATCCCGAAGTTCTCGCGCGCGCTGCTGGGCCAGGCCTGGGCCGACGTGCTCACCCTGACCCTGCTGCGCCAGGGCGAGGATTCGGCGGAGTGGCAGGCACAGCTCGACGCCACCCGTCGCATCATCGCCGCCTGCGCGAAGGGCGAGGACGCCGCCGACCCGGCGCTGGCCGCGCACGTGGAAACCGCGCTGTCGCAGGTCGGTTACCACGCCGAGGAAGCGGCCATCATCGCCGCCCGCCTCACCAGCAGCCGCAGCGACGAGGACGATCCGGCCTCACGCACCGAACTGGCGATGAAGCTCAAGGCGCGCACGCGCCTGGGCGAGGACGCCGAGCGCGCGCGCCGGCCGGACCTGCCGCCGCGCACGCCGGAGGAACAGGCGCGCTACGAGCAGCTGCGGGTGATGCCGTTCGGCACCTGGATCGAATTCACCACCAACCAGCAGGGCGACGTCGTCCGCCGCCGCATGTCCTGGTTCAGCCCGGTCACCGACAACGCCCTGTTCGTGAACCAGCGCGGCCAGCGCATCGGCGAGCATTCGCTGGATTCGCTCGCGCGGATGATCGCGGCCGGACAGGCGCGCATCGTCACCGCCGAGCGCGGCCGCCTGGTCGACCGCGCCTGGCAGGCCGCGCTGCGCACCCTGCGCAGCTTTGCCGGCCGCGGCGACGCGCCGCCCATCGCCGGGGACCAGCACGCATGATCAACGAGTTCCGCCGCGCCCGGCGCCGCAAGGCCGCCGACACCATCCTGGTGGTGGACGCCATGACCGAGCGCGTCGTGGGCCGCATCGGCAACCTGTCCGAGACCGGCATGCTGCTGATGGCCGGCGCCCCGCTGGCCGACGACGCGCTGTACCAGTTCCGCTTCAGCCTGCCCGCGGATGACGGCGGCGAGGCGACCATCGAGGTCGGCGCCCACCTGCTGTGGGTGGACCAGGCCAGCGCCCCGGGGCAGGCCTGGGCGGGCTTCCGCTTCATCGGCCTGACCGAACACCAGGCCGGCCCGCTGCGCGCCTGGATCGACGCCCCCGGCAGCCGCTACGAATAGGCCGCGGCCTGCACGCGGGCGATGCGGCAGAATGTCCGTCTCCCCTGCCCGACGGACCGCCATGACCACCCAATCGCCCGCCACCCTCTACGCCGGCCACCTCGAGACCCTGTCCGCACGCGCGGCGACGGCGCTGGAGCGCGGCGGCTTCGACCACCTGGTGGTGCCCAGCGGCACCCTGCACTACCAGGTCTTCGACGACCGCGACTATCCCTACGCGGCCAATCCGCAGTTCAAGCACTGGGTGCCGCTGGTGCGCAATCCCGGCAGCTGGCTGGTGGTCACGCCCGGACAGCGCCCGAAGCTGGTCTACCTGCAGCCGCGCGACTACTGGCACGTGGTGCCCGAGGCGCCCACCGGGTACTGGGTCGAGCATTTCGACATCGAGGTGATCCGCACCCCGGACGAGGCGCTGCAGCACCTGCCGCGCAACGCCACCCGCTGCGCCATCCTCGGTGAGCCGCAGAGCGCGCTCGGGCGCTACGGCGCGTTCGCGCCGAACAACCCGCAGCCGGTGATCGACTACCTGGAGTACCACCGCGCGTACAAGACCTCGTACGAGATCGAGATGATGCGCGAGGCCCAGCGCCGCGCCGTGCGCGGCCATCGCGCCGCCGAGCGCGCCTTCCGCGCCGGCGCCAGCGAGTTCGGCATCCACCTGGCGTACTGCCAGGCCGTGGGCCAGGACGCGAACGAACTGCCCTACGGCAACATCGTCGCGCTGAACGCCCACGGCGCGGTGCTGCACTACACCGAACTCGACCGCCTGCCGCCGAAGCCGGTGCAGAGCTTCCTGCTCGACGCCGGCGCCAGCCACGCCGGCTACGCCGCCGACATCACCCGCACCCACGCCATGGACCGCGGCGGCGAGTTCCAGGCCTTCATCGACGCCATCGATGCCGCCGAACTCGCGATGTGCGACCAGGTCCGCGCCGGCGTCGACTACCGCCAGCTGCACCTCGACGCCCACCTCGCGCTGTCCGGCGTGCTGAAGGACTTCGGCATCGTGACCTGCGGCGCCGAGGAGGCCGTGGCCACCGGCCTGAGCGCGAGCTTCTTCCCGCACGGCATCGGCCACGGCCTTGGCCTGCAGGTGCACGACGTGGCCGGCTTCGCCGCGTCCGACGCCGGCGGCACCATCGACAAGCCCGCGGGCCACCCCTATCTGCGCCTGACCCGCGAACTGGCGCCGGGCATGGTGGTCACGATCGAGCCCGGCCTGTACTTCGCCGACATGCTGATGGAAGACCTGCAGGCCAGCGACAACGCGCGCCTGGTCGACTGGGACCGCGTCGAGGCCTTCCGCCCGTTCGGCGGCGTGCGCATCGAGGACAACGTGGTGTGCACCGACGCGGAGCCGGTCAACCTGACTCGCGAAGCGTTCGCGGCGCAGGCCTGAGCGCTGCCGCAGGCGTCACTCCCGCGGCAGTGCGCCGCTTCAGCCCGCCATGAACGCTTCGATCTCGTCCGCGCTCCGCGCCAGCCCTTCGGTCAGCACCTCGTGGCCGTCGCGGGTGATGGCGACATCATCCTCGGTGCGGATGCCGATGCCGCGCCACTTCGCGGCGACGCTGGTGTCGCCAGGCGGGATGTAGATGCCCGGCTCGATGGTGTAGACCATGCCGGGCTCGAGCAGGCGCGATTCGCCGTCGATGCGGTAGTCGCCGACGTCGTGCACGTCCAGGCCGATCCAGTGGCCGGTCTTGTGCGGGTAGAAGCGGCGATAGGCGCCATCGGCGACCACCTTCTCCAGCCTGCCCTTGAGCAGGCCCAGCGACAGCATGCCCTCGGCCAGCACGTCCACCGCGGCCCTGTGCCCGGCTTCCCACGGCACGCCCGGCCTTGCCTGCGCCAGCGCTGCCGCATGCGCGGCACCCACCAGGTCGTGCAGGACGCGCTGCTCGCGGCTGAAGCGCCCGTCGACCGGAAAGGTGCGGGTGATGTCGGCGGCGTAGCCGCGGTACTCGGCGCCGGCGTCGACCAGCACCAGGTCGCCCTTCCGCGCGACCGCGTCATTGGCGCGGTAGTGCAGCACGCAGGCGTTGGCGCCGGCACCGACGATGCTGCAGTAGGCGGGCTCGGCACCGGAGGCGCGGAACACGCGCTCCAGCTCGGCCTGCAGCTCGTACTCGCGCATGCCCGGTCGCGCCGCGCGCATCAGCGCCTGGTGGGCCTGCACGCTGATCTTCGCCGCGCGGCGCATCAGTTTCAGCTCGTCGGCGCCCTTGATCAGGCGCATCTCGTCGAGCAGGTGCCCGAGCTCGAGGAATTCGTGCGGCGGCTGCGCACCGTGGCGGACCTGGGCACGCACGCGGTTGAGCCAGCCGATCAGCTTCAGGTCGAAATCGGTGTCGCGGCCGAAGTGGTAGTACACGCGGCTGCGGCCCTCGAGCAGGCCGGGCAGGATCTCGTCGATGTCGTCGATCGCGTAGGCGTCGTCCACGCCCAGCGCGTCCGGCGCGCCTTCGGGCCCCACGCGCGGGCCGTCCCAGGCTTCGCGCTCGGGGTCGCGCTCGCGGCAGAACAACAGGCTCTCGCCATGGCTGCGGCCCGGTACCAGCACCAGCACCGCTTCGGGCTCCTCGAAGCCGCTGAGGTAGAGGACGTCGGAGTCCTGCCGGTAGGGATGGTAGGTGTCGCGGCTGCGCACGCGCTCCGGCGCGGCGGGCAGGATGAGGATGGCGTCCTCCCCGGCCATGCGCATCAGCTGGCGGCGGCGGCGACGGTAGGCGGCGAGCGCGGTGGCCGGCGTGGCGCGTGCGTTCATGCGTGCGCTGCGGGCGGCGTCAGTTGAGGCGGTTGCGATGGCGCGCGGCGAGCGCGCAGTCGCCGTGCAGGAGCAGCGCGGCCACGCGCACGAACTCCTCGATCTCGGCGAGCGCGGCCTCGTCCTCCTCGTCGCCGTCGTCCTGGGCGGTGGCGCGGGCCAGGCGGGCAAGGTCGGCCAGCGCCTCCGTGCCTTCATCCGAGAGCCGCGGCTCGCTGCCGGCGGCGAGCCCGAACGCACCGACGAAGCCCCGGCACCAGTCGAACAGCGCGCCGCTGCGCTCGGCCAGCGATGCCTCCTCGTCCGGAACCAGCAGTTCCAGGCCGAAGTCGCGATCCTCGAACTGCGCCGAGGTCGCCGCCTGCAGGCGCGCGAGCGCCGACCCGGCCGCGGGCGCCGGCAGGCTGTCGTCGACCATGACGCGGGCGAGCCAGTGGCCGCCCGCGTCGCCGCCACCGGCAAGCCAGCCGCACAGCCCGCCGTGGAGTTCGGACGCGGGCGTGGCCAGCCCCGCCTCGCGGCAGGCCTGTTCGACTTCGGACATGTGGGGCAAGGAGTCTGGCATGGCGGGATCGGCTGGATCGGCTGGAAACGGGCCGATGGAGTGTACCGTGCGCGCCGCTTGTTGCCGGTGCGCGGCCACGCCTACACTGCGGTGCCCGCCTGGGGAGGCGGAAGGGGAGCAGTCTCTTGCCCGTCGCAGGACCCGGGTTGGCCATCGCCGTCGCGGCCGTCGTGCTGCTCGCGGCCTCGTGCATCGCCTTGTTCCTGCGCGTGCGCGCCCTGCGGCGCGAAGCCGGCCGGCTCGGCGAGCGCGAGCGCGGTTTCCGCGACGCGCTGTGGGCGAGCAACCAGCGCTACTGGGATTTCCACGTGCCCACCGCGCGCCTGCGCTACCTGGTCGCCCGCCATGATCAGCGCGGCACCGACCATGACTTCAGCTCCGAACAGGCCGACCCGGCCGCCGTCATCCACCCCGACGACCTGCCCGCCGTGGTCGACCGCATGCACCGCTACGTCGCCGGCGAAACCAGCGAGTTCTCTTCCGAGCACCGCGTTCGCGCCGACAGTCCCGCCGGCAGCCGGGGGGGCTGGGTCTGGATCCGCGCCCGCGGGCGGGCGGTCGAGCACCACGCCGAGGGCTCGGTGCTGCGCGTGGCCGGAACCTCGCTGGACATCGACCGCAACCGCGCGGTCGAGCGCGAGAACCGCATTGCCAGCGAAGTGCTGCGCAGCATGAACGAAGCCGTGGCGGTGCTGGACGAGCACTTCCGCTTCCTGTCGGTCAATCCGGCCTTCACCCGGATCACCGGCTACACGGCCGAGGAGGTCACCGGCCGCGGCGCCGAGATCCTCGACAGCCTGCAGCACGAGCCCGCGAGCGGACGCGGGGTGCGCGAGGGCGTGGCGCGGGAAGGCCGCTGGTCGGGCGAACTCTGGCAGCGCCACGGCAGCGGCGAGGAGTTCCTCTGCGCGATCGAGGCCGCGACCGTGTCCGGCACGGCGCCGCACGGCGAGCGCATGTACGTGGTGATGCTGAGCGACATCACGCTGCAGAAGCGCGCCGACGAGGAACTGCGCTATCTGGCCAACTTCGATTCGCTGACCAACCTGCCCAACCGCTCGCTGCTGGCCGAGCGGCTGTCGCGCGCGATCGTGCGCGCGCGCCGCGAGGGCTCGCGCGCGTGGCGGTGCTGTTCCTCGATCTCGACCGCTTCAAGGACATCAACGACTCGCTGGGACACGCGACCGGCGACCGCATCCTGCGCGCCGTCGCCGAGCGCCTGCAGCAGACGGTTGGCCATGGCCAGACCGTGGCGCGCCTGGCCGGCGACGAGTTCACCGTGATCCTCGAGGACCTGGCCGCGGCCGAGGACGCCGAGCGCGTGGCGCGCGAGATCATCATGGCGTTCGAGGCTCCGCTGCAGCCGCAGGAGGGCCAGGAAGTCTCGGTGTCGCCCTCGATCGGCATCAGCGTCTACCCCGACCACGCCCAGGTGCCCACCGAGCTGCTCAAGCGCGCCGACGCCGCGATGTACCAGGCCAAGGCCGCCGGCCGCCGCACCTGGATGCGCTACGACGACAGCATGGAAGCATCGATCCGGCGGCGCGCGACGCTGGCCGGCGCGCTGCACAAGGCGCTGGACCGCGGCGAACTGCGCGTGGTCTACCAGCCCAGGCAGTCGCTCGCGACCGCGCGCATCACCGGCGCCGAAGCCCTGCTGCGCTGGTCGAGCCCGGAGCACGGCGAGATCGCGCCGGACGAGTTCATCCCGCTGGCCGAAGAGAACGGCATGATCCTGGAGATCGGCGAGTGGGTCCTCCGCGAGGCCTGCCTGGCGCTGCAGCGCTGGCGGCAGCACGGACTCGGCGGTCTGACCATGTCGGTGAACATGTCGGTGCTGCAGCTCCTGCGCGGCGACTTCGCCGGGGTGGTGCGGCGGGTGCTCGACGACACCGGCGTTCCGCCGCAGGCGCTGGAGCTGGAGCTGACCGAAAGCGTGCTGATGGCCAATGCCGCGCAGACCGCGCTGAAGCTGCAGGCCTTCCGCGAGCTCGGGGTATCGCTGGCCATCGACGACTTCGGCACCGGCTATTCGTCGCTCGCCTATCTGAAGCGGCTGCCGATCACCACGATCAAGATCGACCGGACCTTCATCGCCGACCTCGGCCACGATCCCGAGGGCGCCGCGATCACCACCACCGTGATCGCGATGGCGCACGGGCTGGGGCTGAACGTCGTCGCCGAGGGTGTGGAGAACCAGGTCCAGGCCGACTTCCTGGCCCTCCACCACTGCGACGAGATCCAGGGCTACTGGGTGTCGCGGCCGCTCGACGCGATGGCGTGCATGGCCTTCATCCGCAACCGGCGGCCTCCGGCGCCGCGCGCGGCAGCACGGCCCGCGACTCCGCCTTGACCGCCCTTCCGCGCCTGCCTATCGTGCCCGGATGGACACCGATGACGTACTCGCCCAGCTGCAGAGGCTCTCCGAACGCTTCGACGAGCTGGCGGTGCGTACGCGTAGGCTGGCCGAGGAGAACCGGAGCCTGCGCCAGCAGCACGACCACGTGTCGGGCGAGCGCTCGCAGCTGCTGGCCCGGAATGAACAGGCCCGCAGCCGGGTCGAGGCGATGATCGCGCGGCTGAAGTCGCTGGAGCAGCACACGTGAGCGAACCCAGGGCCGTCAGCATCCGCGTGCTGGACCGCGAGTACACCGTCGGCGTCGGCAGCGGCGAGGTCGACGGGCTCATGGCGGCCGCGCGCGTGCTCGACACCCGCATGCGCGAAGTTCGCGGCGCCAACCGCATGGCCGCCATCGACCGCGTGGCGGTGCTGGCCGCGCTCAACCTCGCGCACGAGCTCGAGCAGCTCAAGCGCAGCCATGAACAGCGCGACCGCGAGATCACCCGCTCGCTGCAGGCCATGCAGGCGCGGCTTGACGCCATGCTCGATGCCTGAAACGGCGCGCGCGGCGGTGCGCAAGGTGAACGCCTGCCGACAAGTGGCCACGCCCGCCAGCAGGCACGCGCTATACTGCGTCAGCGTCCTCTGCCGTGACCGACGGCGTGCACAAACATTCGCCTTGTCCCTTAATGACGACCACGGGGACGCGACGGAAGCCTGGCGCGCATGTCCGCCCACGAGCGGGAAGCCCGAAGGCAGCCAAGCGTTCCCACTTGAACCCCGGGTTCAAGGTCGTTTGGCATGCATCGACATGGCGGAGGACGTATTCCTTCCTGAGCGCCCGGCCGGGGCCATCGCGATGGTGATGGCATGACCACCGGACGCAGTGCGCTGCGCCGCCTGATGCGCGAGCGCAGGCGCGAAGTCCCCCCTGCCGCGCGCATCGGCGCCGCGGGCGGGCTGGCGGCACAGCTCCTCGCACATCCGCTTCCCCCTGGCGCGCACGTCGCCGGGTACTGGGCTGCGGACGGCGAGATCCCGCTGCATGTCTGGCAGCTGCGGCTCCCCGGCGACGTGACCTACTGCCTGCCCGTCCTGCACGAAGACGGCCGCCTGCGCTTCGCCCCCTGGAAGGCCGGCGAGGCCGTCGAGGCCAACCGGTACGGCATTCCCGAGCCGGTGGTGGCGGCGGACGCCCTGCTGCAGCCGGAGCGGCTGGACCTGGTGGTCGTGCCCCTGGTCGGCTTCGACCATCGCTGCCATCGGCTGGGCATGGGTGGCGGCTGGTACGATCGCAGCTTCGCGTTCCGCCACCACGCGCCTGCGCCACCCGTGCTGGTCGGCGCCGCGTTCGCCTTCCAGCAGGTCGTCGGCGAGCTGCCCAGCGAAGACTGGGACGTGCAGCTCGACGCGGTCTGCACCGATCTCTCCACCGTTTCACGAGCGACATGAGCACTGGCAAGCGCAAGCGTTACTGGCTGATGAAGTCCGAGCCGGAAGACTTCTCGATCGACGACCTCGAGCGCGTGGGCACCGAGCCCTGGACCGGCGTGCGCAACTACCAGGCGCGCAACTTCATGCGCGACGGCATGCAGCTGGGCGACGGCGTGCTGTTCTACCACTCCAACTGCGACGTGCCGGGCATCTACGGCATCGCCGAGGTGGCCAGCGCCGCATACCCGGATCCGACGCAGTTCGAGCGCAAGTCGAAATACTTCGACGCGAAGGCGACCCCCGAGGAGCCGCGCTGGATGCTGGTCGACGTCGGCTTCGTGCGCAGGTTCGAAGCGCCGGTGACGCTGGCCGCCATCCGCGAGCGCGCGGATGCGCTGGGCGAGGAGTTCGCGCTGATCCGCAAGGGCAGCCGCCTGTCCGTGCTGCCGGTCACCGCCGCGCAGTGGAAGATCCTGCTGGCCATGGAGCCGAAATGAGCGACGCGAAACGCCTGGCCGGCGAGAAGGCCATCGAGTACGTGGAAGACGGCATGGTGGTCGGCGTGGGCACCGGGTCCACGGTGGCCTTCTTCATCGATGCGCTGGCGGGGCTCCGCGACCGGATCGCGGGCGCGGTCTCCAGCTCCGAGCAGAGCACCGAACGCCTGCGCAGCCATGGCATCGAAGTGCTCGACCTGAACGCATGCGGCCCGATCCCGCTCTACGTCGATGGCGCCGACGAGTGCGACCCCGGCAAGCGGCTGATCAAGGGCGGCGGTGCGGCCCTGACCCGCGAGAAGATCATCGCCGAAGCCGCGGCGCAGTTCGTCTGCATCATCGATCCGTCGAAGGAGGTCCCCGTGCTGGGGCGCTTCCCGCTGCCGGTCGAGGTGATTCCGATGGCACGCAGCCTCGTGGCCCGCGAAATCCTGGCCATGACCGGCGGGCAGCCCGTCTGGCGCCAGGGCACAGTCACCGACAACGGCAACTGGGTGCTCGACATCCACGGCATGTCCATCACCGACCCGGTGGCTCTGGAACAGGCGATCAACCAGATCCCCGGCGTGGTGAGCGTGGGCCTGTTCGCCCGCCGGCCCGCGGACGTGGTGATCGTCGGCGGCACGTCGCCTCGGGTGCGCTGAGCAAGGTTCTTCCCCAACTGAGGGAACGCGGGCGGGGGCGCCGCGCTGCTTCGACGCGTGGCCTGCTGCCGCTCATGTCCCCCGATGCCGGCCCGCCGGGGCGGCATCTCCTCCTTGACTTCCCGTCAGCAGGCCACGCGCCGAAGGCATACAAGGTTCCGGCGGCCCGTTGAAAAAATGCAGCAGGCGACCCTGTCGACCCTGCGTTGACCGCGCAGGACCACTTTCCCGCGCCCAAAGAAAAACCCCGCAGCCGAGGCTGCGGGGTTTTGGGGTAAAGACCCTGGCGATGACCTACTCTCGCATGCTGGA
>NZ_BMZT01000009.1 GCF_014652935.1 Luteimonas padinae | reverse complement strand
TTGGGCAGATCAACGCCATGCTCAGGGATGGCGGGCAGTGGCAGCCAACCCCCGCCTGATCAAAAGACAGTTGCTCCTACAGGTGGTGGCGCGCCAGGTAGTCGGTGGACTGCATCTCGATCAGCCGGGAGGCGGTGCGCTCGAAGGCCCCGGCCAGGCGCTCGCCCGCGTACAGCGCGGGCGGCGCCGCATCGGCGGTGCAGACCAGCTTCACGTTGCGGTCGTAGGCCTCGTCGATGAAGGTGACGAAGCGGCGCGCGGCATCGTCGCGCGTGCCGTCCATCACCGGCACGCCGCCCAGCAGCACGGTGTGGAACTCGGTGGCGATCTCGATGTAGTCCGACGATCCGCGCGGGCCTTCGCACAGCGCGGCGAAATCGAACCAGGCCATGCCCGGGCAGCGTGCGCGGGTGTGGATGCGGCGGCCGTCGAGCTCGATGCTGCCGTCGCGGTGGCCGTCATCGCCGCCCAGCGCGTGCCAGCGCGACTCCAGCCAGGCGTCGGATCCCGCGTCCAGCGGCGTGCGGTACACCGGCGAGCGGGTCAGCTCACGCAGGCGGTAGTCGGTGTCGCTGACGATCTCCAGCACCTGGCAGTGCCGCTCCAGCAGCGCGATCGCCGGCAGGAAGCGCGCGCGCTGCAGGCCGTCGGCGTACAGGCCCGATGGCTGGATGTTGGACGTGGTCACCAGCACGATGCCTTCGGCGAACATCCGCTCCAGCACGCGCGCCAGCAGCATGGCGTCGCCGATGTCGCTGACGAAGAACTCGTCCAGCACCAGCACCCGCAGCGAGCGCCGCCACTCGGCCACGATCGAGGCCAGCGGGTCGCGTTCGCCGGCATGTTCGCGCAGGCGCTCGTGGACCACGCGCATGAAGCGGTGGAAGTGGGTGCGGCGCTTGCCGTTGCCGTCGCCGCCCTTCGCGTCCAGCTTGGCCACCGGCAGCGGCAGGCCGTTGTAGAACAGGTCGACCATGAAGGTCTTGCCGCGGCCGACGCCGCCCCAGAGATACAGCCCCTGCGGCGCCTCGCCGCCGGGGTCGCCGCCGAAGGTGCGCGCGAACCAGCCACGGCGCGGCCGGCCGGCGAGCAGGGCGTCGTGGACCCGGTCGAGCGCGGCCAGCGGCGCGTGCTGCGCCGGATCGTCGTCCCAGTCGCCGCGTGCCACGCCTTCGCGGTAGGCCTGCGACGGCCGCGGCGGGTCGGCGGCTTCAGCCATGCGCGGCGGGCAGGTGCCGGCGCACGCCGCTCTTGATGGCGCCGCGCAGGTCGATCAGCTTGCGGTGGAAGAAGTGGCTGGTGTCGGGCATGCGCACGATTTCAGGGTCGGCCTTGAGGCCGTCGAGCCAGCGGTAGACCCCCTGCGCGTCGACGATCTCGTCGGCGTCGCCCTGCACCACCAGCCAAGGCATGGTCGGCGTGGTGATCGCGTCGAAGTCCCAGCTGCGCCCGGCCGGGGGCGCGATCGAGATCAGCATCGACGGCTGCAGCTCGGCCGCCATCGCCAGGCTGACATAGGCGCCGAAGCTGAAGCCGGCCAGCCACAACTGGTCGCCGGGACGCGTGGCGCGGACCCAGTCGGCCACCGTGCGCAGGTCGTCCTGCTCGCCGCGGCCTTCGTCGAAGGCGCCTTCGGAGGCGCCGGTGCCGCGGAAATTGAAGCGCACCGTGGCCAGGCCGGATTCGCGCAGCGCGCGTGCGGCCATGGTCACCACCTTGTTGTGCATGGTGCCGCCTTCGGTGGGCAGCGGATGGCAGACCATGGCGACCGCCGGCACGCGGACGACATCGTCTTCCGGCAGGTCGACGGCGACCTCGAGCGCGCCGGCGGGGCCGGACAGGGTCAGGGCGCCGGAGGCGTCGGGGAAGGGAGGCTGGGGGCTCATGGGGGCCATGATAGTCGGCGGGGTGTACGGGCGTGTCGGGTCGCAGCGGCGGGAGGGCGGGTCGCAGCTGTAGCTGCTCCTACAGCGGGCGATGCAGCAACCGTGTAGGAGCAGCTACAGCTGCGACCTCTGCGACCACCCTCGCGGCCCTACGGCGTCCGCAGACGCAGCCCGACGATCACCGGATCGTGGTCCGAGGCGCCCCAGGGCGCGGGGTCGCCTACGCCTTCAGCGGCCGCGGGGTCGGCGGCCGGCGCCTCGTCGGCGTTGCTGTGCCAGATCGCGGCGTCCTCCAGCCGGGCACCCAGCGCGGGGCTGAGCAGCACGTGGTCGAGGCGGCCGGCCTGGGCGTCGTAGACGTAGGTATGCGGCTGGCCTCCATCCACGTCCGCCAGCGCGTCGGTCCAGCCGGCATCGATGAAGCCGCGCACGGGGTCCTCCATCGCGTAGGCGTTGAGGTCGCCCAGCACCGCGACCAGATCGCTGCCGGTGCCGGTCGGGTCATGGGCCAGCCAGACGCGCAGCGCTTCGCCGGACGCGCGGCGGGTGGCGTTGAAACAGGCCTGGCCGTCGCCCTGGTCGAGGTCGGCGCCGGCGGCGTCGCGGCAGCCCTTGGACTTGAAGTGGTTGGCGACCACCACGAAGGCCGGGCCGCCGCCGGCGCGGAAGGCCTGCGCCAGCGGCGCGCGGCTGAGCGGGCCGAACACGCCGTCCTCCAGCGTGGCCGGCCGGCCCAGCGGCACCACGCGGTCGGCGCGGTAGAGCAGGCCGACGCGGATCGGGTTGTCGCCCGGGCCCCGGCCCGCGTCGACGAAGCGCCAGCGCAGGCCGTCGGGATCAAGCGCGGCCACCAGTCCGGCGATGCTGGAATCGGCGCCGTAGCCGTCGTTCTCCAGCTCCAGCAGGGCGACGATGTCGGCGTCGAGCGAGGACAGCGTGGCCACCAGGCGCGCGAGCTGCGCCGCATATTCCGACGGCGTCCGCGCGCCGCGCGCGGTCGGGAAACCGCCGCCGCGGCCGTCGCCGTTGAACAGGTTCTGCAGGTTGAGGCTGGCCAGGCGCAGTTCGCCGGCCACCGTGGGTGCGGCCGGGCGCGCCGCCGGCTGCAGGGTGTCGACGTCGGCGATCGCCAGGCGCGGGCCGTCGTCGCCGACGGTGAGCACGCCCTCGAGCACCTCGAGCGTGCCGCCGCCGCGCCACACCTGCGCGTGCCGCGCGGCCTTCGGCGGCAGCGCCAGGGACAGGCCGCGGGCGCGGTTGGCGGCGGCCACGGCGTCGGCCGCGGCGCCGGGCAGCGCGACTTCGGTGGGAGTGCGCAGGCGCTCGCCGAACGCGACCACGACGCTGGCGTCGCGGTCGAGGCGGTGGTTGCCCGAGATCACCAGCGGCGCGGTGATGCGCACGCGGCGTCCGTCCAGCGCCGACCAGTCGTCGGGCACCGACGCGATGTCGACGGTGACGGCGCCTGCCCCGCTGGCGGACGGTTCGCCGGGCCGCTGCCCGACGCTGGCGCAACCGGCGAGCAGCAGTGCCAGGACCAGGGCGGAAGACGCGGTGCGGACGGTGCCGGTGGTGGTCATGGTCGCTCCTCGATGTCTTGGGGCGGAAACGAAGACGCCGCCCGTGGGCGGCGTCGGCGGCGGCGGAAGGCCGGCTTACTGGAGGTTCTCGACCATCCAGTCGACGGTGGCGACCACCTGCTCGTCGGTCAGCGCCGGGTTGCCCCCCTTCGCCGGCATCATGCCGGCCGCGCCGGTGAAGCCCTCGATGGCGTGGCGATGCAGGGTGTCGGCGCCCTGGGCGATGCGCGCCGTCCACTCGGCGGTGACCATCTTCGGCGCGCCGCCGGCGCCCGAGGTGTGGCAGCCCGCGCACAGGTTGTTGTAGATCACCGAGCCGTCCAGGGTGCCGCCATAGGCGACCTGGGCCGCGGCGGACGCGGCGGCGGCGGCGGCGGCCGCGGCCTGTGCGGCGGCGCCGGTGTCGCCCGCGTACACGGCGCCGACCGGCGCGATGCGGTTGGCGGTGCGCTGCGCCACGCCCGGATCGACTTCGCCCGGCAGCGACTTGTGCACGAAATAGGAGCCCACGATCAGGCCGACCGTGACCAGGGTCAGGAAGCCGATCACCAGCGAAAAGCGCTTGAGGAAGTCGAGATCGTAATTGCGCACGGAACACCTTGGCGGGCGTGGCCGGACGGCCACAGCTGCGCAGGATTATAGAGCACAGCCCCGCGGAGGTGGCGCGCGGGCAGCGCCGTGGACGGCGCGGTGGAACGCCCCGTTCCGGCCGGCTTCGGCGGGTCTGCTAGGATGGCCGCTTCGCCGCGCCTCCGATGCCTGCCGTCCCTTGACGGTTTCCGGAGGCGCCCCATGGCGCAGCTGGCCCGGTTTTCCGCGCTGCAGGTCCCGTTCCGGACGGTCCATTCCCCCGGACGTCTGCGTGCTGCGTCCCGCCAAGCCCGAGTGGCTTCACGAGGAGCGCCTGACCGCCAGTGGCCGACCCATCGTTCTACCAACTCCAGACACCCACCGTCCTGCTGCTGCTGATCGCCTTCTACGGCGGCACGTTCCTGATGTCCCGGCGCATCGCGCTCAAGGACGAGAACGTCGACGGCTACATGACCTCCAACGGCGCGATCGGCTTCGGTGTTTCCGCCGCCAGCATGACCGCCACCTGGATCTGGGCGGCCTCCTTCTATGCCGCCGCCACCTCCGGCTACAAGTACGGCATCTCCGGCCCCATCCATTACGGTCTGTGGGGCGCGCTGATGATCCTCTTCATCTACCCCTTCGGCCGCCGCTTCCGCGAGGTCGCGCCCGAGGCGCACACCCTGGCCGAGATCATGCACGCCCGCCACGGGCGCTCCAGCCAGCTGATCCTCGCCGGTTCCAACATCGCCGGCAGCGTGATCAGCCTGATGGCGAACTTCACCGCCGCCGGCGCGCTGGTGGCGATGCTGTCACCGTTGGACTTCGTGCACGGCGTGCTGATCGCCGGCATCGGCACGCTGTCGTACACGCTGTGGTCGGGCTTCCGCGCCTCGATCATGACCGACGTCGCGCAGGTGGCGGCGATGCTGGGCGCCGCGGCGCTGATCATCCCGCTGGTGTTCTTCAACGCCGGCGGCATCGAGGCGGTCTCGCAGGGCTGGGACCGTCTCAGCGCCGAGCAGGCCTCGATGTTCTCGAAGACCGCGTTCCTGGAGCAGGGCGCGCCCTACTTCGTGGCCGTGCTCGCGTATGCGATCGGCAACCAGACCATCGCCCAGCGCCTGTTCGCGGTGCGCGAGGACCTGATCAAGCCCACCTTCCTCGCCGCCACCGTCAGCTACGGCGCGACCGTGATCGGCCTGGGCATGCTCGGCGTGGTGGCGCTGATGGTGGGCATGGAGCCCGCGGGCGGCGACCACAACAACCTGATTCCGCAGATGGCCTCGAGCTACCTCGGGCCGGTGATGATCGGCGTGTTCTTCATCATGGTGATCGGCTCGCTGTCGTCGACCGCGGATTCCGACCTCGCCGCACTCTCCGCGATCATGATGACCGACATCTACGGCAAGAACATCGCGAAGGGCCGCGTCAATCCGGCCACGATGCTGTGGGTCGGGCGCATCACCATGATCGTCGCCACCACCGCGGGGCTCCTCTTCGCCAGCTTCCGCATCGACATCCTCTCGCTGCTGGTGTTCGTGGGCGCGCTGTGGGGCTCGATCGTGTTCCCGGTGATCGCGAGCTTCTACTGGAAGAAGGTGAACAACCGCGCGTTCACCACCGCGGTGGCGGTCTCGGTGACGGCGTTCATCGTCGCGCGGTTCCAGCTGGTGCCGATCGAAGGCCTGGTGGCGCTGGTGCTGGAGCTGTTCGCCACCGTCGGCGCCGGCGTGGTGCTGGGCCTGATGGCCTTCGGCTTCTTCGGCAAGCGGGTGGGGCTGGGCGTCGGCGTGCTGGCGACGCTGGCGCTGGCGCCCTTCACCCTCGGCTTCCTGCGCGACTATCCGGTGCTGCTGAGCTCGCTCAACGCGTATGGCGTGAGCACGGTGGTGTGCTCGCTGCTCAGCTTCCGCAGCCGCGAGGACTTCGACTTCGCGCTGCTCGGCCGGCGCGTGCGCAACTTCGACCAGGAGCAGGCCCCGACGGCCGACGACATGCAAGGTCCGGCGCCCGCGCTGGACGCTGCCCGGGAGGCGACGCGATGAGGGACCTGCTGATGACCGCCTACGTGCTGGTGTGGCCGGCGATCGTGCTGGTGATGATGTTCGTCATGGGGCGAGGCGTGTGGCGCGACGTGCGGCGCGCGAAGAAGCGCGGCGAAGACCTGGTCTGACCGGCCAGGCCGCAGGGCGGCGGAGGTCAGCTTCGGTCAGCACGCCCGGTGCCTGCGTCAGGGCGCCGAGGTTCCCGCGTCGACCAGGGCGCGGCTGGCCTCCGGCGGCAGCGGGCCTAGGTCGGCCAGCTGCTTCCGGCCTTCCTGGAACAGCAGGCGCGAGGGCGTCGCGAGATAGCCGGGGCCGGCGTCGAAGTCCATGGCTGAAAATCGATCGTCGACGCAGGGCTTGAGCCGGTCGCCGAGCTTGTAGCGGTTGGCGCTCATCGCCATGTCGGCCGCGTTGGCCCGCAGCACGCGCTTGGCGGGGCAGTGCGAATGGATGTTCGTGCCGGTGGGCATGTAGCCCTGAGGACAGGTGGTCCACATCGCGCACATGATGTGGGCATCGTTGGTCACCACCTGCACGGCGAACCGGCTGGAGTCCCGGTTCTGGCAGACCTGGCCGCAGGCCTCGTGGCCGGTGCGGTCGGAATGGTCGGCCAGCACCCGGCCCACGCGCCCGAGGAAGTCGAGCCGGTCCTCGCCGGGCATGTTCTCCATGAGCACCAGTTCGCGCTCCGGGACGGTGCCGGCGCCGACCGGGATCGGCGGGCCGCGGTAGACGATCCCCGGCCGCAGGAACAGCCACCAGATCGCGAATGCGCCGGCCGCCGCGATCAGCAGGAGTGCCAGCCATGGCCACCTGCCCGTGGTCCGTCGTGCCTGCGTCATGGCGTGTTGAACCCCCCGGTGCCCTGGCAGAAGGCCAGCATCAGCGCGCTGGCCGCGTCCTGGTGGTTGTCGTGCAGGCCCGCCAGGTCCAGCGTGGCCCGGGCGAAGCCGGCCTGGCTGGCGCGCTCCAGCCATTTGCGCGCCTCGCGCCGGCTGCGTTCGTCCGCGGCGTCATCGTGGAGGTCTTCGCCCAGCAGCGTCTGTGCGACCGCATGCCCGGATTCGGCGGCGCGCAGCCAGTGCCGCCTGGCCTGCGCGCGGTTGCTGGTCACGCCGGTGCCGCTGCTCAATGCCATGCCCAGCACCGTGAGCGCGCGCAGGTCGCCGGCCTCGGCCTCGCGGCGCAGCCGCGGGAGGCTGTCGGCGGTCAGCGCCTGCTCTGCAAGCAGCACGGCCCGCATTTCGCTGTTCCACAGTCCCGAAGCCTCGGTGCGTTCGGGCGGGCACATGGCTGCCGACCCGGACGCCGCACGCGGCTGGCCGGGGCGCGCCGCTTGCCCCACCGACGCCGCACCGCGCGTGTTCAGCACCAGCGGCCCGTTGAGCTCGCTGGCAAACCAGGGGCGCTGTCGGCCGCGGGTCAGCGCATCCACCTGGGACTGCGTGGCCTGCATCAGGTCGAGCATGCCCAGCCCCGGCTCCGCCAGGTTTTCGGCGAAGAACAGCGCGAACGGGCTGTTGCGGCTGGCATGCCCGAGGCTCGCCGCCGAGTCGATCGCGCGCTGGCCCGGGCTGGTGGAAAAGGCGAGGAAGGTGCCGTCGCCGGTCTCCGTCGTGACCAGTCCGCGCGTCTGCCCGCCGCGGGTGGGCGCATCGCGGCAGGCGTCGATCACCGCCACCAGCGCATGCGGGTTCGCGGCCCGGAGGTCGCGCAGCACCGTGGACAGCGGAAGCCCGCGCATGCGCACCGCGGCGCGGTCGATCGTGGCCATCGGCTGGCCGATGTCGACCGGCATCAGGAAGTTCTCGCCGCCGACCTCGAAGCCGTGGCCGGCGTAGTAGAAAAGCGCGATCTCGGCGTCCGCCGCGTCGGCCGCAAAGTCCGCGATGTCCTCGCCCAGGCTGCGGTAGCTGCCGTTCGTCGATTCCGTGACTTCGAAGCCGATGCCGCGCAGCTGCCGACCCACCAGGCGGGCATCGGACACCGCGGCATCAAGCCGGTCGGCCCCCTGATAGTCCGAAATCCCGACCACCAGCGCCACGCGCTTGCCGGCGGCATCGGCGGGCCATGCCAGCAGGCATCCCAGCGCCACGCCGGCCGCGGTCAGCAGCCATGAACGTCCCTGCATGAAACTCCCCCTGTCCCGCGTCCCGTACCGGGCGGCCGCGTCCAGGGTGGACATTAGCGCAGTGCGCCGCTGCGGGGGTGGCTTCGGAATGCAGAATCGGGCATCTGCCTCAAGGGGCAAGCGTTGCGGCCTCAGCCTTCTCCCAGCCGCCTTGCTTCGCGCTCCAGTCCCCGCAGCACCGCCGCGGCCACGTGTTCCGGGAAGCCGGCGGGCAGCATCGATTCGATCCCTGCAACCACGGCCGGTGTCCGCTCGACGATGTCGCCGACGAGCGTTTCCACCGTCCGACCTGCTTCGTCCAGCACGCCGTACCGCTTGCCGAGCGCCAGCCAATGCCTGGGCAGGATCTCCCGCATCTTCCAGTGAGCGTTGGTGGAGCGGATCGCCATGGCCATCCTGACCTTGTGTTCCGACAGCGTGCCTGGTCCATCGCCGATGACAGGCCGGGCCGACATCACGTCGTACAGCGGCGTCAGTGCATAGGCGCCCCCGGGACGGATGGACAGACTGAAGTTCTTGGCATGGCCGTCGGGGGCGCGCAGCATCCAGAACAGGAGCTGGGCCAGGAAGAAGTTGCGCCGATCCCGTTGCGGAGACGCGGACGTGGCCAGCAGGCCCATGATCCGGTCGATTCCCGGGCCGCCATCGGCCTCGTATTTCAGGGTGGCGGGCGTGCCGGTGGCCTGGCAGAAGTCCTCCTGCGGCAGCCGCGCCAGCCACCTGCCCCGCGGGCCATCCAGCCACGCACGGTCGAAACGCTTGACCGACAGGACCTTGATGTCCTCGAACTGCAGGGGTTCGCAGTCGGCGACCGGCAGCCCGTAGGCGCCCAGGATCCGCGAGCACAGCCATTCGTTCTCGATGGAATGGCGCAGGTCGAGCTTCATGTTGCCAACCAGGCCCATCGGCAGCTTGAGGATGTGCGTGGTCGGCGTCGAGCCGTGCGGCCGACACCACTGGCCGTCGATGTACGCCAGGGCGGTCTTCTCCTGCGCTCCGGCGATGGAGATCCTGAAGTCGTCGTCTTCGGGCGTGCTCTCTCCAAACGCCGGTGATGCCACGGCGCCCCGCAGGATGGCGGCGACTTCGTGTTCGGCCAGGGGCATCGCCTCCACGGCGTCGACGTTTCCGGGCGTCATGCCATCGGGGAGGATCTGCAGCGCACCGACGCAATCGCGTCCGATCTGGGCAAGCAGGTCGAAGGCGTCGGTGGACCGGGCCCGGAAACGAGTCGCGGCCCGGGCGCGGATGTCCCGGCTGTCCGGCAGGAGGTTGTCGAAATACGCCCGGACGACTTCGCCACTGTGTGGCGTGCTTCCCGGGGTGAACGGCAACGAGAGCGACAGTGGTCGGCCCTGTGGGGAGGATTTCCAGTCCGCGGCGTACTCCAGCAGGTCCTCCGAACCGGGCCCCATACGCCAGGTGCCGACGAACCCGCCGTTCATCCACAGGCCCAGCGCCTTCCGGCGCGAAGGGTTCCGCGTGCCGTTTGTCACCATCCGCCGCCCCCCCTTTCCGGAGTAGGCGGGCTGTGGGGTGAGGGCTCCTTTCTTTGCAACACCATTTCCACGCCCAGAATGCCCAGCAGGTGCAGCAGCCGCTCGGCGCTCATCTTCTGGGCGTTGCGCTCCAGCGCGGACAGCGTCTGCTGTGTGACCCCGAGGCGTGTCGCGACCTGTGTCTGGGTCAGGCCGCTTTCCTTGCGGAAGGCTTTCAGCAGGGCGGGCAGGTGTTCCGCCGTGCGGACGGGATACTGGCGCATAGGAACAAATCCTTGCCTGTGCTCATGAATTACAGGTTCTAAGCTGTTTTCAGAATAAACACAATGGGATCTGTATTCATGGCCGGAGAGCGACAGAGCTTTGCCCTGACGCGCCGCGGGGTTCAGGTGAGCATCAGGCGTTCCACCTGAAATGAAGGAGGACGGGAGGCAGGCCGCTGTCCCGGAGGCTTGTACTCAAGCCACGCAGGGGCCTTCGCGAACGCTGTCCCAGCAGCGTCCCACTACGTCACAGGGGAGATGGCGCGCCTGGAGGGATTCGAACCCCCGACCAATGGCTTCGGAAGCCACTACTCTATCCGGCTGAGCTACAGGCGCGCGGCCGGTCATTGTCCATGATCCCGCGGGTTTGCGCGAGCGTCGGAGCCGGCGCCCTGTTCCCGGAGCTTTCCTAGAACGAGGGTGCGAACTGGTGCTGCGGCGGAGGCAGTGCCTGCCCTGGCGCCAGGTCGATGGCCGGTGCCGTCCTCGTCTCGTCCTGCAGGCGCGCCAGCCGGCGGGTGCTTTCCGCCAGCGGCTGCGACAGGGCGACCACCGTGTCGACCGCGGCGCGCCGCTGCGCCGGGTCGTGCGCTGCGCCTTCGATCGCGAACATGCGGCGGCCGTCGTTGCCGGCGATGACGTGGTCGATTGCCTGCAGCCCGTCGCCGTGCGCAGCCGCGGCGAGCGCAGCGGCGAGGCGCTCGCTGCCGGCGTCCGGGGAGCGCCCGAGGCGGCGGTCGAGCGCGTGCACCCCTTCGCGCGCCTGCTGGAAGAGGGCGTGCGCGGGATGGGCGGGATGGTCCAGCAGTACCGCCCGGTCCGGCGGCCCGGGCTCGGGCCGCGGTGCGGCCGGCCGGCGGTACTCGAAGCCCGCCGCCAGCGCCTCGTCGCGCGGCATGGCGTCGCGGCAGGGGTCGATCACCACGCAGAGCGTCTGCTTGACGTAGCGCTCGCCGCGCGGCGCCGCGCCCAGCGCATAGGCGCCGAGCAGGCCCTGTTCGGACCGGTGGATGACGTCCATGGCCGGGTCGTCGGGCAGGACGCGCGCCTGCAGCAGCGGGACGTCCGAGAGCGAGTTGAGGTAGTCGATCACGATGTTGCCGGCGCGGATCTCGAGGCCCTTGAGCCGGTTGCCGCCACCGACGTCGGAATGCGCGCCGGCGACGGTGCTGCGCCCGAAGCGGCCATCGGGCGTGACGCCGTCGGGGATCATGGTGGTGTGCGCGAACAGCCAGCGCAGTTCGTCGCGCGAGAGCAGCGCGTAGCCGGAGATCACGCTCGACGGCAGGCGCAGGTCGTACTGGCGCGGCAGGCTGGTGGACACCGGGTCGAACAGGGCGACGGCGTGCGCGGTGCGGCCGGGCGGGACCAGGGGAGGCAGCTGGCTGATGGCGACCAGCTCGCCGCTGGCGTGCTTGTGGAACTCGAGGCTGGCCGGGTCGAGGATGCCGTGGCGCTCGACCAGCCGCGCGAAGCCGGGGATCAGCGTGGCGCCGCGGCTGTAGCCGATCGAGGCGATGTGGATTTCGGCGTTGGGGTTTTCCTGGAGCCAGAGCTGTGCCTGGCGCGCGAACTGCTTGTAGGCATCGATGATGCGGTCGTCGTAGCTGAAGGCGAATGCGTTGTCCAGGAGGCCGACTAGGGGATTGCGCTGGGTGCCGGGACCTGGGACGTAGCCGCTGGCGATGCGATCGTGCCCCTGTTCCTCCTTCAGCCTGTGCAACTGGCGGTGGATTGCGCCGACGTTGGTAGGCACTTCACCCTCGCGACGGACATCCTGCCCACTGCCGTCGAAGCTGGCGAAGTACAGGTAGCTGTCGGGGTTGTCGCTCCGGTACAGGACGGGCATCTGCATCTGCGACAGGTCGCGCCGGGCTGCCTCGTACGTTTCCAGGTCGGCTGCGCTGGCCGCGATCGTGCCGACGCCATCTGGCTTCCTGCCTCCCATGGCATGCTGCTCCCTGTCCGTGCCGCGACGCTAGAACGTCTCCGTGTGGACCAGGATCAGGTCGTGGCGCGCATTGCTGTAGCGGTTTCCCGGAATCCGTGGTTCGCGCAACGGAATCGACGCGAGCATGTAGACATTGATCGTGCGGTCGTTGATCTCGAGATGGATGTCCGTGCTGATGAAAGTCGCCCGCGGGTAGACGTCTTCGCGCGCCACGTTGTGCCGGATCAGCTCGTCCTTGAAGATCTCCCCGAAATCGATCTCCGTCCTGTGCGCGGTACCATCCTTCGACCTCCAGCTCACCTTCGCCGGCGGCGGGAAATTGTGGAAGCCGAGGCTGCCGCCCAGCCAGTTCCTGCGGTAGTCGGGACCAAGGCTTGCCGATGAGGGGCGCAGCTCGTCCGGATCATCCATCGCCTGCACCCACCCGTCGTACACAACCTTGCACCCGTAAGTCTCGAAGCAGTGGATGCCGAGGTTGTGCTTCTTGAACTTCAGCGGCCACGGCGAGTACAGGCCGTCGCCGGGCGGGGCCGCGGCGTCGCCGCTGGCGGTGTTTGCGGTGTTCATGGTGGTCTGGCATCCCTGCAGTAGCCATGGCGCAGCGAGCGCGAATGCGAACGTGGCCAGGCGCGGACGGATCCGGTGTCGTTTCATGGCGCTTCCTTGCACGATGTCGGTCCGGTTTACACCGGCGCGATGCCCGGCGCAAGGCGCGGCGGTCCAGCGGCCAGGCGCGCGGGGCAGGCGTACCATGGCGTCATGGGATACGAACGTTTCGAGCCGAGGCCAGCTGCCTGGCGCGACCGCCTGAGCCTGTACTGGAAGCTGATGCGCGCCGACCGCCCGATCGGCTGGCTGCTGCTGCTGTGGCCGACCTGGTGGGGCCTGTGGATCGCCGCGGAAGGCGTGCCGCCGCCGTGGATCCTGTTCGTGTTCAGCGCCGGCGTGTGGCTCACGCGCGCGGCTGGCTGCGTGATCAACGACTACGCCGACCGCTGGCTCGATCCGCACGTGAAGCGCACCCGCGACCGTCCGCTGGCCACCGGCGCCGTGCGCGGGCGCGAGGCGCTGGCGCTGTTCGCGGTGCTGATGCTGGCGGCCTTCGCCCTGGTGCTCACGCTCAACCGGCTCACGATCCTGATGAGCTTCGTCGGCGTGGTCCTGGCGGGCACTTATCCCTACCTCAAGCGTTACACCCACCTGCCGCAGGTGTATCTCGGCATGGCCTTCGGCTGGGGCATTCCGATGGCCTTCGCGGCGGTGCAGGGCGAGGTGCCGCCGATCGCGTGGGTGCTGTACGCGACCAACATCCTGTGGTCGACGGCCTATGACACCTGGTACGCGATGGTCGACCGCGACGACGACCTCCGCATCGGCTCGAAGTCGACGGCGATCCTGTTCGGCGACATGGACCTGGTGATCCAGGGCGTGCTGTACGTGCTGGTGTTCCTGGGCCTGGCGCTGGCCGGCCGCCAGGCCGGGCTGGGGGCGGTGTACTGGGCGTCGCTCGGCGTGGCGCTGCTGCTGGTGCTGCGCCAGTTCTGGATCTGCCGCCACCGCGAGCGCGAGCCTTGCTTCCGCGCCTTCCTCGACAACCACTGGGTGGGGATGGCGGTGTTCATCGGCATCGCCGCCGACCTGGCGCTTCGCGGCCAGGGCTGATGACGCAGGCCGACCCCACCCCGCCCGCTCCCGCGCCGCGCCCGACGGCGCTGTCGCCGATGCGCTACCCGGTGTTCCGCCGGGTGTGGCTGGCGAGCGCATCGTCCAACTTCGGCGGCATGATCCAGTCGGTCGGCGCGGCCTGGCTGATGACCTCGATCGCGCAGTCGGCCGACATGGTGGCGCTGGTGCAGGCCTCGGTGGCGCTGCCGATCATGCTGTTCTCGCTGGTGGCCGGCGCCATGGCCGACAACTTCGACCGCCGCCGGATGATGCTCGGGGCGCAGGTGTTCATGCTGCTGGTGTCGACGGCGCTGGCCGCGTGCACCTGGGCGGGCCTGGTCTCGCCGTGGCTGCTGCTGCTGTTCACCTTCCTCATCGGCTGCGGCGCGGCCTTCAACGCGCCGGCGTGGCAGGCCTCGGTGGGCGACATGGTGCCGCGCGCGGAGCTCGCCGGCGCGGTGGCCATCAACAGCATGGGCTTCAACATCGCGCGCAGCGTGGGTCCGGCGATCGGTGGCGCGATCGTCGCCGCCGCCGGCGCCGCGGCCGCGTTCGCGGTCAATGCGGTGAGCTACGTGGCGCTGGTGGTGGTGCTGGCGCGCTGGCGGCCGCCGGTGGCGGCGCGGCCGCTGCCGCGCGAGACGCTCGGGGTGGCGATGGCGGCGGGCGTGCGCTACGTGGCGATGTCGCCGGTGATCCGCATCGTGCTGGCGCGCGCGGTGGTGTTCGGCGCCGGCGCCAGCGCGGCGATGGCGCTGATGCCGCTGGTCGCGCGCGACCTGGTGTCGGGCGGGCCGATGACCTACGGCCTGCTGCTGGGGGCCTTCGGCTTCGGTGCGATCGGCGGCGCGATGGGCAGCGCGCGCCTGCGCGAGCGGCTGTCGAGCGAGGGCCTGGTGCGGGCGGCCTGCATCGCCTTCGCGCTGGCGATGGCCGTCGCCGCCGTCAGCCCGTCGCAGCTGCTGACCATGGCGGGCCTGCTGCTGGCCGGCGCGGCCTGGGTGCTGGCGCTGTCGACCTTCAACGTGACCGTGCAGCTGTCCACGCCGCGCTGGGTGGTGGCGCGCGCGCTGTCGCTGTACCAGATGTCGGCCTTCGGCGGCATCGCGCTCGGCAGCTGGCTGTGGGGTCATGTCGCCGACCAGGCCGACGTGCGCGTGGCGCTGTTCGGGGCGGCGCTGGTGATGGTGGCATGCGCGCTGGTCGGAATCCGGATCCCGCTGGCGAAGCTCGCCGAGCTCAACCTCGATCCGCTGCGCCGCTGGCAGGAGCCGGAGACCGCGGTGCCGGTGCAGCCGCGGACCGGGCCGGTGGTGGTCACGATCGAGTACGTGATCGCCGAAGAGGACGTGGACGACTTCCTGGCGGCGATGGCCGAGCGCAGGCGCATCCGGCGACGCGACGGCGCCCGCCACTGGCGGCTGCTGCGCGACCTGGCCGATCCGCGGGTCTGGATCGAACGCTACGAGACCCCGACCTGGCTCGAATACCTGCGCCATACCAGCCGGCTGACCCAGGACGATGCCTATGTCCCGGCCCAGCTGCGCGCGCTGCATGCCGGCCCCGACGGGCCGCGCGTGCGGCGCATGATCGAGCGCCAGCCCGGCGAGCTGCACCGGGTCCCGGTGTCGGGCCCGCAGGCGCTGACCGAGCCGGTGGCCGAGACGATCCGCCCGGGCTGAGGCTCAGGGCGTGCGGGCGCAGACCCAGGCGTCGACGCGGTCTGCGCCGGCCTCGAGCAGGGCTTCGGCGGCGGCGTTCAGGGTCGCGCCGGTGGTCATGACGTCGTCGACCAGGACCAGGTGCGCGGGAACGCGGATCCGGGCCGGCACTTCGAAGGCATCGCGCAGGTTGGCGCTGCGCGCGCCCGCGTCCAGGCGCGACTGCGCGGCGGTGTCGCGGCTGCGCAGCAGCAGGCCCGGCCGCACCGGCAGGCCCAGCATCCGGCCCAGCGGGCGCGCCAGCTCCAGCGCCTGGTTGTAGCCGCGCTGGCGCAGTCGGGCGCGGTGCAGCGGCACCGGCACCAGCGCCTGCGGCCGTTCGCAGCCGGCGAAGGCGGCGGCCATGGCCTGGGCCAGCAGGCGCCCGGCGGCGAGGTCGCGGTGGAACTTGAGCCGCGGCAGCAGGCGGTCCAGCGGAAAGGCGTAGAGGAAGGCCGCGTGTGCTTCGGCCAGCGGCGGCGGATCGTGCTGGCAGGCGCTGCACAGCCGCCCACCCGTGAGGGCCCCCCCTGTAGGAGCGGCTAAAGCCGCGACCCGCGCTGCATGGTGCTGCTCGGCAATCCCGGTCGCGGCTGTAGCCGCTCCTGCAGGGGAAGGTGGCGGCGGCAATACAGGCGAGGGCGGCACCAATACAGGGAACGCCGGCGGCAATACAGGCAAGGGCGGGGGCGATGCGGGCAAGGGCAGCGGCATCGCGCAGCACAGGCATGCCGGCGGCATCCAGGGCAGGGCGGCGCCGCAGCGTGCGCACAGGTCCAGCGGTCCGGAGGTCCGCTCGCCGCACACCAGGCAGCGCGGCGCCCACAGCCCGCGGCCGATCCGCGCCAGCCAGCCGTCAACCGGAACGGCCTGCGCGAGGTTGACAGGTCCGGGCATGGTTTCCAGACTGCCCGGTCTGCCTCCGCCAGGCACTCAGGATCCCGCCATGCCCGCCGTCAGCGAATTCCGCGCTTCCGAGGCCGCCACGCCGCGCCACGACTGGACCCGCAGCGAGGTCGAAGCCCTGCTTGACCTGCCGTTCCCGGAGCTGCTGTTCCGCGCCGCCAGCGTCCACCGGCTCAACTTCGATCCCGCCGAGGTCCAGGTCAGCACCCTGCTGTCGGTGAAGACCGGCGGCTGCCCCGAGGACTGCGCCTACTGCCCGCAGGCCCAGCGCTACGACACCGGCGTCGACGCGCAGAAGCTGATGGAGACCGACGCGGTCATGGAGAAGGCCCGCCAGGCCAAGGCCGCCGGCGCCTCGCGCTTCTGCATGGGCGCCGCCTGGCGCTCGCCCAAGGACCGCGACATCCCGAAGGTCGCCGCCATGATCGCCGGCGTGAAGTCGCTCGGCCTCGAGACCTGCGCCACGCTCGGCATGCTCACCGGGTCGCAGGCGCAGGCGCTGAAGGACGCCGGCCTCGACTACTACAACCACAACATCGACACCGATCCCGAGCACTACGGCAGCATCATCCGCACCCGCGAGCTGCAGGACCGCTTCGACACCCTCGAGCACGTGCGCGACGCCGGGCTCAAGACCTGCTGCGGCGGCATTGTCGGCATGGGCGAGACCCGCCGCCAGCGCGCCGGCTTCCTGCAGACGCTGGCGACCATGCCGGCGCACCCGGACTCGGTGCCGATCAACCGCCTGGTGCAGGTGGAAGGCACGCCGCTGCACGGCACCGCCGAGCTCGATCCGTTCGAGTTCGTGCGCACGATCGCGGTCGCGCGCATCCTGATGCCGAAGTCGATGGTGCGGCTGTCGGCCGGGCGCGAGCAGATGTCCGACGAACTGCAGGCGCTGTGCTTCAGCGCCGGCGCCAACTCGATCTTCCACGGCGAGAAGCTGCTGACCACCGGCAACCCCGACGTCGCCCACGACCAGGCGCTGTTCGACCGCCTCGGCCTGCGCGCGATGCAGGTCACCGTGGACGCCGAAGGCCACGACCACGGCGGCACGGTGCATGCCGATATCGTCGACCAGCCCGGCCGCTGCGTGGCCTAGGATCGCCGCATGGCCGCCCGACGCCCCGACCTCCGCCGCCGCGCCCAGGCCCAGCGCGCGGACGCGCTCGCGCGCGACCTCGTGCGCAGCCGCCGCGTGGTCACGCGCCGCGACGGCGTGCGCATGGAGGTCGACGGCCGCTGGCTGCTGGACTTCTGCGGCAACGACTACCTCGGCCTCGCCCAGCAGTTCCAGGTCGTCGACGCCGTACAGGACGCGGCCGCGCGCGACGGCATCGGCGGCATCTCCTCGCACCTCGTCTGCGGCCACCGCGTCGCGCACGAGGCGCTGGAGCGCGAGGTGGCCGACTGGCTCGAAGTGCCGCGTGCGCTGGTCTTCGGCAGCGGCTACGCCGCCAACCTCGCCGTGCAGCAGGCGCTGCTGGGCGAGGGCGACACCAGCGTGCAGGACCGGCTCAACCACGCCAGCCTGATCGACGGCGCGCGCCTGGCCGGCTGTCGCCTGCGCCGCTATCCGCACGGCGACGCCGAAGGCGCGCTGCGCCAGCTGCGCACGGTGCCCGACGGCGCGGCGATGCTCGCCACCGACGGCGTCTTCAGCATGGACGGCGACGTGGCCCCGCTGCGACAGCTGGCGCTGGTGGCGCGCGTGCAGTCGGCGCTGCTGTACGTCGACGATGCCCACGGCGTGGGCGTGCTCGGGCCAGGCGGTCGCGGCAGCGTGGCCGAGGCGCGCCTGGGCGTGGACGAGGTGCCGCTGCAGCTGGTCACGCTGGGCAAGGCGCTGGGCGGCTATGGCGCGGTGGTGGCCGGCGATGTCGACCTCGTCGAACACCTGGCCGGCAACGCGCGCCCCTACATCTACACCACCGCGCTGCCACCGCCTCAGGCCGCGGCGGCGCTGGCCGCGGTGAAGCTGGCGCGGCGCGAGCACTGGCGGCGCGAGAAGCTGGCGGCCCTGGTGCAGCGCTTCCGCGACGGCATGGCCACGCGCGGCTTCGACCTGCCCGATTCCGCCACGCCGATCCAGCCCGTGCCCTGCGGCGACAACGCGCGCGCACTGGACATGGCCGCGCGGCTGGAGGCCGACGGCTTCCGGGTGGCTGCGATCCGCCCGCCGACCGTCCCCGAGGGCCGCGCGCGCCTGCGCGTCACGCTGTGCGCCGCGCACGGCGAGGACCAGGTGGATGCGCTGGTCCACGCGCTCGCGCGGGCCCGCGACCACGCGGACGCCGCGCGCGCGGCCTGATCCACATGTCCGGCGACACGCCCGCCACCAGCCGCGCGCTGGCCGCCGTCGGCATCGGCCTGGCCTCGGCGCTGTTCTTCACCATGACCTACGTGCTCAACCGGGTGAGCGCGAACGCCGGCGGCGACTGGGCCTGGACCGCGACCTTGCGCTACCTGATCACCCTGCCCCTGCTGTTGCCGCTCTTGCCCTGGCAGGGCCGGGCGGCCCCGGTGTGGCGGGCGATACGCCGGCACCCCTGGGCCTGGCTGCGCTGCAGCGCCATCGGCTTCGGCGCGTTCTACCTGCTGCTGTCGTTCGCGGCGTCCAGCGGGCCTTCGTGGCTGGTGGCGGGCAGCTTCCAGTTCACCGTGGTCGCGGGGATCCTGTGCGCCCCGCTGCTGTACCGCGACGCGCGCCGGCGCATCCCGAGGGCGGCGCTGATGGTCGCGGCGCTGATCCTGGCCGGCGTGCTGCTGCTGCAGGCCGGCCACGGCGGCGGCGGCATCGACCGCGCCGGCTGGATCGCGCTGGCCTGCGTGCTCGGCGCCGCGGTCGCCTATCCGCTCGGCAACCGCCTGCTGCTGCTGCACCTGGAGCGCAGCGGCGAGGACCTCAACGCCACCCAGCGCGTGTTCGGAATGACGCTGGCCAGCCAGCCGCTGTGGTGGGCGGTGGCGGCCTGGGCCTGGACGCGCAGCGGCGCGCCGCCGGCCGACCAGGTCTGGCTGGCCGCGGGCGTGGCGCTGAGCGCGGGCGTGGTCGCCACGATCCTGTTCTTCCAGGCCACCGGCATGGTGCGCGACAACCCCACCGCGCTGGGCGGCGTGGAGGCGATGCAGGGCTCGGAGCTGCTGTTCGCGATCCTGATCGGCGTGCTGTTCCTGGGCGAGCCGGTGCCGGGCGTGGTTGGCATGGCCGGCGCCGCGCTGATCGTCGGCGGCATCGGCCTGTTCGCCTGGCTGGTGGCGCGCCACGCGGCCGGCAGCCAGGCGCGCCAGCGTGCGTTGCGCACGGACAAGGGCGCATGAGCGCGGACCTGCACATCGAGGTCCATGGCCGCGGCGCGCCGCTGGTGCTGCTGCACGGCTGGGCGATGCACGGCGGCGTGTTCGCACCGCTGGTGGCGCGGCTCGCGGACCGCTTCGAACTGCATGTCGTCGACCTGCCCGGCCACGGCCGTAGCCGCGACAGCGCCGTGGCGCTCGAGCCCGATGCCGTGGTCGATGCCATCGCCGCGCGCGTGCCGGTGGCGCCCTGGCTGGGCTGGTCGCTGGGCGGGATGTTCGCGCTGCGCGCGGCGGCGACGCGGCCGGCGCGGGTGCCGGCGCTGGTGATGGTGTGTTCGGCGCCGAGGTTTGTGCGCGATGCCGCGGGGGTCGCAGCTGTAGCTGCTCCTACAGGGGTGGTTCTCGCCGAATCCGGCCCCTCCCCCGCCGGGACTCCCGCCCCCGCCCGCTACGGCATGTCCCCCGAAATCTTCGCCGGCTTCGCCCAGGGCTTGCGCGACGACTACCACGGCACCCTCGAGCGCTTCATCGCGCTGGAAGCCTTCGGCTCCGACGACGCCCGCGGCGAGCTGCGCGCGCTGCGCACCGAAGTCTTCGCACGCGGCGAGCCGCCGGCGGTCGCGCTCGCGCAGGGCCTGGACCTGCTGCGCACCGTCGACCAGCGCCCGCTGCTGCCCGCGCTCGAAGTGCCCAGCCTGTGGATCGCCGGCCGCCGCGACCGCGTGGTCGATCCGCGCGCGATGCGCGCCGCCGCCCAAGGCACGCGGGGTGCGCGCTTCGTCCAGATCGAGCACGGCGGCCACGCCCCTTTCCTCACCCACGCCGACGAGGTCGCCGACGCCATCGCAGGGTTCCTGGCCGGCGCCGGCGGTCCGCCGCGGCCGTCACCGCCGCGGCCGCCATCACCCGACCCGGACAGCAGCGCCACGCCATGAATACCCAGGACGTCTTCGACCACCGCCAGGTCCGCCGCGCCTTCTCGCGGGCGGCCGGCAGCTATTCCGCCGCCGCCGCGCTGCAGCGCGAGATCGAGTCGCGGCTGTTCGAGTCGCTCGACTACCTGGGCGACCAGGTACCGACGAGCATCCTCGACCTCGGCAGCGGCCCCGGCACCGGCGCGCTGGAGTTGCGCAGGCGCTGGCCGAAGGCGCGCGTGGTCGCGATGGACCTCGCGCTGCCGATGCTGCGCCAGGTCGCGCCCAAGCGCGGCTGGAACCCGCTGCAACGCCCCATCGACCGCGTCTGCGCCGATGCCCGCGCGCTGCCGCTGGCCGACGACAGCGTCGACCTGATCTTCAGCAACCTGTGCCTGCAGTGGGTCGAGGATCTCGACGCCCTGTTCGTCGGGTTCCGCCGCGTGCTGCGGCCGGGCGGCCTGTTGCTGGTGTCGACCTTCGGTCCCGACACGCTGCACGAGCTGCGTGCGTCGTTCGCCGCCGCCGACGCCGCCGACCATGTGTCGCCGTTCCCGGCCATCGCCGCGTTCGGCGATGCGCTGATGCGCGCGGGCTTCCGCGATCCGGTGCTCGACCGCGACGTCGACGTGCATCGCCACGCCGACATGGCCGGCCTGATGCGCGGCCTGCGCGAACTCGGGGCCACCAATGCGCTGGCCGCGCGCCGCCGCGCCCTGACCGGCCGCGGTCGCTTCGCCGCCGCGCAGACGGCCTACGAACAGTGGCGCGGCGAGGACGGCCTGCTGCCGGCCACCTGGGAAACCATCACTGCGATGGCCTGGGCGCCGGCGCACGGCCAGCCGATCCGCGAGGGCGGCGAGGACGTGGCGCGCTTCCCGGCATCCGGCATCCCGGTGCGCCGCCGCGGCGGCGGCTGAAACCGGCCACGGCAGGCGGGGCCACGGATCCAGCGCGTGCGTGCACCCGCCACGGCGTGCGGCGCGGCCGGCCGCGGCCCTGACTCCGCATGGATGCGCGCCGTCCGCGGCACGTGGCGCACCGGCGTTCATCCTGCGGCGCGGACGCCTGCCTACACTCGCGCCATGCCGACCCCGCCGTCCCCGTCCCGTTCTTGCACCGCCGTGGCCAGCGACACCGCCAGCCGGCGTCGTGTCGCTGGTCCGAATAGCCGGCTGCGCCGCGTCCTCGCGGTGCCGGCGCTGCTGCTCGCGCTCGTGCCGGCGCTGTCCGCCAACGCCCAGCGCTATGACATCGACCTGTCGCAGCTCGATCCCGCGGCCGTGCTTTCGCTGGGCGACGACGTGCTGCTGCGCGCGCCCGATGCGGCCATCGACCGCCTGTTCAAGGCGGTGCACGCGAGTTCGCGCTCGGACGTTGAATCCGCTGCGCTGTGTTCGCTGTTCGAGCCCGACGCCGCGCGCGACGTGGCCGCGTTCCAGCGCGCGGTCGATCGCCTCGGTGATCCCAGCCGCGAACGCTTCGCGCTGGCCTTCACCGACATCGCGCTCGCCGGTCTGCAGGGCCAGGTGCAGCCCTACGATCCCGCGCATGCGCGCCAGGTGCTGAAGTCGGCGGCGGTCAGCGCCACCTTCCTGCACGAAGGCTTCATGCTCGGACTCGCGTCCGAAGGCCGCGACCAGGCCAGCCGCGCCGCGCGCTGCCAGTCCTTCCGCTGGCTGGTGGGCGTCCTCGACGGCCTGCCGCAGGCCGACCGCGCCGCCGCCACGCGCTGGCTGCTGCGCGAGGGCCTGACGCTTGTCGGCGGGCCCGGCTGATCGCTCAGTCCGGCCGGACCACCAGGTCGCGGTGGAAGAAGTAGACCTCGCGCGCGAGGAAGCGCCACTGGGTGCGGAAGCTGCGGAAGCGCGTGCTCGGCGTTGGCGAGCCCACGGCATCGATGCCGAGCTGGCGGCTCAGCCGCAGCGCGCGCGCCATGTGCAGCGGGTCGCTGACCACGATCACGCGCTGCAGGCCGTGGTCGGACAGCAGGTCGCGCGTACGCGCCAGGTTCTGGTAGGTGGTGCGCGACAGCGTCTCGATCAGGATCGCGTCTTCCGGAACACCGGCGCGCAGTGCAAAGGTTCGCGCCACCTGTGATTCAGAGAAGCGCGCGCCGTCGCCGTAGCCGCCGGTGAACACCAGCGCGCCGGCATAGCCGCGCTCGTACAGGTCGATGCCGTGGCGGATGCGTTCGGTGAACACCGGCGAGGGCCGGGTGTCGTAGGCGGCCGCGCCCAGGACCACGATGGCGTCGGCGGCCCGGGCCTGGTCGCGGTTGCCGACGTAGACGATCCAGGCGGCCACCGCCGCCAGCCACAGCGTCGCCAGCAGCACTAGCCGCAGCAGCCAGCGCCAGAACCGGCGCGGCCGCGTGCCGCGTTGGCGCCTGCGGCGCGTCATGCCGCCGTGGCCCAGGGCAGCGCGTCGAGATCGACGTTGCCGCCGCTCAGCACCACGCCCACGCGCAGCCCGGCGAAGCGCGCGGGATGGCCGAGCACCGCGGCCAGCGCGATCGCGGACGAGGGTTCGATGACCTGTTTCATGCGCTGCCACACCAGGCGCATCGCGGCCACGGTGTCGGCATCGTCGACGACCAGGACCTCGGCGCCGTGCGCGCGCAGGATCTCGAAGCCGGGTTGGCCCAGGGTGCCGCGCAGCCCATCGCAGATGGTGTCGGGGACGAAATCGGTGACGCGTTCTCCGCGGGCGAGCGAGTCGCGGGTTTCGGCGGCGCCGGAAGGCTCGGCCAGCACCAGCTGGCAGTCCGGCGCCACGCCCGCCAGCGCCAGCGCGGTGCCCGCGGCCAGGCCGCCGCCGCCGACCGGCACCACCACCGCATCCAGCGGTCCGGCCGACGCCAGCAGCTCCAGCGCCGCCGTGCCCTGGCCGGCGATCACGGCCGCGTCCGCGTAGGGATGGACCAGCCGCGCGCCGGTGGCCTGCACCACCGTTGCGCAGGCGACTTCGCGCGCGGCGATGCCCGGATCGCAGCGATGCAGGACCGCGCCGTAGCCGGCGATCGCGGCGAGCTTGCTGGCCACCGCGCCGCGCGGCACCACGACGTGGCAGGCGATGCGACGCGTGGCCGCGGCCAGCGCGAGCGCGGCGCCGTGGTTGCCGGAGGAGTGGGTGGCGACGCCGTGCCGCGCCTGTTCGTCCGTGAGTGCCCACACCGCGTTGCAGGCGCCGCGGAACTTGAAGGCGCCGGCGCGCTGCAGGTGTTCGGCCTTGAACGCCAGGCGGCAGCCGGCCAGCGCGTCGATCGCGCTGGAGCGCAGCACCGGTGTCGGCTGTGCATGGGGTGCGATCCGGGCGGCGGCGGCCAGGACGTCGTCGAACGTGGCGGCTGCGGGCATGCCCGCCAGACTAGCGGACTTGCGGGCTGCGTTCAGCAACGGGCACGCTTGGGGCAAGGGTTAAGCCGCAATTCAATGCCTTGGGTCGACCCTGTGACGGCAACCACACAGGGGACGCGAACATGCGCAAGATCCTCATCGGCCTCGCATCAGCCGCCCTCCTGGCAGGTTGCGCGACCGGCTATGGCTACAGCGAATACGGCGGCTACAGCAGCCAGGGCTACGGCGACTATTACTACGGTGATGCCGTGCCCTACGGCTACTCCGGTTACTACGATCCGTACTACGGCGGCTACGGCCGCGGTTACGGCGGGCCGGGCTATTACCGTGGCACCGGTTACTACGGCGGGCTGTACGGCAACTGGGGCTACCCGTGGTACGGCGGCTATTACCCGGGCTGGTACGACCGGCCCGGGTACCACCACCGGCCTCCCTATCGGCCGCGCCCGGACGGCCACCAGCGGCCCGACGTGCGGCCGCCGGACGGCAGCGGCCCCAACCCGGGCAACAGGTTGCGCTCGGCGGAGGAGATCGAGCGGCTGCGTGAGGCCCGCCGCTCGCAGCTGCGGCGGCCGCCGCCGGCTGTCACTCCCGGACGCGAGGCGGTGGAGCCGCCGCGCAATCGCCTGCGCTCGCCCGGCGAGGTGAGACAGGTCCGGCCTGCGCCCCGAAGCACGCCGCTGCCGGGCCAGCGCGCCCCGGTACCGGGTGCGATGCCCGTGGACCGCAGCAGGCTGCGGGGCGGCGACCTCCGCTCACCGGGCGCCGGGACCCAGATGCCGCGCGAGACCCCCCGCCTGCGCCCCGGGCCGGCCCCGCGGGCCGTGTCGCGGCCGGATGCGCCGTCCCGCGTGGTCGCGCCCGTGCGGCAGGCTCCGCCCCGGCAGGGCCCTGCCAGCCGCATCGCGAGCCCGGTGAGGCAGGCCGCGCCCAGGCCGGCGACGCCAGTCCGGGTCGCACCGCAGCGGCCGAGCCGGGTTTCGCCGCAGCGCGTCCGTGCGTCCTCGCAGGAAGAGCGGTAACGCGACCGGCGTCGCGCTCCGGGGCTGTCGGAGCGCTTGCGCCGGGACCGCAGTCGTCGCAAGCTAGGGCCGACTGACCGGTTGCGTCGCTTCCTGACGTAATCCGGGGTGACCAATGTCGACACCCGGCGGGGGAGCCCGGATCCCCCCTGTTCCGCTCCTGCCGGGTGTCGGCGCCTTTCCCGGCATCGCGGGCCACCAGGGCCCGCCGAAAAAAAACGGGGCCGAACGTCCCCCGACGTTCGGCCCCTTCGCTTCCCCGGGATGCGGCTGGCCAGCCCTGTTCCAATCTCCGGCCACGCCCCCCTAGGCGATTGCCATCCCGGGTGCGCCTGTATCGAACGCAGGATGCGTGCCAACTTCCGTCCGTCCGCCGCACCAGCGCGGCCAAGCGCGATAATTGCGAGATGCATCACGACTTCCATCGCCACGACGTCATCGTGATCGGCGGCGGCCACGCCGGCACCGAAGCCGCGCTGGCCGCCGCGCGCGCCGGCGCGCGCACGCTGCTGCTCACCCACAGCATCGAGACCATCGGTGCGATGAGCTGCAATCCCGCGATCGGCGGCATCGCCAAGGGCCACCTGGTGCGCGAAATCGACGCGCTGGGCGGCGTCATGGCGCGCGCCGCCGATGCCGCGGGCATCCAGTGGCGGCGACTCAACGCGTCCAAGGGTCCTGCGGTGCGCGCGACGCGCTGCCAGGCCGACCGCGCGCTGTACCGCGCCTTCATCCGCCGCGCGGTGGAAGCGCAGCCGAACCTGACCGTGTTCCAGGCGGCAGTCGACGACCTGGTGATCGAAGGCGGCGCCGTGCGCGGCGCGGTGACCAACACCGGGCTGCGCTTCGAGGCGCCGGCCGTGGTCCTGACCGCCGGCACCTTCCTCGCCGGCCGCATCCACGTCGGCGAAGCGCAGCATGCCGGCGGCCGCATGGGCGATCCGCCCTCGGTGCGCCTGGCCGAGCGCCTGCGCGAAGGTCCGTTCGTGGTCGACCGCCTCAAGACCGGCACGCCGCCGCGCATCGACGGCCGCACGCTCGACTACTCGGTGATGGTGGAGCAGCCCGGCGACGACCCGCGTCCGGTGTTCTCCTTCATGGGCACGCGCGACGACCATCCGCGCCAGGTGTCCTGCTGGATCACCCAGACCACGCAGCGCACCCACGACATCATCCGCGGCGCGCTGCACCGCTCGCCGATGTACTCCGGGCAGATCGAGGGCACCGGGCCGCGCTACTGCCCGTCGATCGAGGACAAGGTGGTGCGCTTCGCCGAAAAGGACAGCCACCAGGTCTTCGTCGAGCCCGAGGGCCTGGGCGTGGCCGAGATCTATCCCAACGGCATCTCGACGTCCCTGCCCTTCGACGTGCAGCTCGAGCTGGTGCGCTCGGTGCAGGGCTTCGAGCGCGCGCACATCACCCGGCCCGGCTATGCGATCGAATACGACTACTTCGACCCGCGCGGGCTGAAGGCCACGCTGGAGACCAAGGCCGTGTCCGGCCTGTACTTCGCCGGCCAGATCAACGGCACCACCGGCTACGAGGAGGCCGCGGCCCAGGGCCTGCTCGCCGGCGCCAACGCCGCGCGCGCAGTGCAGGGCCACGACGGCTGGGCGCCGCGCCGCGACCAGGCCTACATCGGCGTGCTGGTTGACGACCTGGTGACCCACGGCACCACCGAGCCCTACCGCATGTTCACCAGCCGCGCCGAGTACCGCCTGCAGCTGCGCGAGGACAACGCCGACCTGCGGCTGACGCCGGTGGGCCGCGAACTCGGGATCGTGGATGACGCGCGCTGGGACGCGTTCGCGCGCAAGCGCGACGCGGTGGCGGCGGAAACGCAGCGCCTGGGCGCGCTGTGGGCCTCGCCCAACAACGCCATCGGCCGCGACGCCTCGGCCGCGCTGGGAATAGACATCAGCCGCGAATGCAGCGGCCTGGACCTGCTGCGGCGCCCGGAGCTGGACTACGCGACGCTGGCTGCGGTGCCGTCCTTCGGCCCGGCGGTGGATGACGCGGCCGTGGCCGAGCAGGTCGAGATCGAGGCCAAGTATTCCGGCTACCTGGAGCGCCAGCGCGAGGAGATCGCGCGCCAGCGCGGCGCCGAAGAGACCGCGATCGGCGACGGCTTCGACTACGCCGCGGTGCGCGGCCTGTCGGCCGAGCTGCGGCAGAAGCTGGAGCAGGTGCGGCCGCAGACCATCGGCCAGGCGCAGCGCATTCCCGGCATGACGCCGGCGGCGATCTCGCTGCTGCTGGTGCACCTGGAGCGCGCGCGCCGCAGCCGCGTCGCCTGAGCGCGTCCCTGCAGCGGCGGGGCGCGCCGGCCTACAGGCTCATGTCTTCGTAGCTGCGCGGATCGGCGATCGGTTCCAGGTGCCCGGTCACGCGCATCGCCGGGAACGCCGCCACGATCTCGTCGACCAGGTCCTCCATGGCGTCGTGGCCGCGCTGCACCGACCAGTCGCCGGGCACCAGCATGTGCATCTCCATGAACTGGCGCGCGCCGGATTCACGGGTGCGCACCGCGTGGAACTCGATTCGGCCCTTTTCGGTACGGGCCTCGAGGATGGCCAGGATCCTGGCGTTGTCCTCCGTCGACAGCGAGCCGTCCATCAGGCCCGCGGTGGACTCCGAGATCAGCCGGTAGCCGGTGACCAGGATGTTCAGGCCCACCAGGATCGCGATCACCGGGTCCAGCCAGAGCCAGCCCGTGAGCCAGGCCAGCCCCAGGCCCAGCACCACGCCGATCGTGGTGTACACGTCGGTCATCAGGTGCTTGCCGTCGGCGCGCAGGGTGATGGAGCGGTGCCGGGTGCCGACGTCGATCAGGATCCGCCCGACGATGCCGTTGAGGACCGCAGCGGCTGCCGAGATGGCCAGGCCGATGCCCACCGCCTCCAGCGGCCGCGGGGCCAGCAGGCGCTCGATGCCCAGGTAGATGATCGACGCCGCGGCGACGAACACCATGATCCCTTCCAGCGCCGCCGAGAAGTACTCCGCCTTGCCGTGCCCGAAGTGGTGGTCGTCGTCGGCCGGCCGGGCGGCGATGGTCAGCGAGACCAGGGCGACGATGGCCGCCACCAGGTTGACCAGCGATTCCGCGGCGTCCGACAGCAGGCCGACCGAGCCGGTGACCAGCCAGGCGCTGCCCTTGAGCAGGACCGTCAGCACGGCGGTGGCGATCGCCAGCCAGGCGTACTTCCTCAGGTCGGGTGGAGGCGGCGGCGGTTCATGCGGTTGTCCCATGCCCGTGATTATGCGCTGCGGACGCGGTGGCCTCAGGCCTGGTCCGGGTGCCGCTCCAGCCATTTCGCCAGCTGCTCGCGGTAGTACTGCAGCTCTTCGGCATAGGTGTCGTTGACGCAAGGGTCGCAGCCGCTGTCGCAGCAGTCGCTGGGCAATGGTGCTTCGGGAGGCTGCGGGCGCGGGTCGTCGCGGTCCGGCGGACGCGCGCTGGTGGGGATATTCGTGTTCATCAGGGCAGCAGATGGGGGCGGTGCGCAGCGTTCCAAAATGCGGCTGGTGATGGAAGCGGCTTGCTAGAATGAAGCGTTTGCCGCGAACAGGGGCGCGCTGAACGGGCATGGCGGGTGCGCGGCCAACCATTCCAGACATGACGGGACGATCAGGCGGGCGGGCCTGGCTGTCCGCTTGCGCGTGGCTGGCCCTTGGCCTGGGATCGATCGCGGGTCCGGCGCAGGCGCTGGATCCCGAGCTGCCGCCCGAGCGCTATTCCGTCACCCGCTGGAACGCCGACGACGGCCTGCCGCATGGCCAGGTGCACGCCATCAGCCAGGACGACGACGGCTTCCTGTGGGTCGCGACCTGGGAAGGCACGGTGCGCTTCGACGGGCGCAGGTTCCGTCATGTCGACGCGCTGAACCACGCCGATGGCCGCCGCCTGGCTTCGCGGCTGCTGCGGCACGACGACGACGGCATGCTGGTCAACGTCGACAGCCTTGGACTGGTGCAGGTGCCCGACGGGGGCCGTGCCCGGCCCGCATGCGGGGACTTTCCGGAGCTTGACGTGATCCAGGTGGCGCCGGCCGTCGATGACGGCTACTGGATCGCGGCCCGCGATGGCCTGTACCGCCTCGGCGCGGCCGGTTGCGTCCGCATGGAGGGCGGCGCGGCGCTGGCCGAGCTCGCGGTGATGTCGCTGCTGGCGCGTGATGACGGCAGCCTGTGGGTGGGCAGCCGGCGCGGGCTGCACCGCTGGCACGAGGGGCGGGTGGAAGGGCTGGGCGAACGCCTGGGACTGCCCGCAGGCGAAGTGCGCGGGCTGCTCCGGTCCTCCGAGGGCGACACCTGGATCGCCGGCGAACACGGGGTCTGGCGCCTGCGCGAGGGTCGCCTCGAGCATTTGCGCAGGGAGACCGTCGAAGGGCTGATCCAGGACCGGCAGGGTGCGCTCTGGGTGGCGGCCACCGACAGCACGCTGCTGCGCTACTGGCGGGGCAGGTGGCAGCAGCTCGGGCGGCAGCACGGGATCGAGGGCTTTGCTTCGGGTGCCCTGTTCGAGGGGCGCGAGGGCCTGATCTGGATGGGCACCACGCACGGCCTATTCCGCATCAGCGACGGGCCGGTCTGGGGCATCGGCCGTGAACAGGGGCTGCGCAACGAATACGTCCGCAGCATCGTGGAAACCGCCGACGGCCAGGCCTGGATCGGGCACTCCGGCGGCCTGAGCCGGATGAGCGACGGCCGGGTCGAGGCCGTGATGCCCCGGCCCGGCCGCCCGTCGGCTTCGGTGCTGGCGCTGGCGCTGGCGTCCGACGGCGGGGTCTGGGCGGGGACCTACAACCGCGGCGTGATGCATGTCGGTCCCGGTGCCGGGGCGCCGTTGAGGCCGCTGGCGCCTGCCGGCAGCACCCTTGCCACCGAACACGTGCGCGCAGTGCTCGAAGATCCCGACGGGACGCTGTGGGTGGGCAGCGAGCGCGGGCTCAAGGCCTGGCGCGATGGGCAGGCGGACGAGCAGCCCTTGCCCGGCCTGCCGGCGCTGCCGGTGCGCGCCCTGCACAGGGCGGGCGACGGCACGCTCTGGATCGGTCTCATCGGGGGCATGGCGCGCCGCGGGCCGGACGGCCGCGTGGTGGTGCTGGAACCGGAGGAGGACTTTCCGGCCGAGTCCGCCTTCGACTTCCTGTCCGATCCGGACGGCACGCTGTGGATCGCCAGCGACCGCGGCCTGCTGCGCCTGCGCGAGGGTCGCTTCACCCTGTACGGCCGCCGCCACGGCCTGACGGGAAGCGCCCTGTTCCGCGTGCTTTCCGACGACTTCGGCAATCTCTGGACCAGCACCAACGGCGGGGTGTTCCGGATCCCGCGCAGTACCTTCGACGACATCGACCGCGGGGTGTCCGCGCAGCTGGATGTCCAGGCCTTCACCGGCGATGACGGCATGCCCAGCCGGCAGAGCAACGGCGGCAGCTCCCCGGCGGGCTGGCGCATGGCCAGCGGCGAGCTGTGGATGCCGACCGCGTCCGGGATCGCGGTGTTCGACCCCGCCCGCGTGGTCGACGCCGGCAAAGGCCCGATATCGCTGGTGATCGACCGGGTCACGGTGAACGGCCTTCCCGGCACCGAGGTGCCGCCGGGGGGGGCGCGTGGAGGTCCAGTTCACCGGCGTCAGCCAGCGCAGCCCGAACAGCCTGCGCTACCGCTACCGGATGCAGGGCGTGGACCGGGACTGGATCGAGGCCGCGGAATCGGGGCAGGTGGCCTACACCAACCTCCCGGCAGGCACGCTGCGCTTCGAGGTCCAGGTGGCGCGTGCACCCGTGGACTGGTCGCGTCCGGTGAACCAGGCGCAGGTGGAGCTTCAGGTCGAGGCGCCCTGGTGGCAGCGCACGGGCACGCACCTCCTGGGCCTGGTGCTGCTGGCGTTGCTGTTCGCCGGCCTGCACGCCTTCCTGGGACGCCGGCAGAGCCGGCGGCGGCGGCGGCTGGAGTCGGTCGTGGCGCAGCGCACCGAGGAGCTGCGCGAGAAGAACGCCGAACTCGAACAGGCCTCGCGCGAGCGCGAACAGCTGCTGACGCAGCTCGCCCACCAGGCCCACCACGACGCCCTGACCGGGCTGCCCAACCGCCGCGCCTGCGACCTCTTCCTGGAATCGGCAGTGGAGCGGGCGGAGGACGCCGGCACCCCGCTGTGCGTGGCGCTGGTGGACGTCGATCGCTTCAAGCCGATCAACGACCGCTACGGGCACCAGGCCGGGGACGAGGTGCTGGCGCAGGTGGCCGCGCACCTGCTCGCTTCGCTGCAGCATCCGTCGGTGTTCGTCGGTCGTACCGGCGGCGAGGAGTTCCTCGTGGTGCTGCGCGACATGGCGCGGGAGGAGGCATTGCCCCGCCTGGAGCAGGCGCGCATGGACATCGCCGCGATGCGCCTGGCCTCCCTTGGCGACGACCTGGCGTGCACCATCAGCGTTGGCCTGGTGCAGCAGGCCTCCGGCGAGAAGCCCGACGATCTGCTGCGGCGTGCGGACGAGCGCCTGTACGAGGCCAAGCGCAGCGGCAGGAACCGGGTCGTGGCGGGCTGAGGCCGTGCAGGCGCCCCCGCGGAGCGCGGGGGCGGAGGGAGGCCGTCGGTTCAGCCGCGCCGGGCGCGGGCGAAGGCTTCGGCCAGGGCGTTGTTGGCGGGGGCAGCGGAGGGCTTCGCTGCGCCACCGCCACTGCCCGGGCGTCCGCCGCCCGGCCGATGGCCGGGGCCACCACCACGCGGGCCGCCGGCACGGTGGCGGCCATCGCGCGCTTCCTGCCGCGCATCGCGCGGCGCCGGGCTGTCGTCCAGCCGGCGCGTGAGCGCGATGCGCTTGCGGGCGACATCCACCTCCAGCACCTTCACCCTGACGATGTCGCCGGCCTTCACCACTTCGCGCGGATCCTTCACGTAGCGGTCGGACAGCGCCGAGATGTGGACCAGGCCGTCCTGGTGCACGCCGATGTCGACGAAGGCGCCAAACGCCGCGACGTTGCTGACCACGCCTTCCAGGATCATGCCTTCGCGCAGGTCCTTGATGTCCTCCACGCCGTCGGCGAACTTCGCGGCCTTGAACTCGGGGCGCGGGTCGCGGCCGGGCTTTTCCAGCTCGGCCAGGATGTCGCGCACGGTGGGCTCGCCGAAGCGCTCGTCGACAAAGTCGCGGGCCTTGAGCGAACGCACGAAGCCGCCGTCGCCCACCAGGGCCTGGATCGGCTTGCCGGTGGCGGCGACGATGCGTTCGACCACCGGATAGGCCTCGGGGTGCACGGCCGAGGCGTCCAGCGGCTCGTCGCCGTCGGCGATGCGCAGGAAGCCGGCGCACTGCTCGAAGGTCTTCTCGCCCAGGCGCGGCACCTTCAGCAGGTCGCGGCGGCGCTTGAACGGCCCGTTGGCGTCGCGGTGGGCGACGATGTTCGCAGCCACCGTCGACGACAGCCCGGACACGCGCGACAGCAGCGCGCCGGATGCGGTGTTGACGTGCACACCGACCGCGTTCACGCAGTCCTCGACGCGCGCATCGAGCGCGCGTGCGAGCTTGTACTGGTCGACGTCGTGCTGGTACTGGCCGACGCCGATCGCCTTCGGCTCGATCTTCACCAGTTCGGCCAGCGGATCCTGCAGGCGGCGCGCGATCGACACCGCGCCACGCAGCGAGACGTCGAGGTCCGGGAATTCCTTCGCCGCCAGCTCGGACGCCGAATACACCGAGGCACCGGCCTCGCTCACCACGATCTTCTGCATCGCCAGCTCCGGCACGAGCTTCAGCAGGTCGCCGGCAAGACGGTCGGTCTCGCGGCTCGCGGTGCCGTTGCCGATGGCCACCAGCTGCACACCGTGCGCGCTGCAGAGCTTCTTCAGCGTGGCCAGCGATGCGTCCCACTGCCGGCGCGGCTCGTGCGGGTAGATGGTGTCGGTGGCGACCAGCTTGCCGGTGGCGTCGACCACCGCGACCTTGACGCCGGTGCGCAGGCCCGGGTCGAGGCCGAGCACGGCCTTCGGGCCGGCGGGCGCGGCCAGCAGCAGGTCCTTGAGGTTGTCGCCGAACACCGCGATCGCCTCGGCCTCGGCCTGCTCGCGGGCCTGCGCGAACAGGTCCAGCATCAGATGCAGCTGCAGCTTCGCGCGCCAGGCCAGGCGGCAGGCGTTGAGCAGCCAGGCGTCGGCGGCGCGGCCCGCGGCCTGGATGCCGGCGTGCAGGGCGATGCGGCCTTCGGCGTAGGCGTTGCCGGCGTCGACGTCGCTGCCGGGTTCGAGCTCGAGCTGCAGGAACTCCTCGCGGCGGCCGCGGAACAGCGCCAGCAGGCGGTGCGAGGGGATTTTCGCCAGCGGCTCGGCGTGGTCGAAATAGTCCTGGAACTTCTCGCCCGCGGCCTCCTTGCCTTCGGCCACCTTCGAGCGGATCACGCCGCAGTCCGCAAGCCAAGCACGCAGCTCGCCGATCAGCGCGGCGTCCTCGCCCCAGCGCTCGAGCAGGATCGCGCGCGCGCCGTCCAGCGCGGCCTTGGCGTCGGCCACGCCCTTGTCGGCGTCGACGAACTGCAGCGCGAAGGTTTCCGGCACCTGCGACGGATCGGCCAGCAGGCCGTCGGCCAGCGGCTCCAGCCCGCCTTCGCGCGCGATCTGGGCGCGGGTGCGGCGCTTCTGCTTGTAGGGCAGGTAGAGGTCTTCCAGGCGCGACTTGCTGTCGGCGGCCTCGATGTCGGCGCGCAGTTCGTCGGTGAGCTTGCCCTGTTCGTCGATGCTGGCAAGGATCGCGGCGCGGCGGTCCTCCATCTCGCGCAGGTAGGTCAGGCGGGTCTCGAGGTCGCGCAGCTGGGTGTCGTCCAGGCCGCCGGTGACTTCCTTGCGGTAGCGGGCGATGAAGGGCACGGTCGCGCCTTCGTCGAGCAGGCCCACGGCCGATTCGACCTGGCTGTGCTGGGCACCGATCTCGTCGGCGATGGTCTGGGCGATCTTGCGCGCGAGCGCGGGTGAGACTTCGGACATCAGTGGTCTTGCGTCATGCGGCGGATGCCGCGGAGGCGCCGATTGTCGCCCCGCGTGCCGGCGTGCGGTACCCGTTGACAGCGCGGCATGCGCGGGTCAGGCGCAGGCCGTGCCGGCAGGTGTCACGTGCGGCGGGGTGTTGCAGGGCCGCGGCGCTGCGCGATCCGCGCGATCCGCGTGTTCAGAGCTCGCGGACCCGGCTTCCATCGTCGCGGCGCCGCCGCCAGGGCAGCGGCACGCCCAGCAGCATGTACGCCGCCCAGGCGATGCGGCTGGAGAGCGTCTCGCGGCTCGGCGCCTGCAGCGCGCCCTTGTCCTTGCCCGGCGAGGGATGGCCGCGGTCGCGGCCGCTGCCCGGCATGCCGGCGTTGCGCTCGCCGTCGCCGCCGCCGTCATCGCCGCCGCTGCCATCGTCGAGGCCTTCGTCGTCCAGCGCGTACTCGCCGGCCTCGAGCGCCGCCAGCACCCGCCGCGCATGGATCGCCTGCGCGTCGGGCACGCGCAGCCGGATGCCGCCGATCGCCAGCCGCCACTCCCAGTTGGCGATCGCGGTGCCGATGTCGTCCAGGCGCGCGGGAATGCCTTCGGCCTGCAGCAGGCCGAGCGCGAGCTGCGCTTCCATCGGGTCGGAATAGGCGGCGACGGTGGTGAACATGGTCGCCGCCACGGTACGCTGCGGCCATGCGCACCGCCATCCTTGCCCTTGCCGTGCTGGGCCTCGCCACCGGCTGCGGCGGCGAGGCGCCGGCGCCCGGCGTCGACGCCCCCGCCAGCGCCATGGCCGATCCCATGGCCGAACGCGTGGTTGCCGAGTGGCCGCTGCCGGCGATGCTGCCCGGCTCCGCGCTGCCCGACCTGGTCGCCGTGGAGGGCGGCAAGCTGCTGCTGTCGTGGACCAACTCGCAGCCCGGGCGCCGACACATCTTCCAGTTCTCCAGCTACGACCTCGCCGGCGCGCGCTGGGAAACCGCGCCGACCACCATCGCGGTCGGCAACAGCATGTTCGTCAACTGGGCCGACACCCCGCACATCATGGCCACCGCCGACGGCGCGCTGTGGGCGCACTGGCTGCAGAAGAACGGCGAGGCGCCCTATGCCTATGACGTGGTGCTCGCGGTCTCGCGCGACGGCGGCCGGCGCTGGAGCGAGCCGGTGCGTCCGCACGCCGACGGCACGCAGACCGAGCACGGCTTCGTCTCGATGTGGCCGCGGCCGGGCGGCGGCCTCGGCATCGCCTGGCTGGACGGACGCGACACCGCGGGTGCACACGAGGCGGCGGCGGACGTCGCAACGGGCCACGGTGGGGCTGCGGCGGGCGGTTCCGCCGATGAAGCCGGCGGATCTTCGGTGCAGCAGGGCGAGGCCAGTGCGCACGGCGGCGGCGCGCACGGTGCCGCCGGCGCGATGACCCTGCGCGCGGCCGGCTTCGACGCCGCGCTGCGCGGCAACGGCGAGGTCGAGATCGATGCCAGCGTCTGCGACTGCTGCCAGACCAGCGCCGCGGTCACCGCGCGCGGGCCGCTGCTGGTCTATCGCGGGCGTGCCGAGGGCGAGGTGCGCGACATCATGGCCACGCGGCTGGACGGCGAGGCCTGGACCGCGCCGGCGCCGGTGCACGCCGACGGCTGGGTGATGCCGGCCTGCCCGGTCAACGGGCCGGCGGTGGCGGCGCGCGGCGAGTCCGCCGTGGTGGCCTGGTACACGGCCGCCGCCGGCGACGTGCCCGAGGTGCGCGTGGCGCACAGCGCGGACGCGGGCGACAGCTTCGCCGCGCCGGTGGTGATCGATGCCGGCGAGGCGGTGCACGGCCGCGTCGCCGTGGCCCTGGACGAGTCCCAGGCGTGGATCGCGTGGCTGCGCGAGGACGGCGACGGCCAGTCGCTGTGGCTGTCGCGGCGCTCGCCCGATCTCGCGACCGAGTACCAGCGGCTCGAGGTCGCGCGCCTCGCCGGCCGCGGCCGCGGCACCGGCTTCCCGCAGCTGGCCGTGGCCGGTGGCGTCGCCCACCTGGTCTGGACCGACGTCGAGGACGGCGTCGCCAGCCTGCGCAGCGCGCGGATCGTACCGGCGCGATAGCGAGCGCCGCTTCCCGCCCCCATCGCCCACCGCCGATCGCCCGTCACCCATCGTCGATCCCTGTGGGAGCAGCTACAGCTGCGACCGGATTCACCGGCAGCGACCGGTTTCACGGGCGGTCGCGGTCGCAGCTGTAGCTGCTCCTACAGGGGGTATGCGCGGCAGGGGAATGTGCGCAGCAAGGGGTGCGTGCGCAGGTGCTCGTGCTCAGCGCTCGTGGCGGTAGTTGATCGAGCCGCGGCTCTCCAGCGTGCTCGACTCGATCTCGACGTCGAAACCCTTGCGCAGCAGGTACTTCAGCGTCAGCACCTGGCCGGTGCCCAGCAGGGATACGCCGAAGCCGACGTAGAGACGCGGCGACAGCTGCTTGCCGATCCCGAACACGCTGCCGCCGAGCGTGCGCGACTCCATCACGCCGGCGTCGTCCAGGCCTATGCGCTTGCCGATCTGTCCGGCAAGCAGGCTGCCGCCGGCGTTGAGCGCGGCCGAGGCGGCGTCGATGTCGCTGGCCTGGCGGCCGCTGAGGCTCGACAGCGGGCGACCCAGCGCGAGCAGGGCCAGCGCTTCGGACTCGTCGCTGGCCGGATCGGTCCACACCTGCGCGCGCGGCGCCGAGGCGCGGCCGCTGACGTCGATGCCGGCGGTGACGTCGCCGACGCGGCGCTCGGCGCGGATGTCGAGCAGCGGATCGGACACCGGCGTGTTCGACCACGACAGCCGCCCGCGGGTGATCGCGAGCTCCTGGCCGTAGGCCTCGTAGCGGCCGCCGACTTCCAGCAGGCCGTGACCGGTCATCTCGCGGCCGGCGCGCGACAGCACGCGCAGCTCGCCGGTCAGTTCGCCCTCCAGGCCGAAGCCGTTCATGCTCACGTCGTCGCCCATCGCCAGGGTCAGGTCGAGCTCCATCGGCATCGACGGCCCGTCCTCGGGATCCACCGGATCCAGCACCACCACGTCGGGCGAGGCGGAGACGCCGTCGCTCAGGCGCTCCAGGTCCATGCGCGCGCTGGGCACCAGCACCCGGCCGGTCACCTGCAGCGGGCGGCCGGCGGCGTAGCGCACTTCGATGTCGGGGCTGGCGACGGCGCGCAGGTCGCGGGTGTCGGACACCAGCACGTCGTTGCCGCTCACATGCAGCTGCAGCGGCGCGCCCGGGCTGCGCCAGCCGAGGCTGCCGTCGATTGCCAGCCGGCCCTCGCCGCCGGTGCCCAGGCTGCCGCTGATGCGGGCGTTGCCGTCGGGCTGCGCGTCCAGCCGCGCCTGGCCATCGACGATGGCGATCGCCAGCGACGGGATCTCGGCCGCGAAGTCCGCCAGCGTGGCGTAGCCGCCCAGCGCCGGCGCCGCGCGCGTGCCGGACAGGCTGACGTCGGCTTCCAGGCGGCCGGTGGGCGAGACGATGTCGGGCGAAAACAGCTCCAGCCAGGTCAGCTCGCTGGTGGCCGCGGTCACCTCGCCTTCCAGCGGCGCGTACGCGTCCCAACCGGTGCGCAGGCGCGCGGCGATGCGGCCGTTGCCGTTGAAGCCGAGGCCGAGGCTGGCGTCGATGCGGTTGGCGTCGAACACCGCGTCCAGCGCCAGGCCGCTGTAGGACAGCACGTTGCGGCGCGAGCGCGGGCTGGTGCGCAACGCGCCTTCGCTGGAGGCGACGTTGAAGTGTCCCTGCCAGGCCCGGCCCGCGGGCCGCAGGCGGGCGTCGATGTCGATGCTGCCGTCCAGGTGCCAGGGCCGTCCGCTGTCCTGCGTCGGCAGGTAGGGGCCGACCAGGGCCAGCGGCAGGGCCTCGCCGTCGATGTCGAGGCCTTGCCGCGGCCAGTCGGCGCTGGCGCACAGGTGGCCGCCGACGTCGGAGTCCAGGCAGGCCGGCGACAGCGTGAAGCCGCCGGCGGTCTGCGCGAACACCGCCGCCTGGCCCAGCTGCCAGGTGGCGCCGACCGCGGGCGCGGCCTGCAGCGCGGCGAGCGTGCCCTGCCAGCGTCCATTGCCGCCGCGCCGCGCGCTGCCCGAGAGCGAGGCGCTGCCGATGTCGCCGCGCGCGCTGGCGTCGAAGCGCAGGTCCTCCACCGCGCCGCGCGCCTGCACCGACAGCGAGTCCAGCGCGACCCCGGCCTGCACGCCGCCGGCCTCGACGTCGAGTTCGCCGCCGCCGCCGCGCCAGGGCAGCTGCCCGCGCAGCTGCAGGCGCTCGGCCGTGTAGTCGCCGTAGCGCAGACCGGTGCCGGCGAGGTCCGCGCGCAGGTCGGGGCTGTCGCGGCCACCGGCCACGCTCACGCGGCCGTCGAGCCGGCCTGCGGCGCCGGGCAGCAGGTCGTCAAGGCGCAGCGGATCCAGCGAGGCCTGGATGTCGATGCGGTCGTCGACGCGGCCGCGGGCGTCGATGCGGCTCTGGCCGATCGACAGCGCCGCGTCGCCCTCGAAGCTCGCGGCGTCGGTGCCGCCGGGCGTGGCGCCGCGCATGGCGAACCCGGCGCGGCCGCCGAGCGCGCGCCCGCGCAGGCGCCCGCCCAGGTCTTCGACGTCGGCGCGCAGGTCGAGGCCGCCGTCGTCGCGGGTGCCGCCGGTGGTCGCGAGGCGTCCGTCGATGGCGCCGTCGAAGCCCGGCGCGAAATAGCCCGGGTCGAACCCGGTCAGCGCGGCGCTGAAGTCCCAGGCCAGCGCCGGCGCCCAGGTGACGTGCCCGCTGCCGTCCAGGCGCCCGGTGGGCGTGCGCGCGACGAGGGTGCCGATGTCGATGCGCTGCTGGTTGCCGCGGCCCTTGAGCTCGACCTCGGCGCGCTCGTCGCCGCGCTGCAGGCGCGCATCGCCGACGATCGCCCACAGCGCCGCGGTGCCGGCGATGCCGAGGTCGGCGTCGGCACGGATCGTGGCCGCCGGATCGGGCGCGGCTCCGTCCTCGGGCGTCGGCGCCCAGGCCAGGCCGCGGGCGACCACGGCGTAGCGCAGGTCGGCGGCGTGGGGATCGGCGAAGTCGCCGCGGCCGGTGACGCTGACCCGGCCCTCGAGCAGGTCGACCACCAGCGGGTCGAACTCCAGCACCTGCTCCTCGAGGCTGGCGACCGAGGGCTGGATGGTGGCCTGGAGGTCGCCGTAGGCCAGCTCGCCCTGCAGCTGCGCGCGCCCGCCGGTGCCGTGCGCGGAGAGGTCGAAGGCCACGGGGGTGCCGGGCTCGCCCAGGCCCGCGAGCAGCGCCGGGTCCAGGGCTTCGCTCGCGGCGCTGAAGGTCCAGTCGGGCGCGCCGGCGCCGCGCAGGCCGAGGCGTGCCCGAACCGGTGCCGGCGCGTGTCCCGACAACGCCACGTCCAGCGCCGAGACGTCGCCGCGCGCCACCAGGCCCAGGCGCGGCCGGGTGCTGCCGGCCGGCGCCGGCAGCAGGGCCGAGACGGTGAGGTCCATGCGGTAGTCGTCCGCGGGGGCGTACTCGCCGTCGGCCAGCAGGTCGCCGCGGTCGCTGTGCACCAGCACCCGGCGCAGCCGCAGCAGGCCGCGCTGCGCCTCGACGCCGCCGCGCACGTCGGCGATGTCGATCATCGGCTCGCCACCGCGCAGCACCCGGAAGCCGTCGATCTCGATGGTGTCCGCCTGCAGGCCCAGCGGCGGCTCGACCTGCGGCAGCACCTCGGGCCAGCGCGGCAGCGAGAACGGCTCGCCGTCGTCGGACGGCGGCAGCTCCAGCAGCGCGCCTTCCACCTGCGCGGCATCCAGCCGCAGGGTCCGCCCGAGCAGCGGCCGCAGCGCCGGGTCCAGGGTGATCCGCTTCGCGCTGAAGCGCAGCGCGTTGGGCGCGGCGCACTGGCCGTAGGGCACCGGCTGGTCGTCGACCTCGGGGCAGACCAGCTGCTGGAAGACCACGTCGTGCAGCGTCAGCGGGCCCGATGCCGGGCCTTCGGCCTCGCGCCATTCCAGCGTGGTGCCGGCGGGCAGCCGCGCCACCACCTGTGCGAGCAGGAAGTCGCGGCCGCCCAGCGTGCCCAGCAGCCACCAGCCCGCGACCAGCAGCAGCACCACCAGCACGGTGGTGCCGACGGCGCTGCGCAGCGCCAGCGTGCGCATGCGCGCCTTGCGACGCGCGCGCAGTTCGCGGATCCGCGCCTCGCGCTCTTCCGGGCTGACATCGGGTTGTCCCTGCGTGCGCGCCATCAGAGGTTCGTGCCGATGTTGAGGTGCAGGGTGAAGGGCGAATCCGGATCGTCGAGGCCGCGCGCGATGTCCAGCCGCAGCGGGCCCACCGGCGTCTGCCAGCGCAGGCCGACGCCGACGCCGGTGCGCAGCTCCGGCGAGCCGTCGAAGGCGCTGCCGGTGTCGACGAAGGCCGCCATGCCCCAGGGGCCGCCGCCGAAGTAGTGCTCGTATTCGGCGCTCGCGGTGACCACGTGGCGCGCGCCCAGCGCGAAGCCGTCGTCGTCGGCGTCGACCACGCGCGGGCCGACCTCGCGCCACTCGTAGCCGCGGATGCTGCCGTCGCCGCCGGCGTAGAAGCGCAGGCTCGGCGGCATGTCGACCAGCGCATCGGTTTCGGTGCGTCCCCATTCGCCGCGCAGGATCAGGCGGTCGCTTTCGCCGAAGCCGAGGTACCAGTGCGCGCGCGCGTGGGCCTGGAAGAAGCTGGCCTCCGAGCCCGCGCCCTCGACGCCGCCACGCAGCATCAGGCTGCCGCTGTAGCCGCTGCGCGGGAACAGGGTGTCGTCGAGGTCGACGTAGGTCGCGCGCAGCGAGGGATAGGTGAACGTGGCATAGCGGTAGAGCGCCGGCGTCGACGGATCGCCGTCGTCCTCGTACTCGTAGGCCCAGCGCTCGCGCAGCGCGTGCATCGAGGCCACCAGGTTGAGGTTGCGGCTGTACTGGCCGCTGCGGCTGGCGGCGAATTCGACGCGGCGGGTATCGATGTAGTCGGTCTGCTCGTCGGCGGCCTGCAGCCCTACCGTGTACCAGCCGTCGAGCCAGCGGAAGGCGGGGATGCGGTACTGCAGCGACAGCGTCTTGCGCTTGCGCGCGTAGTCCAGCTGCCACAGCGCCTTGTGGCCGCGGCGGTTGACGTAGCGGCGCTCCTGCCCGAGCCGGATGCCGGGGCCGCTGTCGGTGCCGTAGCTCAGGCCGGCGGTGTAGACGTCGCGCTTGGCGGGCGTGAGCGCCACGTCCACCGGCACCTCGCCGTCGATCGCGTCCTCGGGGCGCGGGGTGATGTCGATGCGGCTGAAGTAGTCGAGGCGGGTGAGCGAGGTGCGCAGGCGGTCGAGCCGGCCCTGGTGGTAGTACTCGCCTTCGTTCCAGTACACCAGGCGCTCCAGGAGCGCGGGGTCGACCACCTCCGTCGGCGCCTGCACGAAGCGCGTCGGGCCCATGTCGTAGCGCTCGCCGCTGGTCCACACCAGTTCGATGTCGGCGGCCTGCTCGGCACGCGTGACCGCCACGCGGCGCGCGCTGAAGTCGGCGTCGAAATAGCCGCGCTCGGCGAGGCGGCGGCTGATCCGGGTCTTGCTGGACTCGTAGGCGCTGTGGTCGAGGATCGAGCCCTCGCGCGGGATGAAGTCGTCCAGCTCCTCCTGCAGGTAGCGGTCGTCGTGGCCGTCGCCGAGGATGGCGATGTCGGCGCGGCGAACCCGCACCGGCTCGCCCGGCTCCACCGTGATCACCACCGACACCGGCGCCTGGGCGTCGCCGGCGGCGCGTGCGGTGCTGCCGGCTTCGCGTACCGCCTGCGCGGTCGCCGCGGCGCTGTCCGACGCCTCCTGTTCCTCCTGCGCGGCGGTGTCGAGCACGACGCCGCGCTCGCCGCCGCGCACGCGCTCGACCACGATCCGCGGCGAGTAGTAGCCGAAGGGCTCCAGCGCCTCGCGGGTCTCGTCGCCGGCGGCGCGCATCATGTAGGCCAGCCGCCGCCAGGTCACCTCGCTGCCGATGGCGTCGACCAGCGAGAGCGAGGTGCGGACGTTCTCCTCCATCTCCTCGTCGAGGCCGGTGATCTCGACCGAGGACACGCTGGCGGCGTGGACGCTGCCGGCGAAGGCGGACAGCAACAGGATGGCAGCGGCAAGGGGGAATGCAGGCATCGCGGCAGGATACCGGCGTTGCGTGCAGGATCCATTAACGCGTGCAGGATTGCGCCGGTTACGTCGACAGCTGCCCCAGCTCCGCGACCGCGCCCAGGCGCTTTGCCAGCCGCTGCAGCAGCGCCAGGCGGTTGCCGCGCAGCGCAGGGTCGTCGGCGTTGACCATCACCGCGTCGAAGAAGGCGTCGACCTCGGGACGCAGGCGGGCCAGGCGCGCGAGCGCCGCCACGTAGTCGCCGCCGTCCAGCGCGGGGCCGGCCTCGGCCCAGGCAGCCTCGACCGCGACCGACAGCGCCTGCTCGGCGGGTTCGACCAGCAGTGCCGCATCGACCTCGTCGGCCACCGCATCCCCGGCCTTGCGCAGGATGTTGCGGATGCGCTTGTCGGCCGCCGCCAGCGCTTCCGCCTCGGGCAGGCGCGCGAAGCTGGCGATGGCTTCGAGGCGGCGGTCGAAATCGCGCAGCGACGCCGGACGCAGCGCGGCCACGGCGCTGAACTGCTGCGCCGGCACGCCGCGCTCGGCGTAGTAGCCGCGCAGGCGGTCGAGGACGAAGTCGTACAGCTCGCCGGCCAGCGCGGCGGCGTCGGCCGGTCGCGCGGCCGCGGGCAGGGCGGTGATCGCGGTGGCCAGCGCCGCCGGCAGGTCAAGCTCCAGCCTGCCTTCGATGATCGTGCGCGCCAGGCCGAGCGCGGCGCGGCGGAGGGCGAAGGGATCCTTGTTGCCGGTGGGCTTCAGCCCCGCGGCGAAGCCACCGGCCAACGTGTCCACGCGCTCGGCCACGGACAGCAGCCGGCCCAGCGGCGAGGGCGCGATGGTGTCGCCGGCGCCGCGCGGCTGCCAGGCCTCGTCGAGCGCGTTGGCCAGGGCGTCGCGGTCGTCGTGCGACAGGTCGGCCAGGGCCGGGTCCTGGATCGCGTAGTAGCGGCCGGCGATGCCCTGCAGCTCGGGGAACTCGTTGACCATGCGCGACTGCAGGTCGGCCTTGGACAGCAGCGCGGCCCGGCGCGCCAGCGCAGGTTCGATGCCGGCCGCCGGCGCCAGCGCTTGGGCCAGCGTCGCCACGCGCGCGGCCTTGTCGGCCACGCTGCCCAGCTTCGCCTGCCAGGTCACCGTGGCCAGGCCCTCGTTCATCGCCGAAAGCCCCTGCTTCATGTCCTCGACGAAGAAGAACTTGGCGTCGGCGAAGCGCGGGCGGATCACGCGTTCGTAGCCCTTGCGCACCTCGGCCTCGTCGCGGGAGACGATGTTGGCCACGCCGATGAAGCGCTCGGTGAGCCGCCCCTCGGCGTCGAGTACCGGGAAGAACTTCTGGTTGGCCTCCATCGTCGCCACCAGCGCTTCCTGCGGCACCGCGAGGAACTCCGGCTCGAACGAACAGGCCACGGCATGCGGCCACTCGACCAGGCATTCGACCTGGGCGAGGTTGCCGGCCTCGATGCGCGCCACGCCGCCGGAGGCGCTGGCCGCGGCCTGCACGCCTTCGACGATCGCGTCGCGGCGCGCGTCCGGATCCACCAGCACCTTCGCCGCGCGCAGGGCGTCGACGTAGTCGCCCGGGTGGCCGATCCACACCGGCTTGTCGTGCATGAAGCGGTGGCCGCGGCTCATGCGGTCGGACGCGATGCCGAAGGCGCTCGCCGGCACCACGTCCTCGCCCAGCAGCGCGACCAGCCAGTGCACCGGCCGCGCGAATGCGTGAGCGTGCGCGCCCCAGCGCATCGGCTTGGGGATCGGCATCGCGGCGATGGCCTCGTCGATCACCGCCTGCAGCAGGTCGCGGGTGGCCGCGCCCGGCGTCACCGAGCGGTGCACGAAGCGCTCGCCCTTCTGGTCGGTGGTGCGTTCCAGCGCCGTCCATTCGACGCCCGCCTTCTGCGCGAAGCCCTGCAGGGCGCGCGTGGGCTGGTCGTCGGCGTCGAGCGCGATGTTGAGATAGGGGCCGAGGACTTCCGAGGCCTGCTCGGGCTGGGTGGTGGCGACGTCCTCCAGCAGGACGGCCAGCCGGCGCGGCGTGTACAGCGGGCGGGCGCCTTCGGCGAAGGCGATGCCGCGGCGCGACAGCGCGCCCTGCACGCCGTCGAGGAAGGCGCGGGCCAGGCCGGGCAGGGCGTTGACGGGGAGCTCGTCGGTGCCGAGTTCGATCAGGAGCGGAGCGGTATCGTTCACGGAAGGTCCTTCCTGAGCGCCAGCAGTTCGCTGGCGTCATGGCCTGCAGGGGTGGGCGCGCGGTCCCGGTTGAGCATCAGCAGGACGATGCCGGCCACGGGCATCAGCAGGGCGCCGAACAGCAGCCACAGCCACGGGTTGCGTCCGGTCTGCTGCGCCCAGTACGCGGCGAAGAAACCGAAGGCGACGGGTGCGGACCAGGCGAACACGAACGCGGGCGTGAGGATGTCGAGCATCTGTCGTCCTTGTCAGGCGGCGCGGCTGGCCGGCTTCAGACCGGGGAAGCCGAGCTTCTCGCGCTGCGCGAAATAGGCTTCGGCCACGGCCTGCGACAGCTTGCGCACGCGCAGGATGTAGCGCTGGCGCTCGGTGACCGAGATCGCACGGCGGGCGTCGAGCATGTTGAAGCTGTGGCTGGCCTTCATCACCTGCTCGTAGGCGGGCAGCGGCAGGCCGAGCCCGACCAGCTTCATCGCCTCGGCCTCGCAGGCGTCGAAGCGGTGAAACAGTTCGGCCACGTCGGCGTGCTCGAAGTTGTAGGTGCTCTGCTCGACTTCGTTCTGGTGGTAGACGTCGCGGTAGGTGACCGGCGTGCCGTCGGGACCGTGCGTCCACACCAGATCGAAGACGTCGTCGACGTTCTGCAGGTACATGCACAGGCGCTCGAGGCCGTAGGTGATCTCGCCCAGCACCGGGCGGCACTCCAGGCCGCCGGCCTGCTGGAACCAGGTGAACTGGGTCACTTCCATGCCGTTGAGCCAGACCTCCCAGCCCAGGCCCCAGGCGCCGAGCGTGGGCGATTCCCAGTTGTCCTCGACCAGGCGCAGGTCGTGCACCAGCGGATCGACGCCGAGCGCCTTGAGCGAGTCGAAGTACAGCTCGACGATGTTGTCCGGCGCCGGCTTCATCACCACCTGGTACTGGTAGTAGCGCTGCAGGCGGTTGGGGTTCTCGCCGTAGCGGCCGTCGGTGGGGCGGCGGCAGGGCTGCACGTAGGCGGCGTTCCACGGCTCCGGGCCGAGCGAGCGCAGGAAGGTGGCGGGGTGGAAGGTGCCGGCGCCGACCTCGAGGTCGAGCGGCTGGACGAGCACGCAGCCCTGGCCTGCCCAGAACTCGTTGAGGCGCTGGATCAGCTGCTGGAACGTGGGTGCGGTCATGCGCGTCCGTGTCGCCTGCGCGGCGTGGTCCGAGGGCGGGCTAGTATAGCGGCCGACCCTGCGCGGCCCGCGCCGCGCACCTTCCCGGTTGCCGAGCATGACCCGACACAGACGCCCCTTCCTGGTCCTCGAGACCGGCCGCCCGGTGCCTTCGATGCGCCGCCACGGCGTGTTTCCGCACTGGATCCGCACCGCCGCCGGGCTGGCGCGCGACGAGCTGGAGGCGGTGGACGTGCAGTCGGGCGAGGTCCCGCCGTCGCACCGCGACTACGCCGGCGTGCTGGTCACCGGCTCCGGCGCGATGGTCAGCGACCGCGAGCCCTGGAGCGAGCGCACCGCCGACTGGCTGCGCGACGCCACCCACGACGGTGCCCACGTGTTCGGCATCTGCTACGGCCACCAGCTGCTGGCGCACGCGCTCGGTGGCGAGGTCGGCGACAACCCGCGCGGGCGCGAGATGGGCACGGTCGACATCGACCTGCATCCGCACGCCGGCGACGACCCGCTGTTCGCCGGCCTGCCCGCGCGCTTCGCGGCGCAGTCCACCCACCTGCAGAGCGTGCTCGCGCCGCCGCCGGGCGCCACCGTGCTCGCGGTTTCCGACCTCGACGACGCCCACGCCTTCCGCTGGGGCAACGATGCCTGGGGCGTGCAGTTCCACCCCGAATTCAGCGCCATGCACATGCGCGGTTACATCGCCGCACGCCGCGAGGCGCTGGCCGCCGAAGGCCGCGACGCGGCCGCGATGCATGCCGCGGTGCGCGCGGCGCCGGACGCGCGCCGCGTGCTGCGCCGGTTCGTGCGTCGCGCGCGCCGCCATGCCTGAGCCATCAGGTACGATGGACGGCGTGGCGCCGCCACGCTGACAGACACCGCAACCGGGGAACGGGATGACGACACGCACGATGGGCCCGGCCGCGGGCTGGCGCTGGCTGATGGCCGCGGTGAACCTTGGCGGCAGCAATCCGAAGGCGATCTTCGGCGGCGCTGCGCTGCTGCTGGCGGTGGTGTTCGCCGCGGCGATGGCGCTGAGCGTGCTGCTCGCCCTGGTGATGCCGGCGGGCGGCGGCGCGCAGATGGCCGGCAGCGTGCTGGTCACCCTGCCACTGCTGGCACTGATGGCCGCGCTGATGGTCGGCTACCTGCGCCTGATCGATGCCGTCGAGGACGGGCGCCCCGCTACCGCGACGCAGGTCTTCTCGGGCTTCGCCGATCGCGGCGCCTGGGTGCAGGCGATGGTGATCCTGGTGGCGCTGGCGCTGCTGCAGTACCTGCTGATCGCCGGCGGCGTGATGCTGGTCGCGCCCGACGCCGGCCGCTGGTACCTCGAAAACATGGCTTCGGCGAGCGCGGTCACGCCCGAACAGGTCGCGGAGATGCCGCCCGGCTTCGGCCGCCTGCTGGCGGTGGTGATGGTGGTCGGCGTGCTGACCTATGCGGCGCAGGCGATCGCGCTGGGCCAGGTGGCGCTGCGCAACCGCGGCGTCGGCGGTGCGCTGGCCGACGGGGCCGCCGGTGCCGTGCGCAACGTGCTGCCGCTGGTGGTGCTGATGCTGCTGGGCCTGGTGGCGATGCTGGTGTTCGGCCTGGTGATCGGCCTGCTGGCGGTGCTGTTCGGCGGCCTCGCCGGCGGCAGCGGCGCCGCGATGGTGGCCGCGATGGTCATCGGCATCCCGGTCTACCTGCTGGTGGTGCTGGTGATGGTCGTGGTGAGCTTCGGCGTGATGTACGCCATGTGGCGCGACATCTGCGGCGACGGTGCCGGCGCCGGCCGCGACGACGGCAGCCACGTCGCCGCCTGACGCCGGACGGCGCTCAGCCCCAGAGCGCGCGGTCCAGCGCGGCCTGCAACGAGGCGCCCATCGCGGCCGCTGCCCAGGCGGTGGCCAGCAGCAGCGCGGCGGCCAGGATCCACAGCCAGGCCCGCGCCCACGGCGGCAGCGCGTCCGGGGTGTCCGGAGCCATCACCACGCGCGTCGCGCTGATGCGGTCATGCAGTGCGGCATGCGCGGGCGGGATGGCCGCGAGCAGGTGGCCGATGTTGAGGCTCAGCCACGACAGGCTGCCGGCGAAGAAGCGCAGCAGCAGCCGCCCGGTACCGGGCACGCGCCCGTCCGCCGCGGCCACGCGCAGGCCGAGCGCGCGCTTGCCCGGGGTCGCGCGCAGCGGCGAGCGCTCGAAGCCCACGCACCAGGCCAGGAACAGGGTGACGAAGCCCGGCAGCGGCGGGATCGCGAGCGCCACCAGCGCTGCCTGCACGCCTTCCGCCGCCGTGAGCAGCACCGGATCGCGCAGGGCGCCGCGGAACAGGACATACAGCGCGCCCGCGCCGGATTCACCGTGCGCGCCGGTGACCGCGTCCGCCACCCGGTGTGCGAGCGCGTCGACCAGCTGGGCCCAGGCCGCGGCCAGCGCGTCCGCGCCGGTGCGCGGCGACCGGAACGGCAGTGCGAGTGCCAGCGCCGCCAGGCCGACCGGCAGCGCATCGAGCGACCAGGCCGCGCAGCGTCGCCAGAAGCCGGCGGGGCGCATCAGCCGGTGCCGGCGTCGCTGCCCGCCGTCCGCGGCGCGAGCATGCGCGAGGCCACGATCCCGGCCTCGTACAGCAGGCACATCGGGATCGCCAGCATCAGCTGCGAGACCACGTCCGGCGGGGTGATGATCGCGGCGAGGATGAAGATGCCCACGATCGCGTAGCCGCGCGCCTCCCTCAGCTGCGCCGGCGTCACCCAGCCCATCAGCACCAGGATCACCAGCGCCACAGGCAGCTCGAAGCTCAGTCCGAAGGCGAGGAAGATCACCAGCACGAAGTCGAGGTAGGCGTTGATGTCGGTCATCATCGCCACGCCTTCGGGCGTGACCATGGTGAGGAAGCCGAACACCGACGGCAGCACCACGAAGAAGGCGAAGGCGCAGCCGGCGTAGAACAGCAGCAGCGAACTGGCCAGCAGCGGCAGGGCCAGGTTCTTCTCGCGCTTGTACAGGCCAGGCGCGACGAAGGCCCAGGCCTGGTAGAGCAGCCAGGGCATGCTCAGCACCAGCGCGGCGAAGAACGCCAGCTTGAGCGGCGCGAAGAACGGCGAGGCGACCTCGACCGCGATCAGGTGCGCACCCTCGGGCAGCTTGTCGACCAGCGGCTGCGACAGCCGCGCGTACAGCTTGTTGGCGAACGGCAGCAGCGCGGCCAGCACCACGCCCAGGCCGACGATCCCGCGCAGGATCCGCGAGCGCAGCTCGAGCAGGTGGTCGAAGAGGTGGCCTTCGCCGTCAGCGCCGGCCATCGTCGCCTCCGGGTGGGCCCGCGGGCGGGGCGTTGGCATCGGATGGAGCGGCCGGGATCGCCGGCGGCGAGGTGGCCGGATCCGGCGCATCGGTGGCGGTGTCTGCATCGGCCGGCGTGGCGCCGCTGGCGCCGGGTTCGACGCGGCCCTCGAGATCGTTGCGCAGTGCCTTCAGCCCGCTTCGGGTGTCCGCTTCGGCCTTGCGCACGCTGGCGTCGAGTTCATCGACCGCGCCGCGCGCCTGCTTCTCGAAGTCCGTGGCGGCGGTACGCACCGAGTCGAGGTTGCGCTTGAGCTCCTCGGCGGCCAGCTCGCGTTCGAGCTCGGAGCGCACCGAGTACCACTGCGCGCGCGCGCGCCGCACCCACAGGCCGGCGAAGCGCGCGGCCTTGGGCAGCCGCTCGGGACCCAGGACCACCAGCGCCACCAGCGCGATCAGCAGCAGCTCGCCGAAACCGAGGTCGAACATGCCCGGACGCCGCGCCGGGGATCAGCGCTGGACGGAGTCGCTGTCGCGCTCGGCCTTGCGCTCGCCCTCGCGGGTCTGGTCGCCGAGCTGGCCGGCCGGCCTGTCGTCCTCGTCGGCCATGCCCTTCTTGAAGCCCTTGACCGCCTCGCCGAGGTCGCGGCCGGCGCCGCGCAGGCGCTTGGTGCCGAAGATCAGCAGCACGACCACCAGGACGATGATCCAATGCCAGATGCTGAAGCTGCCCATTGCCGCGAGTCCTGGATGTGTTCGGGGGCTCAGGATACCAAGTTGCCCGCGGTGCGGCCGCGGGCGACGGCGGGATCGCTCAGTCGATCGGATCCGGCAGCGGCGCCGGCAGGTCGTCGGCCGGCAGCGGCTCGGAGGTGACCGGCGAGGCATCGACCGGCTCGAAGGCGCTGGGCGCCTGCGCGGGTGCGGTGCTTGCCCCGATCGGCGCGGTTTCGACCATCGGCGACTGGGGAGCCGCCGGCGCCGCGACGGCCGTGGCATGGGTGCGCGCAGCGCCGCCCTCGGTGCCGCGGTTGGCGCGGGCCAAGGCGGTGGCTTCCTCCAGGCCGTCGCGGAACTCGACCACCGCCGCCGACGGCTGGCCGCCGGCGCGGCCTTCGAAGATCATCCTCGGCGTGGTGTCGCGGCCGTAGACGGCCTCGTTGGCCGCGTCGTCGATCGACAGCACCGCGCCGTCGAGCGCGATGCCCGCGAACAGGCCGCGCGCGCGCGACCACGACCAGATCTCGGCCTTGAGCTCGCCGTCGGTGGCGGTGGAGGCGTTGCGGCCGACCGGGCCCGCCGCGACCGCGGCGTCGGCACCAAGGGTGAACTTGCCGTTGACGATCGACTCCAGCCCGCGGTCGCTGCGGAACACCAGCACCACGTCGGACGACTGCACGCCGGCCTGGAAGCCGATGCTGCCGCCGGTGAGCTTGACGAAGCTGGGGTTGGACCAGGTGCCGTCGGGGTTCTTCACCGACATCAGGCCGTGGCCGCGGCGGCCGCCGATCACCAGGCCGGCCTTGATGGTGTCGGGCACGACCACGATCGCGCGGCCCTCGTCGAACAGCTTCTCGGGGATCGCGGACTCCGGGATCGCCTGGATGTCGTTGAGCACGCGCACCGCGTTGAGCGCGCGCGCGTCCTCGTCGGGGCCGGCGACGGCGGGCGCGGCGGCCAGCGCGATGCACAGCGCGGTGGCGAGGACGGGCAGGCGGAGCAGGTGGCGCTTGGCGGTCATCGGGGACTCCGGACGGATGGTTGCTTGGGAGGATGCGCGGCGCGGCGCGCGCTGTCGACCGCGCTGCGCCGCCCCGAGGCTAGGCGCGGCGCGATGAATCGGCGATGAGCCTCTGCGTTCCCCCGGCCGGCGGGCGCGGTGGCGGCGGCGTCCGTACACTTGCGTGCTTCGCTCGCCAACTCCGCTCGCCAACGCCAGCCCTGTCCAATGACCGACACCACGCCCACGCCACGCGACGTCCTGCTGCTGGTCAATCTCGGCACGCCCTCGGCGCCGACGCCGGAAGCGGTGTCGCGCTACCTCGGCGAGTTCCTCGCCGACCCGCGCGTGGTGCAGCTGCCGCGGCTGTTCTGGCTGCCGCTGCTGCGCCTGGTGGTGCTGCCGCTGCGCTCGCGCCGGGTCGCGCACAACTACGCCGCGATCTGGATGGACGGCGGCTCGCCGCTGGAGGTGCACACGCGCCGGCTGGCCGACGCGGTGCGGCCGCTGCTGCCCGGCGTGCACGTGGAGCACGCGATGCGCTACGGCGAGCCCGCGCTCACCCGCCGCCTGCGCGAGCTGCGCGCGGAGGGCGCCCGCGTGCTGGTGCTGCCGCTCTATCCGCAGTACTCGACCACCACCACCGCCTCGGTGGCCGACGTCATCGCGCGCGAGCTGCCGGCCGCGCGGATGGTCGAGGACTACCACGTCGATCCGGACTGGGTGCGTGCGGTCGCCGACTCCATCCGCCGCCACTGGCAGGCGCAGGGCCGCGGCGACCGGCTGCTGTTCTCCTTCCACGGCATCCCGCAGCGCGTGGTCGACCAGGGCGATCCCTACGAACGCCAGTGCCATGCCAGCGCGCGCGCGATCACCGCCGAACTGGGCCTGGGCGAGGGCGACTGGCAGCTGACCTTCCAGTCGCGCTTCGGCGGCGGCAAGTGGCTGTCGCCGGCCACCGATGCCACCGTGCGCGCGCTGCCGGGCGAGGGCGTCAAGCGCATCGACGTGGTCTGCCCCGGCTTCTCGGCCGACTGCCTGGAGACGCTGGAGGAAATCGCGATGCAGAACGCCACCTTCTTCCGCGAGGCCGGCGGCGAAACGCTGTCGTACATCCCCTGCCTCAACGACGATCCGGCACATGCGCGCGCGCTCGCCGGGCTGGCGCAGCGCGGGTTCGACGCGTGGCGCTGACGCGCGGCTTCGAACTCGCGCTGCCGGGCGGCACGGTGCGCGGCCTGCGCGCCGGCACCGAGGGTGCGCCCCGGGTGCTGGCGCTGCACGGCTGGCTCGACAACGCCGCCAGCTTCGTGCCGCTGGCGCCGCACCTGCCGGGCCTCGACCTTGTGGTGCCGGACCTGCCCGGCCACGGCCGCAGCGACCACCTGCCGCGCGGCATGGACTATTCCTTCGCGGGCGCCGTGCACACCGTGCTGGACATCGCCGACGCCCTGGGCTGGGAGCGCTTCACCCTGCTCGGCCATTCGATGGGCGCGGGCATCGCCAGCCTGGTCACCGCGGCCTGTCCTGAGCGCGTGGAGCGGCTGGTGGCGATCGAGGCGCTCGGCGCGCTGGCGGAGGTGCCCGGTCGCACCGTCGAGCGCCTGCGCGAGGCGGTCGCCGCCACCCGCGCGCTGCCCGGCAAGCGCCTGCGCGTGTTCCCCGACCTCGAGCTCGCGGTGCGCGCGCGCATGCAGGCCAACGGCCTGGCCGCGGACGTCGCGCGGCTGCTGGTCGAGCGCGGCACCGACGCGGTGGAGGGCGGCTGGCGCTGGAGCAGCGACCCGCGCCTGACCCTGCCGACCATGGTGCGCATGACCGAGGCGCAGATCGAGGACCTGGTGGCGGGGATCACCTGCCCGGCGAAGATCGTGTTCGCCGATCCCGCGCAGCCCTACCTGCCCGATCCGGTGCGCCGTGCACGCGCCGCGCTGCTGCCGGCGGGAGACCTGGTGGTGCTGGCGGGCGGCCACCACCTGCACATGGAGCAGCCCGGCGAGGTTGCCGCCGTGATCGCGGGATTCCTGCGCGGCTGAGCGCGGCCGGTATCGCGTGTCCTACTGGCGCGGATCGCCACGCAGCTGGATGCCGAGCAGCACGGGGCCGTCCGCGTGCCGGGTGAAGGTGTAGGTCGCTTCGCGCCCGCCCTGGCTGAACCCGAGCATCGCGCTGTCGGCCTGCTGCATCGCCAGCATCTGCGACCACCCCTTGCCGGCCATCGCCGCGCGCGCGTCCTCGAACATCGACGCCACCGCGCCGTCGGACTCCAGGCTCACCAGGCGCGCATCGCCGACGTCCATCACGCTGGTGACGCCGTAGCTGGACGGCAGGAACAGATCGTCCGGGAAGTCCGCGGGCAGGGCCACGCCGGCGCCGGCGGTGATGAGGGCTTCGCCATCGCCGGTGGTGATGCGCATGCGGCCGCCATCGCGGTCGATGTCCACCTGCTGGCCGCTGGCGCGCTCGATGGCGGCTTCGGTGGCGGCGTCCGCGGCGCGGTGGCAGCCGGATGCGGCCAGCACTCCAAGGGCGGCGAGCAGCAGCAGAGGCATGGGATGGCGCATGGCGTCGGGCCCGGTGGCGGTGTGCCTGACCGGTAGAACGCCCTCAGGCCGAGGGACCGGACAGCAGCCTGAGCATCGCCTTGATCCGGCGGCCGTGGATCCGGAACCAGTCGCGCTCGGCCCGCCACTCGGGGAAGCGGGCCTCGACCTCGGCCCAGAACGCGGGTGAATGGTCGGCGTGGACCAGGTGGCAGAGCTCGTGCACCAGCACGTACTCGAAGGCCGAGGGCCGGCCCAGCACCAGCGACAGGTCGAGCGCGAGGGTGCCGTCGGGCGCCAGCGAGCCCCACTGCGACGACATCGCCTTCAGCCGGATGCGCGCCGGCGCGCGCGGCAGCGCGGGCAGGTAGCGCGGCAGCCAGCCGCCGATGTCGGCGCGCGCCTCGCCCTCGTAGAAGTCGCGCAGTGCGCGGCGGAGCGCGGCGTCGCCGCCGCGGCCCGTGTGGCGGAACACCAGGCCATCGCCTTCGTGCGCCACGCAGGCATAGCGGCCCGGCTCCCAGCGCAGCGGCAGCATCGTCCCGCGCAGCGGCAGCGCGGGCGTCACGCCGCGCTCGAGCGGCGCGACCAGGTCGTCGATGGCGTGCGCGCGCAGCTGCGCGGCCAGCCAGTCGCGATGCTGTTCGAGGAAGCGCGTGCCCGACACTGCGCTCGCGCGCGGCGGCAGCGTCAGGCGCGCGCCGCGCTCGTCCACCGACAGCCGCAGGCGGCGCGCACGCGGATCGCGCACGCGCACCACCTCGACTTCGGTGCCATCGTCCATCGCGAGCGCGACGGTGTCGCGCTGGACGTTGCGGGTGCCCGGTGCATCGGACTTCGTGAGCAGCAGGCGGAGCAGGGACGACATGGTGCGATTCTACCGGCGTGGCCGCGGGCGATGCGCATCCGTGCGCGTTGCCTTGGGCCCGTCTTGTTCAGGCATCCACGCGCGAGAGCTTCAGCGCCGGCTCCAGGATCTCGAACAGGCGGCGAATCTCGGCCGACATCAGCACGAAGCGCGCGTCGAGTTCGGCGCGGATGTCGTCCCGGTCGTTGCCTTCCAGCTGATCGACCGCGCCATCGAGGAACTTCAGCTTGCGGATCACGAGATCCTCGCCGAGCACGAAGGAGACATGGTCGTCGAGCACCAGCGCCAGCTTCGTGACCTGCTTGCCGGCGTCGAGGTGGTGGCTGATCTCGTCGCTGCCCAGGTCCTGGCGCTGGCACTTCACCACCGCGCCGGTGTCGTTGCCGTCCTTGAGTTCGCACTCCTCGCCCAGCGACAGGCCGTCGGGCAGGGGTTCGCCGGCGATCCAGCCGGTGAGTACGCTGCGCGGCGCGACTTCGGCGTTGGCCGGCAGCGCCGGGAAGCTGCCCAGCGCCTGGCGCAGCGCGGAGACCACGGCCTCGGCGCTCTTGCGCGAGGAGGTGTCGACGATGCACAGGCCGTGCTTGAGATCGAGCAGGGCGTCGGTGCGCGAGGGGCGGACGAAGGCGCGCGGCAGCAGCTCGTGCACCAGCTCGTCCTTCATGCGCTTGCGCGCGCGGCCGCCGGGGCGGCGGCCTTCGCGCTCCTCGGCCTCGTCGAGCTTGCGCGCGAGCATGTCGTTGACCACGGCGGCCGGCAGCAGCCGGTCCTCGCCGCCCACCGCCACCCAGGCGGCATCGCCGACGCGGTGCGAGAACGCTTCGGCGTCGCGGCCCAGCGCGGGCACGAAGCCGCGCGAGGACAGCTCGAGCGGCCCGACCGGCTTGAGCGGATGCGTCGCCAGGGCCTCCTCGAGGCCTTCGAGGTCGAGCGAAACGGGGAAGCGGAACAGGGTCAGGTTGCGGAAGAACATGCGGAATGGATGCCGTGATGGGGAGGGGGAGTCAGCATGGGCGCACCGCTGCGCCGCCGACGCGCGGTCGGCCCGCGCGGGCGGGTCGGGGACTGCGGGGCTGGCGCATCAGGCGGCGTCGCCAGGGCGCGTTGGGACCTGCGACGGGTCGGAGTGCGCGGCGTCGGCGGGCCGGGTGCCGGCGTGCAGCGGGACAGCGTGCGCCGCGTCGTGGGGCTCGCCGGCCAGCCAGCCGTGGGCGTCGGCGACGGCCGCGGATTCGCGGTGGCCGAGCCCGAGGAAATCGAACAGCTTCGGATCGGCCAGCTGCGAGGGCCGGATGTCACCCAGCGCGCGCGCGATCTGGTCGATGCGCCCGGGCGTCTCGCGCTCCCATTCGCGCATCATCTTCTGCACCTGCTTGCGCTGCAGGTTCTCCTGCGAGCCGCAGAGGTTGCAGGGGATGATCGGGAAGGCCTTCGCCTCCGCGTAGGCGGCGATGTCGTCCTCGCGCACATAGGCCAGCGGGCGGATCACCACGTGCTTTCCATCATCGGAGAGCAGCTTCGGCGGCATGCCGCTCAGCTTCGCGTGGAAGAACAGGTTGAGGAAGAAGGTCGCGACCATGTCGTCGCGATGGTGGCCGAGCGCGATGCGGGTGTAGCCGTGCTCGGCGGCGTACGTGTACAGGGCGCCGCGGCGCAGGCGCGAACACAGCGAGCACATGGTCTTGCCCTCGGGCACCACGCGCGAGACCACCGAGTAGGTGTCCTGCTCGATGATGTGGAAGTCCACGCCCAGCGAACGCAGGTAGTCCGGAAGCACGTGCTCCGGGAAGCCCGGTTGCTTCTGGTCGAGGTTCACCGCGGTGATCGAGAACGACACCGGCGCCTTCTTCTGCAGCTGCAGCAGGACGTCGAGCATCGTGTAGCTGTCCTTGCCGCCGGACAGGCACACCATCACCTTGTCGCCGTCTTCGATCATGCCGAAGTCGGCGATGGCGCGACCGACCTGGTGGCGCAGGCGCTTGCCCAGGCGCTGGGCCTCGTGGGCGGCGCGGCGGGCGCGGGGCGCGGGTTCGGCGAGGGGCAGGACGATGCTCATCAGACGTGCATTTTAGCCGGCTCCACTCCGCCCCGTGCGCCCCCGGCGCGAACCGCACACGCAGCGTGTACCCTCGCGGCATGCACACCTCCGACCCGGCAGAGCAGGCCCGGCTGTCCGCACGGCTGCAGGAGCTCAGGACCGAACACCGCGACCTCGACGCCGCGGTCGCGCGGCTGCAGTGCGACACGGGCGCCGACGAGCTGATGGTCAAGCGCCTGAAGAAGCGCAAGCTCCAGCTGAAGGACTGCATCGAGCGCCTGGAGTCGGCGCTGATCCCGGACGAGCCGGCCTGAGGCCGGCTCGTCGCGCCTTCCTCAGGGCAGCCAGAGCTTGCGGCGGTCCAGCGCGCTGGCGAGGACGTCGGTCACCAGGCCGTCGTCGCCGAACTCGACCTGGAACTCGTCGAAGCTGCCCAGCCAGTAGCGCCACACCGGGGCCTCGAGATCGGGGTTTTCGCTGCTCACCGGCCAGCCCAGCGACATCCGCACCTGTTCGCGGCTCATGCCCGCGGTGACCTTGCCGGCGGCGATGGCCGTGCGGATCTTCTCCGGGAAGCCTGCCGCCGCCACGCGCGGATCCTCGGCCATCACGTAGCGGGACACGAACGCGGCTTCGGAGAGGTCGCGACTGTAGTGGTTCTCGAGCACGTAGCGCTGGCCGTCGACCTGGAAGCGGAGCTTGCGCGCGCCCTGCCCGGTCAGCACCAGCGGCGTGCCGAAGGCGATCACGCGCGCGCCGTCGTCCTCGTAGTTGATGTCGTAGATCTCGTTGTCGATCGCGCGCATGTTGCAGCACAGGTAGCCGTCGGGCTGGGCCGTGGCCTTGCCGCGGGCCAGGGCGTCGGCCGGGGCGGCGGCGTTGATGGCCATGGCGGCGAGCGCCAGGACGGCGTGGTGGAAGCGCATCGGATGCTCCTTGGGATCGCGGCCGGACCCGCCGCGGACGTTCGGTTCGCAGGAGGCGCCCTGCACCTTTCCCTGGGCGCCCTGTCCCCCCGCGGCGCCGCGGCATTGTGCTGCAGGCCGGCGCCCATGCGTCATGGCCGGTGGTCCGATATCCGTGTCATCCCGGCGCTGACCGGATTGCCGGCCTCCGGGGGTGGCGGCTGGCCGATGAGGACCGCGTTGATACAGGTGTGTCAGCCCCCTGGTGGCGAGCCCGGGTTCTCTCTTTCCCGCGCCGCCTCGGGGCTGATCTTCTCGATCGTGTGCCGCAGCTCGCGGCCGAGGATGATCTTGGCGTCGCGCGCGAATCCGGCCAGGCGCTCGTCGAAGGCGAGCTTGCTGTTCTGGTCGAGCTTCACCAGGCCCATCTCGCGCAGCTTCTGGATGAAGCCGCGGAACAGGGCCTTGTCGAAGAACTCCGGCGCCGCCGGCGCGTACAGCAGGCTCAGGCGCTGCGCCGCCAGCTGGCACAGGCCTTCCAGCTCGCCGGCGCCGAGCGTGCCGCTGCCGTTCTTGGCCAGCACCGAGATCGCGATGTAGTAGCGCTCGAAGGCCTGCTGCAGCGGATGGCCGATCGCGCGCAGGCGGAAGACCTCGTCCGACTGGCCGGCATGGCGGGCCAGGATGCCGCCGTCGTCGACGCTGACCTGCTCGAGCAGGCCCTCGCGGATGAAGAGCTCGATGGTGGCGTCGATGCGCGCGGCGAAGCCGTCCTCGTCCCAGGGCAGGAACAGTTCGCCCTGCAGGAACGGGTACATCGTGCGCCCGATGCGCAGCAGGGTGTCGCGCGACATCCGCCGGTTGTGCAGGAAGCAGCAGGCGATCCACGCCGAGGCCGTGAACAGGTGCACGACGTTGTTGCGGAAATACGACAGCAGTACCGCGGTGTCGCCGTCGACGCGCAGCACGTCGCCCAGCGGATGTGCCACGCGGTGGAGCACGCCGATCTCCTCGCCGTGGGCGATGATCTGCGCCGGCGAGTGCGGGGTCACCGTCACCAGCGCGCTGTAGGGCACCTCGGCCAGCAGCTTCTTCGACAGCAGGATCTGCGCGGTCAGGTCGGCCTCGCCCATGGCGTGCTTGGGCGTGGACAGCAGCGCCATCGCCAGCAGGTTGATCGGGTTGACGTCGGCGGCGCTGTTGACGCGCTCCTGGATGCGCTGCGCGGTGGCGTCGACGGTGGTCGACAGCCACGCGGGCTTGTCCTCGTCCGACAGCGGCTTGCCGTCCCATTCACTGGCGTGTTCGGCCAGCATGTCGGACAGCGCGATCGGCTCGCCGAAGTTCACCACCACCTGGCCGTAGTTCTGCCGCAGCACCTTGGGGATGCCCCACAGCAGCGCCCAGATCGACTCCTTCTCCTTGGGCTTGCCGCTGAGTTCGTCGAGGTAGCTGCCGCCCTCCATCAGCTTCTCGTAGCCGATGTAGACCGGCTGGAACAGCACCGGGCGCGTGGGCTGGCGCAGGAAGCCGCGCACGGTCATCGCCACCATGCCGCCCTTGGGCTGCAGCAGGCGGCCGGTGCGCGAGCGCCCGCCCTCGATGAAGTACTCGATCGAATAGCCGCCGGCCACCAGCTGCGCGACGTACTCGGTGAACACCGCCGAGTACAGCGCGTTGCCGCGGAAGCTGCGGCGGATGAAGAAGGCGCCGCCCTTGCGCAGGATGGTGCCGATCACCGGCAGGTTGAGGTTGATGCCGGCGGCGATGTGCGGCGGCACGATGCCGCGCGTGTACAGCAGGTAGCTCAGCAGCAGGTAGTCCATGTGGCTGCGGTGGCAGGGCACGTAGACCACTTCGTTGCCGGGCGCGACCGCCTTGAGCTGGTCGAGGTGGTGCACCAGCACGCCGCGGAAGATGCGGTTCCAGACCGTGGTCAGCAGGAAGCTGGCCGAGCGCACCACCGGGTGCGAGTAGTCGGCGGCGATCTCGTAGGCGTAGCCGTGCGCCTTCTTCCAGGCTTCGGCCTGGGCCTTCGCCGCGTCGCCGCCTTCGCGCCGCGCCTGGTCGGCGATGGCCTCGCGCACGGGCGTCGACGACAGCACCTTGTCCACCAGCAGCCGGCGCGTCGACAGGTCGGGGCCGATGACCGCGGCGCGGATGCGGTTGAAGTGGGTGCGCAGCAGGCGCGAGAGCTTGCGCACCTCGCGCTCGGGCTCCAGGCCTTCGGCCACGATGTCGCGCACCGCCACCGGCGGCGCGAAGCGCACCAGGGTGTCGCGGCCGTTGAGCATGATCGCCAGCAGCCGGCGGAAGCGCCCGACCAGGGCCCAGTTCTCGGAGAACAGCACCGAGAACCAGCCGCTGTTCTTGTCCGGCGCGCGGCCGACGAAGATCGACACCGGCACCAGCTGCATGTCCAGCGCGGGATCGCCGCGGTGGGCCTCGAGCAGGCGCGCCAGCGAATCGGAATGGCTCTTCTTCTTCTTCTCCGGCCTGCGCTGGGTGGCGATCTGGGTGGCCAGGGCCAGGGCGCTGCCGGCATTGCGGCGCGACAGCGCGACGTAGGCGCGGCGGCGGCCGAGCGGATCGCCCGCCAGCGGCACCAGCGGCGACGGCAGCCCGGCCTCGCGGCAGGCGCGGTCGAGGATCAGGGCGTTGGAGAGGCCGTAGTCCTCGAGCACGTAGCAGACCGGGCGTTCGTCGATGTCGCTGCCGGGCGCCTGCGGCTCGATGCTGAGATCGATCCAGGGCGACAGCACGCGGCCGAGCAGGCGCGCCCACCACGGCGCGGAGCGGCGGGCCCGTGGGCGGGGACGGTGCGGACCGCCGCCCGGGACCGTGGATTCCAGGTCCGGCGAGGACGGGTCACCGCCGTCGGGGCCGGTGTCGGCAGCGCCCGCGGCGCGGTGTTCGAACAGGGAGGGCTGGCTGGGCATCGTCGGCATTATGCCCAACGGGGTGCCGCTGCCATGCGCCGCCACCGGGCGGCGCTCAGGGCGCGGCCACCGGCTGCGGCGGGGCGGTGGCGGCCGGATCGGGCGCGGCCGGCCCCTCCGGCTCGCCGCCGGGCGCTTCCCCGACGGCCTCGCGGGCGTGGCGCAGGTAGTCGGACAGGTACCAGCGGCCGTCGATGCGCTCCATGTCGAGCACGGTGTCGATGGCGCTGCCGGCCAGCGTGTAGCGCAGGCGCACCGTGGCGCGGTCGCCCTGCTGGACCTGCAGGCTGGCCTCGGCCCCGTCGAGCGCGGCGTCGAGGTCGAGGCCGTAGCCGGCCAGCACCGCCCGGGCTTCGAGCGAGAACGCGCCCAGGCGCTGCAGAGACGCGTCCATGCCGGCCGCGGCGATGCCTTCGGCGCTGGTCGGGCCCGCGGCGCGGGCGGCGGCGGCCAGCCGGGGAATGGCGGCGTGGGCCAGCGCGGGGTCGCCCAGCGGCGCCTTCGAGGCCCACTGCGCCACGGCGGTCACCAGCTGCGCGTAGTGGTCGCGCTCGCCCTCGCTGAAGTCGCCCTGGTGCTCCACGTACTGGACGCCGAACAGGCCCAGGGTGGCGGAAGCCGCGCGGATCTCGCGGTCGGCGTTGGCGAACTGGCGATCGAAGGCGGCCACCAGCGCGGTCTCGGCGTCGGGGGCCGCCAGGGCCGTCATGACCTCGGGCAGGCGGTCGGAAAAGGCCAGTTCGTCCATCGGCCAGCGTGTCCGGCCGGCCCGCCAGGCGGCGTCGAGGCGGGCATGGAGCGACGGCGGCACGGCGTCGCGGGCGAAGGCGGCGAAGTCGCCGCGGCGCATGTGCCCGGTCAGCGCCTGCACCGCGAGCGCGGGCCGGCCGAGATCATTCCGCGGCGGGGCGTCGGGCGCCGGCGGGACCGGGCGGCAGGCCGCGAGCAGGCCCGCCAGCGCCGCGGCGGCCAGCAGCGACCGCAGGGTTGGTGGCATCGGCATCGCATCCCCTCCCCGGGAGGCAGGGGGCATCTTGGCCGCCGGCGCCGGCCCGCGGCAAGCCAAGGCGGTCACAGGTCGCGGAGGACCCAGTCGTGCGCGGTCGTGGCCGGCGCATCGGCCGCGGCGGCGGCCACGCGCTCTGGCGACTCGCCCGCGGCCCAGGCGGCGGCGATCGCGGCCAGACGTTCGCGGGTCGCACGTGTATAGGCGCCCTCGAGTTCGTTCTGGGCATCGGCGGCCAGCTTCTGCGGGTACAGCCGCCGGGCATCCTCGCTGCGGTTGAGCATCGTGATCATCCGCGCCAGGCTGGCCTGGAATCCTTCCACGGAGAGTGCCGTGCGCTGGGTCCGCTGCAGGTGCCAGACCACCAGGTATTCCACCGGACCCAGCATGCGCCGCGGCGTGGCGCCGAAGAAATGCCCCGACAGCGCGCTGGCCGCCACCGGGGCGCCGTGCTCGGGGAGGCCGGTGGCACCCCAGGAGCTGAGCGCGCCGCCGGGCAGGTCCATGCGCCGCAGCGCGGTGCCGAAGGTGTCGGCCAGCAGGCGCTGCGCGCGCTCGTCGTCGCTCTCGGCCACGACGCCGACGATGCGCAGGAACAGCGGGTACTGCTCTTCGCCGAGGCGGCGCACCAGGCGCTTGAGCACGGCGAGGCGGTACTCGGGATCGGAATGCGCGGAGAGCGCCGATACCAGCCGGTCGGCGGCGGTGCGCAGGGCGTCGGGGGTGGGCAGCGGTTCGGTCATGGCCGCGGCATTATCGCGGCTGGACGAGGCCGGTGGGCGTCAGCTGAATGCGTCGAGGACGGCGTCGACGGCGCTTTCCGCAGCCTGGGCGAGCGGCAGCGCGGACAGGCGCCCTTCCAGGCCGAGGTCGCCGGCCAGCATGCGGGCGCCGGCGGTGTCCCAGGCCGGTGCCGCGAGCACCCGCTCACCGGCGTCGGCGAGCGCGGCGGGTGCCGCCTCGGCGTCCGCCGCGTGATGGACGCCCTGGACCTCGTGCGCATCGCCACCCTGCTGGCGACGCAGGTCGTCCAGTTGTCCGTCGATCCGGTGGAGACCGGAGGCGAGGCTGAGGTGGGAGTCGGGTCCGATGGTGCTCATGCTGCGCGGCTGTCGGGGGGATTGCGGGCGATGGAGCGACTGTATCGCCGTGGCCGCCGCATGCCACCTCGGGCCGACCCTAGTGGCCGCCATCCGTTCAGGCGGCAGTGGCCATGACCGCTGCGCATGCGCATGCTAGCGTGCCCGCGCGAACACCCGGAAGGATGCGATGGCGAAGGACCAGGGCGCCGACAAGACCGAGCAACCGACCGCCAAGAAGCTCCGCGACGCGCGCAAGGACGCCAACGTCAGCAAGAGCAAGGAGCTCACCAGCACCGTGCTGGTGCTCGGCTGGCTGGTCGGCGGCTGGATGATGCTCGGCTTCATGTGGGGCCGGCTGGAGGCGCTGTTCAACGCGAGTTTCGACGCCATCGGCACGCCCTTCGCCGAAGCCGCGCCGGTGCTTGGCCGCCTGGCCTTCGACACCCTGGTCGCGATGACCGTGCCGCTGCTGCTGCTGGCGCTGTTCCTGGGCGTGGTGGTCGAGTTCCTGCAAGTCGGCCCGGTGGCGAGCATGAAGAAGCTCACGCCGGATGCGTCCAAGCTCAATCCCGTCGAGGGCATCAAGAAGATGTTCTCGATGGACAACCTGGTCGAACTGGTGAAGGCGTTCTTCAAGAGCGTGGCGCTGATCTTCATCGGCGGGGTGGTGCTGTACGGCATGCGCTTCAGCCTGATGGCGCTGCCGTCCGCGCCGCCCGAGGCGATGGGCACGGCGATCTGGCACGGCCTGCTGCGCATCGGCATCTGGACCATCGGCGTGTTCTTCTTCGTGTCGGTGCTGGACGCGTGGTACCAGAAGTTCTCCTACCTGAAGCAGCTGCGCATGAGCCGCCGCGACATCAAACAGGAGGTCAAGGAAAACGAGGGCGACCCCTACGTGAAGCAGCGGCGCAAGCAGCTGCACCAGGAGTGGTCGCAGCAGAACATGCTCAATGCCGTGAGGGGATCCAACGTCGTGGTGACCAACCCAACCCACATCGCCGTCGCGCTGCAGTTCGAGGACGGCGTCACCGACCTACCCGTGGTCGTGGCCAAGGGCGAGGGCGCGGAGGCCGAGGAGATCAAGCGCGTCGCCGAGGAGGCCGGCGTGCCGGTGCTGCAGAACATCCCGCTCGCCCGCGGCCTGCACGAGAAGGTCGAGGTCGACGACTACATCGGCAGCGAGTTCTTCGATGCGGTGGCCGAAGTGCTGTTCTGGGCCGAGGGCATCCGCCGCGGCGAGGACGGTTGATCAGCCCAGCGCCTGGTGCAGCAGGCCCAGCAGATAGCGGTTGCTGCCGAGGCGCTCGAGCAGGATCTCCACGTACACGCCGAGCAGCATCAGGATCATCGCCGTGGCCAGCCAGGCCTTGATCGGCAGCGTCAGCGCGAACACGTTCAGCTGCGGCGCGTAGCGGTTCACCAGGCCGAACGACAGGTCGATGATCAGCAGCACCACCATCACCGGCGCGGCCATCACCAGCACCGTGGTCATCATGAAATTGAACTGGCCGACGAACAGGTTCATGCCCACCGCGGGCAGGTCCGGGAAGTAGGACGTCACCGGCCACAGCGCGTAGCTGGACATCAGGATGTCCATGAACACGAGGAAGGCGCCACTGGCCATGAACAGCCAGGTCGCCAGCTGCGACAGGAACTCGCCGTGCAGGGTCACCTGGTGGCCCTGGATGGGATCGAAGATCTGCGCCATCGACATGCCGACCTGGGTATCCATCACGCCGCCGACCGCTGACACCGCCCAGAACACGATGCCGAAGGTGAAGCCGATCGAGACCCCGATGAAGACCTCCTTGAGGATGATCATCGGCCACTCGATCGTGCCCAGGTTGTCCATCGGCGTGCCTGCCAGGGCCGCGGGCAGGACCATGATCCCGAGGCTCACCATGAAGCTGTTGCGCACCATCGGCGGCACCGTCTGCTGCGTCATCAGCGGTAGCATCAGGAAGGCGCCGATGACGCGCGGCAGCACCAGCGCCAGCGCCAGCAGCGGATTGCCGAGGAGCTCGAACACCGGTCAGTTCCGGACCACGAGGCCCGGGAAGTCGCGGAAGATGCGTTCGGTGTAGCCGTACAGCGAGCCGCCGATCAGGGCCGCGGTCAGGAACAGCATCAGCACGATCGCGACGAACTTGCAGGCGTAGGCGAAGGTCTGCTCCTGCAGCTGGGTGGCGGCCTGCAGGAAGGCGATCACCAGGCCCACCAGCGCCGCGGCGCCGATCGGCGGGCCCGACAGCAGCATGACCAGGTACAGCGCTTCCTTGGTGAGCTCGAGGACCTCGTTCACGTCAGCCGCCCGCGTACGTCAGCACGAGGCCGTGGACCAGCTTCGCCCAGCCGTCGACCAGCACGAACAGCAGCAGCTTGAACGGCAGCGAGATCGTGGTCGGCGAGAGCATCATCATGCCCAGCGCCAGCAGGATGTTGGCCACCACCAGGTCGATGATCAGGAACGGCAGGAAGATCAGGAAGCCGATCTGGAAGGCGGTGGTGAGCTCGCTGACGGTGAACGCCGGGATCACCACGATGAAATCGTCGACGTCGAGGTCGTCGCGGCGGTCGGCGGGCAGCAGGCGCTGCGCGCTCTTCAGGAAGAAGGCGCGCTCCTGGTCGTTGGAGTGGCGGATCAGGAAGCTGCGCAGCGGCTCCTTGCTGGCCTCGAAGATGCCGAGCATGCGCGCGGCGTCCATCGGCGCGCCGGCGGCGGGGGTCGGCGGACGCGGCGCGCCTGTCGCGGTGATCACCACCGGGCCCTCGTCGTCCGCGGCGGCATCGGCGATGCCGGCGTCTTCGGGCGGTGCCTGGCCGTTGTCGACGTTCGCGAACTGCGGGGCGCGGACGAAGCCGGTGTCGGCAGGCTCGACCGCCTCCGGACCGGCCGCGGGCGTACCGGTGCCGCGCGTCGTGGCTTCGGCTTCGGCACGCAGGGCATCGGCGGCGGCGGGGCTGGCCGGCGGCGGATCCAGGTCCGCGTCGTCCGCGGGTGTGGGCGCGGGATCGGCTTCGCCAGCGGCCTGCGGCGCCTGCGCGCGGCGCGCGGCCTGGCGCTCGGCGCGCGCGATCGCACGCTGCTCGATCTGCGCCTGGATCTGCGCCGGCGGCGGCTCGCCGGCCATGTAGGCGCTCACCGCGGCGTGGGTTTCCAGCAGCACCGGCGACATCACATACGCCGACAGCACGATCGCCAGGCCGTTGATGACCACGTTCGGCGGCACCTGCTGCAGGCCCAGCGCGTTGCGCAGCAGGCTCAGCACCACCACGATCTTGGTGAACGAGGTCACCATCACCGCGACGAACGGCGCCAGCGCGATGAAGACGACGGTGACGAGGACGACCGCCGGCGAGAAGGTGGTGAAGTCCATGCCTCAGCTCCAGGACAGCAGGCGCACGCCCAGCGTCTCGCCCACGGCGACCAGTTCGCCGCGGCCGGCGATGCGGCCGTTGGCACGGATGGTGACGCTGGCGCCTTCCAGCGGCGTCGCGAGCGGGAACACGTAGCCCGGCTGCAGGTCGGCGAGCTCGCCGATGCTCATCTCGGTGCGGCCGAGTTCGAACTCCACCTGGACCGGCAGGCTGCGCGCGGGGTCGGGGGACGGCGCGGATGGCGCCTCGGCCGGCACGTCGCCGTCGTGTTCCTGCTGGGTCATCGGGGATTCCTCGTGGTGGACTGGAGCGGGGATGGAGTGGCTGCGCACGGTCCAGCCGCCGGGCGCGGGCGCCAGCGGCCAGTCGCGGCCGCTGGCGCGGGCCACGCAGGCGGGCGGCTGCGAGCGGTGGCCGGCGATGATCACGTCGCCCTCGCGCAGCGCGCGCCAGTCGCGCATGGCCAGCGTGACCGGGAACAGCACGTGCACGGTGGTCTGGAGTGCCCGCCAGCGCCCCGCGGACGGTGCGGGGTCGTCCTCGTGCGGCGGCTCGGCGCGCGCCGCCAGCGCCGGCAGCCAGGCCAGGGGCAGGCACAGGCGCGCGAGCGTGGGCGGCAGGGCGTCGCCGGCATCCGCGTCGTCGCCGTCATCGCGGGGCGGTTCGTCGATGCGGACTTCCAGCCACAGCGTGGTCGTGTCCGCGGCGTTGTCGTCGCCGTCGCCACCGCCATCCAGCGACGGCAGCAGCGACACCCCCAGCCATTCGCTCAAGCGCCGCAGCGTGGATTCGTGGGCCAGGCTCCAGGCCAGGATGCGCGAGCGGCCGGCATGGTCGCTCCAGCGCAGCCGGGCCGCGTCGTCGCCCGAGGTCGCCGGACCGTCGACGTGCAGGCGCAGCCGCGCGCCTTCGGCATCGATCGCGAACGCGGCGGCGGGGGCCGTTGCGGGCCGGACCTGCACCGCAGCGCCGTCGCCCAGCAGCCACCAGCGCGGCGCCGAGAAGAATCCGCGCAGCGCCTCGCAGCCGGGCGCATCGACCGCGGGCAGCAGCCCGCGCAGCGGACGCACGGGCGGCGGTTCCGGCAGGGGCGCGGCGGGACCGCGCGTCCGCCGCGTCTTCGCCTGGCGCGCGCCGCGCTCAGCCGTGGCCAAGCGCCACCTTCATCAGCTCCGGGAGGGAGCGCACGCCCAGCTTGCCCATCATGTTCGCCCTGTGCAGTTCGACGGTCTTGATGCTGATGCCGAGGATGTCGGCGATGATCTTGTTCGGTTTGCTCGCGACCACCAGGTCGAGCACCTGGCGCTCGCGCGGACTCAGCTTCGCCAGAAGTTCGTTGGCCATGCCGCCACCGCTGCCGCGATTGCGCGCATTGGCCAGCGCGGTGCGCAGCGCGTCGACCAGCGCCTGCTCCGAGAACGGCTTCTCGAGGAAGTTGGACGCGCCCTTGCGCATCGCCTCCACCGCCAGCGGCACGTCGCCGTGCGCGGTCACGAACACCAGGGGAAGCTGGATGCCGCGCCGGCCGAGCTCGTCCTGCAGCTGCAGCCCGCTCATCTCCGGCATGCGGATGTCCGACACCAGGCATTCGCTGGCATCGCCGTGGCGGTTGCCGGCGTAGGCCTCGAGGAAGGCCGCGCCGGAGGCGAAGCTCTCGACCTCGAAGCCGGCGGTCTCGAGCAGCCATGCGGTCGAGTCGCGGAAGCCGTCGTTGTCGTCCACCAGGTAGACGCGTGTCACCGTCATGCCCTATCCCCTCCCGTCCGCGGGCGGGAGGGTGAAGCCGAACACGCTCCCGCCTCCCTCGCGCGGCTCGAAGAACAGCCGCCCCTCGTGGTATTCGATGATCGAGCGGCAGATCGCCAGGCCGATGCCGAGTCCGTCGCTCTTCGTCGTGAAGAAGGGCGAGAACAGCTGTCGCCCCTGCTCCTCGCTCAGCCCCTCGCCGCGGTCGCAGACGCGCACTTCGACTTCGCCATCGAGGTTGACCCGGCCCTCGATGCGCAGGCCGCGCTGCGCCGCGGGCACCTCGCGCATCGCTTCGATCGCGTTCTTCACCAGGTTGAGCAGCACCTGCTCCACCATCACCCGGTCGGCATGCACGGGCGGCAGGTCCGCGGCGAGCGCCAGTTCGATGCGCAACTGCAGGCGCTCGGCCTCCAGCCGCAGCAGCTCGACCACGGTTCCGGTGATCTGGGCCACGTCATGCGCGTCCCGGCGCGGTTCGCGCGCGCGGACGAACTCGCGCACCCGCGAGATCACCGCGGCGGCGTGCTCGGCCTGGGTGCGCGCGGCGACCAGGGCGCGCTCGACCTGCACCGGCCCGCCGGCCTGGTCGACCAGGCGCAGGCTGCCGTTGAGATAGTTCACGATCGCCGCCAGCGGCTGGTTGAGCTCGTGCGCGAGCGTCGCGGCCATCTCGCCGACCGACATCAGCCGCGAGGTGAACAGCAACTTCTCCTGCTGGCTCTTGTGCGAGTCCAGGGCCTCGATGCGGGCGCTGATGTCGACCGCCGTCAGCATGTCCAGCGTCGCGCCGGCGACCTCGGCGATGCCCCAGTGCAGCGCGTACCAGCGGTTGCTGTGCGGCGCGTTGACCTCGTGGGACGACTCCGTGGAATCGCCGTCGACGCCGCTGAGCGACGCCAGCAGGCGGGCGCGGTGGTCGTGTCCTTCGAGGCCGCCGAAGGCATCGCGATAGCTGCGGTTGGCGGCGACCAGGCCGCCATCGCCACGGGTGAATGCGGCGCAGGGGAACGGGATCGCCTCGAGCATCGACGCCACCATCCCATCGCCATCCCGGGCCGCCTGCGTGCGGCTTGCGGTGCCCCTGGCCGGCGTCATGCAGCGGGTTCCGTCGCGCAACGGCGGCACAGGCGGCTGCGGTAGGCTGCGCGCGCGCCCTCCGCGCGATCCCCGAGGCCGGAACGTCCCCACATGTCGAAGCAAACCCTGACTGCCATCACCGCCATCCTGTCCCTCGCAAGTGGCACTGCCATGTCGGCCGAAGCCGTCTCCGAAGCTCCGGCGACCTCGTCCGTCGCCGGGGAGCTGCTGGCGATCCTGCTGCCCCTGGCTTTCATCATTGCCGGGCTGCTGGTCGTCCTGCGCCTGGTACGGCGGCGCTACAAGCTGACCGGCACCGACGCACCGCTGTCGATCCTCCAGATCCTTCCGCTGGGTCCGCGTGAACGCCTCGTGCTGGTGAAGTCGCGCTCGGGACGCGTATTCACCATCGGCGTCGGTGCCCAGAGCGTCAATTTCGTCACCGACCTTGATGCCGACGACCTTGTCACTACGGGGAAACCCGAGGTCGAGGCCTCATAAAGAGCGAACGTCGTCACATTTAATTGTTGCCGCAAAATTTCCCTGCCATTACAGGCGTTTGGCCCTGTCCCTGAAGTGCGAACCGGAAACGCCCGACCAGAATTTACCGCGATTGCCCTTGCAACGAGACTATCGTAATTTGCCACAAAGTGACGCATGGGGTCAGCGATCAATGCGGCAGGCGAATCACATGGCAGAGCACGCAAACGGGAGTGGCCACGCCACGCCCGCGGCGTGCCGCATGAAGGGGATGCAGGCATGCGCGCGCTGATCGACAACCTCTTCGCGGCACCCGCCAACGGCAAGCGCGCAGGCCTGGGCTACAGCGACATCGTGCTCGCCGTCGCGGCGGTGCTGATCATCAGCGTGATGATCCTGCCGCTGCCGCTGGTGGTGATCGACGCGCTGGTGGCGGTGAACATCTCCATCGGCTTCGGCCTGCTGCTGCTGGGCATCTACATCCCGTCGCCGGTGGCGTTCTCGAGCTTCCCCAGCGTGCTGCTGCTCACCACGCTGTTCCGGCTCGCGCTGTCGATCGCGATCACGCGCTCGATCCTGCTCGACGCCGAGGGCGGCCACATCGTCGAGACCTTCGGCAACATGGTCGCCGGTGGCAACCTCGTCGTCGGCCTGGTGGTGTTCCTGATCATCACCGTGGTGCAGTTCATCGTCATCGCCAAGGGCGCCGAACGCGTGGCCGAGGTCTCGGCGCGCTTCACCCTCGACGCCATGCCCGGCAAACAGCTGTCGATCGACTCCGACCTGCGCTCGGGGCTGATCGACAAGGACGAGGCCAAGCGCAAGCGCCGCCACCTCGAGACCGAGAGCCAGCTGCACGGCGCCCTCGACGGCGCGATGAAGTTCGTCAAGGGCGACGCCATCGCCGGCATCGTCATCATCATCATCAACCTGCTCGGCGGCCTCGCCATCGGCGTCCTCCAGCGCGACATGGCGCTGGCCGACGCCACCCGCACCTACAGCATCCTGACCATCGGCGACGGCCTGGTCTCGCAGATCCCGGCCATCCTCGCCACCATCGCCGCCGGCCTGGTGGTCACGCGCACCACGAGCGAGGTCGACGACAAGCACCTGGGCGCGGCCATCGGCCGCCAGATCAGCGGCCAGCCGCGGGTGATGCTGATCACCGGGCTGCTAGCGCTGCTGATGACGCTGGTGCCCGGCTTCCCGAAGCCGGTGTTCCTGGTCCTGGGCCTGGCGCTGCTGGGCATGAGCGCGTGGCGCTACCGCCACGGCTACCAGGTCCTGCGTCGCGCCTTCCGCGTGCCGGAGGGCGAGGTCGCCCAGTCCGAAGTGGCCGAACAGGTCGACGACCTCGCGCCGCCGGCGCCGCTGCAGCTCGACCTGTCGCCGTCGCTGGCGCCGATCCAGGACGTGCTGCTGTCGCGCGTCTCCGCCGTGGCGCAGGGCATGCGCGACGAGTTCGGCGTGCCGGTGCCGGCGCCGAAGCTGCGCCTGGTCGAAGGCCTGGGCGAGGGCGGCTACCGCCTGAGCGCGTTCGGCGCGCGACTGGCATCCGGCCAGCTGCGGACCGACGCCGCCTTCCGGCGCGCGCCCACGGCCACGGCCGACAACCGCCAGGCCGGCTTCTTCCCGGTCCTCGCGGGCGACTGGGTCGCCGCCGGCACCGCGGATGCGCTCGCGCCGGAAGATCTCCTCGACTTGCATGCGCGCACCGCGCTGCAGCGCCGCCTCGGCGGCTTCATCGGCATTCAGGAAACCGCCAACCTGTTCGCGCGCATGCAGCGCGACTACCCGGACCTGGTGAAGGAGATGCTGCGCGTGGTCGCGCCGCAGCGCGTGGCCGACGTTCTGCGCCGTCTCGCCGAGGAGGGCGTGCCGATCCGCAACCTGCGCGACGTGTTCGAGGCGATCACCGACGTCGGTGGCCGCGAGAAGGACGTGGTGCTGCTGACCGAGTACGTGCGCGTCGCGCTCAAGCGCGAGATCGCCGAGCGCCACGCCGATGCCGAGCGCACGCTGCACGTGCTGCTGATCCATCCCGAGCTCGAGGACAAGCTGCGGCAGTCGGTGCGCGTGGCCGGGGGCGCGAGCCAGCTGGCGATCTCGCCGGAGCTGGCGGCGCGGCTCGGCAACGAGGTGCGCGCGCACCTGGCGCGGCAGGCGCCCGGGGTGAAGCCGGTGCTGCTGTGTTCGCTGGATGTGCGCAGGCACCTGCGCAAGCTGATGGAAGTCGATTTCTTCGAGCTGCCGGTGCTGTCGTACCAGGAGCTCGCGCCCGACCTGCGCATCGTGCAGGCCGGGCAGGTGAACGCCTGAACGGGCGCTTCACCGCAGGGTAACGAGGCAGTCGCAGGATTCGATCAACGGAGGGTTGCATGGGCAAGGACCGGGAAGACGAGGAGGCACGGATGGACCGCGGCGTCGTGCTGCGCGTCGTGTCGGGCCTGCATTCCGGCGCCGAGCGCGAGCTGGACGGCGGCGAGATGATCCTGATCGGCAGCGGCGAGGACTGCGACATGGTGCTGGCCGATGCCGGCGTCGCCTCGCACCACGCCCTGCTGAGCTTCCTCGACGGCCGCTTCTCGCTGCGCGCGCTGGACGCGCCTCTGCACGTGGGCACCGCGATGATCCATCCGGGCGATCCGGTCGAGCTCGACCGCGTGCAGCGCGTGGGCATCGGCGAGGCCGCGATCGCCTTCGGCGCCGCCGACGATGCCGGCTGGGAGCGCCATGTGCCCGGCGGCCTGGGCCCGCGCCCGGCGCCGGAGCGGGCCGCGCGGCCCTATACCCGCCGGCTGCCGGCCATCGCCGCGATCGCGGTGCTGTCGCTGGCCTCGCTGGCGATCTTCGCCGCGGTCATGCCGCAGAAAGAGGAGGCACCCGACGGTCGCGCACAGCTGCAGCAGCTGGTGCCCGAATACGGCATCGACGACGGCCGGGCCTCGCTGGATCCTCAGGGCCGGCTGGTCCTGACCGGCACGGTCGCCGATACCGCCACGCGCGAGCGCATCGCGCGCCGGATCGCCGAGGAGCAGATCGACGCGCGACTGGAGCTGCGCACCGGCGACGACATCGCCGGCGACGTCGCCGAGATCCTGCGTGGCCAGGGCATCACCGCGCGCACGCGCTACCTGGGCAACGGCGACGTCGAAGTCACCGGTGCCTTCGAGGACGAGGCCGCGCTGCGCGCCGCGTCGTTCTCGCGCGCGATGCGCGAGGTCAAGGGCGTTGTCCGCGTGATCCCGGTCGACCTGTCCGCGTCCGCCGCCGCGCGCCGGCAGGCACCGGCCGCGCCGCCGAAGCCGGCGCGCATCCGCGTCGCGTCGATCGTGCGCGGCGACAACCCGCACCTGGTGTCGGGCAAGGGCGACCGCTACGAGGTCGGCGCGGAACTGCCGGGCATCGGCACCCTGGTGTCGATCACCGAGGGCGCGGCGCACGCGCTGCGTCCGGACGGCAGCCTGGAGCGCCTGAAGCCCGAACCCGCGCCGGCCGCGGGCGCGGACGAGCACGAGCCGAAGGATTTCTCGAACGTGCGCAGCGACGTCACGCCGCTGCGGATGTAGCACGCACCGCGTGGGAGCGCGGGCACCTGGACACACCACCGAAGACAACACAGAAGGGAAAGGAGAGAACCATGACCAATATCGCAGCAGGAACCCCGGGCCTTGGCCAGTTCATCGCGGGCGCGGCGGCCACCAGCGGCGCCGGCGGCATCCGCGGCGGTTCGTCCGCCGGCGACCGTGGCAGCTGGTATGAAGCCATGTCGCGCGCCTGGGGCCAGACGCTCGACTCGCAGGCGGCCGTCATCACCGACATGTCGGCCAACATCGGCGCCGGCGACGACCAGCCTTCGTCGATGGTCCAGCTGACCGCCGCCAGCCTCAAGATGCAGTTCATGTCGAACAACGCCTCGACCTCGCAGAACAGCGTGGGCCAGGCGCTGGAGACGCTGGGCAAGCGCGGCTAAGCGCCGCAACAGGAGATCGAGATGATCGAAGCCATCCAGGTGGCGGCCATGGACCCGGCGATGGCCGGGCAGGCCGGCCCGCAGGGAACGGGGGGGCTGTCGCATGCCACGCCCTACGACGTCCGTGATTTCGCCGCGGCGCTCGAGCGCAGTGGCGGGGCCTCGGGCCCGCAGCAGGTGGGCGGCACTCCGCAGGTCGCCGACATCACGCCGGCGCAGCCCTCCGAGGGCACGCGGGCGCTGATCGAGGCCATCAACAACCTCAACACCGGCGCGGACAACATCAACGCGCTGTCGCGGAGCATGAGCGGCAACATCGCCGAGCTCACGCCCGGGCAGATGATGGAGATGACGATGAAGTGCCATCAGTTCCTGTTCCAGGCGGAACTGACGTCGAACGTTGCCAACCGGACCTCGGACGGCATCCAGCAGCTGTTCCGGCAGCAGTCCTGACCGCGGGGGCCTGTCCATGAAGTTCCTCCCGTGGTCGCGGTCGCCGCGCGCGGCATTTGCCGCGCTCGCGGCGGCCGCGCTGCTCGCCGCATGCGGCGGCAAGCCGCTGTACAGCCAGCTCGACGAAGTCCAGGCCAACCAGGTGATGGGCGCGCTCATCGCCGCCGGCGTGGACGCCGACAAGAACCCGTCGCCGTCGAAGACGGGCTGGGAAATCCGCGTCGCGACGTCCGACTTCCCCTATGCGATGCAGGTGCTGGCCGCGAAGGGGCTGCCGCGCGAGCAGTTCGCCAACGGCTGCGACGTGTTCAAGAAGGAAGGCTTCGCGTCCTCCTCCACCGAGGAGCGCGGGCGCGAGCAGTGCGCGCTGCAGCAGGAGCTCGCCGATACCCTGTCGCGCTTTCCGGGCGTGGTCGACGCGCGCGTGCACGTGACCCTTGCCGAGCGTGACCCGCTCGGTGGCACCAGCCAGGATTCCACGGTGGCGGTGGCGATCTTCGAGGCCCCGGGCGCCAGCATGCGCGACCGCGAAACCGACATCAAACTGCTGATGAAGGATTCGGTGAAGGGCCTGACCGATCTGAACAAGGTGACGGTCAAGTTCGCCGAGGCCCCGGCGATGCCGGCGCAGCGGCCGCAGGGCCCGGCGCTGTCGGCGATCAGCCCGGTGGCGCTCGCGATCGCGGCCGGCGTGGTGGTGCTGCTCGGATTGCTGGTGGCCTTCCGTGGCCGCCTGCGCGGTGCGACGCAGGACAAGCAGGCACCCGGCCAGGTCTGGAACGGCTGAGGCATGTCGCTGCGGGCGCTGCTGGCCGAGGTCGACGCGGGGTGGCTGGACGATGCCGGAACGCCGCTCGATCCCGACCTGGCCGCGCGCGCGCGCGGCAGCGCGCTGGGCCGCCGCCTGCTTGCGGCCTGGCTTGCTGGCGGGCCGGCGCTGGCACTGCTCGCGCCCGATCCGTCGCGCGACCCGGAGGCCATCCGCGGCCGCTGGCGCCGCGCGCGCGTGGACGCGCTGTGCCGCGATCTCGGCATCCTCGCCCACGCGCCACCGATCCGCGCCGAGGTGCGCCGGGAGCCGGTGCGCCGCCTGAAGGCGACGTTGGGCAACAGCTACCTGCTGGCCCTCGACCAGTCGGTCTGGGACGGCAGGCTGCCGCCGGACCGGCTCGGCGACGCGACGGCCGGCTTCCGGGAGGCGCTGGACGCGGCGATGGCCGGCGACGATCCGGCCCCGCTGCACGACCTCTTCGACCGGCAGGGCCGCGCCGAACTGCAGGCCTGGGCGCGCCGGCGCGATCCGGCGCTTGCCGACTGGTGCCGGCTGCTGCATCCGCCCGGCGCCGCCGACGACACCCTTGCACGCCTGCCGGAGAAGCCGGTGCTGCGGGTCTACACGCACCACGAAACACGCGCGGCATGAGCGCGCGGACGGATACACGATGAACGCCGAAACCCGAAGCGACGCCTCCAGCACCCGGCCGGCCGCGGCCCCGTCGGGCGGCGTGGCCGTGTTCGAGCAGCGCCGGTTCTCGCGCTCGCTCGGCGCGAGCGTGGTGCCGGCCGTGGCGTGGGCGAAGCTGGGCGAGCTCGACGCGCTGCTCGACCGCGTCAACGGCCTGTACGAGGAAGCGGTCGCGGACCTTGCCCGGGCCCGCGAGCAGGGCCATGCGCAGGGTTTCGCCGAAGGCATCGCCGCGGCCGAGCTGCAGATGACCGAACAGCTGGCCGCGCTCAACGAGCGCCGTGCGCGCGTGCTTGGCGAGGCGTCCAGCCGCGTCACCGAGCTGGCCTGCGCGATCGTCGACCGCATCGCCCCCGGCTTCGACGCCCGCAGCGTGGTGCCGCCGCTGGTGATGCAGGCGGTGGAGGCGGCGCAGGCCGAGCAGTTCCTGCTGATCCGCGTGCATCCCAGCGTGCGCGACAGCGTCAGCGCGGGCCTGGGCGCGGTGCGCCAGGCGCATCCGGCGGTGGGCGTGATCGAGCTGGTGGACGATCCCAGCCTGGAGCCCACCAGCTGCGTGGTGGTGTCGGAGGCCGGTGAGGTCCGCGCCGGCGTCGCCCAGCAGATCGAGGCCATCCGCACCGCGCTCGCGGGCAGTGCCGCCCATGCGGGGCGGCAGGCATGAGCGCCACCTCGCCGGCGCCATTCGCGGATGCGGCCGCCGGCCCCGATCCGCTGCTGCATGCGCTGGCCAGGGTGCAGTCGATCGAGCGCGTCGGCCGCGTGGCCGAGGCCTACGGCACGCTCATCCGCGCGACCGGGCTCAAGGCCTCGATCGGTGAGCTGTGCGAGCTGCGCAATCCTCGCGGCGAAGGCGATCCGACGTTCCGGCTGGCCGCCGAGGTGGTGGGCGTGTCGAAGCAGCTCACGCTGCTGACCCCACTTGGCGCGCTCGACGGCGTGTCCGCGACCACCGAGGTCTACGCCAGCGGGCGCCAGGCGGCGGTGCGGGTCGGGCCGGGCCTGCTCGGCCGCATCCTCGATGCGCATGGCGAACCGATCGACGACCTTGGCCCGGTCGGCGCCACCGTCGATGCGCCGATCTACGCCGCCTCGCCCAATCCGCTGGCGCGCAGCCTGATCGAGCGTCCGTTCTCCACCGGCGTGCGCGCCATCGACACCACCATGACCGCCGGCGAAGGCCAGCGCATCGGCATCTTCGCCGTCGCCGGCGGCGGCAAGAGCACGCTGCTGGGCATGCTCGCGCGCGGCGGCGATGCGGACGTCAACGTGATCGTGCTGGTCGGCGAGCGCGGCCGCGAGGTCAACGAGTTCATCCACGACAACCTGGGTCCGGAAGGGCTGGCCAAGTCGGTGATCGTGGTCGCTACGTCGGACCGCCCGGCGCTGGAGCGCAGCCGCGCGGCCTGGGTCGGCACCGCCATCGCCGAGCATTTCCGCGACCAGGGCAAGCGCGTGCTGCTATTGGTCGACTCGGTGACGCGCTTCGCGCGCGCACTGCGTGACGTGGGCCTCGCGGTGGGCGAGCCGCCGGCGCGGCGCGGCTTCCCGCCGTCGGTGTTCAGCGCGCTGCCGCGGCTGTTCGAGCGCGCCGGCAACAACGACAAGGGCTCGATCACCGCCTTCTACACCGTGCTGGCCGAGGACGAGGACGGCGGCGACCCGATCGTGGAAGAGGTGCGCTCGATCCTCGACGGCCACATCGTGCTGTCGCGCAAGCTCGCCGCCGCCTACCACTACCCGGCGATCGACGTGCTGGTGAGCCTCAGCCGCACCATGCCGCGCGTGGTCGACCAGACCCACCTGCGCGGCGCGGGCCAGCTGCGCAAGCTGCTCGCCAAGTACCAGGACATCGAGCTGCTGATCCAGCTCGGCGAATACAAGCGCGGCACAGATCCCGACGCCGACGCCGCGATCGAGAAGATCGGCGCCATCCGCAAGCTGCTGCAGCAGTCCGCGCACGAGCTGGTGCCGTTCGAACAGTCGGCGGCCGCGCTGAAGGCGCTGTTTCCGTGAAGCGCTATCCGCTGCACACGCTGGTCCGTCTGCGCGAGCACCGCACCGAGGCTGCGCGCCAGCGCGTGCTCGAGCGCCAGCGCGAAGCGCAGGCCTGCCGCGACGCCTGCCTGGCGCTGGAGGGCGAGATCATCGCGCTGGATTTCGAGCAGAAGCAGCAGCGTGGACGCCTGCTTGATGCGCCGCCCCCGGGCGTGCCGTGGCCCAACGCGCTGGCCCAGCGCGAGGCGCACATCGAACTGCTCGGCGAACAGGCCGAGGCGGCGCGCCAGCGCCTGTTCAAGGCCCAGGAGACGCTGCGCGCCGCGGAAGCCGCCGTGGCCGAGGCCCGCGCGGAGTTTTTCCGCGCCAAGGCGCGCCTGGATGCGCTGCAGAAGCGGCGCGAGGTCTGGAACGGGGAACAGTCCATGCTCGAAGCACGCCAGGAGGAAGGGGCCGCCGAGGACCTGCTGCAGGCGCGCCATCTGGCCGGCCACTGACGGCCGACACGGGAGAAGACCATGTCCATCGAACGCACGCAGTCATCGGCCTCGGAAGCCGCCCGCGCCCGCGAAGGCACCGGCGAGTCGCGCGAACGCACACCCGCGGATCCGGCGCAGGCCGACCGGTTCCGCAGCGCGCTGGATGGCGCGCGCCAGGGTGCGCAGCAACAGTTGGCGCAGGGACAGGCGGCCGCCGGCGAACCGGCGGGCGACGAGGCCGGGCTGGTGCGCACCGCCACCGAGGACGCGGTGCATGCCGCGCGCGACGGCGAACGCGAGCACGGTGGCCACGGCCAGGACGGTGGCGACGGCGAGGCCAAACTGCTGGATCCGGCCCTGCTGTGGCAGGCCCAGCACGCACTGCGCGGCGGTGGAGAGACGGCTGCCGCGATGCCTGCGCCCACCGGCGCGAGTACCGCGGTCGCCGAGCTGATCGAACGCCATGTGCGCAAGCTCGCGGCAGGCGGCAGCGCCACGGGCGCCGACGGCGATGGCCGCGTCCTGCTGCGCATGTCCGACGCCACCCTGCCGGGTACCGACCTGCTGCTGAGCCGCGAGGGCGACGGCTGGGTGCTGCGCGCCGACGTGCGTTCGCGCGACAGCTACGACGCCATCCGCGAGGCCGCCCCCGAGCTGGCCAGGCGATTCGCCGAGCGCAACCTGGGTGCGCTGCGCGTGGATCCGCACTTCAACGGATGAATGCGACGACGGTCGCGGCATGAAGCCGCTGGTCGTCATCACTTAGGGTCCGACCTAGCTGGCGACACCCGGCGCGCGTGCCTGTAATGGCGCCATGCGCGGCGCCTGCCGCATGACAGCGGGAGTTCCTGATGGTCGCACCTGTCGGCAACCAGAGTGTCCAGAACGCCTCCGGAGACCATCTCAGTCCTTCCGGCTTCGACTACAACCGCATCCAGGGCGTGCAGGGCAACGCCCACGTCACGCCGGCCTTCATCCGCGAAGTCGAGGCCATGGCGCAGCGCCTGGGCACCCGGCCCGAGTACCTGATGGCGGTGATGAGCTTCGAGACCGGCGGCAGCTTCAGCCCCGGCGTGCGCAACGGCGCCGGCAGCGGCGCCACCGGCCTGATCCAGTTCATGCCCGGGACCGCCAGCGAGCTGGGCACGTCCACCGACGCGCTGGCGCGGATGAGCGCGATGGACCAGCTCCAGTACGTCGAGCGCTACTTCAACAACCGCTCCGATCCCGGCGACCTCAACACGCTCGAGGGCGTCTACACCACCGTGCTCTACGGCAGCCCGCGCCCGGACCCGGATTCGACGCTGTTCAGCCAGGGCAGCGCCGCCTACCGCATGAACGCGCCGCTGGACGTCAACCGCGACGGCCGCATCACCGCGGGCGAGGCGACGTCGTTCGTGCGCCAGCGCATCGACGGCGACGCGCCGCCGCCTACGGGGCCCTCGCCGGCGCCTTCGCCCGGCCCGGGCGGCAACGACGGCCCCGGCGCGCCGTCATCGTCGTCGCCCGCCGGTTCGGTCACGGTGCGCAGCGGCGACACGCTCTCGGGTATCGCGGCGCGCCACCAGCTGTCGGTCGCCGACCTGCTCGCGGCCAATCCGCAGATCCGCAATCCGGACCTGATCTACCCCGGCCAGACGGTGCACCTGCCGGGCGGTGGCGGTGGTGGCGGCGAAGTCACGGTGCGCAGCGGCGACACGCTTTCGGGCATCGCGGCGCGCAACAACGTCGGACTCGACGCGCTGCTTTCGGCCAATCCGCAGATCCGCAATCCCGACCTGATCCACCCGGGCCAGGTGGTGAAGCTGCCGGGTGGCGCCGGCGCCACGCATGACGTCACCGTGCGCAGCGGCGACACGCTTTCGGGCATCGCGGCACGCAACAACNGTGCGCAGCGGCGACACGCTTTCGGGCATCGCGGCACGCAACAACGTCGGACTCGACGCGCTGCTTTCGGCCAACCCGCAGATCCGCAATCCCGACCTCATCCATCCCGGCCAGGTCGTGCACGTCCCGGGTGCGGGCGGCGGCACGCCGTCTCCTGCACCCGCGCCGGGCCCCGCGCCTGCGCCGGGCCCCGCGCCCGCGCCGCCGCCGTCGGGGGACGCGCCGACCTATGCGCCCTACACGGTGTACAGCACCGGCCACCAGCCCGCGATCTCGGTGTCGCATCCCGACCAGATGCAGCCCCACCACGACTACCAGACCAAGGTCCGCGAGGGCCAGACGCTGGAAGTCCGGGACATCGTGCTGCACCGTCAGGGGCAGTCGCAGACCGCCCAGGCCATTCCCTCTCCGGTCGCGGGCACGGTCGTGTCCGCCGGCCCGATGGGCAACGCCGGCAACGCGGTCATCCTGCGCGGCGACCAGGGCGAGCTGATCTACATCTTCCACATGTCCAGCATCGACGTACGCCCGGGCCAGCGCGTGGGCTACGGCCAGGATCTCGGCAACCAGGGATCCACCGGCCATTCCACCGGCCCGCACGTGCATATCGAGGCCCCGACCGCCACCATCGACCGATGGGTCCACGACCTCCTCGACGGCCGCTTCGACGGTCGCCGCCAGTAGCGCGGCGGTCGGCCAGGCTGGCTGCGCTCTGCGCAGCCGGCATGGTGCTGGCCGGCTGCGACCGCGGGCCTGCGGTCGCCGGCCCGCAGGCGTCGGACGCGCCCGCCGCACCCATGCCCGGCAATGCCGGACTGCAGGTCGTGGCTGGCGCGCCGGCACCCGGGGCCACGCTTCCCGACGACATCCTCCGCGGCCTGTCGACCGACGCGCGCGTGCTGGACTGCAGCGGCGGCGTGGTCGACGGACGCTCCGCCTTCCAGGCCGACTGGGTCGTCGCGCATCTGCTCGACCTCGATGGCGACGGGCGCGACGACTGGCTGGTCGAAGGCCGCCACCGCTGCCTGTCCGGCGCCGACGGCGCCGACTGGTGGGTATACGCGGGCGACGCCGCGGGCGCGCGCCTGCTGTCGGCGGCCGGGCGCGCACGCGTGGTCGAGGTGCGGCAGGCGGCGCATGGCGGCTTCAGCGTCCTGCGGCTCGAGACGGCCGGGCACGACGTGTGGCTGCGCTACGACGGCCGGACCTACTCGCGCGACGTCCCGGCCACGGACTGACCGCGGCGCCGCACCCCGCGCCACTCCTCCCGCGGCAGGCACATGCGCAGCGCGGGCCTGCCGAACTGCTCGGTGGTGCCGTCGGGGCGGAAACCGAGGCGCGCCAGCAGCGGGGGCACCGAGCGGTTGGCCGGATCGCACAGGCCCACCAGCGCCGGCAGGCCCAGGGTCCCGAACGCGTGCCCGCACAGCGCCGCGCCACCCTCGAGCGCGTAGCCGCGGCCCCACGCGCGCGGCAGCAGGCGCGTGCCGATCTCGACCTCGCGCGGGTCGAACTCCGCCATCAGCGAGAAGAATCCCAGGAAGCCCCGGGCGTCATCGGCACGCCACACGCCGAGGCCGGGGCGCTCGCGATGCACGCGGGCCGAGGCCTCGACCAGCGCCGCGGCGGAGGCGATGTCGTCCACAGGCGCGTCCAGCAGCGCCTCCGAAACGCGAGCGTTGCGTCCGAGGTACTGCAGGTCGAAGACATCCGAAGGGCGCAGGCGGCGCAGCGTCATGCGCCGGGTCTGCAGGAACGCGTCGACGTCGGGACCGGTCGCCATCGCGCGAGTATGCCGCGCATGCGCCGCGGGAGCCCCCGGGATCACCCGAGGTCGGGTACGCACCAGCTTGGAACGCCTGCGCGGCTGCGGAAACTGCGTGGTGCGCCCGGAGTCCGCCGGGCCTTCATCCACTTCGAGGACATGGATATGGGCAGTCAAATCGGTTCAGTGGTCGGCAGCCTCGTCGGCACCTACTTCGGGGGTCCCCTCGGCCAGGCCATCGGCCAGCAGATCGGTTCCTGGCTCGGCGGCATCGTCGGCGAGGGCATGACCGACGCCGTGGGCTTCAACTTCGACACCATCTTCGGCGGCGCCTACTCGAGCGGCTTCGACTTCGGTTTCGGCGGCGGCTGACGGATGTCCATCGAAGCCGCGCCGCCGAAGACCCGCGAGGAGCTTGTCGAGCGCCTTGCCGACCTGCGCCAGCAGGGCGTCCTCGATGCGAACGAGGAAGAGCGCCTGCTGGCCCAGTTCGACGCCATGCTGCGTGACGTCAACGAGCAGAAGGCCACGCTGGAGCCGGAGTACAAGCGCCGCGTGCGCGACGATGGTCTCGACAAGGCCAACGACTGGCTGCGCGACGCCGCGTCCGAACTCGGTCGTAGCCATGGCGAAGCCACCCGCGCGATCACCGACCAGCTGCGCGTGGTGACCGGCTGATCCGGAACGACTGGACGCCGTCCTAGGGTCGGCCCCAGTTGTCCGCCACGCCACGCCACGCGAAGCTGGGATCCACACGATCCAACGCCCCGACCCACGCAGGATCCGACCACGACATGCAAGGCCAACCGCCCCCGACGAAGCCGAACCGCCGAGCGCTCACGCCGGGCGAGCTGCTGGCCAGGAGCCAGCAGGCTGGCGACGAGCGGGTGCAGGCCACGGCTGGTGCGTCGGCCGACTCGGCGGGGAAGGCACTGCTCGGCCAGTTCCAGGAGCTGCTGCAGCAGGAAGGCAGCCTGGGGCATGACGATCGCGACGAGCTCGCCCGGGTCTTCGAGCAGGCGCTGCAGGACGCGGCCTCCTCGCCGCCGCCGGAGGCGTCCGATGCGTTCGACGCTTCCACCTGGCGCGAAACGGTCGAGATGCTGCTGCAGGGCGGGTTCGTCGAACAGGGCGAAGCCGACCACCTGATCCGCTCCCTCAACGAGGCACTGGCTCCCTTGCAGCGGCGTGAGTCGCGGCTTGCGATGGAGTTCAGCCGCCGCGTCGAGACCGATGGCCAGGAGAAGGCCTTGGAATGGTTCCGCCAGGCCAGCAGGGCGGGCCAGGAATCGGCGGCGGCGCGCGTCCCCGGCGCAGCGGCACCGGAGCGGACGACGGCATCGCCCCTGCGTGCCGATACGGTGAACTCGAGATCGAGGCGGCTGCGTGGGCCCCCGGGCCAGGGCTGGAACTGATCCACCCGCAGGACCCCAACCCAATCAGATCGAATCGAATCGGAGAATCATCATGGCTGTCGACATCACTTCCTTCGTTGCAAACGCCACCACCATGCGCGAGGCCGAGGCCCAGCTGGCGTCCGCCCGCGGCGGCGGCTGGCTGATCGCGCTCGCCCAGGTCCTCGGCAAGATCGCCGACAAGATGGGCGAGGAGATCGTCGCCAAGGCCAAGGAGATCGATACCGCCGGCCCCGAAGCCGACAACATCAACGAGCTCAACGCCGAGCTGACCGCGATGAGCCAGGTCTTCAAGATGTTCATGGAAACCGTGAGCACCGTGATCAAGACCATCGGTGAAGGCAACGCCTCGGTCGCCCGCAAGCAGTAAGCGGCCCGCGGCGAAAAGAACGCCCTGCTTCGGCAGGGCGTTTTTTTTGGTTCTTCTCCCACGTGAGGGGTCGCGCGCTGCGCTGATCCCTGGCGCAGGCCGGCGTGAGGTTGGTCGTGCTGCGGCGCGATGCCTGCTGCCGCTCATGTCCCCCGGCTTCGGCCTGCGGCCACAGCCTCCTCCTTGACTTCCCGTCAGCAGGCATTGCACCGCAGTCCGGAAGGGTGTCGGCCGCTGGAGGGAGGGTGGAAGCGGTCCACCTGGAACCACTGGAAAAAGGTGGCGGAACGTTGTCGCACGTTGGAGGTCGCGCAGGGCCTACGGGGCGCCGCTCCTTTCGCAACGGGCCGCCGGAACCCTGCACGGCTTCGGAGCGTGGCCTGCTGACGGGAAGTCAAGGAGGAGATGTCGGCCCGGCGGGCCGGCATCGGGGGACATGAGCCGCAGCAGGCCATGCGTCGAAGCGCCGCGATGTCCCGCCCGCGTTCTTCCCCTCAGTTGAGAGAAGAAACTTTTCTGTTCAGTCCCTGCAGACCGGCATGCGTCGCATCACCAGCGTGCCGCCTGCGGGATCGGGGACGGGGCGGACTTCGTAGGCCACGTTCCTGCAGTTTTCCATGTCCGCGCGGCGGCCGCGGCGGCGCGCGGTGGACGGTGCCTGGCCGGGCTGCTCGAGGTCGTAGGTGAAGCGCAGCTTTGTCCCGCGCGGCAGGCCGCCGGCGTTCGGCTCGAGCAGTTCAACCACCACGACCATGTCGAAGGAGGCCGGGGACACCTGCCCGGTCACGGTGTACGCCTGCGGGTGCACGACGCCGCCGCCGCTGACGCGGCCTTGGCCGTCGATGTCCACGCGGACATCGCCCATGCGGCCGCTCCAGCCGCCGTCGCGCGTCATGCGGCCGTCGAGGAGAAGTCCCGCATCGCCGTCGGGGTTGGAAATCGCGCCGATCACGCTGAGCTTCATGGCCCCGCCGCTGGCGGGCGTGAAGCGCGCGGTCCCGCGGCCGCGTTCGTCATGGGCGCGGCCGCCGGGCGGGTCGATCACGACGTCGACGCGGCCTTCGTAGGCGGTCGACGGGTAGCGCGGACTCGCATCGCTCCCCTGGCAAGCGCCGAGGACCAGCGCGACGGCGAAGGGGAGCAGTCGGGACTTCATCGGAGGCATGGCGTGTCGTCGTTCAGGTCCGTCGCGTGCCGAGCCTCTTCGCCACCAGCCAGGCGACAGCAGCGGTCAGCAGGCCCAGCAGTGCCGATCCGCCGGTCCAGGTCCGCGCCGAGTCACCGAGCACCTGCCCGCCCACAGGCAGCAGGGCGATGATCGCGAACCCCAGGCAGCCATAGGCGATGAGCGCGAGCAGCCAGAACAGCCACTGCATCGTCGTTTCGCGCAGCTCGCGCTCGAGTGCGCCGGGATCCCGGCCCGAGGCGCCGGTGTGGCCTTGGGCGCCCATCGCGGCGAGCAGGGCGGACAATCCGCCACCGGCCACGCGCGTGCGGCGGTCCAGGCTGCGCCGCTGCGGGCCTTCGCCGGTGCCGGTGTAGCCGGCGGCGTCCGGCCGCGCGGGCGCGCCGCGGTCGTTGACGGCCAGGGGATTGCCCGCGTTGCGAGCCTCCGCCACCGGGGCGGCTACCGGTGGTGCATTGGCCATGGTGCTGCCGACGACGGTCGCGGTGGTTGCCGCGGCCAGCGTTGCCGTGGCCGCCTGGGCTGCGGGGGCCGTGGCGGGGGCCGTTGTCGCGGCGGCGTTCGCGGCCGTCGAGGGTGCGAATGCGGGGCTGCGCTGCTGCTGGGTGGCCAGGGCCGGGTCCTGCTGGCGCGCCACCAGGGCCGCGTCGGCGGTCCGGGGCGCGGGATGGGCCGGCTCCGCGCGTACACCCTGGGCGATCTGCGCGCCCTGTGCCGGAACGTCCGTCCGCAGTGCGGCGCCAGCATCCGCGCGTGGTGCGGCGGCGGTCGGCAGCGGCATCGGCGCGGACTGCGCCATCTGGGCCTGGCCCGTCAGTGGCAGGCCGGATTGCGGTGCCCCCGGCATGGCGGATGCGGCGCCCGCCTGCCCTGTGTTCACCATGTGGCCCGGCGGGAACACCCCCTGCACCTGCCGCGGCACCGCCAGCACGTCGCGTACGACCTGCCCTGGCACCAGGGACGAGGGGCGTTCGGCTCCCTGCCCCGGCACCAGGGATGAGGGACGTTCGGCTCCCTGCCCCGGCACCACGGTCGCGGGCGCCGGCCTGTCCGGCGCGGGGCCCCAGCCGTTGCCGTTGGGACGGTCGGCTCCGGGAGAGGGGATGCCGGGACCGGCGGGCCGGTCCGGGACTGGCGCCAAGCCCGGGCTGACGGGCCGGCCGACGCCCGGAGGTGGGGCGGGGAATAGCCCGCTTGGTCGCGAGAGGCCGGGCGGACCCAGGCCATCCGGCCCCCGGCCCCCCTTGCCCGGCGCCCCCTGGCCCGGGAAGGCGGCCTGGCCGACTCCCCCATGGACGCTCGCGTGCGCCGTGCCCCACGACATGTTGTGGGGACTCGGCAAGCCGGGGGGGCCCTTGCCGAGAACGCCGGAAACATGGCTGGTGACCTTGTCGATGATGGACATCGGTGCCTCGCAGCTGCGTGGGCGGCAACCCCCCTCGGTTCCACGACCAAGGTAGGCCGCGGGGGGCGAATCCGCACCCTCGGGTCAACCCGAGGTCCCCGCGCTGCAGGCCTGCTGCAGGACACAAAAAAGGGCCGGTGTCAAGTCTTTTATGCGGCTCACGCAAAACTTGAAACTGTATATGAGACAGCAGGTTAGCTCGTTCTTAGGCTGCTTTGCAGAGGTGCGACTTCGTGGTCTAGGAGCCACATAGGAGCGTCGCAGTGGCAAGCCATGTCGCGTTGCATCGGTATCGAAAACCGATGGACATTGCGAACAGCAGGTTGTCAGCATAGCCCAGTTCTTCACATCCCAGCTTGACCCATGGCTTGACTCCCAAACTCTTTCATAGAATAATTGATGTCATATTTTTTAACTGACATCGTGTTTTATGGCATCAGAAACCATTCCAAGACCGGAGCAAGTTCGTGCCGCGCGCAGCTTGCTCGGCTGGTCGCAGCAAGATCTCGCCGCCAAGGCAGGGGTTGCAATCTCCACGATCGCTGACTTCGAACGCGGGCAGCGCAGTCCTATACCAAACAACGCGCTTGCCATCCGTCAAGCGTTGGAAGCGGCGGGTGTGCTATTTACCGAGACAGGCGTTAGTCATGGCTTTCATTGGACGTTCATGACTGAGCGCGGGACGAGTGGCTTGATCGTCACTTTTACCCCCGAAGCGGCCGGGCCAGTGATCGACTTTGCGTCAATCTTTGGCAAAGTCGAGCCTCCAAAGGTTTCGATCGACACAATCCAGTGCGCAACGCCAGAACTCAGGAACAAGGTCCACGATTACGTCGATCGGCATGCGGCTAAAACGCCACATCTGTTCCGCTTGCGCAAGATGCTCGACGACATGCCTGACGGGGAGTTCTTCCTGCTCCTGCCAACGCCGCCGTCCTCAACGGCTGAGCAATTTCGCTATGAGCAGGTACTGCACCAGCTCAATCATCCGCAAGAGCAACCTCTAGATGAACACTTGCAGGTCTTCGGGCGCTTGCTTGAGAAATATGACTTGTGCATGCCTCGAACCGACAAACATTTCAACATCGGCAATGCCAAGAAGGCAGACAGAACTTGTCGATTTTGTGGCAACTCAAGGAAGACTGGAGCACAATTCAATAAGGAGGCCCATGCCATTCCAGCCGCACTGGGCAACAAGTACCTCAAGCTCGCTGACGAATGTGACGATTGCAATCAGTATTTCGGAGACAAGATCGAGCCCACCCTTGTCGAGCTTCTCAATATCCAGCGGGTGTTTCTCGGCATTGAAGCTCGCGGGTCATTGCCTACTGTTAAATTCCCAGGGGGCAGGCTGTTCCGTGATGGCAACAACGACAAGATGATGGTCGTTGTATCCGAGAAAATCTCTGAGGATGCTTCCGGTGTACTGACTGCGCAACTAGGAACGGGAAAACCCATAGTTCCACAGAGTTTCTACCGCGCTCTGAGCAAGATCGCCCTATCTGTTATTCCAGAACAAGAACTTCCTGCACTGGCGAAAACGATCCGTTGGGTACGCTATGGCGAATCTTCCGAAGCTCCTTTGCCGAAGATAGCCGCTGCAGTGGTAATGCTCCCTCCCGACCCATCGGCCCAGATCACTTTGTACATCCGCAAGGAGCCTCATTCGAAGATGCCCCATGTCTTGTGTGAATTCCGACTGGGGTGCTACATGTACGTCTATGCCCTGCCTTTCTCCGAGAGAGATGATGGAAACCTTTTGGGATTCTTCGAGGAAGAGGAATTCAAGCAAACTTTTCGGCACTACGCATCGGTGCCCTCGTGGAGTCAACAGGACTACAGCGGAAACCAGGAAATCCAGGTGCTCCAAAGTATTAGACTGCAACCGAGCAACGCGCCTATTGATGGGCAACCATCCTGATCGCTGATTGCCTAAGCTGCTCTCGTGTCATTCCCTCACTTTGAGAGCCGCTTGAAGTTTCGATCCCCCGCCATGAACGCCTCCAGCATGTGCGGGATCAGCGTCGTGGCATCGACCGCCTCGCCATACGCCTGCGCATGCAGCGCGGCGTAGCGGTCGAGATCGGCTTTCAAGCTGGCCGGGCAAGCGAAGGTCAGCTTGACGCTTTCGGTCTTGGGTAGCGGCCCCAGCCGCAGTTTCTTGGTCGTGCTCATCGAGAAGTCCCCTTGTTGAAGAACAGCGGCTGATAAGGCCGTAGCACCAGATCGCGGTTGACGATGATGCGCACCGGCAAGCCGGGGCGGCTGGTCAGCGTGGGTTGGATGTTGAGATTGCGCCGGGTCACTTCCTGGCCGACCTGGTTCACGGTGTCCTGCAGGCTGTCGCGCCCGGCGATGATGACGCGATCGCCGTCCTGGCGGTTCTCAGGTGCAGCCAGTTCGGCACCGACACCCAGCAGCGTGGTCAGCACGGCACCTGCAAAGATCCGATCCCAATGCCAGTCCACGTTGTCCTCCAGACCGGCATAGCCTGCCGGGTCGGTGCCGATCAGGTTGTCGAGCGTGAGTGATGACGTGTCGGGCAGGATGATGCGATTCCACACCACCTGCACGCGGCTCTGGCCGTAGCTGACCTGGCTGTTGTACTTGCCCAGTATGCGAGATCCCTGCGGGATCAGCAGGAACTTGCCAGTGGCCGTGTCGTAGATCGGTTCCGTCACCGTGGCGATCACGTCGCCCGGCAAGTCGGACTTGATGCCCGTGACCAGTGCCCCGGCAATGACCGTTCCGGCCATCACCTGATACGGCGAGGTGGGCATTTGCAGGTTGCCGGAGTTACGGGTTTCCGTAGAACCGCCTGTCAGGAACGCCTCTTTCTGGTCTTGCCGGTTCTGCACGGCAGTCGGATCAGCAGGCTGGGCCGCCGTCGAGGCCGGGCCAGCGGCCAGTGGATCGAAAGCGGCATTGGCGGCGAAGCCCGGCGCGGCAGCGACTTGCGACTGCGCCACGGGCGCGGCCTGCGGGGAGCCGGTGCGGAAGAACACCGTTGAAGCTGCCGCCGCTTCTGCTTCCTTGTGCAGCGCATCGTTGGGGTCGTAGCCGGGCGCGGCATAGGTGGCGGCGACCGGCTGCTGCGAATTGACGATGGCCGGCCCCAGATCACCCGGTAGCGGTGGCCCCAGCTCCGGCACGTCGGGCGGCAGCGCTGGCAACTTGGAATAGTCGGCAGGAAGTTGGTCGAGGCCTTCCGAGCGCGATACACGATCCACGTTGTACAGTTCGGTGGATTCGCCCGCGCCGCGTTGCTGCGGTTGCAGTGACCAGATCAGCGCGCCCATCACGCCAACCGACAGGCCGCCAGCGAGGATGGCCAGCGTGCGTCGGTTCAGACGCGTGACCGGGCGCGGTTGGGCGCGCAGCGCCACCGCCTCGGGTGCCATCTTGTCCGCCTGCGGCGTGGCAAGGTCGGGAGTGTCGTCCTGGCTCATGCTCAGTTCCTCCCGGCAATGCCATCGGTGCGCTCGATGCGCACTACATCGCCCTTGTCAGCGCCCAGGCGCAGTTCGGCCGCACCGAACAGGCGATCCACGATGTAGTACGGCGAGCGGAAGCGATAGTTCACCAGTTGCCCGTCGCCCTGTGCGCCGATGACGAACAGCGGCGGCAGCTCGCCCTGGGCGATGCCTGCCGGGAACTGGATATAGACCTTCTCGCCATCATCAAAAGCGCGCAGCGGTTTCCACGATGGATTGCTGCCGCTGATTGCATAGCGAAAGCGGATGTTATCCAGCGACAAGCCTGCATCGACCGGCGCGGCAGCGTTGGCGGCTTGGGCTTGGCGCCGCAAGGCCAGCATTCGGTCTTTCGGGTAGTCCCAGGACACCGACGCCATCCATGCCTTGTCGGTCGAAGTCAGTTCCAGCAGGTACGTCCTGCGGCTGGTGGTAATGACCAGATTGGTCTTCAAGCTGGAACGGATAGGCTTGACCAGCACATTGACGCGCAGATCGGCCCCGCTGCCGCTGGAGGTGTCACCGACGATCCAGCGCACGGTATCGCCCGCAGCGACCGTCACCAGTTCCTCGCCAGGCTGGAGCGCGATCACCGTCACGCGACCTACTGACGCATAGACCTGGTACAGCGCGCCATCGCTATACGGCCAGACCTGGATCGCATTGACATAGCCTTCGCGCGTCGGAGCCACCCGTGCCTCGGCATTGGCTTTCGAGACACGTACCGTCTCATCAGCCGGTTCAGGCGCAGGCTTCGCATCCTTTTCCTCCGGCACTGGCTTCAACTGCTCAGGCAATGGCAGTGGCTCTGCAATAGTGACCACCTCGATCGGCACAGGCATTTCCGGCAAAGGCTCCGCCTGTACCGGCTCATCCAAGGAAATCACTGGCGGGGGTTTGCCCTGCGTGGCGCAGCCGGCCAAGGCCAGCACGACAAGCGGCAAAGCGTAAAAACGGAAAGGCACATTCATGGCTTCACTCCTTCAGACGAATCCAGTTCACGGCTCCACGACAGGCCATTGACGTAGATGCCCAGCGGGTTGCGGCGCAGGCGTTCTTCGGTGCGCGGGGTCTGCTGCACGATGGACACCACCGCCGTCCATCGCTCCAGCCCGGCCGCCGCGCCATTGACGTAGCGGCGTTCCATCCAGCGCACGTTGAACGACGCATCGCTGGCGCGAACCACGCTGGTGATCTGTACCGTTACCGACTCTTTGCCGATGCGGGCGAACGGGTCATTCACCCGCGCATAGTCGTTAAGCACCGCCGCGCCTCGGTCGGTGGTGTAGTCGTAGGCATCGAGCCAGTTCTGGCGCACGACGATGGGGTCGATGGACAGTGAGCGCACCAGCGTCACGAACCGCGCGATATGGTGTGCCGTCTGCGCATCGGTGGGCCGGTACGGCGTGGCCGCTTCGCCCACGGTGCGCACCTGGCCGGACTGATCGACTTCGATGACATAGGGCGTGACGATGGATTGGGCCGAGCGCCACACCAGGCCACCGGCCATCAGCAGCGCGAGCACCAGGCAGCCGAAGGCCATCAATCGCCAGTTCTTGGCCTGCACGCGGGCCGAGCCGATGCGCTCGTCCCACACCTGGGCAGCGGCTTGATACGGGGTGGCAGGCTGCGGCGTATCGGCATAGCGCACCTGCGGTCGTTTGAATCGCATGGGGTTCTCCTTGAAAGTCAGCTATCGGAATCGCGCAGGCTCGGGCCTTGGCCCGAACCGCCGCCGTCGCCACCGCGCAGCGTGTGCGCGGCCGTGGTGGTGGCCTGGGTGAGTCGTTGGCGGCGTTGCAGGCGCTTGGCCCAGCTGGGTTGTTCCTGCTTCTGCGTGTTGGCCGTGTCGCCAGCGGCATCGCCTGTGGTGGCCTGCCCGGAGCTGGCAGCGCCACCGCCTGAGCCACCATCGGTGCCGGAGCCTTGCCAGCCTGCTTTGAATGGCGCGGCCGCCTTGGCTGCCGCCGCTTTGATGCCTGCACCGGCGCGCTGGCCAGCGGCCTGTGCGCCGCCCTTGGCGACACTGCCCAGTCCAGCCATCGCGCCTTTGGCTCCGCCGCCCGCAGCGGCAGAACCGGCCTGGAAAGCCGACTTCGCGCTGCCAGCCGCCGAAGTCGCGGCCCGCGCGCCAGCCCCGGCGAGCTTGGCGGCAGCCGGTGCCATGCGCGCTCCGGCCATCACGGCACCGCCCACGCCGGTGGCGGCGGCACCTACGGCAACCGCCGCGCCTGCGGCACCAATCGCAGCACCGGCCATCGCGCCTGCGCCAAGCTGCGGTGCACCGGATACCAGCCCGGTGGCAATGCCCGGCCCGAAGATCCCCAACGCCAGCAGCGTGAGCGAGGCCAGCATGATGACCACTGCATGGTCGATGGACGGCTCGGCCGGATGCACCTGGAACTCGGCAAACAGGCCCGAGCCGATGCCGACGATGACGGCCAGCACCAGCACCTTGATGCCCGAGGACACCACGTTGCCCAGCACCTTCTCGGCGAGGAAGCTGGTCTTGTTCCACAGCGCGAACGGCACCAGCACGAAGCCCGCGAGCGTGGTCAGTTTGAACTCGATCAGCGTGATGAAAAGCTGGATCGCCAGCACGAAGAAACACAGGATCACCACCGCCCAAGCCAGGAACATGACCACGATGGGCGTCATGTTCACGAACACTTCGGGGAAGCCCGCCATGTCGCTGATCTGCTCAAGGATCGGCGCTGCCGCGTCGATGCCGGTCTTGGCCAGGCGTCCCGGTTGCAGGAATTCGCCCATGCTCATCGTCGAGCCGCTGGCCGTCAGGCCCAGGCCCGCGAACGAGCGGAAGACAATGCTGGCCAGCCAGTTGAAGTTGTTGATGATGTAGGCGAAGGCGCCGACGTACAGCACCTTGCGCAGCAGCTTGGCGATCACGTCCTCGCCCTGGCCGGTGGCGTGGCTCATCGCCCAGTACAGCCCGGCAATCGTCATGTCGATGACGATCAGCGTGGCCGTGAGGAACGCGACTTCGCCCTGCAGCAGCCCAAAGCCCGAGTCGATGTAGCGCGAGAAGGTAGCGAGGAAGCGGTCAATGACCGTCACGTCATTCATGGCGGCAATCCGTCAGTTGCCGTAGAAATCCACGCGCTGCGGCGTGTACGGCGTGCCATCACCCAGGAAGCGGCGCGTCACTTCACGGCCACGCTCGACAGCCGCTGCTTGGCGTGCCAGTTCCAGCGCGGCGGCGCGTTCCTGCGTGATCTGGAGTTGCTGCGCCTGGATGGACTGCTTGGCCTGCAAGGCCAGAAGCTGGTTGGTCGCCTGCATGGCTTGCAGCGCGCCGGTGGCGGACTGACTTTGGCTGACCAGATCGGACAGTGCGCTTTCGTCTTTTGCCAGGTTCTGCGACACCTGCGCCTGCATCCGCATCGCGGTATGCAGGCCATTCAAGGTGTTCTTCCAGCGCTCCTGCGCGTCGCGCACCATCTGGTCGCCGCTGACAGTCGCGGCGTACTGCTCCGGGTACAGCCGGGCGAAGGTCGCATCCATGCTCTGCACGTCGTAGGCCAGGCCGCGTGCCTCCGCGATCAGGCGTTCGGTCGTGGCGAGCGTCGAGCGCAGGCGATTGACGATGTTGAAGTCCAGATTCGCCAGATTGCGCGCCTGGTTCATCAGCATCTGTGCTTCGTTCTGGAGTTGGTTGATCTGGTTGTTGATCTGCTCCAACGTGCGCACGGCGGTCAGCGTGTTCTGCACGAAGTTGGACGGGTCGAACACCGTCAGCGCGGATGCGGGCTGAACGATTAGCAGCGACACCGACAGCACGGCGGCAAGCGAGACAGACAGCAGACGGGGCTTGGTCTTCATGGCAAGTTCTCCTGTGGTTGGGAAAGAAAGGAAGTGGCCGCCGGTGCGGACGGCAACAGGTCGGCCGCCCAATCGAGGCCGCGATGACGTAGCCAGGCACCGGCAAAGCCAGGTGTGCCTGCGTCCAGCAGCATGCGATCCATGTCGCGTTGGTCTTGTGGGGTGGATGCCCCGGCGAAGGCCAGCGTGGTTGGCCCCAGGTCGAGGTCGAACAGGCGATTGCCCAGACGCGATTGGTAGTAGTAGTCCCGCTTGGGCTGCGCGGTCGCCACAATCTCGATCTGGCGAGAGTTCAGCCCAAAGCCTTCGTAGATCGTGCGAATCTGCGGCTCGGTGGCCTGCGGGTTGGGCAGAAAAATCCGGCTCGCGCAGCTTTCAATCACCGCCGGTGCAATGCTCGAATCCTTGATGTCGGCCAGCGACTGCGTGGCGAACATGACGCTGACATTCTTCTTGCGCAGCGTCTTGAGCCACTGGCGAATGCGGGCGGCGAACACAGGGTCATCGAGGAACAGCCAGGCTTCATCGAGGATCAGCAGCGTGGGCGCGCCGTCGAAGCGTTCATCGAAGCGGGCGAACAGGTAGCCCAGCACGGCCAGCACCGCCGCCTTGCTGTGCATCAGTTCTTCCATCTCGAAGCACTGCACGCCGCCGGAACCCAGGCGGTCGGCATCGGCATCCAGCAGCTTGCCGTGGGCACCGCCCAGCACATAGGGCGCAAGCGCCTGGCGCAGTGCGTTCGATTGCAGCAGTACCGACAGGCCCGTCAGCGTGCGTTGCTCCGCTGGCGCACCGGCCAAGCTGCCTAGTGCCGACCAGATCGCAGCCTTCTCGTCCGGGCCAATGACGACACCTTCATGCAACAGGCGGCCTTCCACCCATTCGGCGGCCCAGGTGCGGTAGCCCTCCTGGTCGATGCGGGCCAATGGCTGAAAAGCAATCGCCCCGTCATTGCCGAGGTCGTAATGCTCGCCGCCCAGCCCGAGGATGGTGGCGTGCATCGAGCGGCCCATGTCGAAGGCGAAGATGCGCGAGCCGGGATAGCGGCGAAACTGCATTGCCAGCGTGGCGAGCAGCACCGACTTGCCCATGCCGGTTGGCCCGGCGACCAGCGTGTGGCCCACATCGCCGATGTGCGTCACCAGCCGGAACGGCGTCGCGCCATCGGTGCGGGTGACGATCAGCGGCGGGCCATCCAGATGCGCGTTCTTCTCCGGCCCGGCCCACACGGCGGACAGCGGCATCATGTGCGTCAGGTTCAGCGTCGAGACGATGGGCTGGCGCACATTCGCGTAGGCGTTACCGGGAATGGACGACAGCCAGGCATCCACCGCGTTCAAGGTTTCGGGGATGGTGACGAAGCCGCGCCCCTGAATGACGCGCTCTACCATGCGCAGCTTCTCGTCGGCCACGGCAGGGTCGGTGTCGAGCACTGTCACGGTAGCCGTCAGGTAGCCGAAGGCCACCTGATCGCTGCCCAGTTCTTGCAAGGCGGCGTCTGCATCGGCGGCCTTGTTGTTGGCGTCGGTATCGACCAGCGGGCTTTCCTGCTGGAAGATCGTTTCACGCAACAGCGCGACGACATTCTTGCGCTTGGCGAACCACTGGCGACGCAGGCGTCCAAGCTCTTTTTCCGCTTCGGCTTTGTCGAGGCAAAGGAACCGGGTTGCCCAACGATAGCCGAAGCCCAAGCGGTTGAGGTCGTCCAAAATCCCCGGCCAAGTCGAGGTCGGAAAGCCTCGCACCGACACCACGCGCAGGTGCTGATCGCCCAGCATGGGTGCCAGACCACCGACCAGCGCGGAGTCGGCCAGCAATGCGTCGATGTGGAATGGCACCTCGGGTACGCCGACGCGGTAGCGCCGCGTGGACACCGTGGCGTGCAGGTAAGTCAGTGTCTGGCTGTCATCGAGCCAGGCAATCTCCGGCATCACGCCGTCGAGCAGGTCGAACACGCGATCCGTTTCCGCCACGAAGGCTTCCAGCCGACCCTGCCAGTCCACGCCATCGCCCGGCGCATTCTCATAGAGCATCTTGGCGGCACGGGCGCGGGATTCTTCTGGTGGCAGGTAGGCCAGCGTCAGGTGATAGGCGCTCTCGTAGTGGTGGCCGGATTCCTCGAAGGCTGCACGGCGTTCTTCCTCCACCAGCCAGGACAACGGCTCGGGGAAATCGGAACGTGGATAGCCCGCCGCTGCGCAGCGCTCGGCTTCGATGAACAAGGCCCAGCCCGACCCCAGGCGGCGCAGTGCGTTGTTCAAGCGTGCCGACGTGGCGATCAGCTCGCCTTGCGTGGCGCTGTTCAGATCCGGCCCGCGAAAATGTGCCGTGCGCTGGAACGAGCCATCCTTGTTCAAGACGACGCCCGGCCCGATCAGCCCGGCCCAGGGCAGCCAGTCGGCCAGCAGTGCGGGCCGCTGGCGGTATTCGGCAAGGTTCAGCATGTCGGCACTCCCCTATGCGTCCAGCAGCGGCTTGTGCTTGATGTGCCGGGCGAAGACCTGCATGAACTGCGGATCGACGCGCGCGCCCCAGACCGCCAGCGAATGGCCGGCGATCCAGAGCACCACGCCGGGAATCCACAGTTGCAGGCCCAGCCCGACGGCGGCGGCCAGCGTGCCGTTGGCAATCGCCACGGTGCGCGGCGCACCGCCCAGCAGGATCGGCTCGGTCAGCGAGCGATGCAGCGGCACTTCAAAGCCCGGAAGATCGGTGGCCGTGCTCATACGACGGCCCCGCCGGAGAAGCTGAAGAACGACAGGAAGAAGCTCGAAGCCGCGAAGGCGATGGACAGGCCGAAGACGATCTGGATCAGCTTGCGAAAGCCGCCACTGGTATCGCCGAAGGCCAACGCCAGGCCGGTGGCGATGATGATGATCACCGCGACGATGCGGGCTACCGGCCCCTGGATGGATTCGAGAATGGATTGCAGCGGGCCTTCCCACGGCATTGAGGAACCGGCGGCCTGCGCCGTGCCCGCCAGCAACAGCATCAACACCGCGAGCAGCAACCCTTGTCCTGCGGGTCGGGCCAGGCGATGCAAACGCGCCAGCATGGGCAGCGGGGAAAGCGGGTTTACAGAAAGACGGAAAGCATCAACGTGCGTCATGGCAGTTCTCCAGGTTGTTCAGGGATCGAGGAAGGCGTAGCGGCAGCGGCTGTAAGAGGAACCGGCGGCAGCTCGGGAAACGGTGCTTCCAGCGCATCCGCCAGGCGGTAGCCCGCGCCGTCGAAACCGACGACGCGGGAAATGGTTTCGACGTGGCGCTTGCGGCCGCGGCCTGCGATGTGGATCACGACATTGACCGCCTCGGCGATCAGGGCGCGGGGCGGATTCACCGCCACTTCGAGGATCAGTTGCTCCAGGCGCAGCAGCGCGCCCAACGCGGAGCCGGCATGAATGGTGGCGATGCCGCCGGGGTGGCCGGTGCCCCAGACCTTCACCAGATCCAGCGCTTCGCCGCCGCGCACTTCGCCGACGATCACGCGGTCGGGCCGCAGCCGCATCGTGGCCCGCACCAGCTCGGTCATGGACACGACGCCGGCGCGGGTGCGCAGCGGCACATGGTCGCGGGCCGCGCATTGCAGTTCGATGGTGTCTTCGAGCACCAGCACGCGGTCGCCGGTGGCGGCGATCTCGGCCAGCAAGGCATTGGCCAGCGTGGTCTTGCCGGTGCTGGTGCCTCCGGCGATCAGGATGTTGTGCCGCTCGCGCACGGCATGACGCAGAAACTCGGCCTGCCCAGTGGTCAGGATGCCATCGGCCACATAGCGATCCAGACCGATGATGCTCACGGCACGCTTGCGTAGCGCAAAGGCCGGGCCGGGTGCGGCGGGCGGCAGGATGCCCTCGAAGCGTTCGCCGGTCTCCGGCAGTTCAGCGGTCAGCAGCGGTTGGCCGCGATGCACCTCCGCGCCGACGTGGGCAGCCACCAGCCGGATGATGCGTTCGCCATCGGCTTCGGGCAGTTCGACGCCAAGCGGCATACGGCCAGAGGACAGCCGATCCACCCACAATGTCCGGTCGGGGTTGAGCATCACTTCCACCACGTCCGGGTCTTCCAGCGCAGCGGCGATCACCGGCCCCATCGCCGTGCGCAGCATCTGGATGCGGCGATCCTGGGATGCTGCAGCGGATGAGCGCGGTTCGGGCGGGATTTGAGGAACGGCACTCATGACGCACGCTCCGCAGTGCGTTCATGGGCGGCGGCCATCGCGGCCGCGTCATCCATGCGCATCTCGAACTCACGATCCTGGGGATGCAGTTCTTCCACCACGTCCCGTACCAGGCTGCGGCCACGCAGCAGGTGGCGGCCTAACTGTTCGACGAACTGCTCGAAGCGCGCCTTGCCCTGCGCGCGAGCCGCATCCTGATGGGCTTCGGGCACCGGCGTGCTGACGGTCAGGTAGTAGCGGACGAATAGCGCCAGCGTCTCGATCTGGATGTTCTGGTCACGCTCCAGGCGCTCGGCCTGCCGCGACAGGCGATCCAGTCGTTTGGCGATGGCGGCCTCACGCTGGTCGCCGGCATCGGGTGACAGCCAGGACGCCAAGGCAGCGGCGACGATGCTGGACTTTGACACGCCTTTCTTCGCGGCCAGCTCGTCCAGACGCTTGGCGTGCTCGTGCTGGATGAACAGGTTCAATCGGTATTGGCTCATATGTCGATTCCGTCGTTGGGGTCGAGAGATGCCAGCCGCGCCGTGCGTTGCAGGGCGGGGTCGAACTGGTCGGGAAGCAGCGGGGGCATGTCGTCGTCATCGAGCAGCGCCAAGTCGCTGGGCGTGTAATCGGGTTCGGGGTCGTAGGCGACGGTTTCGGACAGCTCGGGCTGACGGCGGGGGCCGCCGTCGTCGGAGCCACCCAGGTCATCGGCAGATGCCGTGGCCTGTGCCGCAGGCACGGCCGGGATCGCCAAACCGCTCCAGTCATCGGGACGTGCAGGCGGCACATCGGCATAGCGGCCTGCCGTTAGCGCAGGCGGCGGCAGTACCCGCTGCTTGAAATTGGCATCAGCGTAGTAGCGCAACTTCTTGGCCTTGATCGGCGCGACGCTGGACACCATCACCACTGATTCGTCTGGCGCAAGCTGCATGACTTCGCCGGGCGTCAGTAGCGGCCGCGCCGTCTCTTGGCGGGACACCATCAGGTGGCCGAGCCACGGCGCAAGTCGATGGCCTGCGTAGTTCCGCTGCGCACGCAGTTCGGTAGCCGTGCCCAGCGTTTCGGAGATCCGTTTCGCCGTGCGTTCGTCATTCGTGGCGAAGGTCACGCGCACATGGCAGTTGTCCAGAATCGAATGGTTCTGGCCGTAGGCTTTGTCGATCTGGTTGAGCGACTGGGCGATCAGGAAGCTGCGGATGCCATAGCCCGCCATGAAGGCCAAGGCCGTCTCGAAGAAGTCCAGACGTCCCAGCGCCGGGAACTCATCGAGCATCAACAACAGTTTGTGGCGGCGTTGGATGCCGTCACTGCCATCCAGCGATTCGGTGAGCCGGCGCCCGATCTGGTTGAGGATCAACCGGATCAGCGGCTTGGTGCGGCTGATGTCCGAAGGCGGCACCACCAGATACAACGACACAGGGGATGCAGACGCGATCAGATCGGCGATGCGCCAGTCGCAGCGCGACGTGACTGCGGCCACGGTCGGATCACGGTACAGGCCGAGGAACGACATGGCGGTGCTCAACACGCCGGAACGCTCGTTGTCCGACTTGTTGAGCACTTCGCGGGCGGCGGACGCGACAACGGGATGCGGTACATCTCCAAGATGCCGCGTGGTCATCATCCGATGCAGCGTCAGCTCGAACGGGCAAGCCGGGTCACTGAGGAAGTTCGCCACGCCGCGCAGCGTCTTGTCCTCTCCCGCGTAGAGCACATGCAGGATCGCGCCGACCAGCAGCGCATGACTGGTCTTCTCCCAGTGGTTGCGCTTCTCCAGCGCCCCTTCGGGATCGACCAGGATATCGGCGATGTTCTGCACGTCGCGCACCTCGTGCGCGCCGCGCCTCACTTCCAGCAACGGGTTGTAGGCCGCCGAACTGGCATCGGTCGGGTTGAACAGCAGGCAGTGGCTAAATCGACTGCGCCAGCCAGCGGTGATCTGCCAGTTCTCGCCCTTGATGTCGTGGATGACGGCGGATGCCGGCCAGGACAGCAGCGTCGGCACCACCAGGCCCACACCCTTGCCCGAGCGCGTGGGCGCAAAGGTCAGGACGTGTTCCGGCCCTTCGTGCCGCAGGTAGTGGCCGTCATGCTGGCCGAGAAAGACGCCGGCGGGCTGCGTCAGCCCGGCCTTGCGAATGTCGGCGACATCGGCCCAGCGGGCCGAGCCATAGGTCGTCACTTTGCGCGCCTGGCGCGAGCGCCACACCGACATGGCGATGGCGACCACCACGGCCAGCAGGCCGCTGCTCGCCGCGATCATGCCGCCGGTGTCGAACACCTGCGGCGCGTAGGCGTCGAAGAAGAACCACCACTCGAACAGCTTCCACGGGTAATAGACCGGCGTGCCGTGGAAGTCGAACCAGGGCGGGCCCAGGCGTAGCTGGTAGCCCAAGGCGGCGGCGGTCCATTGCGTGGCACCCCACACACCGGCGATCACGATGCCGAAGACGGCGGCGATCTGCCCGAACAACACGCCCTGAGCTTGCATACCCTGGCCTCCGATTTCTCCTGCGCTGATTCCCCGTGGAAAACGCGGCACAAAGGCGTGCCGCAGGCGTCAGGATCGGTGCCGGTTCAGTGCCGGTCAAAGACCGTTATCGGCAGCAAGGTGATGCAAAAAGCATGGTGTCATGCAGAGGCGAAACCAGTAAAAACGCCGCAGGCGTGAGCGCGCGGCGGCGTGTCGAGAAAGAAAAATCAAGATTCGCGGCAGAAAGCCAACAATCAGAACTTCGGCGGCGTGTAGGGCGTGTTTCCATAGCCAAAGAAGCGCTTGTTCGTCGCCTCGGCCACCCGGTTGCACAGCACGTCTCCCATCGTCGGGCGTTCGGTCTTGCACTGGCGGCGCAGCTCCCTCAGGCGCGCAGGATCTGCGACCAGCTCTTCCACGGTCGGTACATTGGTTGCCTGTTTCGGTGTTTCGGACTGGCCGCAAGCGGACAGCGCGGCGACCAACAGGAATGGGGCGATCTGCTTCATGGTCATGACTCGACTTCCTCTTGGGAATCGGGTTCAAGGGGGGGCGTGGCTCTGATGCCGTCCGGCGATTCGATGGCCTGCACACGCTCGATAAAGCGTGACAGCACGTCCGAGGATCCACCTTCCCGGTGCAGCACATAAGTGGTCAGCATGGGTGAGCGACCCGCCAGCGGCCGAGCCACAATCCCAGGCTCACGGCTGCCTGCGATATGCGGCGCTCCGGCTAGGCCCAGCGCAAAGCCCGCCGACACTAACGCCATCATCAAATCGCACGAAGCCACACGTTCGGCAATCAGCGGCTCCATATCTATCCGGCGCAGTACGCGCTCGACTTGGCGAGCATGGCCTTCGCATACGTGCGGATCGCACAACACCAGCGGATAGCGCAGCACTTCTTCCAGCGGGATGCGCTTGTGCTTCAAAAGCGGATGACGTGCAGGAACCGCCACCATCAGCGCATCGCTCCAAACGGCTTCGGCAGTGATGCCTTCTCCAACTTCATCGGACTGGGCAAAGCCCACGTCGTAAAGGTCGTCATGCAGTCCCTTGATCTGCTGCGACAAGGGTACCTCGAACAGGCGAATCTCGACTTCGGGTTCTTCCTGCCGACACAGCGCCAGCAAGGACGGCAGGCGCGAGGGCGTGATGCCGTCGGACAGTGCGATACGCAACTGACCGTGGAAGCCGTTGGTGGCTGCATTCACGCTATCGCGCGCCTGCTGCAAGGCGGTGAAGATGCGCGGCACATGCTCCAGAAACAGCTTGCCCGCCCGTGTCAGCCGCGTGCTGCGGCTGGTACGAATGAACAACTGTTCGCCCAGGCTCTCCTCCAGCTCCTTGATAGTGCGCGACAGCGGTGACTGCTCGATGTGCAGCCTCTCCGCCGCGCGGGCGAAATGTAGTTCTTCGGCGACAGCGAGAAAGCAGCGTAAGTGTCGAATCTCCATTTCGCCTCCTGTTGTCAGTACAAAGGCCGTTTGAGAGTCGCAGCGTTGTAGCCGCTCATCTCACCGAGTTCATCCAGTTCAGGCCTGTCGCCGCTTTTGTGGCGCTGCGCGACTGCCTCGCCCTGCGGTCCGGGCAAGGCGTGTGACCAGCCGCCGGCCAGCGTCTTGTAGACCGCCACCAACGCCGTCGCCCTGCGGGTGGCGCTTTGTGCCAGCAAGTCTTCGGACTCCAAGCGTGAACGTTCGGCCTCCAGCACATCCAAAACATGGATGGCGCCGCCCTCAAATTGCAGGCGAGCCGTCTTGGCTGCCCGGCGGCTGGCCTCGGTCGCCTGTACCAGCATGGCGTACTCGGTCTGCGCGCGCGATAGGCGTACCAGCGCGTTCTCGGTTTCTTCCATGGCGCGCAGCACCGTGCGCTCGTATACCGCCAAGTTTTCGGCAGTGGCTGAATTGGCCGCCGCGATGCGCGACCGCACCCGGCCCACGTCTAGGAAGGAACCACCCACACCGAGCGAGATCATTCGCGTTTCACTATCACGCTCGAACAACGAACCAAAGCCCAACGCCTGCGTGCCGATCAGCCCTCCCAACGTAAAGCGAGGGAACAGGTCTGCCATGGCTACGCCGATACGCGCAGTGGCCGCAGCCAGCCTACGTTCTGCCGCAGCCACATCGGGACGGCGACGCAGTAGATCGCCCGGTGCACCGGCGTTGATCTGGGCGGGCAGCTCAGGCAAGGCTGCGGGGTGATCCAGCACTTCGGCCATCGCCGCAGGCGTGCGGCCAGTGAGCACGGCAATGCGGTGGGCGGCCACAGCAGCCTCAGCTTCAAGCGGCGGAATGCGCGAGCGTGTCAGCGCCAATTGCGTGCGGGCGCGGTCGGCATCGAACGACGTGCCCCGGCCGTTCTCGAACAAGACCTCGATCAGCCGCAGCGTATCGGCTTGGTTGATTTCGTTGTCCCGCGCGACCTGTAATTGCACTTGCAAGCCGCGCAAGCGGAAATAGGCGTCGGTCAACTCGGCCACCATAGCCACTTGTACGCCCGCCAGGTCGGCTGCGCTGGCCTCGGTCTCGGCGCGCTGCGATTCCACGCTGCGCCGCACTCGGCCAAAGAAGTCCAATTCCCAGATCACGGATAGGCCAGCCGAATGCAGATCGTTATCCCGGTCGGAGCGGGACGCATCCGGTGCTTGTGCAGCACTGGCGCGCTGGGTACTGATTTCACCGGACGCGCCCAGCGTCGGATAGTAGTCTTGGCGACGTTCGCGCGACAGTGCGCTGGCTTGCTCGTAGCGCGACAGTGCTATGCGGATGTCGTGATTGGCGTGAAGAGCATTCTCCACCAAAGAGTGCAGCACCGGGTCATCCAGTTCCCGCCAGAATTGCGCATCGGCCTCCGGTACAAGCTGGGACACGGCAACGGGGTCTTGGCGGGCATACGTCACTGCCTGGGGCGCGGCAGGTGCCTTGTAATTCGGCCCTACTGCGCAAGCTGCCAGCGTCAACGCCACCAAAGGGAGCAGTACCAGATGTGGCATCCGACGTAGGCATGGTCGGATGCGGGATGGCGTTTGAAGCATGACGGAATCAGTCCTTGTGGAGTCAGACATGGGTGGCCTCCATGGCGACATTTGCCTGGCGACGTGGCTTGCGCGTCGCGAGCCTGCGTAACGCGACGTAGAAAACAGGAGTCAGGAATAAACCGAACAAGGTCACGCCGAGCATGCCGGCGAACACAGTCACTCCCATAACCTGGCGAATCTCCGCGCCTGCGCCGGAACCGACCATCAGCGGCACCACGCCAGCGATGAAGGCGATGGAAGTCATGATGATCGGGCGCAGACGAAGGCGTGATGCCTCCAGCGCGGCATCGAGGATGCTGTGCCCCTTGCGCTCAAGTTCACGGGCGAACTCCACGATCAGAATGGCATTCTTGGAGGCCAGACCAATCAGCACTATCAAGCCAATCTGCACGAAAATGTTGCTGTCACCACCCGCGAGCCACACGCCCGTCATGGCCGACAACAGGCTCATGGGCACGATCAGGATGACGGCCAGCGGCAACGTCCAGCTTTCGTACAGTGCCGCCAGCACCAGGAAGACCAACAGTACCGCCAGCGGGAACACCACCAGCGCGGTATTGCTTTGCGTGACCTGCTGGTAGCTGAGGTCGGTCCACTCCAGTTGCATGCCTGGCGGCAGCACCTTGTCTGCAATGGATTGCACTTGCTGCAATGCCTGCGATGACGACACCAGACGCGGATCTGACTCACCAATCAGGTCGGCAGATGGATAGCCGTTGAAGCGGATGACGGGATCGGGGCCGAATGTCTTGCGCACGTCCACCATGCTGCCGATGGGCACCATGTCGCCATTGGCGTTGCGGGTGCGCAGTTTGACCACGTCCTCGACAGAACTGCGGAACGGTGCGTCCGCCTGAGCCATCACCCGGAAGGTGCGGCCAAAGCGCGTGAAGTCGTTGACATACGCCGAACCCAGGTACACTTGCAGCGTATCGAAAAGATCGGTCACGGCCACGCCCTGTGCCTTCGCCTTGGTGCGGTCCACTACGGCGTCAAGCTGCGGCACATTGGCCTGATAGGAACTGATCGGATATTGGAATCCCGGTTCTTGCGAGATGGCCGTCGCCAGCTCGGTGGTCGCCGTCTGCAATGCGGCATAGCCCTCACGGTTGCGATCCTGCACGTAAAGAGAGAACCCGGAACCCGCGCCCAGCCCCATGACAGGGGGCGGCATGATGGCAAAGGCCAGACCGTCCTGCTCCTGAGCGAAGCGCTCGTTCAACTGTTCCGCAATCTCGGTTGCAGTGTGCTTGCGCTCATTGATGGGCTTGAGTACGAAATACACTAGGCCGCTATTGGACGTGTTGGTCGACTGCAAGCCGTTCATGCCCGGGAACTGCACGGCGTTGTAGACGCCATCGGTCTTGAGCGCGATGTCGCTCACACGGCGGACCAGCGCTTCCGTGCGCTCCAGGGATGCACCCTCGGGTAGCTGGATGACACCGATGAGATACAGCTTGTCCTGCATGGGGATGAATCCGCCAGGGACGGCCTTGAACACAGCTCCCGTCGCCACCAGTAGCGCGATGTAGACGAGAAACACCGCACCACGCCGCCCGAGGATGCGCGACACGCTGTTTCCATAGCCATCCGCGCTGCGCAGGAAGAAACGGTTGAACGGCCGGAATATCCAGCCCAGACTGCGATCCAGCACCCGCGTGGGCAGGTCTGGCGCGGCACCATGCGGGCGAAGCAGGCGCGCGGCCAGCGCAGGCGACAGCGTCAGCGAGTTGATGGCCGAAATTACCGTGGAGATCGCAATGGTGACGGCGAACTGTTTGTAGAACTGCCCTGTCACGCCGGACAGGAATGCCATAGGCACGAATACCGAGCACAGCACCAGCGAGATGGCGACGATGGGGCCACTGACTTCGCGCATGGCCTGATGGGCCGCAGCCAGCGGCGCCAGCCCTTCGGCGATGTTGCGCTCGACGTTTTCCACCACCACGATCGCGTCGTCCACCACGATCCCGATGGCAAGCACGAGTCCAAAAAGCGTGAGCGTATTGATGGAAAAGCCCAGCATCAGCAGCACGGCGAAGGTGCCTACCACCGACACCGGCACGGCTAGCAGTGGGATGATGGAGGCACGCCAAGTCTGAAGGAACAAGATCACCACCAGCACCACCAGTCCGATGGCTTCCAGCAGAGTGTTGACGACCGCCTTGATCGACTGACGCACGAAGACAGTTGAGTCATACTCCACCGACCATTCCACTCCCTCGGGAAAGCGCTTGGCCAACTCGTCCATCTTCGCGCGGACTTGATCCGAGATTTCGATGGCATTGGCGCCCGGGGCTTCAAGGACAGAGATCGCGACAGCAGGCTTGTTGTTGAGCAACGACATCAGCGAGTAGCTGGATGCGTCCATTTCCACGCGCGCCACATCTCGCAGCCGGGTGACCTGACCCTGCGATCCGGTCTTGACGATGACGTCGCCGAACTCTTCTTCCGTCACCAGCCGGCCCTGCGCATTGATGGACAGGAGGAAGTCGCTTCCCGAGGGGTTGGGCGGCGCACCTAGTTGACCGGCCGAGACCTGGACGTTCTGTTCGCGCACGGCTTCGACCACATCGCCGGCGGTCATACCCAGCGCCGCAATTTTGTCGGGGTCCAGCCATAAGCGCATGGCGTAGTCGCCAGAGCCGTAGATCTTGGCATCGCCCACCCCCTGGATGCGTGCCAACTCGTCGCGTACATGGAGCACGGCATAGTTGCGCAGGTACAGCGCGTCATAGCGATCGCCCGGCGAGCGCAACTGCACGACCAGCGTTTCGTTGTGGGACTGTTTGACGGTCACCACACCTTGCTGGCGCACCGCTTCGGGAAGACGCGGCTCTGCCTGGGCGACACGGTTCTGTACCTTGACCTGGGCGTCGTCGGGATCGGTGCCAGGACGGAAGGTGACGGTCAGCACCAACACGCCATCACTACCGGCCACGGACTTCATGTAGAGCATGTTTTCCACGCCGGTGATGGATGCCTCCAGTGGTGCGGCTACCGTGTCGGCGATTTCGCGCGGATTTGCGCCAGGATACGTGGCGCGAACCTGTACGCTGGGTGGCACGACTTCCGGGTACTCGCTGACGGGCAAGAGCGGGATCGCGATCAACCCAACCACGAAAATGATGATGGACAGCACGGCCGCAAAAATCGGCCTGTCCACGAAAAAGCGGGCAAAGTTCATGATGGCTGGCTCTCCGCGCTCATTCGCTCGCCTGGGCGATTTGTCGGCCTGCAGGCGCCATTTCAATGTCCTGGGCCGTCACTGGCATGCCGACAGAAACCTTCTGGATGCCGTTGACGATCACGCGGTCGCCGGGATTTAGACCTTCCTCGACGATGCGCAGGCCTTCGGCCTTGCGTCCCAGCGTGATGTCGCGGCGCTGGGCGGTGTTGTTCTCATCGATCACATACACGTACTTGCGGCTCTGGTCGGTCAGGATGGCCTTGTCGTCGATCAGCATGGCCTCGAAACTGCCGCTACCCGGCAGGCGCACTCGGGCATAGAGGCCCGGCGTAAGCAGGCCGTCGGGATTGACCAGGGTGGCGCGTGCGCGGATGGTGCCGGTGGCCGCATCGACACGGTTGTCCACGAAGTCCACGTTTCCGGCGTGTGGATAGCCGTTCTCGCCGACCAGGCCCACCTGCACCGGGATACTTTCGCTGCGCTGGTCGGGGCGCTCTCCGTTGCGAGCCATGTGGGCGTAGCGCAGATAGGTACGCTCGTCGCTATCAAAATGCACGTGCACCGGGTTCAGCGAGACTACGGTGGTCAGGATGCTGGCCTGGCCGTCAGCACTCACCAAGTTGCCTGCCGTGACCAGTGCACGTCCGGCGCGGCCTGTGATGGGCGAACGTACCTGGGTGAACGACAGATCCAACTTGGCGGTCTCGACTGCGGCTTGGGCGAACTGCACGTTGGCTTGGGCCTGATCGGCGGCGGCGTGGCGCTGCTCCAACTCCTCGGTGGAGGCTGCTTGCAACGAAGCCAGCTTTTGAGCACGGGCCGCTTCGCTACGTGCCAGTGCGGCCTGCGTGCGGGCGCGGGCCAAGTCTGCTTCCGCGCGAGCCAGAGCAGCACGGTAACTGCGAGCGTCAATCTCGAACAGCACGTCGCCACGTTTGACGATCTGGCCCTCTTCGTAATTGACCCTGTCGATGTAGCCACTCACACGTGGCCGCAGCGCAACGCTTTCCACCGCCTCGACGCGGCCATTGAACTCATCCCATAGGACGATCTTGCGCACCGACACAGGTGCCACGCTGACCGTGGGTGGAGGGGCGGCGACCGCGTCGGCGGCGTCGCTATTGCAGCCAGCTAGGGACAGCGCCAGCAAGCTCGCCGCAGCTAACGGCAAGGCGCGGCGCCAGGAAGGCAGGACCGCAAGGTAAGGCAATGTGCTCATTGTTTTCAGTCTCGAAGGGATGGCGAAACCCGGTTGATAAAATTTGACATACGTGACGTATGCCATTTATCATCCACTCATACGCAACGTATGTCAATCATTTACATACACTTCTTATGTGAAAAATCGGAGGACGACCTAATGGCACAAAAGCGTGCAGAGATGATTGAGGAAACGCGGGCCAAGCTCATCAGTGCCGCCCGCGCTGCGTTCGCAACCGTGGGATATGCGGACAGTTCAATGGATGAGCTGACGGCCCAAGCCGGACTGACGCGCGGAGCGCTCTATCACCACTTCGGTGGAAAGAAAGGGCTGCTGGAGGCGGTCATCGCCCAGATTGATGCAGAGATATCTGGCCGACTGGCCGTCATCGTCGAGGAGGCGGAGTCCACCTGGGACGGCTTCGTTCAGGAGTGCATTGGCTACATCAAGATGGCCGTCGAGCCCGAAGTCCAGCGGATCGTCCTGCTGGACGGGCCAGCGGTTCTGGGCGATCCCTCCCAGTGGCTCTGCCAGAACGTGTGCATCGTGAACACGCGCCGCAGCCTCCAGAAGTTGATCGAGGAGGCAGTCATACGCCCCGTCGATCCCCTGGCGACGGCCCGCCTGATAAACGGGGCGCTGCTGGGCGCATCGCTGTGGATCGCCAGCGCAGACGACCCACGCGCCGCTTCCGAAAAAGCCGTGCAGGGATTTCTTGTACTGGTGGCGGGCTTGCGGCGGGACACCTCTCCCGCGCAGCCGTAACAACCCAAAGGTGCCGACCGGCAGGCCGGACTCTTTGACCCAGAAATATAGGAGTAATATTGAATGTCATCTCAACTCCAAGACGCTCTAGGCATGTTCGCCTTTCTCGCTATCGAGCTATCGGTTTTATTCATTGGCATTAGCTTGCTGGTCGGAGTTCTTCAACGTCACATCCCACCATCCAAGGTGGAAGCGTTACTGACTTCCAGTGGGAAGCGAGGCTATTTTCTTGCTGCTGGTTTAGGAGCTATAACGCCCTTCTGTAGTTGCTCGACTATCCCCATGTTGAAAGGGTTGATTCGGGCACGGGCCGGTTTTGGGCCGATGATGGTGTTTCTTTTCTCATCTCCGTTGCTGAATCCTATCGTCGTCGGCCTGCTGGTTGCCACGTTTGGATGGACACTTACTGCTATCTATGTGCTCGCCGCTTTGGTGGTCGCGGTAGGTGCCGGATGGCTGCTTCACACGCTTGGCTTCGAGCGTTATGTGCGCCGGACGGCGACACAAGAGAGCAGTGGATGTAGTTCATCAGCAAGCCCGTGCAGTGCTACATCGACCGCATCGAGTTGCGGCACCAACAGCTGCGACACCACTCCGAAGACGGCTTCTTGCGGGGCTGATAGGAAGACAACAGTCTCTACGTCTAGCGAATGCTGTGACAGTCAACCCACTGTCACGGTTAAGAAAGAAGGGAAGTACAGTGGTGTGTGGCGGGAAGCTTGGTCGGACTTTATCGATGTGTTGCCTTACCTGCTCATCGGTATTGCGATTGGCAGCGTGATCTATGGTTTCATGCCCACTGACTTATTGGAGCAGTATGCAGGCCCAGATAATCCCTTTGCCATTCCAGTTGCCGCTGTCATCGGCGTGCCGTTGTATATTCGCGCTGAAGCCGTCATACCTCTGGCAGCGGCTCTGATGGCCAAAGGCGTGGGTGCCGGGACGGTGCTAGCGTTTATCATCGGCAGTGCCGGAGCCAGCCTGACTGAGCTCATTCTGTTGCGCTCTTTGTTCACGCTGAAGCTTTTAGCGGCGTTTTTAGCAGTCATTTTTGCTATGGCGATGATTGCCGGTTACGCCACCTACCTGTTTTTCTGATCAAGGCGGGAGATGATTAATTCGTTAAGCCTTCCTGGGTACCAGTTGGTGGATTCTGATGAGCAGAATGAAGACATACATTTTCGGCTTGAAGCACCTACACCAGTAGCCTGCGAGGGGTGCGGCGTGCAGGGTGAGTTCGTGCGGTTCGGCAAGCGTGACGTTCCCTATCGTGATCTGCCCATCCACGGCAAGCGGGTCACTCTCTGGGTGGTCCGCCGCCGATACACCTGCCGGGCCTGCAAGACAACATTCAGGCCCCAGCTACCGGAGATGGTGGACGGATTCCGTATGACACTGCGGCTGCATGAGTACGTGGAGAAGGAATCCTTCAACCACCCCTACACCTTTGTGGCGGCACAGACCGGCCTGGACGAGAAGACGGTGCGCGACATCTTCAACGCCCGCGCCGAGTTCCTGGGGCGCTGGCACCGCTTCGAGACGCCCCGCATCCTGGGCATTGACGAGCTATACCTGAACAAGCGCTACCGCTGCATTCTGACCAACATTGAGGAGCGAACCCTGCTCGACCTGCTGGCCACCCGCCGCCAGGACGTGGTGACCAACTACCTGATGAAGCTGAAAGACCGGCAGAAGGTCGAGATCGTCAGCATGGACATGTGGAACCCCTACCGGGCAGCGGTCAAGGCTGTGCTGCCCCAGGCCCGTATCGTGGTCGATAAGTTCCATGTGGTGCGCATGGCCAACGATGCCCTAGAGAGAGTGCGCAAGGGCCTCAGAAAGGAGCCGAAACCGTCCCAGAGCCGGACTCTCAAGGGAGACCGGAAAATCCTGCTGAAACGCGCTCACGAAGTCTCAGACCGGGAGCGCCTCATCATGGAGACCTGGACAGGCGCGTTCCCGCAACTGCTGGCCGCCTACGAGCACAAGGAGCGCTTCTACGGCATCTGGGACGCCACCACACGGCTCCAGGCAGAAGCCGCCCTGGACGAGTGGATAGCCACCATCCCGAAGGGCCAAAAGGAAGTCTGGAGCGATCTGGTCAGGGCAGTGGGAAACTGGCGCGAAGAGACCATGACCTACTTCGAGACGGACATGCCCGTCACCAACGCTTACACGGAGTCCATCAACCGACTGGCCAAGGACAAGAACCGTGAAGGGCGCGGTTACTCCTTCGAGGTGATGCGGGCACGAATGCTCTACACCACGAAGCACAAGAAGAAGGCACCGACTGCGAAGGTCTCTCCTTTCTACAAGAAAACCATCGGTTACGGACTGCCGGACTTCGCAGAGGAACAACCATTAAATCCGTATACCCGTATTTCTCAATGTCCCGTTTTTTGGCGACGTGGGTCACATCCATGACCTGTGGCCATTCATGGGCTACGTCACGGCACAGACGTCGCGCATCGCGCTCGCAACTGGCAGCGTCATCACCACTCTGCGTCATCCCTTGCTTGTGGCCAAAGCAGCAGCCTCGATCGACCGCTTGTCAAATCAGCGCCTGGTGCTAGGTATCGCCACGGGTGATCGGCCAACAGAGTTCCCGGCCTTCGGTCAGACAATGGATGCGCGAGCCACGTTGTTCCAAGAAGCATTGACTGTGTTGCGTCAAGCCTGGCGTGAGGACTTCCCGGAAATCTCCACGCCCCGAGTGAACTTGTCGGGTGCAGATACGCTGCCGAAACCGGCGTTGAGAGACATTCCCGTGATGGTGACTGGTCATTCACGCCAGTCGGTCGAATGGATTGCCGAGCATGGGGATGGCTGGCTTTACTATCCCCAAAATATCGCGCAGCAAGCCATGACAATCAAGAATTGGCGGTCGCTGACACCAAGATTCAAACCCTTCACGCAATCCTTCTATATTGACCTGTCGGAGAATCCCGATGAACCCCCGTCGCCCATCTTCCTCGGGTTTCGGGCTGGTCACCGATTCTTTACTGACTACTTCAGCCGCTTGCGCGATATTGGGGTTAATCATATTGGCCTCAACCTGAAATACGCGACACGTCCGGCGCATGAGATTGTTCAGGAACTTGGCGAGCATGTCGTACCGCACTTTCCGGCGCACGCTACTGCCCATTTGGAGGAGGCGCAGGATGCTGCACGGTCATAAAATTTTTGCCTGGGATCTCGCTTTTACTTCTTCGGCTGGTACCTATGCCTTCGATGTCCAATGCGAAATGCTGGCTGACATCGGTTATGACGGCCTGACCTATGCCGTCTGGTCAGGGAGCCGATGGGAAACCGCAAAGCGTCTATCCACCGTGAAAGATCGTTTCGGTTTGGAGGTCTTTAGCGTGTATGTGGTGATCGACCTGGATCAGGGCCCACAGCATCCCATCAACGCAGGACTCTTGCGGATGCTTGAGGAGATGGAAGGCGTGAAGGCTGTCAATCTTGGAATCAGGACGGCAGGCCACGGTTCAAATCATCGAAAGGCACCGGACGACAAGGTATTGCAGGACTTCCTTGGTCGGGCACTTGAGATTTGCGCACGGCGCGGAATTGACATCCTGCTGTATTTTCATCTGGGCTTCTGGATGGATCATTACTCCATTGCGGCACAGATCTGCTCGGTCGTGAACCATCCGAATCTCGGCATCGTGTTTCCAAGCTATCACTGGTATGGCTACGAAACCAATGCAGGCAGCCCGACGGAGGGCTATCAGGCAGTAGACCCGACGCCAGCGTTAATGGCGTCAACACCCTTCATGCGGGAATTGACTCTCAGCGGCGCAACCCGCAGCCCACTTGGCTGGAGTCGTATTGCCACTTTCGAGGCGCTCGATGCAGGAGAACTCGACAACTTCGCACTTCTTGGACTTGCCAAGTCGTTCGGTTATACCGGCCCCGTCGGCTATGACGGCACATTGGTCGGGGGGAATCCATACAGCACGCTCAAACGCTCCTATGACGCGATGGACGAGATGTTGGGTTTGCTGACAAAGCACCCTGGTTGGGCCAAGCGTGAAACGCACCCGTAACCTATGATTGAGCACACCTACATGTCCCAACACCCTTTGATTGCTGCCCAATTGAGGCAGGCGATGCGCGGCGTGGCCTCCACGGTGACGCTAATCACGTCGATCGCTCCCGATGGCCACGGACACGTAATGATCGCCAGTTCATTCACATCAGTCTCACTGGAGCCGCCCACGGTTCTAGTGTGCATTGGTCAGCAAACCCGTATCCATGGGCCGCTGCTGGCTGCTCGACGATTCTGCATCAATGTACTCCGCGCAGAACAGGAGGTACTTGCGGTGCACTGCCGTAGCGCCACGGGGACCGACCGTTTCGATCATGAAGCCTGGCGATTTGATGAAGTCAATGGGTTGCCCTATCTGCAAGGGGCGCAGGCTTCGCTGTTCTGTGAGCTGATTGAACACCATGCAGTCGGCACCCACTCGGTAATGCTGGCCAGTGTCGAGCGTGTGCTCACATCTGCATATGCCGATCCACTCGTCTATCTGGATGGCCGCTTCCGGGCCATAGATCCAACCCGTTGAAGATATGCAGCGAAGAATTTCACAACTGCCTCGGCATATCTCTAGACAGCCTGCCGGGTTATGTGGCTGAGACTCTTCGAGCATTAGCCAATGCCCATTCCCCGCTGCCGTCCGATTTCCCACGCCACGCCGCCACCGCTCACCGTCGCGGCAAGTTGCTGCCCCAGTCGCTGTTCAATCACCGGCTTCCACGGCACCAGACTGAACCCCATGCCGTCGTCTAGCATCGCGTAGCGCCCGCTGGCGAGCATGAGGCTGCGCCGGTAGATGCCAGCCACGCGCTGCCCGTCGGTGACGGGCCGATGCGCTAGGCCGATTTCGGCGGCAATATCCTTGGCGGCCTTTGCCAGTTCCCGATTCCGCAGCGTCCCCAGCAAGTTCCGGGCGAGGATCACCCGCTGCCCACGCCGCTGGGCCAGCCCCTGTTCTTCAAGGAAGTCGGCGCGCTGCTGCAAGGCTTCCTTCGTCTCGCCGCCAAAGCCCAGATCGCCCAGCCCCTTGCCGCCACCGATCAACTGCTGGTCCAGCCAGGTCGCGCCGATCACGCGGGCCTGCCGCTCGATGGGCAAGTGCGATTTCAGCTCCACCGCCACGCCGCCCAGGCGCTGTGCGTCGTTCTGGCGGCCACGTTCGGCCAGGTCGTCCGGCACCTTCCATAGTCCATCAGCCACACGTTCCACGATGCCGGCCCGGCGCAGGGCTTCCAGTCGGCGGACATGGGCCGCGACGACCTCCTGCGGGTCGCGGCCGGGCTTGGCTCGGCCTTGCTCGATCGCCAGGTGATGATCGGCGCGGTACAGGCCATCGCTCGCCAGCGCGGCGATGTTCTTGTCGGCCGCCCGCACCTCGTTGGAACCGCGTACCTCCACCACGGCTCCGGTGGGATAGTTCGCCAGCTCGTCGCGGGCGTTCAAAGCGACGTAGTGGGCCTTGCCGTCCACGCCGTCGATGACCAGATAGCCGCGGTCGTGCAGCTCGTCGGCCAGCCCCTTGCCGGCCACGCGGCCGACGATGGTGCGGCCGTCGTCGCCGGGCTCAAACACCGCCTGCTCGCGCGGCTGGCCGCTCATGGCGCGCTGCATGGTGCGGATGATGTCACCACGCTCGCCCAAGGCGCGCAAGGTCTTCTCCGCGTCGGCATGCACGGCCCAGGTGCCGGGCTGCGTCTCGTCAGCCAGGCCCAGGCGCTGCAAGCGTTGGAGTCGGCCGATCAGCAGCAGCCGCTGGCGTTGCAGGCGGGGCTCATTGAAGCGCTCGATCTGCACCCGGCCATCCTCGCCGGCCTCACGCTGCAACGTGCGGTCAAGGCTCGTCCACCGCTCCTGTTCCACCTCGCGCTGCAAGGTCTGCTGGATCTCCAGTTCGGTGCGCGGCCCCAGCCATTCCGTCGCCAGTTCGGCGGCGCGATGGCGGAAGCCGTGGGCGATGTAGTCGCCCGCGATGATGAGGTCTTTGCCGGTGTCGTCGCGCCCGCGCACGATCAGGTGGGTGTGCGGGTTGTCGGTGTTCCAGTGATCGACTGCCACCCAATCCAGCCGCGTCCCCAGATCGGCTTCCATGCGGTTCACAAGATGCCGGGTGTAGGTGCGCAGGTCGTCCAGCTCGGCCCCGTCCTCGGGCGAGACGATGAAGCGGAAATGGTGCCGGTCGTCGTTGGCCCGCTCCTTGAAGGCATCGAGGTCGGCATCGTCAATCTGCGGCCCGTAGGCCCGGCCCGGTTCGCCATCGCGGCCGGCGCCGTCGCGCTCGATGTAGCGCAGGTGCTTGGCGAGCGACTGCGGGCTGGCGTTGCGTTGATTGACCAGTAGGGTCTTGATGGTCACGCGCCGCGACATGGACGTCAGCTTCGCCCCGGCGAAGCGCGCCGCCGTATGGCCGCGCCCCAGGCGCGAGCCGGGCCGCTGGCCGGCGCGTGCGCCGCTGCCGCCGGCTGCGGAATGGCGCATCGAGGACTTGCCGCCGCTGGCCTTGCCCGCCTGCTTGAGTACCTTGGAAACGAAGCTCTGGCCCTGGCCTTTGCCCCGGTTCTTCGGGGCGCTCGGACGCACCCGGAAATCGTCGTCGCGGCGGGCGGTCATGGCTGCGCTCCCTGCAAGCTCTGGCGTGTCCTGTCGTGCGAAGCACGGGGACATGCCTGCATTGGCGCGGGCCTCGCGCCCCAAGCGGCACGGTGGCGAAGCCGCTCCGTGCCGCGCCACCCCCATGTGCAGACAGGCTTTCTACGCGGCCTGGTGCCGCGTCCTTTTGTCTTGCCTTCCGCCTTTGCCCTTCGCTGTCGCTCCGGGCATCGTCGGCCCGGCGGCGCTGCTGCGGGAGCAGCCAGCGCGCCGGCGAACGCGCGGACTGACGCCATGAAGACAGCAGGCCGGGCGCGTTCGAAGCAAGACGCCTGCACGTTGGAAGGCTGCGCCGGATGTTGCGCGAGGCGCGGCGCGGATGCGCCCGCGCTGCACGCGCGACGACACGGCGGCAGCCACCGGAACGACATGCCCGATGGCACGATGAGATGCACGGCAACGTGCAGCGAATCGGCGGCCATCATGGGCGTGTCTCCAGCCAGACCGGATACGCGACGCCGATCACGGCGGATGCGCTGACTGGCCCGAAATAGCGGCTGTCGAACGACGCTGGATTGGTCACGCTCAACAGGAACAGCTCGCCCGGTTCGAGGCGGCGGCAAAGCTGCAAGGATGGCAGCGGGCGGCCCAGCCGGTCGGCAGGCAGCACGGCGGCCGAAGGCACGCCGTCGATGCGTACCTGCCCGGCGACGATGCAAACGTGTTGTGGCGCGACGGCGCCCACACGTTTGAGCAGCGGCACGCGCGTCGGCAGGTAGCCGCGCTGCGCAGCCAGCGTGGCGGCCCTGTCGGGCAGCGGCACCAGCACGATGCTGTCCACGGGCAACGGACGTGGCAGCGAGGCGGCGCGCAGGTCGAACGGTTCGATGCGATACCAGCCGACCGCCACGCTATCGGACGGGTTGTAGATCAGGCGCGGCAGCGGATGCACGAAGGACGCCCAGGCGAGCGCAGCGAGGCCGCAAGCGGACAGGCCCGCCAACACGAGGCGAGCGCGCAGGCGCGAGCGAGGATGCGGCGGGATGCCGGTTGCGCTGGCAACGGCGGATGGAAGCGTCATGGCAGCGCCCTCCCGGTTAGCCAGGCAGCGTGCCGCTCGGCGGTGTATTCGGGCAGCGGCAGGCGTGCAGCGAGCCGGTTGGCGAGCGTGCGCCAGTACGCGGGCGAGACAGCGGCGGGCGCGATGCCCAGCGCCTCGATGGCGTCGATGCACTCCAGCACCGCGCGCACCTGGTTCTCCCCTTCGGCGTGGAGCAGCAAGCGCGCCCCCGGCTGCACGCCGGGGATGCGCTGCGCTGCATCCAGCGGCGTGCAAGCCTGCATCACCATGAGCTGCCAACGCACAGTGCCGTAGTCGTTGGCCTGCCAGCGGATACGGCACAACATGGCGCCCGGCAGGAACACCGCGCAACGGCGCCAGCGGTCGAGCTGGTGCGTGCGCGCAGGTTCGCCGAAGCGCAGGTAGAGCTTGAAGCGCGGTTCGATGTAAGCCAGCGCCACGCGCGTCAGCGGCGTGCTGGCGGGCTGGCCGGAAGGCGCTACGAGCGCAGCCGTGGCCGCGCCAGCGGCAGGCGAAGCGGATGCGATCATGGGGTGTTCTCCTTGCGGTGTTCTGGAAACTCCCGCTCCAGTAACGCGCGCAGGAGTTCGGCCACGGTCACGCCTTGCGTGAAGGCCGACACCTTGATGCGCGCCCGCATGGCGGGCGTGATGTCGAGGGTCAGGCGCGCGGTATAGAGATCGCCCTTGTTGAGCGCATCGGCATCGCCTTGGCGAATCCACGCCTCGGCGTGCGGATTCGCGGGCGGACGCGCACCGATGCCGACGCGCTTGCTGCGTGGTGATGGCTTCGCAGTCATGTCGGCCACCGCAGCAGTTCGTCGGTGAGCGCGGCAATCTCGCGTGCGGCGGCGCTGTCGGGCGCGGTTTCGCGGGCGAGCCGGCCAGCGGCCACGCTATCGGCGAAGACGATGCGCTGGTGGATCTCCGAGCGCAGCGCGGGCAGCGGCTGTTCGGCCAGCGATTGCCGTGCTTCCCTGCCGATGATGGTGGTGCTGACGCGCCGGTTGATGACGAAGGCCGCGCGCAGCCCAGGCCGGAATACCTGCGCTTCGCGGATCAGCGAAACCATCTCGGCGCTGGCCCACACGTCGTAGGGGCTGGGCTGAACAGGAATCAGAACGCGTTCGGCCGCCAGCAGCGCAGAACGCGCCAAGGCGGCGATCCTGGGTGGCCCGTCGATGATGACGTGATCGGCTCGCCTGGCGAGTTCTGGGGCTTCCTGGTGCAGTGTTTCGCGGGCCAGGCCCACGGCGCTGAACAGCCGGGGCAAGCCCTGCTGACTTCTGCGCTGCGTCCAGTCCAGTGACGAACCCTGCGGGTCGGCATCTAGCAGGACGACGTGCTGGCCGCGCAAGGCCAGTTCCCCTGCAATGTGCGTGGCGAGCGTGAGCAAGGCAACGATCATGGCGCGGCCCTCCGTGCTGGAAAGCCGGTCTTTCGCTCCTGCATTTCGTGCCGTTTGGCGGTTGTCCACCGAAACGGCGTGCTTCTACTAAAAGTTATGTATTTACTGTTAGGGAAGTTAAGGGGCGCGCAAACCCAGCAACGGCGCGGGTTTGCAGCCGATTTTTGTGCCTGATAGCACGAGGATTTGTTGCCTGATAGCACGAGCCTCCTGTTGCCTGATAGCACGAGTGAATTAACAGGTTTTCCCGCAGTTATCCCCGTGCCGTGGGCGGCACGGGCCGGAAGGTCAGCAGTTCGGTTTTCTCGCCGGGCATCCGCTCGATGCCCAGGACGTAGCCGGGCAACGATTGCTGCGCCACCAGCGCACGCAGGTCGGCGGCGAAGTCGTAGTAGCGCGCCACGCTGCCCGACTTGCGGTACAGGTGCTGGAAATCGAATTGCCAGCCGTGCTCCTGCCGCCCGCCGTGCTTGCGCACCAATCGGTACAGCCACCGCTCGATGCCGCCGGTCAGCCGGAAGTACGTCGGGTCGATGGTCAGCACCAGGGCCGCATCCACCACGCCCGCATAGAACCAGTCCGGCAGGATCAGCTCGATGCCCAGCGGCGTGCCGCTGGCGTCGGCCAGTTCCTTCCACTCGTTGATCCACGAGAAGCGATGCAATCGCCTTCCCGTGGTTTCGCGGATGGACGTGGCCACCGTGGTCGATTGCAGTCGGTCGAGCGCGGCCTTGAGGCGCTGGTAGTCGCGCAGCGACGTACCGCGCCCGATGAAGCGCAGGATCTCGTAGGGGCGCACCTGCATCAGCCGCGAGGTCGGGATGCCCGCATCGCGGGCTTCCACGATCTGGCTGGCGGCCCAGATCAGGATGTCGGCATCCCATATCGTGGCGATGCCGTGTTCCTGCGTACCTTCCACGCGGATGGTGATGCCGCCTGCCCGGAAGTCGATCGGCGCCGTGCGCCGCGACTTCGCCAGCGAGAAGAATGGAAAGGCCATCAAGTCCTGGCTGTCGCGTGGCGCCATGTCGCCCGGCAGCGCACGGAACAGGTCGAGTTGTTCGCGCTGCTGCAAGGCTTGCCCTGGCGGGCTGGACATGGCGAAGGCCACCCACGCGCCGACGGTCAGCGGCCATCACGGTAGTCGCCCGCATGGCGCTCGGCGTACTCCGGGTCGGAAGTCGCATCAAAACTGCGCGCATCGGCCCAGGCGTCGAGGTCGCTCACGGCATACATGACGCGGCGGCCGAACTTGCGGAACTTCGGGCCGCCGCCGATCACGCGCTGTTTCTCCAGCGTGCGCGGCGACAGCCGCAGGTAGTCGGCGGCTTCGTCGTTTGTCAGGTAGCGTTGGGGCTGCGCGGGCGCAGCGACAGCAGCGGCGGCAGGCCGTAAGGGAGCGGGTCGCATGGGATGGTCCTCCATCAAGCCCGGCCACACCACGCGGCCGGATAGAGGCACTTTCAAGAAATTCGGGCTTCTTGCTAAGGGACGAATTGCAGGGGGCGCAAAACGTCCCCCCTCAATGCGATGCAACCGGCGGAAGCTGCGCCAGAGTGCGATAGCCCCCGCACATCAACGCCTCGCCGCGCTGCACCAGCCGCCGCACGCGGGCACGTAAGGCGCTGTCTTTGTGCCAGTCGGCCGCGACGGCATCTGCACCGAACAGCCCTTCGGCAACTTCGCGCAAGGATGCGCCCGCCAGGGTCGCGTCGAGCGCCTGCAGGGTATGCACTTCCTGAAGCTGGCTTAGCGAAGGCCGGGGCCGCGCAGTGGCGACAGGAGCGGCATCCGCCGCAGCGGCCAGCCTGTCTAACTCGACGGCAAGTGCGTGGTATCGAGCACACGGTACGGCGCAGGCCCGGATGGCATAGGCGTAAGCCATGCCGTCGGCCAGGCCGGGCGCGAGCACGAAGCGCAGGCAGCAGCCGGGCCAGCGTGCCATCAGCACCAGGCGCTTGCCGTCATGGATCAGGTATTTGTGGCCCGGCAGCTTCCAGAACTCAAAGCACAGGGCATCGGGCGGTGGATCGGCATCCGGGTAGAGCTGCACCACGGCATCGTGATCGGGGAACCAGGCCGGGTGCGCGTCTCGCGCATCCAGGGCGGGATCTTCCAGCAGGCGAAGCCCCCAATGCCCGCCAGCATCCGGTTGGCGACGACGGCGGAGCCAGTCGTGCCGATAGTCTGGATGACGGCGCAGGTACTCCCAGGCCAGCGCCGGGCCATCCAGATGCAGAACGTAGAGATAGGCCGCCGTGGCATACCACGGCTCGGCACTGCGATCAGCCATGCGGCAACCTCCCTGTGCTGGGGATGCGTCGCCACGGCGAAACGGCGTGCTACGAGACCATCGTCAAAACGTCATGGGTGAAGCGTAAACTGGCAGTGTCAAGACCGATGAACTCCGATGCGTTGCTGAAATCGTCCGAGTGCGACGGCGGCAACGCACTCCAATGGCATGCCGCGTCGGTCAGCTTGCCGCAGCCCGCGCCAGGCATCATGACCGTCTCGATCTGGCACGCACCGCTTCGGTGCAACACTGCCGATTCAGACCGAACGGGTCACAGACCAGACCGAAATAGACACAGTGCGCTCCGCTTCGCGCTGGCGCTCAATCGGTGATCGAGCCGTTGTCTTCGGCCAACCGAAGGTATTCCGACAAACGTCGCACCGGCTGGAAGTAGCGATCCCGCATCACGGGCTGCTGGCGCGGCCCGACGATGGCGGCCAGGTCGGACAGCCTCACCGTTCCCAGCGCAGGCATGCCAATCCCCAAGTCGATCAGGCCGTGGGCGGTATCGCCATCGGCGGGGTCGAGCGAAGCCAGTAGCCAAGTGGCATGCGCATCTGGCGTGAACAGGCGCACCACGGGCAGCGGGTCGGTGTCCTGCCCGTCAGCGCGAGCCTGGCCGTTGGACAGCAGGCGCATGCGCTCGTCGGCGGTGATGAGCGGAGTCATGGCTGTACGTCCACGGACTTGCAGAGCAGCAGAGGCGCTTTCAAGCCTTCCCACGAAAGCACAGATGAGCAAGCCGACGCACCCGTAGAAGCGTAAAGGCACGAAGGCACATGCACGGAAGTCAGGAAAGACACGGATCAGGCTCTCCGCTTTTGAAGAAAGCCGCCAGTGCGGATTTCAGCAAAATCACAAAAGTGCGAAATGAACACTATAGATTGTAGCCCTATAGGATGCAACAGGTTGTCATTCTGGATTTTGGGGAAAGTTCAGAATGACAGCGTTCAAGCCATCCTTGCCCGATGCACTGCGGCGGATCAGAAAGGCGCGTGGCCTGAGCCAGGAGGCGTTCTCGGATGTGTCCAGCCGAACTTATCTCAGCTCTCTGGAGCGAGGGCTGAAAAGCCCAACATTGAATAAAATTGAAGATGTTTGTGCCGTGCTGGATGTTCACCCACTCACGCTGCTGGTCCTTGCGTATGCGGGTAGTGATCCAAAAAACGCCCATGAACTGATGGATCACATTGCTCGGGAAGTTTCATCATTTTCCAAGCATCCGAATAAATAAAAGGAGGTGAGTCGTGTTCAAAATTACCGGACTGGATAAGCTTCAGAAAAACCTAAAAGATGCGCAGCGCGCCTTGAGTGAGTTAGACGGCGAACTGGGGGTCGTAAACTTTGATCCAAATGATCCCGCCAGCATTGAGGGCGCAATTCAATCGGTCAATCGAATGATCGACGACCGCTTAGGAGAATATTCTTCGAACCCTATCGTTGGCCCTCTCGCAGAACAAATGAAGGAAAAGTATCGGGAGAGTATTCTTGAAAAAGCGGCGGAAGCTAGATTGAAGTCGGACGGGGATAATTGATGGCTAAAGACTTATTCTCGGAAATAAACAATGCAGTTTTAGACTTGCAGTCCTCACAGCTTCAAACTTACGAAAGACCTCTCAAAAAATTGGCTCAACTGCTACGACATCCCGACCTTGAGCCATACAACGCCGAGCTCACGGAAGGTCTCGACGTTGAGGCGTTCATCGCTGAAAGTGAAAAGACTGGGGGCAGCATGGTTGGAAGCGCCCAGCTTGCTTGGCCAGATGACCCCAAACAGGCGCTGGGGTTGACGTTGCTTTTAATCGAGAAGCTGGCGGCAAATCCCGGCTACGCTACCAATTTCGGACACCATTTTTTCTATTCCGGAAAAAAGGTCATTGCTGGAATTCACGCACTTACTGGCCAGCTAATCATTCCCTTTGTGCGAGATTACAAGAGTTATATCCAAGCCAAGGGAAGCACGGAAACCATGTTAAAAGCCCAATTTTCGCGCAAGGTCTTTATTGTTCATGGTCACGATGATGGCGCTCGCGAAACAGTAGCGCGATTCCTTGAGCGAATAGGGCTTGAAGCTATTATCTTGCACGAACAGGCTAATCAAGGGCGAACGATTATCGAAAAAGTCGTTGCTCACAGTGACGTTGGTTTCGCAGTAGTTCTGCTTACGCCAGACGATGAGGGCTGCGTAAAAGGAGGAACGCCTGAGCCAAGAGCCCGTCAGAATGTGCTTTTGGAGTTGGGATACTTCATTGGCCGACTGGGCAGAGACAAGGTATGTGCTCTCAAACGCGGGGCGGTGGAAATCCCAAGCGATTTCGCCGGTGTCGTTTGGGAGACGATGGATAGCGGCGGAGGTTGGAAACAGGCACTTGCGCGTGAGCTTGAAGCTGCCGGTCATAGCATCGACTGGAATAAGGTCATGCGTGCATAGAGTTGTGCCCCGCCGCAATGGGCGGGGCGCGGTGGGCGGCCGTCAGGCCGCCTTGGGCTTGCTGCGCGACCAGATCAGGTCATGCGTGCCGTCCTCGCCTTCGATGAGGCGGGCATAGACCGTTGCCGGGAACGAAGGATCGTCGAGGGTCACGGAGATGTAAGCCCGCCCGGCTTCGCTGGTCTTCTTCCACGCCGCGCCGATGTCGTAGCCGGCCGCCTGAAGGCGGAAGTCGGGGGCGCTTTCGTTCTCGCCCTTGTCATTGGCAACCAGCTTGACCTTGACGTTGAGGGTCAGGGTGCGAAGCGTGCCGGTGAAGCCGTCTTTCTCTGCGGTGAAGGTGCCGATGTTTGCCATGATGAATTTCCTTTCGGTTGAACAGGGTTCGCGCCCATCGCGTCCTGTTGTGATCCGACCGGCGGGGGACGGGCTGGCGGCACCGCTTGCGGGCGTAACGCAGTGGAGCGCCTGGAAGCGAAAAGAATTTGTCCCGCGAGGAATGCGCGCAGCGCAGGGGAAATTGTTTTCGCTGGAAGGTTGCAGCCATAGAAGCCCGGCCACCGCCCGGATTCACAAACAGACAGGACGCCTTGGGCCGACCCGCTCAGAAAGGAACATGGCCGACTCGGCTTCCCGCGTGACGGCTTCACCGGCTTGCGCCCTGACACGGGCAAGGACAACACCCAGCGACAAGGTGAAAGCGTCTCTGACGTAGCCAGGCGGCCTCCTGCTTGAGGCGTGGCGTGGAAGCTCCAGTGCAAGGCCGGGTGGCGTGTCGGTGAACCATCCTTCGTGACGTACAGGCAACGAACCGCCAGCGTCGAGCACGGCACGCTTTCGTGCAACCTGCCGCAACAAGCCGGGGCGTAGCCCCACAAGCGCCGCCCATTGCGGCGATGTGCTGTCGGAATGTCGGCGGCGCGTGCGCCGCTGCACTTGCATGGCTTCAATGGCTTTTGCGCACAAGGCGACTTGTGCGCGGCCCCTTTGCCGCCTAACCGAAGGCGGCAAAGGGGCGTTTTGGCTTTGAGCCTTGAAACCGGGTGCGGCCACTGCCGCGCGCGGAGTTTTGGCATTTCCCGCCCCAAGACGGAACGGCTTGGGCGCGGTGGCTTCCTATTCTTTGGTTTCGATGATCCACCACACGGCACGCGGCAAGGCGCGGCCCGTGACGAGGTGCCGGTCGGTCAGGTCGGCGCGGGCTGTCCAGCCGCGAGGCGGGCGGTAGCCGCGCACGTCGCCATCGCCATGCCGACGGCGAGCGCGTACCGTGCCGGGGGCGTAGGTCGCGGCCATGCGTGGGCGGCTCGTGGTGTTGTGGCTCATGGGGGAATCCTCGGCATGAAAGCGCCCCGGCTGGAACCGGGGCGCTATCTGTGGTGCGGGGTCAAGCGGCCAATGCCTCGGCCTGCGTCTGCTCATCAGTCACGGCGGCGACTTCCTCCGGTGCTTCGGCTGCCTCGTCCGTCACCACCTCCTGCGCGGCCTGCTGCGTGGCTTCGGCGGCGAAGATGGCAGGCATCCAGCCGGTGCTATCGGCCAGCCGCTCGGCTTCGCTGGCAATTTCGCCCTTCTTCAACTTCGCCAGCCGGGTGACGTGCTCCGGCGCGAACTCGCCCACGGCGTCCAGAATCGCGGCCTTCGGCACATGCTGGAAGTAGCCATCTGCGGTCGGCTGCCACCACGCGGCCATGTTCAACCCCACGGCCTGCACCAGTTCGGCACCGGGCTGGTGTTGTGTGGCGCGGGGCGTCACCACGTCCACCGTGGACGCCACGCACACGGCCAACAGGCGCACCAGTTCATCCTGCGACTTCGCCAGCAATGTGGTGAAAAGTTCGGCGCTGTCCTGCGGCAAGGCTTCGCCTGCCACCTGTTGCAGTTCGCGCAGTGCCACGGCGGCGGGCGATTCCGGCCAGTCCGGGGCCATGCCTTCCAGCCGATCCTGCTGGGTCAGCTTCACGCCCAGCGGCAGATCGTGGCCGTAGTGGCTGCCTTGCAAGACAGTCTGCACCATGCCATGCACCAGTGCGGCCAGCGCCACCTGCGGATGCCGGGCCATTTCGATTTGCAGCGCGGCGGTACGGTGGGCGCTCAAGCGTTGCGCCAGTCGGTCGGACATGGCGGCGGGCTTGGGGGCGTCGTCGGCTTCCTCGCCGGTGTCGTCGTTCCCGGCTTCGCCCTCGCTGCCGAAACCTTGCCGCAGCCGTTCAAGCGTGCGCAGTGCCTCGGCCTCGGCTTTGCGCAGCAGGCCACGATGAATCACGGCCTCGCCGTTGCGGTCGATGGTGACGATGGCACCGGCGGCAGCTTTGACGGCTTCCCCGTAGTCCTGCAAGCCATCTTCCAGCGCCTGCAACTGTTCGCCCAGGTGTTCGCCTTCCTCCTGCAAGGCGTCGGCCTTTTCTTCATCGTCGGCGTCTAGGGCGGCATCCACGGCCTCGGCCAGCGCCTGCATCTTGGTTTGCAGCTTCTCGATGCGTTGGGCTTCGCGCTTGTTCGGGCTGCGGCGCTGCCTCGGGGCGCGTTGGAAGGCTTGCAGGTCAGCATGGGTCGTGCCGGGGGTGGCATCCACCCACGCCCAGCCTTCGGCCTTCACCTCGGCGGCAAGGCTGGCCAGCTTGTCCTGCGCCAGTCGTTCCAGCAGCGTGGCATCGGTCAGATATATGCCGCTATCGGCTTCCGCGAACAGATCGCGGCGGGTGCCACCGCCTGCGGCCTCGTAGGCGTCCAGCCCGACGAACCGCACCAGCGGATGCCGGTAGGCGTCGATTTCGCGCTCGGTCAGGCGGTCGCGCAGGTTATGCGGGCTGCGCTGCCATGTGGGCGCATCGTAGAACGCGGCTTCCTGCGCGGCGTGGTCGTCGGTGATGGCAAGGGCCATCAACTGGTCAAGGCTCACGGCCTCGGCCCGGTAGTCGGCCAGCAGGCGCGGCGACACGTTGGCAAGTTTCAGGCGGCGCTGCACCACCAGCGGCGTGACGCTGAAATCTGCGGCAATGTCCTCGATGGGGCGACCTTCGGCCACCAGCGCGACAAATGCCTCGAACTGGTCGGCGGGGTGCATGGCTTCGCGCTGCACGTTCTCGGTCAGGCTGGCGGTGCGGGCGGTGCCATCGGCTACCAGCAGGCAAGGCACCTCCCATTCCTTGCTGATGCGGTGCTTTTTCGCCAGCAGCTTGAGGGCGGCAAGGCGACGGCCTCCGGCCACGACTTCGTAACGCTCGCCGTCAGCGGTCGCGGTCACGATCAGGTTTTGCAGCAGGCCGACACGCTGGATGCTGGCGGCGAGTTCGGGAATCGACATGCGCGGGGTCTTGCGCACGTTGCGGCCCGTAGGGCGCGATACCAGCCGCGACAGCGGCACAAGAATCAGATTCTTGCTCGGGTCGGCGGCTTCCAGCAGCACGGCAGGCGCGGCGCTGGCCGTGGCGTGGATGGCTTGGGCTTCGGTGTGGTTGATGGCGTTCATGGTGAAAACTCCTTGCGATGATGGAATGCAGCAGCGAATGACGCGGCAAGGGTTGCTGCCTGCCCCTGCCGCGCAGGGGAATCAGGCTTTCAATTGGCGCAGGCCGTCGGCCAGCAGCCACAGGGCGCGATTGAGGCGAATATCGGAATCAATGCCCTGCACGGGGCGGGTCTGCTGGCGGCGTCCGTTGGCGCTGCGGCCATGCAATCCGCCTTTGGTCAGGTTCTCTTGGGTGCGGTTGAACACGCTCCACAAGTCCGGGCGTCGGTCGTCGAAGCGGCGCGGCATCAGGATTTGCGATTCGGTGATGGGCGCGGGCTTGTCCGGGTCGTCGTACTTGAGCGACAGCGCGGCGCGGGCGAACACTTCGGCCTCGCCTTCGTCCAGCGTGATGGCCTGCATGGATTCGCGGGATTCCAGCGCACGGTCAAAACCGTGCAACACCTGATAGGCACCTTCGATCACTTGCCCGGCCACGTCCCCCTTATGCGGCACGCGCACATCGGCCACGGTGTCGCCGCAAACAAGGCCATTGCTGCACACGAAACGGAACATTCCGGCCAGCATCTGGTAACTGCTGGTGCCATCGTGCGAGTTCAGCAGGATGATTTCGTTGGCTTCGCCTCGGGCGTTGATCTGGCTGGCGTGGCGCAGCCGGATCATGTGCTTGGTGTAGTCGCGCCGATCTTCGTGGCGGGTGCGGGTCTGCGTCACCATGAAGGGCTGAAACCCTTCCTTGCGCAGTTCGGTCAGCACCGTGGCTGTAGGGATATAGGCGTAACGCTGGGAACGGCTTTCGTGGGGCGCTTCCGCAAAGATGGACGGGGCCACACGGTGAATCTGGTCATCGGACAGCGGGGAATCGCTGCGCAGTACCGGAGAGCGGGAAGCAAAACGGGATGCAAGCATGGTCTTTCTCCTGACGAAAATGGTTTGCTGTTCAAACCGCACACCGGATTCCTAGATTCGGAGCCCAGCCTTTCGGCTGTTCGGTGCGGTTGGCACGAGGAACCCGGTTGGCCCTGTTGCCACCGTCTTTCCTGAGTTCATCGCCCGCGACGGTCAGGAGCCCACGGACGTGGGCCGTCAAGGAGAAAAGCGTCAGGTAGGTGCGGCCCGCAGGCGTAGCCGAGGACACGGCCTGGCGCGCCTTGATGGCACGCGGCCACGGGCTACAGTCGCGAGCAAGGTGATGGAGTCAGGAGAGACGGCTGGACATGGCAACGGCCGCCGCGATGTGCAGACCGCACGCAAGCGAAGCGCGCAGGCCCGAAGCTGGAAGCCGGGCCGTAGGCGTCAGCCGAGCGGAGCGAGGGAACGATGGAAGCCCGAAGGGGCGAGACGCCGCAGGCGGCTCGATGCGAAGCACGACAGCGCGACCGGCCATGTTTCCTGGCCGGGGACGCCCATTCAATCAGCGATGGACGTATAGACTAGATGCCCTGGATGAAATGCTACTGGTTCGCAAGGGTTTCTGCGTCTGCCCAGCCGGGCAACGGTATCGAGCAGTGCCAAGCACAGCGCCCCAGTTGGGGGCAAGGCATCGGCACCGAGCGCTGCAGAAAAAAGCGCGTCGGCCCGAAGGAAAAAGCGCTGAATGGTCGCCGCACGGTCACTGCGCTGTCATCGCCTGCAACGGCTAAAACACGCCGCGTTGAAAGATCACACATGGCTGCCTGTCTTCGATCGGCGACGGCAAACATATCTCGTTCCAGGTGCGTTAAGCGGCGTGTGCGGTACGCCTGTTTGGGATCTGCAGCCGCTTGTCTGCGAGCAAAGACGCCGCTTGTCGGAGACCGGCGCGAGAAAGCCATCGTCGGAGAGATTCTGAAGATCCAGACACGAGCCTCAATCGGTCATCGCTGCATGCCCATGCGCAGGAAACAATCCAGCAGAACGGCACCAGTGTCTAAGTGCTGCAGGGAAGACAAACGTATTGTTCAAGCGGCACATGCTATTTTCCGTCCATAGCGATCTCAAGCCGGCACAGGAACCAGTCTTTCATCAAGTTTCCAACAAGGTCTGGATCCAAGAGTGAGCCATATCCCTCTCTCCGCTCAACAGAAACCGCATTTCGCCGCTGAAAGCACTGTCGACATGAATAGATTTCAATATTCGCGCAGCCACCCTTTTGAACGCTGGCTCTTGTAAAGCATCAGATTGTGTCGCAATGAACAGTGCCTTTGCCTCCTCAATATCCCCTAAAAGCTTTACAGCTTCTGAATGCCGCAGTTTGCAAGTTGGCTCGTGATGCAAATGGTATATTTCTATCGAAATATCTGCACGCTGGCGTTGCTCGGGAATATCACTCGTGGCACAAGGCTTCCCATTCTCTTTTCTGCATCCTAAAAGCCGCCAATCCCCGACTTCGCAAGGATCGACCAGAATTGGTCGCTCGCCAGTGACAGCCCCTGGCTCATAAACTCGGCGCGCCTCGTCTAACAGTGGGAACCTATCAGCCTTTCCACCGGCAGTGTCACCCTCGATATCTTTCCGGCGAGAATTGCAGAACGTGCAGGCATACCGAAAATTCGACTGTTCAAAAGCGAGCCAGCGATAACCTCTATGCTCATTCTCTGCGTCTCTTACGCGGCCTTTCGGTCGAAAATGATCAACGGCGTTATCCGAGCGAGGAACTGAAACTTCGCAATACCAACACTTGTCATTAAAAAGATTCGCCAATCCGTCTTTCAGTTCTCTCCAGATCCGGGCATAATCATCTGGATTCGCACCATTCTCGACTGCAATTTTTGCCGCAGCCGCACGCTCCAGCCAACCATCAGGCAAACGCAATCGCGTCGAGTCAATGTACCTCACTGATCGGGCTCCTGCTTATCGCGCTGCTCGGCAAGTAGTTCCCGAATGAGTCGCTGCCCCAACTCCTCCCGCTCTTCGGACTCCATTGCTATTGACCGGTTAGCTAACTGCTCCGGATCGTCCGACTCAAACTTAGCGCGCAGTGCAGCGCTTCTCAAGCGTAGGTAGCGGGAATACTCTTCATCGGGATGGAAAAATCGAAACCCAAGTCGTTCCAATTTAGAGTTAATTTCAGATAGGGCTGCGAGCTCTTCAGGTGTCAAGTGCTCTTTACCTGCGTATGCCCTTTGCCGCTCTAGGAGCAAATGCGTCGGCTGATCAAGCGTTGAGGCGATACCAAACATATCGCTTGTTACAATTGCAGCGTAGCCCAGGCCGCGCGGGTCAAGTTCCGGGTGCACGGCGACAATGCGCGTCGATTCTGCATCCTTTGATAACTGCAGAATTTGAACCTGCTCCCGCACAAGCTCTGCAATTGCCAGCGGATTATGAGTGGTTAACAGTATATGGCTATTTTCCCGATCATCATTACTTTGACCAGCAAAGGTTCGTAGATAGTTGAAATAGTCGACGGCCCAACGTGGATTTAAGTGCGTATCGGGCTCATCCAGCAAGAAAAGACTTTCACTTTCAGCCGTAAATCTAAGCAGGCCTAAAACCGTCAATAGCTGTTGTTCGCCTTCGCTAAGTTCACGAAAGGTAACTGTCCCGTCATTCTTTTGGAGGCGCACCCGAATGCGCACTTCATCAATTAGCTGGGAAACGTGGGTGCTTTCCATGTCACGAAAAAATTCAGCCGGACGCTGCTCACCCACCAGTTTGCGGAGCGAGGCGATGTCTTTAACGTATAAATATTTGAATTGAAGTACCTTGTCGCTCCAAAGGGAAACGCGCTCACGACGGCTGAGCTCGACTGGGGCCAATGCAATATTGTAGAGGCGGTCCAGAAAAGAGGCGACGACTCCCTTAGCACGCCAAAAGCGAGGGTCTCCTTCTTTAGATGTCCAAGGGGGCTCTCGCAGTACAAATAAAACCGACTCGATCCCCTCATCTGGATCAATACCCAAGTGTTCGGCCAAAAAATTCCTTACATCATCGGACTGCTGAATAAGGAATGCCAGCAGGACAAACTGGCTATGTACTGGCATGGCATAAAACAGTCTTTTTAATCCAGGATCCTCCCCCCGCCTTAATTTTTTATCAAAATCCTCCAAGTATGGACGGAATACTTGATAGAGCCGGTCACTTTCACCTGAATAATAGGCAAATACATATCGCGGCAAATACCCGAATTTAGGATCGAAGAAACTCTTCAGCGGAATTCTTTTTCCTCGTAGGGCGGAGGTTTTCGAACTTATCTCGAAAGAGGCGTCGAATAACTCATCGCTTTTAGCCTCTGCGTCTGTTGCGACATGAATAATAAGTGAATCACGCGGCCGATCCGGGTCAGCATCAATATTGACGTGCAACGCAGTTGAACCAGAAGAAATCCTGTATTCAAGATTGAATGCAAATGCAGGTTTTCGCGCCCCTTGAATGAAGTCCCGGAAGATGGTAGCAAGCGCCTCAAGTACATTTGACTTTCCCGTGCCATTCCATCCAATTACGACCGTAATCCAATGCTGCTGATCAAAGTCGATTGAGACATTTTTTAGATTTTTGAATTGATGCGTAGGGCTGCTTTTCGGGCTACCTATGGTGATCCTATCTAGGCGCATACTTACACCGCCTTCAAACGGATGCGGTCGTAAATTTTACGTCCCTGATCGTCATTGACGGCCTCCGTCTCCAGCTTTCCGGCCAAATCCAAATCTCGCAATTCCGAATACAATCGCTCAATCTCTTCGGTAGACGCTCCGTCGCCGATTCCACAGCGCTGAAATACGTCTTGCGCAGGAAGCCAATTCTTCGCCTCTGTTAAAACCTGCTCAAGTGTTCTTTCTATCTCCATGAGTTTCTCCCGTGTCTGCCCCTGGTAGATCTGCTTTCGACTTTGAATTTTTCTGGGTTGTGCCACAAATTCTGCTTTGACACGCTCTAGCAAAGCCGACGCTGGTTCGTCACCTGCGTTTTGAGGAATCAGTTGTCCTTCAAAAGCTTTGGAGAGGAGTGCAGTGTCGAGCTTTTCCAGCAACTGAGAAGCACCACCGTGACTGGCAGCGACCCGATCTAACCACATAAAAGTGCGTTCTATCCGACGAACAATCTCTACCGCTTCCTCAAAAGGAGGAACCGGCAGTGGCAGAGCCGCTACCTTTCTTTTACTGATCGAAGCTAAATTTGTCGTCTGAGTACCTTCATCAAAAAAATATTGTTGACCACGCTCGTTAGAAAAATGAGAGACAAATTCTGGCGGCAAGGTCGCCGGTTTCATACGGATACGGAAAACGTGATTTTGGTGAATACATTCGTCAACTTCACCATTCCAGACCCACCCCCGCCCCAACTTATCACGATCGCCCCCTTCGTTCATGAGCACGTCACCCTGTGCTAATAAAAGACGGGCTTTCTCTTCCGGGGTGACGAAAATCGTCTTGATCTCGTCAAGATTCAACCATCCCCTTTGAACATTGGCCACACGAAGATACGACACCTCAACTAGTTCTTCCTGTCCGCTTCTACGTTTCCCAACTTGGATTCCGCTTTGAATTTCACTGATATCGCCCAATCTTTGTATCGTCCACCCTTCGGGAAGACCAGAAGTAGTATCAGAATTACTGCCGCGAAGATCGGCTGTCAATTTTCCCGAGAAAGCTAATTCAAGCACTGCGGACTTATATGCCGCTAGTAGAGAAGGAATCTTCTTTAATTCGCTACGAGCACGCGCACTACGGGAAATCAAATTATCTATCTTGGCGACGATACGCTCTTGTTCTTGGAGAGGGGGCAGCAATAAGGGGTGGCTCCTTAAATAATCTGCCGGAACTCTTTGCTGACCAACTGCGCCAGACATTACTTTTCGCGCGTTATCCCGAAAGCTCTGTTGGCGGATGAAATACCAAAGAAATTTCGGAAGAACCGCCCCTTTGCTTCGAAAGACGTGAAATTCCGTAGAGCCGAAACCTATCCCATTAGTAAGATTGGCAGCAACGGCAGCCTTTCCATTCTCCATGGAAGGCGTAATCTTCGCGAAGATCACATCATTTTCGGCAAACTGAGTGAACCCCTTATTAACTTGTCTAAGGGGGCGCCTCATCGGAGTGGCGATCGTCCCAGTTATTTCGCTAACAGCCGCCATAGGAACAAATGTTACGAACTCATCTGGCGAAAGATCGACTGATTTGCGTGGGTTAACTTCCGCCACATCTGCAATATTAACGCTCACCCATCCCTGAGGAAGCTTACTCATATGTGGCCTCCTCGAAAACTGCATTCACCTCCAGCCCGCGGCCGTCTAAATAGGCAATTCCCTGAGTCACTGCCGAAACCAAGTTCGCGGCGATCATTTGTCAGTCTCCGAGCTCTCAGCCAACTCGTCGGCAACCGCCTCTATCTCGCTCAGCGCGGCGCGTAGATGAAGTAGAATTGCCGCAGAAATGTCATCTGGTTCTGTAAGTCCATCTTCAGGATCTGCCTCCGTTTCAGAAAGCCATGAGATATTCAAATTATCGAATTTCTCGGCAATTTCTTCTCGACTAAAGCAGCGCCAGCGCCCCCCTTTACCTTGATCTTTACGTAATTTCATTGCCTCAAGATCAACGCCATATACGGCCTCGAATGAGGAGAAGTCCGCAGCCTGCAGGGGTCTTTTCTTTCCATATCTTGGGGCGTCATGGCGCATATCGTAAATCCATACGGCCCGAGTATTCCCAGTATTCTTTCGGCCACGGGTAAAGAAAAGAACATTCGTCTTCACGCCTGGACTATAGAATATCCCGGATGGCAATCTCAAAATCGTATGAAGATCGCAACGATTCATCAGATCTTGTCGAATTTTTCTTCCCACTCCGTCTTCGAATAAAGCGTTATCAGGGAGTACAACTGCTGCGCGACCACCTGGCTTAAGCCCTAAATATATATGCTGGAGAAAAGCGAGCTGCTTGTTGGTCGTGGCGTAAGCGATATCATCTCGTTGCTTTCTAGCGCTCCCAGCCTTTGATCCAAAAGGCGGATTTGCAAGAATGACGTCTGCGGGGGAAAGATCTTCTGCATCTTTTGTTAGTGCATCACCAAGAATCAGATGAGACTCAAGTCGATGGAGGAACGCATTCATGAGGCAGATGCGATACGTCCCTTTCTCAATTTCCACACCCTCATATCGTGGAGGATTACTCTTGTACTTCTTTTCACTCACTTGAGAACGCACATAGTGATCTGCTGAGATCAAGAAACCTCCGGTGCCGGTGGCCGGATCCTGTATCACTTCCCCCAATCGTGGCTGAAGTAGCTTAATCATACAATCCACCAGGGGGCGCGGCGTAAAATACTGACCCGCACCGGATCGTGCATCCTGAGAGTTCTTCGCAAGCAGCCCTTCGTAAATACCCCCCATGCCATCAAATGTTATTGAATGCCAGTCAAGCTTCGCGATTCCATCAATAACCGCCTTGAGGTTTTCTGAATGCGAGAATACGGTTGTCGGGAAGGCATAAATTTTGCGCACTGCTTCGCTTGAAGCATGCGCGCCTAGGTACGTAAGCATTTCCCGATAAAAATCTAGAAGATTATCACCCTTATAAGCGACAAGATCGCTCCATCGTCTCCCATCTGGAATGAGATTCTCCGTCTTATTTTCCTCTGCAATTTTAAGAAAAAGAAGATAAGTCAGTTCCGAAATGTATTCGTGGTAGCTAACACCATCACCTCGAAGGACATGACAAAGGTCCCATATTTTTTGTACGATACTTTCAGAATTCATAAATCCGACCTGGTAACTTTATGGCTTAAGACAGCCTGAATATATTTGAAAATTTGCTCTTGGCCGTCTTGCTTCCCCTGCCGACGCCATTGCTGCTCGATCAAGTTAACTTGTAGCCAACCCACCTCAAAATTGACTAGCCATCAGATGATGGCCTGCAAGCCCTTGTCTGCAATTAAGTTGAGCAGCTTGAGCGCCGGGCCGGCCGGGCGAGTCTCGCCTTGCTCCCACTTGCGCACGGTCGATGCCGTGGTATGCAGGTGCAGCGCGAACACCGGCTGACTGAACTTCAAGCCTTCGCGCAGGCGCTTAATGTCGGCCGCGTCGAACTCCCGCACCGGCGGCGGGCAAATCGCGTCAAACTCGCGCATCGTCACCTTGCCGATGGCTCCTGCCTCGTGGAGCGCCGCCAGGTCGCCGCGCAGCGATTCAATGATCTTGCTCACAATGCACCTCCATTAACACGCCAACCTGCAATGCTTTCGACAGGGCTTCTGCAGTCAGTTCCAGAAACACCTTGCCGGCGAATTGCAGCGCCTTCTTCTCATCCTGCGTGACGTTCGCCTTGTCGCTCTTGGGGAACCCATGTAGGAACACATAGCGGCTGCCAATCCTGGCCGACAGCAGCGTGCGGTAGCCGCCGCTCTTCCCACCACCGGGACGGGCCACCCGCTTCTTGTAGAGGAAGCCGCCCAAGTCCGCATCAATCAGACCGCTTTCCATCTCCTGAACTGCCTTGCACAATGCAGCATCGGGCAGCTTCTCTCCCGCCTGCCACCGTGCAAAGTCCTTGCGCTTGAGGATGCTCTTCACATCAACCTCCAAACTATACCCGTAACGGGCATATCTTTCAATCCCTTGCCGTACCACCACGAGAGGAACGGTACGCTCGATTGTTGTGACAGCGACACGACAATCGGGACAGGCAAGGCTGGGGTACCGGCCGCCGCTCATACCGTAGCTTCCGCAGGGCACGATGCGCCCGTAATCGCCAGCCGCCGACTCGCTACCAGTTCGGCGGCATCCCGTACAGGCTTGTCCTCGGTATGAACATAGTGCATAAACATCGCCACGGTCTTGTGACCTGTGAGCTTCATGCCCACCTTGGTTGGCACGCCCGAGTTGGCAATATCAGTGGTCGCCCGGTGGCGAATGCCGTGCGTGCCAACGTGCGGCACACCAGCGGCCTTGAGCACGCGAGTCCAGCCGCCGTAGTGTTCACCGTGGGTCATGTGCCGAGTCGGATCGTTGGGCGAAGGTAGGACGTAGGGGCAGCCTTCCCGGCGCGGCGCTGTGGACAGCAGCCGATAGGCTTCCTCGCTCATGGGCTTGGAGATGCCGCCGGTCTTGCTGTCAGGCCAGACGACGCGGCGCTTCTCCAGATCAATCCAATCCCACTCCAGCGGGCAGATTTCGGAGCGGCGGGCGGCGAACTCGAACTGCAGGCGGATCGCCAGCGGGATGACGTAGTTCTCCAGTCCCTCAGATTCCAGATACTTCAGGTGACGGAAGATCCGCACCAGCTCGTCATCCACGATGAGCCGAGTTTCCTTGCCGGGCGGGTACATCGGGACGTGACGGCACGGATTCGTGCCGTCAGGGCGCAGCCCCCACACTTCGGCCAGGTTGAACATCTTGCGCAGCACGCCGAAAGTGCGGTTCGCCTCGGCTTGCTTGTAGGCCAGCTTCTTCATCAGCGCCGCCACGTCCGGGCGCTTCACATCCTGCACCTTCATCCGGCCCATGATCGGAATGATGCAGCGGTCAATCACGCCCTGATAGCCGCGCTGCGTGCTGGGCTTGTTGCGCTGTTTGGAATAGTCCTCCATGAAGGTGTGGCAAAACTCCTTCATGGTCGGTGCCTTGCGGGCGGCGTTCTTGGCCGCGCCGGGGTCGCCCCCCCTGCGCACCTCGGCCAGCCACTCCTGCGCCATCGTGCGTGCCTGATCGACCGTCAGTTCCCCGTACTGGCCCAAGGCGGGCTTGCGTCGCTCGCCGGCATTCGTGCGGTACTGGAGCATGAACACCTTGCGGCCCGCCGGGGTGATCTTGCACAGAAAGCCAGGCACCACGGTATCCCGCAGTTCGATGGCCTTGTCTTGAGGTTGCGCCGCATCGACTGCGGACTTGGTGAGCTTGATCTTCGCCATGATGACTCCTCGGAAAGCCCGGTTTCCAAGAGCCGCATGGGAGCCACGCGAGGGGAAGCCGGGTCAAGTTTCGGAAAGCACCGGCATATGTTGAACTCGCCTAAGTGATTGATAAACCTGCTGTATCGAGCCTTGGCGTAGTCCAGCGAAATGCGGTGCTGGAGTCATCGTGAAACAAAAAACGGGAGGCCGTGGGGCCTCCCGTGAAACCGGCCGGAGCCGGAGGACTGTGTTGTGGCGGACACAGCCTACCGGTGCGCCGATCTTTATGCAATACCTGAAGAATTACGGCATAACTGTTTGAATTTATTGCATATCCGTGCGCAATGCATCGCGCTTCCGCGCCCGCCGCTCGGGTCGCGGAAGGCTCCAGGCATTGTCGAACTGGGCCGGCTCCCAGGCGCCGTAGCTCGGGTTCGGCAGCACCCACCAGCGCGCGCCGAACCAGTCGCGGTATTGCCCGTGCAGTTCCTCGTGCAGGGCCGGCGTGTTCGCCGCCGGCTGGACGAAATCCCCGAGCTGGTCGCCGAACTGCATCAGCACGCGGTGCGTGCGTCCCACCAGCTGGCGGCGGCAGGTCTTGCCGGAGCCTGCCTGCTCGCAGCCCGGCACCTGCAGGCCCAGGCCGAGGAAAACCCCGTCGTGCTGCACCGGCAGGCCCTGGCTGCGCAGGTTGTCGAGCGTGGCATCGGTGAGCGCGGCGCTGCGGTTGGAGACATAGAACACGGTGATGCCCTTGGCGGCGGCCGCCTGCGTGAACGCCACTGCGCCCGGCACCGGGATGGCCTTGCGCTCCTCTACCCACGCGTCCCAGGCGGGATCCGTGAATTCCTGGCCGTCGACCACCAGGCGCGCCTGGTAGGCCGAGTTGTCGAGCACGGTCTCGTCGATGTCGAGGATCACCGCTGGCGGCAGGGACGAGGCGTCGCCGGCGGCGGCGCGCTCGGCAGCGACCAGCGCGTCCCAGGACGTGTCGGCGAGCGCCGTGTCGAGGCGTTCGGTCGCGGCGCGGAACACGGTTTCCGACAGCGCGCGGTACTCGATCGAGCGCTGCATCCAGAGCACGGCGTTGAGGTTGTCGTCTGCCGGGACCGACGCGGCCTGCGGAGCGCCCGGCGCCGCGGGCGCGCCATCGGCCGGAAGGCTGCGGCAGCCTGCGAGCGCCAGCGCGGCTGCGAGCAGGGTGGCGGTGCGGGTCAGGTTCGAACGCGGCTGCAGGCGCATCGGAAACACCGGTAGCGGGAAGGCCCGCGAGTGTAGCCGAGCGACGGGAATTCGCATCTTCGTGGCATTCGCGACGGGGCGGCTTCTGCGGTGATCGTGCAGGAGTTTCGCAGTGCGGGTCGCGGCTGTAGCCGCTCCTGCACATGGGCTTCGGGGGCGTCAGCTTTCCAGCATCGCCCGGATCGCGGCGAAGCCGACGTCGGCGCGCTCCTTTTTGCGCGCGGCGTCCGCCACCGGATCGGCGCCGTCACGCTGCAGCTCGGCGGCCGGCAACTCGGCAAGGAAGCGGCTCGGCACCAGCTTCAGGCGCTCGCCCCAGCGCTGCGACTCGCGCGGGTACGACAGCCACAGCTGCTCCTTGGCGCGGGTGATGCCGACGTACAGCAGGCGCCGCTCCTCGTCGATGCGGCCCTCCTCGACGCTGGCCTCGTGCGGCAGGGTGTCGTCGTCGACGCCGATGATGAAGACGTAGCGAAACTCCAGGCCCTTGGCCGCGTGCAGGCTCATCAGCCGCACCTGGTTGCCGGGCTCGCCCTTGTCGGCGTGGCTGAGCAGCGCCAGCGAGGCGGCGAGTTCGCCCGGACCGGCGCCGCCGCGGGCGCCGTCGAACCAGTCGGCCAGCTCGTCGAGGTTGCCGCGGCGGATGCGGAACATCTCCTCGGTCTTGCACTGCGCGCGCAAGGCTGCGAGCAGGCCCGAGCGCTCGTTGAGCACGCGCACCAGCTCGGCCGGCGGCAGCCGCACGGCCTCGGCGCGCAGCCCGCGTACCAGGTCGGCGAAGCCCGACAGCGACGAGGCCGCGCGCGGTGCCAGCTGCTTGAGCAGGCCGACCGACTCGATCGCGCGCGACATCGGCATGCCGGCGTTGCGCGACAGCTCGGCCAGCTTCGCCAGCGTGGTCTGGCCGACGCCGCGGCCCGGCGCCTGCACCGCGCGCAGGAAGGCGGCGTCGTCGTCGGGGTTGGCGAGCATGCGCAGCCAGGCCAGCGCGTCCTTGACCTCGCCGCGGTCCAGGAAAGCGGTGCCGCCGGAGAGGTGGTACGGCACGCGCAGCATCTGCAGCGCCTTCTCCAGCGCGCGCGACTGGTGGTTGCTGCGGAACAGGATGCAGAACTCGCTCCACTCCACCTTGCGCGCGGCGTTCACGAACTGGATCTCGGCGGCCACCCGCTCGGCCTCGTGGGCGGCGTCGCGGCACTCCCAGACGCGGATGCGCTCGCCGTCGGCGTTGGCGCTCCACAGCGTCTTCAGGTGTTCGTGCGGGTTGTTGGCGATCAGCGCGTTGGCCGCGCGCAGCACGCGGTTGGAGCAGCGGTAGTTCTGCTCCAGCTTCACCACCTTGAGCGCCGGGTAGTCGCGCGCCATCTGCGACAGGTTCTCGGGATTCGCCCCGCGCCAGGCGTAGATCGACTGGTCGTCGTCGCCCACGGCGGTGAAGTTGCCCTTCTCGCCGGCCAGCGCCTTCAGCAGCCGGTACTGGGCATCGTTGCTGTCCTGGCACTCGTCCACCAGCAGGTAGCCGATGCGTTCGCGCCAGGCCAGCGCGCACTCGGCATCGGTTTCCAGCAGCTGTACCGGCAGCCGGATCAGGTCGTCGAAGTCCACCGCGTTGAAGGCGGCCAGACGGGCCTGGTAGAGCTCGTAGATCATCGCCGCTTCGTGCTCGGGCGTGGAGCGCGCCAGCGCCCGCGCCTGCTCGGGCGACAGGCCGGCGTTCTTCGCCCGCGACACCAGGCCCTGCATGGCCTGGATGGCGTCGGGCTTGGCGCCGGGCATCAGGTCGCGGAACTGCGCGGTGGAATCGTCGGAGTCGAAGATCGAGAAGCCGCGGCGCAGGCCGGCGCGCTCGTGCTCGATCTGCAGCATGCGCAGGCCCAGCGCGTGGAAGGTGGAGACGGTCAGCCCCTCGGCGGCGTCGCCGCGGATGCGCTTGGCGACGCGCTCGCGCATCTCCTTGGCCGACTTGTTGGTGAAGGTGATCGCGGCGATCCGCTTCGCGGGGTAGCGGCCAGAGCCGACCAGGTGGGCGATCTTCTCCACGATCACGCGGGTCTTGCCGCTGCCGGCGCCGGCGAGGACGAGGAGCGGGCCTTCGCAGTGGGAAACCGCGGCCTGTTGCTGGGGATTGAGGGACATCGTGCCGGGGAGGGTCGCTGGCCGGCCATTCTATCGGCTGGCTGCGGCACGGTGCCGCGGGCCGGCTCCGCCGGCCGGCCCTGCGCGGCCGCGCTGTGCAGCCCTGCTGCGGCCACCGGCCGCGCCGTAAACTTCGCCCATGGCCAAGCTCTACTTCTACTACTCCGCGATGAATGCGGGAAAGACCACCACCCTGCTGCAGTCGGCGCACAACTACCGCGAGCGCGGCATGCGCGTGCTGATCCTGGCGCCGGCGCTGGACGACCGCGCCGGCAGCGGTACGGTGGCGTCGCGGATCGGGCTGCAGGCCGAGGCCACCGCCTTCGGTCCGACGGACGACCTGCAGGACCTGGTGCGGGCCGACATGGACGGGCATGGCCGGCTGCACTGCGTGCTGGTCGACGAGGCGCAGTTCCTGTCGCGCGCCCAGGTCTGGCAGCTGTCCGAGGTGGTGGACGCCTTCGGCGTGCCGGTGCTGTGCTACGGCCTGCGCACCGACTTCCGCGGCGAGCTGTTCGAGGGCAGCGGCCAGCTGCTGGCCTGGGCCGACGAGATCCAGGAGATCAAGACGATCTGCCACAGCGGCAGCAAGGCCACGATGACCGTGCGCGTGGATGAGCAGGGCCACGCGGTGCAGGACGGCCCGCAGGTGGAGATCGGCGGCAACGAGCGCTACGTCTCGGTCAGCCGCGCCGAGTTCAAGCGCATCGTGCGCGGCGAAGGCCGGATCGAACCCGCGCAGCAGCAGCTGCCGCTGGGCTGAGCGCCGGGTGGCGGGCCGGTCCTGCAGAGTCGCGCCGCGCCGCCGCATGGGCGCGGCGCACCCGCCTCAGGGCTGCGGCCGCCGGGGCTGCGTGGCGTCCTGCGCGATGGCCGCCGCGGCCGCGGGCGCGCCCTCGTCGCAGCGTCGCCGCCACGCGTCCACCTCGCGCACCACGGTCCCGCCTTCGGGCCGTGCCATCGCCACCCGGTGGCCGAGGGCGGTGAACACCGCCAGCGATTCCGCACGCCTCGGCCCATGGCAGCGCATCGCCGCGGTGCTCGCGCGTGCGAGCCAGGCGATCGTGCGCAGCCCGGCGTCGGTTTCAGGCAGGTTGGCGAGATGGTCGAGGCGGGCCATCGCGCCTTCGGTGCCCTGGCGGGCCTCCAGCTGCGCCAGCGCCAGCTCGGCCCGCCGGGTCACCGGATGCGCGGGGCCGTAGGAAGCGCTGGTCAGCGCCACCGCCCGCCGCAGGGCCGCCAGCGCTTCGGCATGGCGGCCGCGCGCGGCCTCCACCTCGCCCACCAGGCGCAAGGTCGCGCCGACCAGGCCGTGGTCGGCGCCGAAGCGCTCGCTGCGCAGGCGCAGCGACTCCTGCAGCAGTTCCGCGGCCCGGCCCTGGTCGCCGGTCTCGTGCAGGACCCGGGCCTGGTTGAACAGCGCGGTCGCCAGCAGGGCGTCGTGGCCGGTCTCGCGCCAGATCGCGGTGGCCTGGCGCAGGCCGGCCAGGGCCGCGGCGAAGTCGCCGCGCTCCCACGCGACGATCGCGAGGCTGTTCGCGTTGCGCGCGACGTCGCTGTGCCGGTTGCCCAGGCGCGCGAGCAGCCAGGCGTGGGCGTCGCGGAAGATCACCTCGGCCTCGCCCAGGCGGCCGTCGTCGACCAGCAGCGCACCCAGCTGCCGGCGCACGTCCACGGTGGCGTGGTGCTGGGCGCCGCGGATCTCGAGCGCCAGCTCCAGCGCCTCGCGGCAGTCCGCTTCGGCCGCGCGCAGGTCGCCGAGGTCGCGGTGCAGGGCGCAGGTGGAGCGCAGGATGTCGATCGCCTGCGGATGCCGCGCGCCGACGCTCCGGCGCAGCAGGTCCAGCGCGGCGTGCTGTTCGCGCAGCGCGAGCGCGCTGTCGCCGGTGGCCGCGCGCAGCCCGGCCAGGTCGGACAGGCTCTCGACCACTCCGGCCTCGTGCTGCGGCACCGAGCGGCGCAGCGCGAGCGCGCGCTGGAAACCCGCGCGCGCGGCCTCGATGTCGCCGGTGTCGCGCCGGCAGCGCGCGAGCTGGCTGTGGAAGTCGGCGGCGAGCGAGGGCAGCCGCTCCTGTTCGCGCAGCGCCAGCGGCTGCAGCGGCTGCATCGCCGCTGTACAGGCCTGGGCCTGCCCGAGCAGGCGGCGCGTGCGGCCCATGTCGGTCGCCGCCTGCAGGCGCAGCCCCGGCGGCGGCGACGCGATCCCGGCGATGAGGCGGTCCTGCCGCTGCTGCAGGGCCAGCGCCTGGGCATAGTCGCCCAGGCTCGCGCGCAGGCGCGCGATCACGCCCAGCAGCTCGGCCAGTGCCACCGGCTGCTGCGCGAGCTCGAGTTCGCCGCGGCGCACGCCGTCGTCGAGCAGGCGGCGGATGTCCAGCGGCGCGCCGCCGGGCGTGCTGCCCGCGTTCTCGAACAGGCCGACCATGAAGGTCTGCAGCGCGCGCGCTCGCTCGGCCTGCTGCACCGCCTGCTCCGCCTGCCACAGCACCACCGCCAGCGCGGCCACCAGCACCGCCGCGATCGCCGTGCCGGTGCCGAGCGCCCAGCGGTGGCGGGCGACGTACTTGCGGACGCGGTAGGCCAGGGCCTGCGGCCGCGCGCGCACCGGCCGGCCGTCGAGGTGGCGGCTGATGTCCTGGGCCAGGGCCTCGACCGAGGAATAGCGCTGTTCGGGGGCCTTCGACATCGCCTTGAGCACGATGTTGTCGAGGTCGCCGGCGATCCGGCGGGCGTCGCGCCGCAGCTGCGCCTGCGGGCGGATCGTGGCGGTGTGGGCGCCCTCGTTACCCGTGACCGCGTCGCCGCCACGCTGCAGCGCCATCGAGGGCCGCATCGGGTCGGCGCTGAGGATCGCCTCCTCCCACTCCGCGTCGCTCAGGCGCCGCGGCCGGTACGGCTTGCAGCCGGCCAGCATCTCGTACAGCACCACGCCCAGCGAATAGATGTCGGTCATGGTGGTGACCGGCTCGCCGCGGACCTGCTCGGGTGCCGCGTAGTGCAGGGTGAACGCGCGCACGTCGGTGCGCGTGCCGTCGACGCCGACGTCGGGCGTGTCGAGCAGCTTGGCGATGCCGAAGTCGAGCAGGCGTACCTCGTCGAGCGGCGTCACCAGGATGTTCGAGGGCTTGAGGTCACGGTGCACGATCAGGTTGGCGTGCGCATGGCTCACCGCCTCGCAGACCTGCAGGAACAGGCGCAGCCGGGCCTCGACCGACGGCTCGCGCAGCCGGCACCAGTCGGTAATGGGTTCGCCGTCGACGTAGTCCAGGGCCAGGTAGGGCTGCTGGTCGCTGCTGATGCCGGCGTCAAGCAGGCGGGCGATGTGGGCGTGTTCGAGCCGCGCCAGGATCTGGCGCTCGCGGGTGAAGCGAAGCCGCAGGTTCGGATCGGCCAGGCCGGGGCGGAGCAGCTTCAGCGCCACGCGGCGCTCGTACAGGCCGTCGGCGCGGCTGGCCAGCCAGACCTGGCCCATGCCGCCCTCGCCGATCATGCGCTCCAGCCTGTAGGGGCCGATCACTGCGTTCGCGCGCGCCAGCGGCAGCTGCGAGACCACCGGCTCGGATAGGAAATCCTCCTGGCCCTCCTCGAGGCCGAGCAGTTCTTCCAGGTCATCGGCCAGCGCGGGGTCGTCCTCGCGCAGCGCGGCCAGGCTCTGCGCCCGCGGCCCCGGCTCCAGCTCGAGCAGCGCGTCGAGCAGGGGGGACAGGCGTTGCCAGCGGTCGGGATCCATCGTCGCGCGCCGGCCGGCGCCCCGTCAGTCCGACTTCAGCGAGGCCAGCAGGTACAGCCTGGCCTTCTGCCAGTCGCGGCGGATGCTGCGCTCCGAGCGCTTCAGCAGCTCCGCGATCTCGACCTCGGACAGGCCGGCGAAATAGCGCAGCTCCACCACCTGGGCCAGCCGCGGGTCGACGCCGGCCAGGCGCGTCAGCGCGACGTCGAGCGCCAGCATGTCCTCGTCCAGGCGCAGGCCGCCCTCGATGTCCTCGGGCAGGTCGGTGACCCGGTGCAGGTCGCCGCCGCGCTTCTGCGCCATGCGCTGGCGGGCGTAGTCGACCACCACGCTGCGCATCGCCGATGCGGCGTAGGCGAAGAAGTGCGCGCGGTCGTCGAACTGGGCCTCGCGGCGGCCGATCAGCTTGAGATAGGCCTCGTGCACCAGCGCGGTGGCGTCCAGCGTCTGCCCGTACTGCCCCGCCAGCTGGCGCCGCGCCATGCTGTGCAGCTCCTGGTAGAGCGTGGCGAGCACGCTGTCGAGCGCCACGCGGTCCCCGCCGCGGGCGGCATCCAGCAACAGGGTGATCTCGGCGGTTCCGGCCATGGATTCTCCCCTCGAGGGGCGATCATAGCGCCTGTGCTCAGCGCTGGCAGGTGCCGCACCAGACGGTCGCGCGCTGCGCGATGGTGGCCTGGCGCATCGGCCGGCCGCAGCGGGGGCAGGGTTCGCCGCCGCGGCCATAGGCCGAGAGTTCCTGCTCGAAGTAGCCGGGTGCGCCGTCCGGCGCGAGGAAGTCGCGCAGGGTGGTGCCGCCGCGGGTGATCGCGCGCGCGAGCACGGTGCGGATCTCGTCGGCGACGCGGCCGTAGCGATCCCGCGATATCTGGCCGGCGGCCCGCAGCGGCGAGACCCCGGCGGCGAACAGCGCCTCGGCCACGTAGATGTTGCCCACGCCGACCACCACGCGCTGGTCCATCAGGAAGGCCTTGACCGGGGCCTTCCGGCCGCGGCTGAGCCTGAACAGGTAGTCCCCGTCGAAATCATCGCCCAGGGGCTCCGGCCCGAGCCCGGCCAGCAGCGGATGCACCTCGCCCGGCGGCTGCCACAGCAGGCAGCCGAAGCGGCGCGGGTCGGTGAGGCGCAGCACGCGCCCGGCGCCGCCCTCGCCGGCCAGCGCGATGTCGACGTGGTCGTGCAGCCTGGCCGGCGTGTCCGCCGGCAGCACGCGCAGGCTGCCCGACATGCCGAGGTGGAGCACGGCGCTGCCGGCGCCGGTATCCAGCAGCAGGTACTTGGCGCGCCGGCGCACGGCGTCGATGCGCTGGCCGGGCAGGTGCTCGCCGACTTCGGGCGGGATCGGCCAGCGCAGGTCGGGACGGCGCAGCAGCACGCGCTCCACGCGCGCGCCCTCCAGGTGCGGGGCCAGGCCGCGGCGGGTGGTTTCGACTTCGGGCAGCTCGGGCATGGCCCCAGCGTGGGGGCGGGTCCGGGCGCTGGCAAGCGGCGTCGCGGGGCCGTCATCGTGAACGAGGACGCGCGGATTGCCGTGGCGGGGTGGCAATCGACGCGGGCGCATTCCATGATGGCGGACGAATTCCCGCACAACTGTCTACGCCATGCCCGCTTCCCTGCTCGACGTCATCGCCGGCGGCCTCGTCCAGTCCGGCTTCTGGGGCCTGTTGGCCTACCTGCTGGTGGTCACGCAGCTCACCATCTTCACCGTGACGCTGTACCTGCACCGCAGCCAGACGCATCGCGGCGTCGACTTCCATCCGGTGCTGGCGCACTTCTTCCGCTTCTGGTGCTGGCTCACCACGTCGATGATCGTGAAGGAGTGGGTGGCGATCCATCGCAAGCACCACGCGCGCTGCGAGACCGAAGAGGATCCGCACAGCCCGATGCACAAGGGCATCCGCGAGGTGTTCTGGAAGGGCGCCGAGCTCTACCGCGAGGCGCGCACGCACCGCGCCGACATGGAGCAGTACGGCCGCGGCACGCCCGACGACTGGATCGAGCGCCACCTGTACACGCCGCACGCCAACCTCGGCCCGGTGCTGATGCTGGCCATCAACGCCACCCTGTTCGGCGCCGCCGGCGTCGCGATCTGGGCGATCCAGATGCTGTGGATCCCGTTCTGGGCCGCGGGCGTGGTCAACGGCCTCGGCCACTGGTGGGGCTACCGCAACTTCGAGACCACCGACACCGCCACCAACCTCAGCCCCTGGGGCGTGTGGATCGGCGGCGAGGAGCTGCACAACAACCACCACGCCTTCCCGAGCTCGGCCAAGTTCGCGCTGCGCCGCTGGGAGTTCGACATCGGCTGGGCCGCGATCAAGGGCCTGCAGGCGCTGCGGCTGGCGAAGGTGCTGCGCGTCGCGCCGACGCTGGACGTGCGCCCGAACATCAACGTGCCCGACGGCGATACGCTCAAGGCACTGCTGGCGCTGCGGTTCCAGGCCATGACCGACTACCAGAAGCGCGTGCTCAAGCCGGCGCTGCGCGAGGAAGCGGCGGCTGCCGGTGCGCGGCTGCGCGCGCTGCTGCCGCGCAGGCTGCGTCGCGGCCTGGTCGACGACGGCCGCTGGCTCAAGCCGGAGGCGCGCGAAGAGCTGCGCGACTGGGTCGAGCAGCGTCCGCGCATCCGCACGCTGGTGGAATATCGCGCGCGCCTGTCCACGCTGCTGGAGTCGCGCAGCCACAACGCCGCCGAATCGCTGGCCAGCCTGCAGGCCTGGTGCCGCGAGGCCGAAGCCAGCGGCATCCGCGCGCTGCAGGACTACGCCGCGCGGCTGAAGGGCTATTCGCTGCAGCCGGCGCGCGGCTGAGCCGCGTGCGCGCACTGGTGCTCGGCGTCTGGATCGCGCTCGCCGTCCTGCCCGTGCCTTCGGATGCGCAGGTGATGGCGACCGCGGACTACCTTGCGCGCATGGATGGCAACGGCGATGGACGCGTGTCGCTGTCCGAGTACCAGGCCTGGATGAGCTACGCCTTCGACGGCATGGACCGTGACGGCGATGGCGTCCTGGCGACGCATGAGCAGCCCGGCGGCAAGGGGCCGCCGCTGGCGCGCGCGGTCCACCTCGCGCGGCTGGCCGAGCGCTTCGGCAGGCAGGATGCCAACGGCGACGGCTGGCTCGACGCCGGCGAACTCGCCGCGCCGCCGCGCTAGCGCCCCGCCGCGCGTGGGCGCAGCCGCGTTGGCTCGTCGGGACACGTGGTGGCGAACCGGCCTAGGATGTTCCCATGCCCAGGGGAACTGAGGGACCGTGAACGCGACTCCAATCGAACTCGTGGCCACCGTGCTGTTCGCACTCGCGGTGGCCCACACCTTCAGCACGAAGTACTTCCAGCGCCTGGCCGATCGCCAGCCCGCGCATTCCGGGATCTGGCACCTGCTGGCCGAGGTCGAGGTGGTGTTCGGCGCCTGGGCCATGCTCTTCATCGTCGTGATGATGGCGATGGCCGGGCTCTCGCAGGCCACCGCCTACGTGGAATCGCGCAACTTCACCGAGCCGATGTTCGTGTTCGCGATCATGGTGATCGCGGGAACGCGGCCGGTCCTCTGGCTCGCCACCCACCTGGTGGATGGCCTGGCGCGCCTGCTGCCGTGGCGCAACGGCCTGGAGTTCTGCTTCAGCGTGCTGGCGCTTGTGCCGCTGCTGGGATCGTTCATCACGGAGCCGGCGGCGATGACGCTGGCGGCAATGCTGCTGTCCCGCCGCGTCTATGTGGCCGACATCTCGACGCGAGCGCGCTATGCGCTGCTGGGCACGCTGTTCGTGAACATCTCGATCGGCGGCGTGCTGACGCCCTTCGCCGCGCCGCCGGTGCTGATGGTGGCGGGGAAGTGGAACTGGGACCTCGCCTTCATGATGACGCAGTTCGGCTGGAAGGCCGCGCTGGCGGTGGTGGTCAACGCGGCCCTGGTGGTGTTCGTGTTCCGGAAGGAGCTCGGGACCCTGAAGACCGGGGAAGCCGGCACGCGTCCGGACGCGATGCCGCCCTGGATCGTGGCGCTGCACGTGCTTTTCCTCGTCGGGCTCGTGGTGTTCGCGCACCACCCGGCGATGTTCATGGGCATCTTCCTGCTGTTCATGGGCGTGGCCACGGCCTACAGGCGCTACCAGGACCGGCTGATCCTGCGCGAAGGCCTGCTGGTGGCGTTCTTCCTCGCCGGCCTGGTGGTGCTGGGCGGCCAGCAGCGCTGGTGGCTGCAGCCGCTGCTGATGGACATGAGCACCGATGCGGTGTTCTTCGGGGCGGCGGCGCTGACCGCCATCACCGACAACGCCGCGCTGACCTACCTCGGTTCGCTGGTCGAGGGCCTGAGCGAGGAGTTCAAGTACATGCTGGTGGCCGGCGCGGTGGCCGGTGGCGGCCTGACGGTGATCGCGAACGCGCCCAATCCGGCCGGCATGTCGATCGTGCGCCGGCATTTCAGGGAGCAGACCGTGCATCCGCTCGGGCTGCTGCTCGCGGCACTGCCACCGACGCTGGTGGCCATGGCGGCGCTGCGCTGGCTCTAGCCCCCGCGGCCGTCCGGTCGAGGCCGGGTCAGCGGCCGCAGGCGTTGCGCAGCACCGGCTCGTCCGCGGACAGCTGGATCCAAGTCGCGTTCTTCAATCGCCCGCCGTCGTCGAGCTCGACCTGGTCGAGCAGGTCGGCGCGACGGTGCCCGACGCAGTCGAACACCGCGCCGTATTGCCGCGTCGGCTCCCAGCGGCCGGCGAGGACCAGGCGGGTGAGCACCTGTCCGGGTGCGGCGGCATGCCGGCGGTCGAAGCGATGGTCGACGGCGATGAAGCGATTGGTGAGCGGCACCGCATAGGTCCAGGGCCGGTACCACGAGCGCACCTGGTTGGTGGAGGCGACTTCCACGGTGTCGGGGAACGTACCCGTGGTGCGGTCGAACCAGGAATACTCCAGCCAGATCGCCATCAGCAGCATTCCGGCGCCGGCCGAGGCCGGGACGATCCACGGCGGCAGCCGCCTGCGCAGCACGATGTTGGCCAGGAGCGCGAGGCCGGCCAGGCCGAAGCCGGCGGCGATGATGGCGATGAACTCCAGCAGCATGGACGCTCCCCGATGCGTTGGTGATACGGATTGGGTCGATTGTAGGTCGATGACCGGGGCGCGCATCGCGCGTGGCCCGGAAGTGGAGCGGCCCGCCCCCGTCGCCGGGAGCGGGCCGCTGTTTCAGCACGCTGCGTGGATCAGTGGTGGCCGGTGGCCGCGCCCGCACCGCGCGGGACGCGGATGTTCTCCACGAGGTGCTGGATGTGCTCCGGCACCGGGGTGGTGACCTTCATCGTGATGTAGGCCGCGATGAAGTTCAGCACCGCGCCGATCGCACCGAAGGCCAGCGGGGAGATCCCGAACAGCCAGTTGTCCGGCGTGTCGGCCAGCATGTTGGTGCCCGCGATGAAGAACCAGCCCTTGTAGGTGAACAGGTACACGCTGGTGGAGACCAGGCCGACCAGCATGCCCACGATCGCGCCGGTGGAGTTCATCTTCGTGGAGAAGATGCCCATCATGATCGCCGGGAACAGCGAGCTCGCCGCCAGTCCGAAGGCGAAGGCCACCGTCTGTGCCGCGAATCCGGGCGGGTTCATGCCCAGCCAGGTGGCCACCACGATCGCGACCGCCATCGACACGCGCGCCGCCGTGAGTTCACCCTTCTCGCTGATGTCGGGCTTGAACGTGCGTTTGATCAGGTCATGGCTGACCGCCGACGAGATCGCCAGCAGCAGGCCCGCCGCCGTCGACAGCGCCGCCGCCAGTCCGCCGGCCGCGATCAGGGCGATGACCCAGCTGGGCAGGCCCGCGATCTCCGGGTTGGCCAGCACCAGAATGTCCTGGTTGAAGGTCACCATCTCGTTGCCCTGCCAGCCGCGCTCGGCCGCGACCGTGGCGAACTCGGCGCTGGCCTCGTTGTAGGACTGGATCATGCCGTCGCCGTTCTTGTCCTCGAAGGCCAGCAGTCCGGTCTGCTCCCAGTTGTGCATCCAGTCGGGGCGCGCGTCGTAGGTGAGCGATTCGGCGCGCGTGCCTTCCGGATAGACCGTGGTCAGGATGTTCAGCCGCGCCATCGCACCCACCGCCGGCGCCACGGTGTAGAGCAGGGCGATGAACACCAGCGCCCAGCCCGCCGACTTGCGGGCGTCTGACACCTTGGGCACGGTGAAGAAGCGGATGATCACGTGCGGCAGGCCGGCGGTGCCGACCATCAGCGACAGCGTGAACAGCGTCATGTTGAGGGTGGAATCGTGCAGCCCGGTGTAGTCGGCGAAGCCGAGGTCGACCAGGATCTGGTCCAGCCTGGCCAGCAGCGGCATGCCCGAATCGACGTGGGTCGAGAACAGGCCCAGCTGCGGGATCGGGTTGCCGGTCAGCTGCAGCGAGATGAACACCGCCGGGATGGTGTAGGCGATGATCAGCACGATGTACTGCGCCACCTGGGTGTAGGTGATGCCCTTCATGCCGCCCAGCACCGCGTACACGAACACCACCGCCGAGGCGATCAGCAGGCCGGTGTTGGTATCGACCTCCAGGAAGCGCGAGAACGCCACGCCGGCGCCGGTCATCTGGCCGATCACGTAGGTGATCGAGATCATCAGCAGCGCCGCCACCGCCACCAGTCGCGCGGTGCGGCTGTAGTAGCGGTCACCGATGAAGTCGGGCACGGTGAAGCGGCCGAACTTGCGCAGGTAGGGCGCCAGCAGCATCGCCAGCAGCACGTAGCCGCCGGTCCAGCCCATGAGGTAGGCCGAATTGCCGTAGCCGACGAAGGCGATCAGGCCGGCCATCGAGATGAACGAGGCCGCCGACATCCAGTCCGCGGCGATCGCCATGCCGTTGGTGACCGGATGCACGCTGCGCCCGGCGGCATAGAACTCGGAGGTCGAACCCGCCTTGGCCCAGATCGCGATCACGATGTAGAGCAGGAACGAGCCGCCGACGAAGATTAGATTGAGAGTGAACTGGTCCATGGTCGGTCCCTTAGTCTTCGTGCACGTCGTACTCGCGATCGAGCCGGTTCATGTACCAGGTGTAGTAGAAGATCAGCACGATGAAGGTCAGGATCGACCCCTGCTGGGCGAACCAGAAACCCAGGTCGGTGCCGCCGATGCGGATGCCCGCCAGCAGCGGGCGCAGGATGATGCCGAACCCGTACGACACCAGCGCCCAGATCCCCATGCAGATGAAGATGATCCGGAGATTGGCCTTCCAGTAGTTGCTTGATGATTTCTCGGACATGTCTGTCTTTGCCCCCCTCAGGCAGGTCGATCAGAAGCTGTACTTGACGGTGGTCTGGATGCGCTTGAGGTCGCCCTTGCGGTCGTCCTCGAGATCACGCTCGGCCCAGCCGATCTCCGCACCGATGTCGAGCTTCGGGAACGGCGAATAGATCAGGTTGGCGTGGAAGGACTGCGAGCGCTCGGTCACGCCGAGGCTCTGCACGATGCCGTTGCCATCGATGACGCTGCCCCAGCCGAACAGGTCGCGATCGTTGTCGAATTCCGCGACGGCGTACATCAGGTTGCTGCGCAGCTTGTCGTTGAACGCGTGGCGCCACGCCACGAATCCGCCGCCGCCGTCCTGCGCGTGCAGGTTGCCGTTGGCGTCGACCACAGTGTCGGTGCCCAGGCCGAAGCCGAGGTAGCGCCCGATGCCGCTGCCGTAGCTGGCCATCCAGCGGATGTCGTCGTTGGCACCGATGTTGAACTTGCCCGACAGGCTGACCGCGGCACCGGTCTCGCTCTCGTCCCCGGACTTGAGCTGGCGCAGCAGGCCGGCGGCGCTGAAGTGGCCCCAGTCGCCCTTCATCACGTAGCGGGCGCTCACGTCGGGCAGCGAATCGCTGCCGCCGGCGTTGTTGCGCGCGCCGGTGGCCACGTTGCCGACCGTGGTCTGCGGGTTCTCCAGCGCGATCGAGAACGGTCCGCTGGTGTAGCGGATCTGCGCCTGGCGGACGAAGGTGGTGCCTTCGGTGACGCCGACGAAGTCCACCGCTTCCGGCAGCGCGGCCACGTCCTGGAAGTTCGACCAGGTCTGGCCGGCCAGCCAGTTGTTCCAGCTCACGTAGGCGTGGCGCAGGGTCAGGCCGTGGGTGTTGGTGTTGACCTCGCTGCCCAGGTTCGAGGTGCCGCCGCCGTACATGTCGGCTTCGATGAAGGCCCGGAACTTGTCGCCGCCCTCGGTGGTGTGGTCGGCGGCGAACCAGAAGCGCGAGAACGCGGCGTGGAAGTCGGTGTAGGGATCGCTGTCGACCTCGGCGCCGTTGGCGGCCACCGGGATCGTCGACGGCACGTAGAACAGGCGTCCCGCCGAACCCTCGGCGATCGCGCCGTCGCTGGTGTCGGTGACCATGGCGTCGAACTTGATGAAGCCGCCATAGCTGAAGACCGCATCAGGATTGGCCAGGATCGGCTTGGACTGCAGCGGCGTGGCGGCCGGTTGTGCCACCTGCACCTCGTCCAGCCGGGCCTGGGTCTGGCTGATGCTGTCCTGCTGTTGCTGCTGCGCCTGCAGCAGGGTCTGGATCTGTGCCTCGAGCTGGGCCACGCGGGCCTCCAGCTCTGCTTCCTTCGCGGTCTGCGCGAAGGCCATGCCGGGCGCGGCCAGCGCCACCAGCACGGCGGTTGCGAGCAACTGCCGTGAATTGCGTCGTTTCGTCGTCATTTCTCCCTCCCACAGGACGTCCGCGCAGCGCGCGGTGCCCCGAGCCTGACTGCGGGGCCGTTCCCCGCCTATTCGCCATTGGTCGAATAGGCCGGACTGGTGCCACGCGACCGTGCTAGCGCCGTGCAGCCCCGGGCGCGGCCGAGCGCGGGGCCTGCAGCGCCAGCCAGCACAGGCCGACGGTGACCGCGTCGCCGAGCGCGCTGTGGCGGCCGAGCACGGTGACGCCAAGGCTGTCGGCGATGTGCTGGAAGTCGAGGTTCGGCGGGGCATTGGGCTGCGCGCGGCGCGCCCGTGCCGCAAAGGCATCGGCCAGGTCCACGCGCGGGTTGGGCAGCCCGAAGCCGGTCAGCCCGCGCACGTGCGGCGACAGCATCGCCAGGTCGAAGCCCAGGTGGTAGCCGAGCAGGGTCCGTCCCTGCAGCCAGTGCAGGAACTCGCGCACCGCCGTCGTCACCGAAACGCCCGCGGCGGCCTCGTCGGGCGTGATGCGGTGGTGGCGGATGGAGTCGATGCCGAAGTCGCGGTCGGCGCGGATGCGGCGCTCGAAGCGCTCCGAGGTCAGCACCCGGCCGTCGCGCACGGGCACCGCGGCGAGGCTGAGGATGTGGTCCCGCTTCGGATCCAGCCCGGTGGTTTCCAGGTCCAGGCTGACCCACTCGCCCGGCGGTGCCGGCCGCAGCAGGCCCGCCCACTCGCCGTCGCGGACCTTGCGCTTGAGCCACCAGCGCCGGAACGCGCGCATCCTAGTCACGCAGGTGGAAGCTGCTGCGGACGTGGGCGCGGAAGTCCTTGACCACGTGCAGGGCGTCGCGCATCAGCTCGCGGTCCAGGCGCCGCAGCCGTGCGGGGTCGATGTGGTTGTCCGGCGCGCGGCCTTCGGCCAACGCCGCGAACTGGGCGTCCAGGCGCATGTGCTGGAACACGTTGAGCGCCTGCGGCAGGTCGCGGCCGAGGCCGGGCGAGAGCTCGCCGCATTCCACCAGCGCGGCGCAGCGTTCGCGGCTGCCGGTGGCACCGATGCCGTGTCGCAGCGCCAGGCAGCGCAGGCCGTGCACCACCGGGAAGATGCCGCCCTTCTTGATGTCGGTGCCGGCGCCACCGCTCCTGACCCGGCCGAAGAAGGTCAGCGGGGTCGCGAATTCGAGCGTGGCGCCGGCCAGGTGGTGGAGCAGGATCTCGTCGCGCCCCAGCGCCATCAGCGCCTCCTTGACCGGTATGAACAGCGCTGCGTTGCCGGCGATCGGCCGCGCATCGAGCGCGATCGACAGGTCCAGCGCGCCCTGCCCGCCGTGCACGTGGCGCCACTGGCCGATGCGCTCCCGCCACTCGCCGCCGCGCATCCGCCAGTGCGGGTTGTCCACCATCACCCGGCCGGGGCAGGGCGGATAGCCGACCTTCGCCAGCCCCGCGCTGAACTGCTCCATCGCCTCGGCGAGCCCGGGCCAGTCGAGGTCGTCGGCCAGCACCAGGGCGTTGTCCTGGTCGGTCTTGAGCAGCTGTTCGCGGCGGCCCTCGCTGCCCATCACCAGCAGGCAGACGCCGTCACGCCGCTCCGCCGGCACCGCCAGCTCGAAGATCCGGCGCATGATCAGGCCGTTGAGCGCGCTGACCAGCTCCATCATGTAGGGGATGCGCGCGCCGTGCAGGTTGAGACTGCGCACCAGCCGGGTCATGCCCGATGCGGCTTCGGCGATCTCGTCGACGCTCTGCGCGCGCGCCAGGCGCAGGCTGATCAGGTGGGAGTGGCTGGCGAAGTGGGCCAGCACTTCGGCCATGCCCAGGGTGCCCGCCACCCGGCTGCCCTCGGTGACCACCACTCGCTCGATCTGGCGCTCGGTCATCTCGATCAGGGCCTGGAACAGCACTTCGCCGGTGCCGATGGTGGCCAGCGGGCGACTGGCCAGCGGGCCGATCGGGGCGTCCAGCGGCAGGCGCTTGTGGGTCAGCGCTTCCAGCAGGTCGGTACGGGTGACGATGCCCGGCGCGTCCTGCTCCCGGTCATAGACCAGCAGGCAGTCCACGCGGCGTTCGCGCAGGCGGGCGCTCGCGTCGGCGATGCTGGTCGCGCCGTCCACGCGCTCGGCCGGCGCCAGGTCGGCCTCGCCGACCCGGATCACCATCAGCTCGGCGGCCTCGCGGCGTTCGCTGCCGCTGGAGAGCCGGCCCTTGGTCGCCAGCCCCTCGTTGAAGTACGCCGCCATGCGCGGGTTGTCGGCCAGCAGCTGGCGGAAGGTGGCGGCCGGGATCAGGTGGCTCAGGCAGTCGCCCTCGGCGCGGTAGCTCAGGCGGGCGCGCCCGGCCATGACCGCCCAGGCGCCGATGACGTCGCCCGGCCCGTAGTCGGCGAAGCGCTCCGCGCGCCCGCGGTCGTCCACCTGGAACGCGTGGACCAGGCCCTTGAGGATGACAACCACGTGCGGCGAATCACGCCCGGCCTCGATCAGGGTGCTGCCGCCGGGATGGAAGCCGATGTCGACGTCCGCCTGCAGGCGCTGGCGACCGGCGTCGTCGAGCAGGTCGAACGGCGGCAGGCTGAGGTCCAGGCCGGGCACGGGGTCCATGGCCGCATTGTGCGTGCCCCGCGCCCCGGGGCGAATAGACCAAGGTCTAAACCGTGCCGCGCAGCGTCGTCTGCGCGTCGGCGCCAAGCTCCCGCCGCGGCAGCAGCTGTTCTTCCAGCGCGCGCACGGACCGTCCCCGCGCACGCCAGTCGACCAGGTCGATGCGATCGCGGATGCGGCCGCCGGCCAGATGGTCGATCCGGCTGCACCACTCGGCGACGATCTCGATGCCGTGGCTGGCCATCAGGATGGCACCGGTGCGCGCGAAGTCGCTGAAGATGCGCTTGGCCGCCATGAGGCTCTCCGCGTCGAGGCCGTTGAACGGCTCGTCCAGGACCACGAGCGACGGCTGGCCGACGAAGGCGGCGACGATGGCGGCCTTCTGCCGGGTGCCGAGCGAGCAGCGGGACAGGCGCTTGTGCATGTGCGGGCCAAGGGCGAAGCCTTCGATCAGTCCGGATGCGACGCGGCCGGGGCCGACGACGCCGTGGGCGGACGCGACCAGCTCCAGGTACTGCGCGGGCGAAAGCTCGCCCGGGACGTCGTCCGGTCCCACGGCGAAGTGCGTGGCGCGGCGGACCGCGACCGGATCGTCTTCAAGCGCACGGCCCGCATGCAGCACCCGTGCGCCCGGGTCCGGGTGTGCCAGGCCCACGATGCAATGCAGCAGGGTGGACTTGCCCGCGCCATTGGGTCCGTACAGGCAGACCCACTCGCCGGGATCGACGTCGAGCGCGACGCCGTCGAGCACGCGCGTCGCGCCGTAGTGGAACGACAGGCCGTGGACCGAAAGCAGGGCGGCGTCGGCGCTCATGCGCGCGCGGCCCTGCGGACGAGCAGCGCGGCGGTGGCCGCCACCCCCGCGCCCAGGCCGACCGGGCCCGCGCCCTGGACCGCCATCGCGAGGCCGAGCACCAGCGCCATGTATTCGAGATCGGTCCGGAGGCGGCCGCACCCCGCGAGGCAGGCCGCGGTGCGGGCCATGCACAGCGCCAGCCAGGCCAGCCCAAGCGCCAGCCAGGGCATCGGGGTCCGCGGCAGCTGGCCGATGGACGCAAGGCTGCAGGCGCCCACCAGCAGGAGCCCCAGCGACGCCAGTGCGGGCGGGTGCACCAGGACCCGCACGCGCTGCGGCCCGGACAGCGGCAGCAGCCTCGCGACCGGCGATGCCAGCACGCGGCCGTCGAGCGAGGTGTTGAAGAAGGCGACGGAGACGAGCAGCGCCGTCGCCAGGACCGGCCAGGCCAGTTGGCGCGCATTCGCCACGGCCAGGGCCGCGGCCATGAGACCCGTCGCGCCGGCGGCGAACACGAGGCCCGTCCATGGCGTCCATTTCCGCCGCGCCTGCCAGGCCCCGAGATGGCGTGCGCGGGCGGGTTCGAGCAGTTGCAGGCCGGGAAGCCGGTCCCGGCGCCTTCCAGGCCGCGTCCTGCGCCCTGCGTGTTGCCACGGATTGAGCGCCAGGACGACCAGCGCCGTTGCGCAGGCGGTGGACCAGGACAGCGGTGCGACGGCGGCGAGTTGCGTGGGCGGCAGGCCGGCGATCGCGGCGGCGGCGCCGACGACCGCGACCGACGGCAGCGCGTGGACCGCCACGGCAAGCGCCGACCGTCGCCGCCACTGCGCGAGCGCGATCCCATCGTCCAGGGGAAGGATCCTGATCCAGCGCGCGAAGACGACGTCCGCCAGCCGCCGCGGCAGCGAGATGCCGAGCCGGGTGCCGTGCCACGTGCCCGCAACGGCGAGCAGCAGGGCCGGTGCGAGTGGGTGCCAGCGGCCTGCCGCCGAGGCGGCGTAGGCGAGCACGAGTGCCAGCGCGGCGCCGCCCGCGAGGGCCAGCGTGGCCTCCCATGCATCCCGGACCGGCAGGCGGACGATGTCCGCGCCGTTGGCCCTTCGGTGGTTGAACAGCGTGTCCAGCATGCCCGGGCAGTGGCGCCCGCCGCCGGAAGGACGGCGGGCGACCCGCGATCAGTTCGCGGGGATGAAGACGAAGATCGGCACGAAGACCCACGGGTGGATCGCCGCATCGTTGCAGCCGGCGGGGATCACTTCGGTCTGCAGGTCCATGATGTCCATCGGTTGTATCTCCTTGTGTGTTTGCCGGGTCGTTGGGATGTGCGACGCCACCCGGCTGGCGTCGCGATCAATCCAGCAGCCTGGCTTCCCACTGCCTGGAGTCGGGGATCCGTCGTGCCAGGCGCAGCAACCCGTCTTCGTCGGTCCACGCGGAAGCGCGCAGGGATTCCACGGCGTGCCGCCGCACGCGGGGCGCGATGTGGTCGGCCCCGCACAGGTCATGGAGCAGGCCCTGGATCCCGGCGTCCGGGAGATGCCCGGCCAGCTCCACGAGGCTGGCCTGCACGCTGACCGGCGAGGCGTCGGGATAGCCGGTGATCACGGCCCGGCTGCGGCACTCGCCGATATCGAACGCGTACTGCTCCTGCGTATCGCTCCGCATGTCGCGCACCATCAGGTTCAGCGACACCGAGAGGCTGTCCGGCGGCAGCTGCACGTGGATGTCGCGGTGTGCGCGGTAGGCCATGACCTTGCCGGTCGGCAGCGCCGTCTCTTCCAGCAGCGTGATGTCGATGGTCGTCCCGGGCCTGCCGTCGTGCGCGAGCGGATCGGTCTCGTAGATCTCCGTCAGGTAGCCCGGCCCGAACTGGCCCACGGTCAGGAAGTGGTAGTTGTGGTCGTGCGCCATGTAGTAGGAGAAGATCGCGTCCCGCGGCGAACGCACGCCGCGGCGCGGGCCCGTCGGGCACCACAGGTTGCCGCGGAGCAGGATGCTGCCGACGCTCGCGATCACGAAGGACTGGGGCGTATAGAAGCAGGTCCGCCGGCCGTCGATCATGTCCACGAGCGCCTTCTCCACCCGCGCGTGCACGAGGGCGGTGTCCAGCGCGAGGCGCTGCAGCAGGGGTGCCGCCGACACCAGCGCGTCGAAATCGCGCGGCGCGACGTTGCGGTGGACGTAGTCGACGACTTCCTCGACGGTGGCCGGCGATGCCGCGGGGTCAAGGTGGATGGTTTCGGCCATCAGGCGGGTTCTCCTTCGAGCCGCGCCAGGGTGGTCGTGGCGGCATGGCGGATTTCCGGATGCGGGTCACCGGTCGCGTGGTGCAGGCGCTCGATGGCGGCATCGCGGTCACGCCTGGCGAGCAGCTGGATCGCCTTCCAGCGGATCGTATGGTTGCGGTGCCCGCACAGTGACTCGAGCAGCTGCGTGGCATTCGGAGTGCCCAGGGCCGCGACCATCTGCATCATCGACTCCAGCTCGGTGTCCGACTGCTGCGCCACGGACATGTCCAGCGGCTTGCCGGTGCCCGCGTCGAAGCGCCACTGGAAATCGGAAATGTGGCTGGAGAACAGGCGCAGCACGACGCTGGGCCGCGCGACCTTCATCCTGACCGCGTGGCGTCGACCGTCGACCAGGAGCGGCGCGTCCCCCAGTGCGTGGCTGCTTGCACTACCCAGCCGTGCCTGGCGGTCGAAGCGGTCCGGGTCGAATCCGCGGGGGAGGTCGAACAGCGTCATTTCCGCTTCCCCGGACAGCAGGCTGACCAGCCCGACGTTCGGAACGCTGGTGACCGTGCTCTCGATGCGGTTGCGGTAGAAGGAGACGGCGAGCAGCCAGCGTGAGCGGGCCGCCAGGACCAGTTCGGCGCCGTTCCACTGTGCCGCGCTCGTATTGCCGTCGCGCTCGAGGATGGCGAGCTCCGTCGCCACCGCCGCGGGGATCACCGGCGAGGCCGCCAGTTCTGCCAGCGCCCCGGCGCTGCCCTCGATGGCGTCCACGCCCGAGGCGTCGAACGCGGAGTCGAGTCGATCGGCGAATTGCTGCAACAGGTCCATCTGCAAGGGACGCCTCCATGTCCGTCGAATATCCTTCGGAGGCTTCTAGCCACCGAGCGCCGAACGTTACCCTCTGCGGCGCGCAAAAGGGTAGACGAAGGTCTAAAAACGCGGCTTCGTTGCAATGCGGCAAACTTGGGGTGTTTCCGTTCCTGGAAGGTGAGCAGCCATGTCCGATGTGTATCCCGTCCCCGAGGGCTTCGCCGCGCAGGCCAACGTCACGAAGGCCGACTACGAGCGCGACTACGCCGAATCCGTGCGCGACCCGGAAGGCTTCTGGGGCCGCATCGCACAGCGCCTGGAGTGGATGACGCCGCCCACGCGGATCCGCGACGTCAGCTACGACCGCCAGAACTTCCAGATCCGCTGGTTCGCCGACGGCGAGCTCAACGCGAGCGTCAACTGCCTCGACCGCCACCTGGCCACGCGCGGCGACAAGACCGCGCTGATCTTCGAGCCGGATGATCCGGCCGGCGAGGTGCTGCACGTCACCTACCGCGACCTGCACGCCCGCGTCTGCCGCCTGGGCAACGCGCTGCGCAACCTCGGCGTGGGCAAGGGCGACCGCGTCACCATCTACCTGCCGATGATCGTCGAGGCCGCGGTGGCGATGCTGGCCTGCGCGCGCATCGGTGCGATCCACACCGTGGTCTTCGGCGGGTTCTCGGCCAACTCGATCGCCGACCGCGTACGCGACAGCGGCGCCAAGCTGATCATCACCGCCGACGAGGGCCTGCGCGGCAGCAAGAAGGTGCCGCTGAAGGCCAACGTCGACGCCGCGCTCAAGCTGCCCGGCACCACCACCGTCGAGACCGTGCTCGTAGTCCGCCACACCGGCGGCGCAGTCGACATGCAGATGCCGCGCGACCGCTGGTACGACGCCGTGGTCGACAGCCAGCCCGACACCTGCGAGCCCGAGCGCATGAACGCGGAGGACCCGCTGTTCATCCTTTACACCTCCGGCTCCACCGGCAAGCCCAAGGGCGTGCTGCACACGACCGGCGGCTACCTGCTGTTCGCGTCCTACACCCACTGGGCGGTCTTCGACATCAAGGACGACGACGTCTACTGGTGCACCGCCGACGTCGGCTGGGTCACCGGCCACAGCTACATCGTCTACGGCCCGCTGGCCAACGGCGCCACCTCGCTGATGTTCGAAGGCGTGCCCAGCTATCCCGACGCCTCGCGCTTCTGGCAGGTCGTGGACAAGCACCAGGTCAGCATCTTCTACACCGCGCCCACCGCGATCCGCGCGCTGATGCGCGAGGGCGACGAGCCGGTGAGGAAGACCTCGCGCAAGTCGCTGCGCCTGCTCGGCAGCGTCGGCGAGCCGATCAATCCCGAAGCCTGGCGCTGGTACTACGACGTCGTCGGCGAGGGCCGCTGCCCGATCGTCGACACCTGGTGGCAGACCGAGAACGGCGGCATCCTGATTTCGCCGCTGCCCGGCGCCTGGGCGACCAAGCCGGGTTCGGCCACGAAGCCCTTCTTCGGCGTGCAGCCGGCGATCGTCGACGCCGCCGGCAACGTCCTCGAGGGCGAGTGCGAGGGCAACCTCGTGATCATGGATTCCTGGCCGGGCCAGATGCGCACCGTCTACGGTGACGACCAGCGCTTCTTCGACACCTACTTCGCCGCCTATCCCGGCATGTACTTCACCGGCGACGGCGCACGCCGCGACGCCGACGGCTACTACTGGATCACCGGCCGCGTCGACGACGTGATCAACGTCTCCGGCCACCGCATCGGCACCGCCGAGGTGGAGAGCGCGCTGGTCCTGCATCCCAAGGTGGCCGAGGCCGCGGTGGTCGGCTTCCCGCACGACATCAAGGGCCAGGGCATCTACGCCTACGTGACCCTGGTGGCGGGCGAGGTGGAGAGCGACGAGCTGCTGAAGGAGCTGGTCGCGCACGTGCGCAAGGAGATCGGCCCGATCGCCTCGCCCGACTTCCTGCAGTGGGCACCGGCGCTGCCGAAGACGCGCTCTGGCAAGATCATGCGCCGCATCCTGCGCAAGATCGCCGAGAACGCGCCCGACCAGCTCGGCGACACCAGCACGCTCGCAGACCCGTCGGTGGTCGACGCGCTGCTGGACAACCGCCGGGGTGCCTGAACGCACGTGGCCACCCTGCTGATTGCCGACGACCACCCCCTGTTCCGCGAAGCGCTGCGGGGGGCGGTCGCACGCGTGCTGCCGGGGGCCACGCTGAAGGAGGCCGACAGCGTCGAGAAGCTCTACGCGCTGGTCGAATCCGAACCCGACGCCGACCTGCTGCTGCTGGACCTCAACATGCCGGGAGCCCATGGCTTCAGCGCCCTGGTGCACCTGCGCGCGCACCATCCGGAGCTGCCCGTGGTGGTGGTGTCGGCGCGCGAGGAGGCGGCGGTGATGCGCCGCGCGCTCGATCATGGCGCGATGGGCTTCATTCCCAAATCGGTGGATTCGGCCACCCTCGGCCAAGCCCTGGGCCAGGTGCTCGAAGGCGACCGCTGGGCACCGGCGGCGGCCCTGGCCGCGCCCGCGGCGGCGGCCGACGAGCACGACGCCGCGCAGCGCGTGGCCGGCCTGACGCCGCAGCAGTTCCGCGTCCTGCAGATGCTGGGCGAGGGCCTGTTGAACAAGCAGATCGCCTTCGAGCTGAAGGTGTCGGAGGCCACGGTCAAGGCCCACATGACCGCGATCCTGCGCAAGCTGGGGGCCAGCAACCGCACCCAGGCGGTGCTGATCGCCGGCAAGCTCGCGCTGGAGCCGGGTGCGCTGGCGCCGCAGCCCGACGAGCCCGACTGAGCTCAGCCTTCCTGTCGGCGGCGTGCTGCATCACCGCCAGCGAACAGGGCGAATTCCATCGGTGGGTCACCAGTCGGGTCTTGTGCGTTCGGATCAGAGGTGTTCGTAGTCGCGCTCGGGCACGACGTTCCAGGTGTTGGATCCGGCGTCGTGCGCGACCAGCGTCGGGAAGTGTGTTGAGAAACGCGTCCATCCCGCCTCCTGTGTTCCGCTGAGGCGATGCGCTGCGGCCGTTCCCCCGGGGGCGCACATCATGCCCGCCCCGTTTGCCATCCGTTCTATCCGGATGCATCGACCGCCGCGGATGTGACCGCGCCGCGCGCCTTCCCCGCGCCGCAGGCCAGTGTCAGGGGACGTGCCCCGCGGCGTGGGCGCTGCGCTGCGCCGCCAGGAACGCCCGCAGCGAGGCGGGCTTGATCGGCTTGGTCAGCACCCGGTAGCCGCGCGCGCGCGCTTCGCGCTTGACCTGGTCGCTGCCGTCGGCGGTCACCAGCGCGCCGGGCACGCGCGGTCCGTGCTCGCGCAGTGCGTCCAGCGTGTCGAGCCCGTCGAGGCGGTCGTGCAGGTGGTAGTCGACCAGCAGCACGTCCGGTGACTCCGCCATCTTCGACAGCGCCTCGTCGACCGTGGTGGCGCGCAGCACCTCGATTTTCCAGCGCCCCAGCAGCAGCACCATGCCGGCGAGGATGTCGACGTCGTTGTCCACGCACAGCACCCGCATGCCCTCGAGCGAGTCGGGGATGCCCGCGCCGGCTTCGGACAGCAGCGTGCGCGGCAGGGCGGCATGGCGGGAGCGCGGCGCGCGGATCGAGAACATGCTGCCGCGACCGGTGCGCGAGCGCACGTTGAGCGGGTGGGCGAGCACGTTGGAGATGCGCTGGCAGATCGACAGGCCCAGGCCGAGGCCCTGGGCGTCCCAGCTGCCGGGCTGGTCGATGCGGAAGAACTCGTCGAAGATCTGCTTGAGGTGGTACTCGGGGATGCCGGGGCCGGTGTCCCAGACCTGCAGTTCGACCTCGCCGCCGCGCGGGCGCGCGGCCAGCACGACCCGGCCCTCGCGCGTGTAGCGCAGCGCATTGGCGAGGAAGTTCTGCAGTACGCGACGCAGCAGGCGTCGGTCGCTGCACACCGGGAGCGTGCGCGCGTGCACGCGCAGGTCGATGCCGCGCGCGGCTGCCAACGGGGCGTACTGCGCGGCGAGGTCGGCCAGGAGTCCGGAGGCGTCGAAGTCGGACAGCTGCGGTGCCAGCGCGCCGGTGTCCAGGCGCGAGACGTCCAGCAGGCCTTCCAGCAGCTCCTCGGCCGCGCGCAGCGAGGTGTCCACGCGTTCGGCCAGGTGGTGCTGTTCGGCGGCGGTATCGCTTTCGCGCAGGGCCGAGGCGAACAGGCGCGCGGCGTTGAGCGGCTGCAGCACGTCATGGCTGACCGCGGCCAGGAAGCGCGTGCGCGAGGCCTGGGCGGCCTCGGCCTCCCGCGTGCGGGTGGCCACGCGCAGTTCCAGCGTCTCGTTGACCTCGCGCAGCTCGCGCTCCACGCGCTTGTAGTCGGTGACGTCGCTGTAGCTGGTGACGTAGCCACCACCGGGCAGCGGCTGGCCGCGCATTTCCACGACCTGGCCAGTGGAGCGCACGCGCTCGAACACGTGCGGCGAGCCGGCCCGCATGTACCCGATGCGCTTGTCGATCTCGGCGTCGATGTCGGGGTTGCCGCCGCCAAGCTCGCCGCGACGCGCGTTGTAGCGGATCAGGTCCGCCACCGGGCGGCCGACGTAGAGCATGCCCTCGGGATAGTCGTACATCTCCTGGTAGCGGCGGTTCCAGGACACCAGGCGCATGTCGCGGTCGACCACGCTGACGCCCTGGTCGAGGTTGTCGAGCGTGGCCGAGAGGATCGCGCGGTCGAAGCGCAGGTCCTGGCCGGCCTCGTCGAGCACGGCCACGACGTGCGCGACGTCCATGCCCGAGCCCTTCAGCGCACTGGTCATCACCAGCCGCGCCGAGGCCGCGCCGATGGCGGCGGCGAGCAGGCGCTCGGTGAACTGCGCCCAGGCGCGGTCGGTCGGGGCGGCGGGATTGAAGTCGCGGTCGCTGGCGGCGGCGTGGTCGGCGAAGGCGCGGCGCGCGGTGGACTCGCCGACGATGCGCCCGGCCAGCGTCATCAGGTCGCCCAGCGGCATGCTGTCGTGCGGCACGCCGCTGCCCGGCAGCAGCTGCGCCGAGGCGTAGGGGTCGAGGAAGGGCGCGGTGCGCAGGCGCTCTTCGAAGCTCGGGCGCCAGCGCGCCGAGACCAGGAACAGCGCGCCCACGTTCACCAGCAGCGACCAGAACGTGCCGTGGGTCAGCGGGTCCCAGCCGGACAGGCCGAACAGGCCGTGCGGGCGCAGCCACTCGATGCCGAAGGGCCCGTGCAGCATCCAGGCATCGTCAAGCCAGCCGGCCTGGGTCAGCGTGGGCAGCATCAGGGTGTAGATCCACATTGCGAAGCCGAGCAGCAGGCCGGCCTCCACGCCCTGGCGGCTGGCGCCGCGCCAGTACAGGCCGCCGATCAGCGCCGGCGCGAACTGCGCCACCGCCGCGAACGACATCAGGCCGAAGGCCGCGAGCGTGGTGTCGCTGCCGCTCACCCGGTAGTAGCCGTAGGCCATGGCCGCGAAGCACAGGATGGCGACCCGGCGGATCCAGAGCACGGTCGAGGCGACGTTGCCGTCGTTGCGTTGGGCCCAGCCGCGCCTGAGCAGCGGCGGCATCACCAGGTCGTTGGAGACCATGGTCGCCAGGGCCACGCTCGAGACGATGACCATGCCGGTGGCCGCGGAGAAGCCGCCGACGTAGGCGAACAGCGCCAGCAGGTCGCGGCCTTCGGACAGCGGCAGGCCCAGCACCAGGGTGTCGGCGGAATAGCCGGGCGTGCCGGCGCCCATCGCCATGCCGGCGGCGGTGATCGGCAACACCGCCAGCGACACCAGCGCCAGGTAGCTGCTGAACATCCAGCGCGCCCGACGGATGTCCGAGACGTCCATGCACTCGACCACCGCGACGTGGAACTGCCGCGGCAGGCAGATTATCGCGGTGAAGGCCAGCAGCGTCTGGCCGATGAAGCCCACCGGCGGCGAATCGCGGATCAGGCGGGTGGTGGCTTCGCCCAGGTCGATGTCGCGGCCGTTGAACCAGAACATCGCGAACACGCCCACCGACACCAGCGCCACCAGCTTGACCATCGACTCCAGCGAGATGGCCAGCATCATGCCCGGGCGGTGCTCGGTGGCATCGACCTGGCGGGTGCCGTAAAGGATGGCGAACAGCGCCATCAGCACCGCCACGTACAGCGCCGGATCGCCGATGCTGGCCAGCAGGCGGTCGTCCCCGCCCAGCACGTGCAGGCTCAGGGTCACCGCCTTGTACTGCAGCGCGAGATAGGGCACCGCCGCGATCAGCGCGATCAGGCTGACCAGGGCTGCCAGGCGCTGGTCGCGGCCGTAGCGGGCGGCGATGAAGTCGGAGATCGACACCGTGCTCTGGCCTTGGGCCACCAGCGCCAGGCGCTCGAGGATGCGCCAGCCGAACACCAGCATCAGCAGCGGGCCGAGGTAGATCGCGAAGTAGCCGATGCCGTTGCGGGCCGCGGAGCCGACCGCGCCGTAGAAGGTCCACGACGAGCAGTACACCGCCAGCGACAGGCTGTAGACCAGCGGCCGCAGCCAGCTGCCTCCGGCGCGCATGTGCACCGGATGGCGGTCGCCCCACCAGGCCACCGCGAACAGCAGCGCGGCGTAGCCCAGCGACACCAGCAGCAGGATCCAGCCCGGCAGCATCCAACCTCCCCCGACAACTCCAGAGAACCCCGTCGGCCCCGGATCTCGAGGCCCCGACAACCCGTACAGCCAACCCGTACAACCTGTAGGAGCAGCTACAGCTGCGACCACGCCCACGATAACGCGAAGGCACGGGTCGCTGGTCGCTGGTCGCAGGGCGCGGCAGGTCGCAGCTGTAGCTGCTCCTACAGGGCGGGGCGCGGGCGGGGGCCGGGGCCGGGGCCGGGGGCGCCCACGAAAAAGCCCGCCTTGCGGCGGGCTTTCCGGAACTGCCGGAGGCGGGACCTTACTTGATCTTGCCTTCCTTGTAGATCACGTGCTTCCGGACGACGGGATCGTACTTCTTGATCTCCATCTTGCCGGGCGTGTTCTTCTTGTTCTTGTCGGTGGTGTAGAAGTGGCCGGTGTTGGCCGAGGAGATCAGACGGATCTTGTCGCGCTTGCTGGGCATGGTGGTCTCCTCAGATCTTCTCGCCGCGGGCACGCAGCTCGGCCAGGACCGAGTCGATGCCGTTCTTGTCGATGGTGCGCATGGCAGCCGTGGAAACGCGCAGCTTCACCCAGCGGTTCTCGCTGGCGACCCAGAACCGGCGCTCGTGCAGGTTCGGGAGGAAGCGGCGACGGGTCTTGTTGTTGGCGTGCGAGACGTTGTTGCCGGTCTGCACGCGCTTGCCGGTGACCTGGCAAACTCGGGACATAACGCACCTCGATGGTGATTGGTGTTCCCCATGGCCTGGGGGACGGCGGCCCCGGCGTGCTCCCCTCGGGGAATGCGCCATGCGATGCGGGTCAGGGTCGCTGCCGGGCGGGGCGCCGGATCGCATTCCGGAGCCGCCGGGGACGCCCACGATGGGGGCGGCCGGACACAGCGAGCCCGGCATTATGCGGCCCGCGCCCGCCCAGGGCAAGCCACGACCTGCCCTGCAGGAGCAGCTACAGCTGCGACCGGGATTCGCCGCACGCCCGGATTCGTCGCACCGCCGGGTCGCAGCTGTAGCTGCTCCTACAGGGTGGGGGCGGGCAAGGGGGGCTCAGCGCTGGCGGCGCAGGCGCTCCAGCACGCCGTCCAGGGTGTCGAGGTCGGTGTAGTGGATCACCAGCCTGCCCTTGTTGCCGCGGCCGTGGGCGATGCTGACCTTGGCCGCAAGGGTTTCGGACAGCTCGTTCTCCAGCGCCAGGATGTCGGCCGGCGGCCGGGCCTTGCTGCCGCCGCTCTTCTTCTTGGCCGTGGCCGGCACCCGGCCGGAGGCGAACTGCTGGGCGCGGTGCTCGACCTCGCGCACCGACCAGCCATGCTCGGCGGCATCCGATGCGAGCTTGTTAGCCAGCTCCGGCGACAGCGTCAGCAGCGCGCGGGCATGGCCCATCTCCAGCCGACGGGCCTCGACCAGGGCGCGGATCGCCGGCGGCAGTTCCAGCAGGCGCAGCAGGTTCGACACCGCCGCGCGCGAGCGGCCCACGGCCTCGGCGGCCGCGGCGTGGGTCAGGTCGAACTCGTCGATCAGGCGCTGCAGGGCCTGGGCCTCTTCCAGCGGGTTCAGGTCCTCGCGCTGGATGTTCTCGATCAGCGCCATGGCCACGACCGTGCGGTCGTCGACCTCGCGCACCACCACCGGCACTTCGGCCAGGCCGGCCTCGCGCGAGGCGCGCCAGCGGCGTTCGCCGGCGATGATCTCGAAGGTGCGGTCGGGCAGCTGGCGCACCACGATCGGCTGGATCACGCCCTGCACGCGGATCGATTCCGCCAGCTCGGTCAGCTTGGCCGGGTCCATGTGCCGGCGCGGCTGGTACTTGCCCGGCGCCAGCGCGTCGATCGGCAGGGTGCGCAGGGTGTCGCCGGGGCGCGCTTCCAGCGCCGGCGCCTCTTCCGCCGCCTTGGGTCCCAGCAGCGCCTCCAGCCCGCGGCCCAGGCCGCGCTTCTTCGCCGGGGTCTTGGCTGCGGGTGCCTTCCTGGCATCGGTCATGCCGCTTTCTCCTTCTGTTCGCGCTCGCGCTGGCGGCGGAGCATCTCGCCGGCCAGGCCGAGGTAGGCGATGGCGCCGCGCGAGCCGCGGTCGTAGCCGACGATGCTCTGGCCGTGGCTCGGCGCCTCGGCCAGGCGCACGTTGCGCGGCACGATGGTGCGGAAGACCTTGTCGCCGAAATGCTCCACCAGCTCCGCCGAGACCGCGTTGGCCAGGTTGTTGCGCACGTCGAACATGGTGCGCAGCACGCCTTCGATCTCCAGCGCCGGGTTGAGCTTCTGCTTCAGCGCGTCGATGGTCTGCAGCAGGGACGTCAGGCCTTCCAGCGCGTAGTACTCGCACTGCATCGGCACCAGCACGCTGTCGGCGGCGGTGAGCGCGTTGAGCGTGAGCAGCGACAGCGCCGGCGGGCAGTCGATGATGATGTAGTCGTACTTCGGGCGCAGCGTGTCGAGCGCGCGCTTGAGCCGCTGCTCGCGGCCATCCTCGTCCATCAGCTCGATCTCGGCCGCGGTGAGGTCGGTGTTGCCCGGCATCAGGTCGAAGCCTTCGGGCGTGCGCACCACCGCGTCGGCGGCATGCACCTCCTCCAGCAGCACGTCGCAGGTCGAGGCCGTCAGCTCGCGCTTGTCGACGCCGCTGCCCATGGTCGCGTTGCCCTGGGCATCGAGGTCGACCAGCAGCACGCGCTTGGGCGTCTGCGCCAGGGCCGAGGCGAGGTTCACCGCCGTGGTCGTCTTTCCGACGCCGCCTTTCTGGTTGGCGATGGCGATGATGCGGGCCATGGGCTCGTCTGCCTCGATGCAGGATGCGACGGGGATCCCCGGCCCGGAATCCCCGGCCGGGCCGATGATTATGCCCCGCCCGGCGCCCCCCGGCCCACCACCACCAGATGACGCTCCGCCCCGAGTCCCGGCACGGCCAGCGGATGGATCGCCCGGACCTCCCAGCCGACGGGAAGCGCGGCGACCTCGGCGTCGGGGCGCACGCCCTTCATCGCCAGCAGCCGCCCGCCCGGCGCCAGCAGGTGGCCGCCGGCGGCGAGGATGTCGGCCAGGGTCGCCACGGCGCGGGCGGTGATGGCGTCGAACGCGCCGGGCAGGTCCACGGCCTCGGCCCGTGACTCCGCCACGCGCGCGTTGGCCAGGCCCAGGCTGCGGACGGCCTCGCGCAGGAAGCGCGCCTTCTTGCCGTTGGACTCGACCAGGGTGACCTCGAGCCCGGGGCGGGCGATCGCCAGCGGGATCCCGGGCAGGCCGGCGCCGGTGCCGAGGTCGGCGAGCCGGGACACGCCGTCCACGTGCGCGTGCATCGACAGCGAGTCGAGCAGGTGCAGGGTGACCATCTCGCCGGGATAGCGGATCGCCGTGAGGTTGTAGGTGCGGTTCCAGCGCGCGAGCAGGTCGAGGTAGCGGCGCAGCGGCGCGGCCAGCGCGGGGTCCAGGCCGAGCGTGGCCAGGCCGGCGTCGAGGATGGCGTGGGGATCGTCAGGCATGCGGCATTGTAGGTGCCTGCCCGGCGCCTCCGCGCCGGTTCAGTCCCAGCGGGCGCGCCAGGCCACGGTCGCGAGGTAGTCGGGCGCGGGGCGGAAGGCCCGTAGCGACCAGTCCGCCGGAACGCCGAGCGCGGGATCGCAGTCCACCAGCTGCCAGCCGTCGGCGACGGGCGCGAACGCCAGCCGGTGCAGGCCGAAGGACAGCCCCTGGCCATGCGCCTTCAGCACCGCCTCCTTGGCGCACCAGAGCCGCACGAAGGCCGCTTCGCGCAGGGCGTCCGGCATCGCGGCCAGTGCCGCGGCCTCGGCCGGCGCGAAGAAGCGGTTGGCGAGCACCTGGGCCTTGGGCCGCGGGCGCCTCGCTTCCAGGTCGATGCCCACGCGCAGGTCCCGCGCCAGCGCCATCAGCAGGCCTTCGCCGCTGTGGCTCCAGCTGGCGTCCCAGTCGGCATGTGCCGCGTCCAGGCAGGGGCGGCCGTGGCGGCTGCGGCGGATCGCCAGCGCCCCGGGGGCCACGCCGAGCTCCCCGGACAGCCAGTCCCGCACCAGCGGCTCGGCCGCCTGGCCGTGGCGGTAGGGCCGCCATGCGCAGCGGACGGGCCCGAGCTGGAGGTGGCCTGCGGCGAGCGGCATCGAAGCGGGGTCCTTTGGAGCACGGCGGGCGCCCAGCGTAAAGTAACCGCCCCGGCGCGCAGGCGTTCCGCCGGGAGTCACGGGGGGCGCAGGCGCGTCCGGGAGAATGGAGCGCATGTCGGCAGTCATCGACAACCACGGGCGTCAGCACGCCGCCACCGGCACGGCTTCGGCACTGGTGGCCGGCGCCCCGGAGCGTCCGGTCGCGTTCGGCAGCGGCGGCGTCGCGCTGCAGGACTTCCTGGACGAAGTGCGCGGGCTGACTGCGTTGCTGCCCGACCGCCCGTTCGCGCTGAACCTGTGCGAGGACCGCCATCGCTTCCTCGTCGCCTTCGCCGCCGCGGCGGTGCGCGGCCAGGTCACGCTGCTGCCGCCCTCGCGCACGCGCGCGGCGATCGACGAGGTCCGCGCCCGCCATCCCGACAGCTACTGCCTCGGCGATGTCGACGCCTGCGGCTGCGAGGACATCGCGCCGCTGCCGCACTACCTGCGCCTGCCCGACGTGCTGCCGCGCGCGGGCGGCGACATGCCCCGGGTCGCCGACGCCGCGGTCGTGGCCATCGGCTACACCTCGGGCAGCACCGGCGCGCCGAAGGCCAACCCGAAGACCTGGGGCAGCTTCGCCGCGAGCACCGCGCAGAACATGGCGGCCCTGGCCGGCCTGCTGCCCGCTGCCAGCGACACGGCCCACGTGGTCGCCACCGTACCGCCGCAGCACATGTACGGCATGGAGATGTCGGTGCTGCTGCCGCTGCTGGGCGGCGTGGCCGTGCACGAAGCGCGCCCGTTCTTCCCGGTCGACATCGCCGCCGCGCTGGCCTCGTCGCCGCTGCCGCCGCTGCTGGTGACCACGCCGGTCCACCTGCGCGCGCTGGTTGGATCCGGCGTCGCGCTGCCGCCGCTGGCGGGCATCGTCGCCTCCACCGCGCCGCTGCCGCAGGCGCTGGCGGCCGAAGCCGAGGCCGCCTTCGGCTGCGAGGTGCGCGAGATGTTCGGGTCCACCGAGACCTGCATCCTGGCGCGCCGCCGCACCGCCTGCGAGGAGGCCTGGACCCTCCTGCCGGGCGTCGAGCTGCAGCCGCAGCCCGACGGCACCCTGGTGCGGGCCGCCCACCTGCGCGACGCGGTCGCGCTGGCCGACATCGTGGAGCTCCTGCCCGGAGGCCGCTTCCGGCTGTGCGGGCGACAGTCCGACCTGCTCGAGATCGCCGGCAAGCGCGCCTCGCTCGGCGACCTGACCCACCGTCTGCTGGCGATTCCCGGCGTGCTCGACGCCGCCCTGGTCCAGCTCGAGCCCGATGCCTGCGGCGTGCGCCGCCTGGCGGCCGCCGTGGTCGCGCCCGGGATGGACGAGGCGGCGGTACGGGACGCCTTGCGCCAGGCCGTCGATCCCGTGTTCCTGCCGCGTCCGCTGCGCATTGTTCCGGCGCTGCCGCGCAACGAGACGGGCAAGCTGCCGCGGCGCGCGCTGCTGGACCTGCTCGGCGCCGGCTGAATCCGGCCTCCGTCTCCCTACGCCGCCATCACGGCCGCGTCCCCAGACTGGCGCCGCGCCGTTGGGGCGAATGACAGGGAGACACCATGAACATCATCATCTGGTTGATCATCGGCGGCGTCGTGGGCTGGCTGGCCAGCATCGTCATGCGCCGCGACGGGCAGCAGGGCATCCTGCTGAACATTGTCGTCGGCATCGTCGGCGCGTTCATCGGCGGCTGGCTGATCGGCCCGCTGCTCGGCGCCGGCTCGATCAACGACGGCATCAGCATCATGAGCTTCATCGTCTCGCTGCTCGGTGCGATCATCCTTCTGGCGATCATCAACCTGTTCAAGCGGGGCAGCGTGCGCTGAAGCGCTGCCTGGACGATCCACGCGAAGGCCCGGCCCTGTGCCGGGCCTTCGTCGTTCCTGGGCTCAGCCCAGCTGGACCCAGGCCGGGGCGTGGTCGCTGGGGCGCTCCCAGGTGCGCGGCTCGCGGTCGATGCCCGAGGCCACGGCCTCCGCGCGCAGCGCGTCCGAGACCAGGGTCAGGTCGATGCGCAGGCCGAGGTCGCGGCGGAATGCCGCTTGCCGATAGTCCCACCAGCTGAAGATCCCGGCATCCAAGCTGTGCAGGCGGAAGGCGTCGTGCAGGCCGAGGTCGAGCAGGGCGGTGAGCGCGGCGCGTTCGGCGGTGGAGGTGAGGATGTGGCCCTCGTTCCACACCGCCGGATCGTGCACGTCGCGGTCGTCGGGCGCGATGTTGAAGTCGCCCATGACCACCATCCGCGGATGCCGCTGCAGCTCGTCGGCCAGCCAGTCGCGCACCGCCGCCAGCCAGCGCAGCTTGTAGGCGTACTTCTCGGTGCCGATGTCCTGGCCGTTGACCACGTACAGGTTGACGATGCGCACGCCGTCGACGGTGGCGGCGATCGCGCGCTTCTGCTCGTCCTCGAAGCCGGGGATGCCGTAATGCACGTCGGCAATCGCGCGATCGCGGGCGAGGATCGCGACGCCGTTGTAGGTCTTCTGGCCGAGGAAGACGCTGCGGTAACCGAGCGCCGCCAGCGCGTCGTCGGGGAAACGTGCGTCGTCGAGCTTGGTTTCCTGCAGGCCGACAATGTCCGGCGCGAAGGCGGCGAGCCACTGCTGCAGGTGCGGCAGGCGGACGTTGAGGGAGTTGACGTTCCAGCTGGCGATTTTCATATGAGATCTAACATTCTGATTTAGCTGGACATCAATGAAATAGTGTGGGCTATGTACCCCCAGCGATACCCCCATATCGACTTGGTGGCGCTGGAATGTCGCGTGGCGACCGTCGGTCGCAGCGACTTCGTGGTTGGGCATGTTAGCCCGGCGGCTGGCATCTGGCTGCCAACGCTAAGTCGGCACGATAACTCTGCAGTTCGCACAGTTGTGACACCTCGAGGTTGCCTACGCTTTTTCCTGCACAACCGCCAGCGTCCAGGAGACAGCGCAATGCATCGTGGAGACCCCATTCTCAGGCTGCGTGAGGTCAGTGATCTGCTAAGCCGCTCGATCAGCGCGATAAATCGCGATCGCAAGGCCGGAACTTTCCCGCCGCATGTGCAGCTCGGACCCCGCTGCGTAGGCTGGCGACTGAGCGCCATCAATCGATGGCTTGAGGCACGGGAGCGCTGCTTGTCGCACGAGACGAACGTGTCTGGATCGCGACATCCGGTAGCGCGCCAGGGCTGATGCCATGAGCTGGCAGCACGACAAGCTCGCTTGGAAGGTAAACATGCCATCAAGCAGGAAAATCGTCCTGCTGGTGCTTTGTCATTTGGCTGACGAGCACGGGTTTTCCTTCCCCTCCGTGGACACCATCGCCAAGCGGGCAGGTGTCAAAAGGCGCCAATGCCAGCGTTTACTGAGAGAACTGGAGCACGAAGGGCTTGTTTCCGTAGTCGGTAACGCGTCTGGAGGCGCTCGCTCCAGAGACTACAGGGTCGATCTGTTGGCCCTCCGCAAGCGTGCCGCAGATGACACGGGCGTCAAATTGTCACCCGTGTCGTGCGTGACGCCACTGCCCGTGTCGCCGAAGCGTCGCCCCCCTGTCGTGGGCGTCACCCGAACCACCAACCATACCCACCAACCTGATCCACCACTACCCGACGAGCCGGCAATCGCAGCGATTGACTGGAGCTTTCTGCCACAGCTCGATGAGGAGCAAAGGTCGGTAGTAGTCAGATTGCTCAACGGCGTAGATCAAGCCAGCCACCAGGACCTGGTTGACGAGCTGGCAGGAGCACTCCGCGCAAGCGCGATCCGTGGCCCTTGGGGCGGATGGTTTGCAGCGGTGGCAGCCAAGGCGCGCACTGGTGGCTTCACACCGCACCACGCATTGGCGGTCAGGAAGGAGAGAGGGACAAGGGCTCACTTGGAGGTCGAGCAGCGAGCGCGCCGCCTGGAACTCCTGCGATGGCAGGATCCTGAGGTGAAGGCCAAAGGTCAGGCGGCTATGCAGGCTGCGATTGCTGACATCACGAGCATCTTCGCGCGGGGTGACAAATGAGCAGATCGCTACGAGTCTCCAGCCAGCTGCCAGCGGGGCACGGCAGGCAGGAGTCCCACGGTCCTGGCGTAATTCGCCGCAGCCTCACGGCTGCGAAACGTCACAGGTCGAGGTGTAGCGGAGCTTGACGGTCGGAGCAGGCCTGGCGCTTCCAGAAGCTCACGTTCGAGCAATCTGGTGAAGCCCCGCCCCTCGACCAGTACGCCCCATTCTTTGTCGCGTCCGACCCTTGCAGGCCGGACACGCTTCACGAAGCCCAGCAGGCGGACGAGCTGGGCGGCCGGGTGGCTGATCAGGCGGACTCGCATGGTGATCTCCTTCAGGCTGGAGCGATCAGCATCACTCAAGCCAGGCCGGAGCCTAAGTTGGCGGGAGATTGGTCAGCCGCAACGCGTTTCGGCGAGGTTTGACACATACATCAAACCCAGCCCAGTCTTTCGATTCTTGATGGATGCATCAAATGCAGACGCTCCTCGACCTCGGCCACGCCCTCTCGGCGCGCCGCCGCAAACTTGGCCTCAAGCAAGGCGATGTCGCACGTCAGGCCGGTCTTGCACAGGAAACCCTCTCCAGGCTCGAGCTTGCGGTACTGTCCGTACTGGGGATGGAGCTGGCCTTCGCCGAATCCGTGCCGTCGGGGTCGCTGGACGACCTTCGGCGTGAGCGCGGCGGCCAGCAGGGGTTCGGAGCAGGGGAAGGATGATCGAGACAACGGATATCCAGGCGAAATACTTCGCTTGGGAACTCACGCGTCGCCGTCGCGGCGGCGACCTGGATCGCATTGGCCAGGCGCTGTTCGACGCCGCTGTCGACCTCAACCCGCACCAGATCGAAGCCGCGCTCTTCGCGCTGCAGAATCCGCTGTCCAAGGGCGTGCTGCTGGCCGACGAAGTGGGCCTGGGCAAGACCATCGAGGCCGCACTGGTTCTCGGGCAGTACTGGGCCGAGCGGCGTCGCCGCCTGTTGGTGATCTGTCCGGCATCCCTACGCAAGCAGTGGGCCACGGAGCTGGCCGAGAAGTTCCACTTGCCGACCCAGGTGCTCGACACCAGGACGATGGCGCAGGCGCGCAGGGACGGCATCTACAACCCGCTCGACCAGGACGTGATCAGCATCGTGTCCTTCGGCTTCGCAGCGCGGATGGAGCGTGCCATCGGCGCCATCCGCTGGGATCTGGCGGTCATCGACGAAGCCCACAAGCTGCGCAACGCCTACCGCGAGAGCCACCGCACCGGCCAGGCCATCAAGCGCGGCCTGGCGGGCGTGCGCAAGGTGCTCCTGACCGCCACGCCGCTGCAGAACTCCCTGCTGGAGCTGTACGGGCTGTCGACGATCATCGACGACCACCTGTTCGGCGATCGCGTCAGCTTCCGCACTCGCTTCATGCGTGGCGATGCCGCCATTCCCGCCCTGCGCGCGCGGCTTGAAGACTTCTCCAAGCGCACCCTGCGCCGCGACGTACTGGAGTACGTGCAGTACACCGAACGCAAGCCGCTGACCTTCCCCTTCACGCCGGGCGAAGACGAACAGCGGGTCTACGACCTTGTGTCCGGCTACCTCCTCCGCGATGACAGCTACGGCGTTCCCACGCGCCAGCGGCACCTGGTCGGGCTGATCCTGCGCAAGCTGCTGGCCTCGTCCACAGAGGCGGTCGTGGCCACACTGGAGGTCATTCTGGCCCGCCTGCGTCGGCTCGAGGACAGCCAGGCCGAGCAGGACGACTGGATCTCCCGCCTGGTCGAAGACGAAGAGCTCGATGCCGACCTGCTCGACGAGGAGGAAGACGAGCGCGCTTCGGACGAAGACGCCGACCCAGAGGCGGAAACGCAGGTCGACCCTGCCAAGCTGCGTGCGGAAATCCTCGAGCTGGAGCAATACCTGCTGATCGCACGCGGCGTGCGTGAAGACCAGAAGTCACACGCCCTGCTGAAGGCGCTGGACACCGGTTTCGACCGCATGGCCGCCATCGGCGCTGCACGCAAGGCGGTCGTCTTCACCGAATCCGTCCGCACCCAGGACTACCTCGCCCGCTTCCTGGAAGCCCACGGGCACGCCGGCCGCGTAGTGAAGTTCAGCGGCCGGGCCACCGATCCCGGGCTCAATGGCATCTACCAGCGTTGGCTTGCCACCCATCAGGGCACCGACCGGGTGACCGGCAGTCCCGCGATCGATCGCCGTACCGCCGTCATCGACCACTTCCGGGACCAGGCTGACATCCTGATCGCAACCGAGGCCGGCGCCGAGGGCATCAATCTGCAGTTCTGCTCCCTGGTGGTGAACTACGACCTGCCCTGGAACCCGCAGCGGGTCGAGCAGCGCATCGGCCGCTGCCACCGCTACGGCCAGAAGCACGACGTGGTGGTGGTGAACTTCGCCAACCAGCGCAACGCCGCCGACCTGCGCGTGCTGGAGCTGCTGTCGGAGAAGTTCCACCTGTTCGACGGCGTATTCGGCGCCTCCGACGAGATCCTGGGCCGCATCGAATCGAGCGTGGGAATCGAGCGCCAGATCGCGGAAATCTACGAAACCTGCCGGACACCGGCCGAGATCGATGCCGCCTTCGCCCGCCTGCGCAGTGGTCTGGAAGACCAGATTGCCGAGCGCATGCGTGAGACCGAGGAAGCCCTGTTGGCCAGGTTCGACGCCGGTGTGGTCGAGCGCCTGCGGCTGCATCGTGACGAGGCCATCGCCCAGCTCGACCGCATCAGTCGACTGTTCTGGCGCCTGACCCGGCACGAGCTGGATGGTGCCGCCGCGTTCGACGACCAGACGCTGTCCTTCGACCTGCGCGCCTCGCCGACGCCGGAAGCCGAAGCCGGCCGTTATCACCTGATCCGCAAGGGCCAGCCGCTGCCCGAAGACGGCCACGTCTACCGCCTCAGCCACCCCCTGGGCGAGCACGTACTCGATGCTGGCAGGCGTCACGACACCCCGATTGGGGAAGTCACTTTCACGCTGGCAGGCGCGCCGCAGCGCATCGCCGCGCTGGAGCAGTTGCCCAGCCGTTCGGGCTGGCTGGAACTGAACCTGCTGGAGCTGGAGAGCTTCCAGCTCGAAGAGCACCTGGTCTTCAGCGCCCAGGCCGACGACGGGCAATGGCTGGATGCCGAAGCCTGCCAGCGGCTGCTGGAGCTGCCGGGCCGCGCCAACGCCCGTCCGCCCGCGATGGACACCTTACCGCCCAACTTCGATGCCAACGTCCGCCGGCAGATCGAGGCGGCCCTGGCCAGGGCGCTGGAAGAGAACAACGCCTATTTCCACGCCGAGCGCGAACGGCTCGACCAGTGGGCAGAAGACAAGCTGCTGTCCGCCGAACAGGCCATGCACGACACCAAGGCCCGCCTGAAGGACGCCAAGCGCCGAGCACGGGCTGCGGCGACTGTGGAAGAACAGGCCGCCATCCAGGAGGAGATCAAGCTCCTGGAGCGTCAGCAGCGCCGCCAGCGGCAGGAGATCTTTGACGTGGAGGACGAGATCGAAGCCAAGCGCGACGCGCTGATCGCCGCCCTGGAGCGCCGGTTGAACCAGCGCAGCCACAGCGTTCCCCTGTTCAGGATCAGATGGTCAATTGTCTGAATGTAATATGCAAAGTGATATATCACTTGCAAAGAATAATTCAACGTGCAATATTCCTGATCGGGATCGACCCTCCAGATCGCGCGGTCCGTCATGAACCACAAGACGCTGAGCCAGCTTCGAAACACGCGTGAACTCAGGGCGGAGATCATGGATCTGGCGGCCCGGCTGGCCGCAGACGGGTCCAGCGGCCGCTTGATCGTGGTCGATCCAGTGATCAGCGAAGCTGCCATCCGTGGCGAATGGGAGCGCTTGCTCCCGGCGATCGCGCCCCACGTGCGTGCACGCATGGCCCTCGTCATCGAACAGGGTGCTGGCGATGGATCCAATCCGCCAGGCCGCCTGCAGGTGGATCGCCCCAACTACCGGTTCGAGGTCCTGCGCCTGCTGCTGGGTGCCAGCCTAGAGGACGACGGCCCACAGCCGGAGCTGGGGATCGCGGCACATATCGAAGGCACCCAGCTTGGCCTGGTCGATGCCCTGGGCGCCTCTCCCACGCCCGTCCGCAGCGCCCTGGCCACCCTGCGCGATGCCGGCCTGATCGACAGCCTGCGCTGGCTGGAGATCGAGCCCGAAGCGCTGTCGATGGAGCAGCTCAGCCGCATCGGCGCCTTGCCCCAGACACTGCGCTTCCGCTTCGAGCGGGGCGCCCGGATCAAGTCCCCAGCCGAGCTCGTGCAGCGGGCAGTTCCGCTGCTTGGCCCCCAGGGCGCCAAGCAATGGAAGCCGTTCTCCCTGTCGGGCGCGCCCGTCGCTCAAGCCAATGTGCCGGCGCTGGATCTGATCGGCACGCCGCGCCTTGATCTGGTGGCCAACATCCCGCGTAGCGACAAGACCTTCGACGCCGAGGTCATGCGACTGCTCGATGATGGCCTGGAGCCGGAACCGAACGTCCTCGCCCCCGCGCCGGTCGTGCTGACACTCGTGCGCGCCGGAACGCGCTTCGACGGCAAGGCCGACGTCGGCCAAGCGCGATGCGCGCACCCCTGCGACGTGTTCCTGTCCCTGCTCGACATGGGTCTGCGGGACCAGGCACTGCAGTACGCAAGGGAGGTGCGTCCGTGAGTCGCCATCTGGAGCTGGATGCCGCCGCCTTGCTGGAGCGCGTCGCCGAGCGCGTTCCGCCAGCCCTGTGCGGGAACGTGGTGGTCATCGGCAGCATCGCCACCGCCTGGGCCTTTCGCGACGTCACGGGCACGCACGCCGTGGCCACCAAGGACATCGACGTGCTCCTTCGCCCTGCCATCGACGCCGTGACCACGGCGCAGGCGCTGGGCCAGCTGTTGCTGGACGAAGGCTGGCAGCCGCGCTACCCCAACGGCATCCAGCCGGGGACGCAGGAGACGCCCGATGACCAGCTGCCGGCGCTGCGCCTGAGCCCGCCGGCTGACGGCGACGCCTGGTTCGTCGAGCTCCTGGCCGAGCCAGCCCCCGGCCAAGCGGCCCGCAAGCACTGGCGGCGTGTCCACACCGGCAAGGGCGACTTCGGCCTGCCCAGCTTCCGCTATCTGCGCGTGGCCGTGCACGACGCGCAGGACACGCCGTTTGACCTGCGTGTCGCGCGTCCGGCGAACATGGCGCTCGCCCACCTGCTGGAACATGCCGATCCCGACCGTACGCCGATCTCCAACCTGCCCGGCAACCCGCCGCGCTTCACCAAGGACGTCGGTCGCGCCATCGCCCTGTGGTGGCTGGCCCGCGAACAGACCCCGATGGCCGGAGACCAATGGCTGGGGGAGTGGCGTGCGACGCTGGCGGCGCTGTACCCGGATCAATTTGACGACATGAAGCAGGCGGCACTTGCTGCCTTGGCCAACGTCGCTGACTACCTGCGCGACGCACACATCATCGCACTCAATGGCGTGCTGGCACCGCATGGCACCACCCTGGATGCGTTCCGCCGAGCCCACGCCAGCCTGAGTGACCTGGTCGAGCAGGTTTGACCGAACACCTATAACAGCGGCGCTGCGCGCCATCAACGAAAGCGAACCACCATGACCAATACCCACCCCGCCAAGTTCACCAAGCTGGTCACCCTGCTCGAAGAGCTGTTCCAGCTCAATCAGCCCGACCTGGACTTCGGCATCTACCGGATCATGCACGCCAAGGCCGATGAGGTGAGCGGTTTCTTGAAGCGCGACCTGCTGCCCCAGGTGAAGGAAGCTTTTGCCCAGTACCAGTCGGCCGATGGCGCGGAACTGAAGAAGAAGCTGGAGCAGATGGTCGCTCAGCTTGCCGAGGCGGGCGTGGACCCGGAATCCGCGCCCAAGGTGAAGGAATTGCGTGAACAGCTGAAGGGGTCCGTGGACATCGGGGCGCTGGAGGACGAGGTCTACGACCACCTGTACAGCTTCTTCCGCCGCTATTACTCCGAAGGCGACTTCCTGGCCAAGCGCGTCTACAAGCCCGGGGTGTATGCCATCCCCTACGAAGGCGAGGAGGTCACCCTGCACTGGGCCAACAAGGACCAGTACTACATCAAGACCAGCGAGTACCTGCGCGACTACGCCTTCCGGCTGAAGCCGGAGGCGCAGGAGGGCGAGGATCCCATGCGCGTGCGCTTCAAGCTGGTGGATGCAGCCGAGGGCGAACACGGCAACGTCAAGGCCGCCGAGGGCAAGGATCGAGTATTCGTGCTGGCCGACGAGGACTTCATCGCCGAGGTCGACGGCGAGCTGGAGCTGCGCTTCGAGTACCGGCCGGCGACCCTTGAAGACTGGCCCGTCGACCAGCGCGACGGCAAGAAGAAACCGCCCACGCAGAAGGATCTGAGCGCCTTTGCGGTGGCATCCATCCAGGCCGCAGGCGCTGATTTCGCGAACTGGCTGGCGGAGCTTGGCAAGACGCATGTCAAAGCCAACGGCGAGCCGGCTGATTACTCGCGGCTGGAGGCACACCTGCGCCGCTACACGGCTCGCAACACCTTCGACTACTTCATCCACAAGGACCTGGATGGCTTTCTGCGGCGCGAGCTGGACTTCTACATCAAGAACGAGGTGATGCACCTCGATGATGTGGAAAGCGAGACCGCCCCCAAGGTCGAGCAGTACCTGTCGAAGATCAAGGTGGTACGCCGTATCGCCGGCAAGATCATCGACTTCCTGGCGCAGCTGGAGAACTTCCAGAAGAAGCTGTGGTTAAAGAAGAAGTTCGTGGTTGCCTCGGACTGGCTGGTGGCGATCTCACAGATTCCGGACGAGCTGCTGCCGGAGGTGTGCGCGAACGCCGCGCAGCTGGAGGAATGGAAGGCGCTGCATTCGCTGCACGAGCTGCCGGCGGATGTGACGCGGCCGGCGTACAGCGAGCCGCTGACGCCGGAGTACGTGCGGGCGCATCCGAGCCTGATGGTGGATACGCGGCACTTTGATGCGGCATTTGTGGCGCGGCTGTTGGACGAATCGGACGATCTTGATGAGAAGACGGATGGCGTACTTGTACACAGCGAGAACTTCCAAGCTCTCTCGCTCATGCAGGCACGCTATCGGAACGGAGCGCAGTGTATTTACATCGACCCGCCGTACAACACAGACGCTTCTGCTATCGATTACAAGAACGGTTACAAAGAATCTAGTTGGATGTCGCTGCTGAACGACCGTCTACGCCTGTCGAAGAGCCTGATGGCGCAAGACGGCGTTCTCATTGCCGCTATCGATGACGAGCAGCAGCGCGAGCTTAGTTTTCTACTGTCGACCAACTTTGATGGGCGACTGTTGGGTACGGTTTGTGTTCGTTCCAATCCCTCTGGGCGTCCTACTCAGACTGGTTACGCTGTATCGCACGAGTACATGCTGTTTGCAGGGAATGGTTCTGATTCGGTGATTGGAAGAATGCCGCCAACCGAAGCGCAAGCTGCGCGGTTCTCTCAAATTGATGATCAAGGGCCTTTTGAGTGGCGGAACCTTCGGCGCGAGGGTTCGGACTCCGATCGTGCGGCGCGCCCTTCTATGTACTACCCGATCTATATGGAAGGTGAAGCTCTCCGTGTTCCGCGAATGGAATGGAACGAACAGAGCCGGGAGTGGGATGTGCTCGAAGCACCCAATCCAAACGAAACTGTTGCGTGGCCGAACAACGAGGATGGCGTTGAGAAAAGGTGGCGCTGGGAGTGGCAAACCGTAATGTCGCGCCTTGATCAGACGGCGGTGAGACCTGATCGAACCGGCAAGCCCTATGTCTATGTGAAGCGTAGGCCCCATGAAGAAGGCGCAGTATCGGTTTCGTCGTGGTTCGATGCGAAGTATTCAGCTACAGAACATGGAACTGCGGTATTGAAAGCGCTTTTTGGGCAGTCGGTGTTCTCTTATCCGAAGTCTGTGCACGCGGTTGCTGACGGGATCTACATCGGCGGCGCTCAGCGGTCGAACGCGGTTGTTCTCGACTATTTCGCTGGATCAGGAACGACCGGACATGCGGTGATCAACCTGAATCGAGAGAAGGGCGGAAGACGGAAATTCGTACTCGTCGAACAGGGTAGCTATTTTGAATCGGTGCTTCTGCCGCGCATCAAGAAAGTGGCCTTTGCCCCGGAATGGGGCGACGGTTGTCCAAAACGTCTTGCGACAGCCGAAGAGGCTAATCAAAGCCCGCGCTTTGTTAAGTGCGTCCGCACTGAAACCTATGAGGACTCTCTTAACAACCTCGACGTGTCGCGCACCAATGAACAGCAGGCAGCGCTGGAGTTTCCGGCTGCACAAGGCCCTGGTGGGCTTCGCGAGCAGTACCTGCTGCGCTACCAGCTGGACGTCGAATCCCAGGGCAGCGCATCGCTGCTGAACATCGCGGCCTTCAGCGACCCCACCGCCTACAAGCTGCTGGTCAAAACGCCTGGCAGCGACGAAAGCCGCGCGGTCAATGTCGACCTGCTGGAAACCTTCAATTGGCTGCTGGGCCTGACCGTGCAGCACATCGCGGCGCCGCGTAGCTTCAATGCCGAGTTTGAGCGCGACAGCGAAGGGCGGTTGCAGCTGAAGGGTCGGTTGAAGCAGATCAAGAGCGACCCCCACCCCAACCCTCCCCCGCCAGCAGGGGAGGGAGAAAAGCAGTGGTGGTTCCGCACCGTCACCGGCACCACGCCGGAAGGCCGCAAGACCCTGGTGATCTGGCGCAAGCTCACCGGCGACGCCGAGCAGGACAACCTGGTGCTGGAAACCTGGTTCCGCGACAAGCAGGCGTTCTCCGTGCGCGACGCCGAGTTCGACCTGATCTACGTCAACGGCGACAACACGCTCGAGAACATCCGGCTGGAGGACGAAAGCTGGAAGGTGCGCCTGACCGAGGAAGACTTCCAGCGCCTGATGTTCGAGGGAGCCGACTGACATGGCGGCGCTGAAGAAGGCCGCCACGAAGAAGGCGGCAAAGAAGGCGGCCGACAGGCCCCGTGCCCGCGCGCAGATGCCTGAGTTCACCCAGTCGCTGGTGCTCAACCAGTGGCTGTTCGGCCTTTTCGGGTTGGACAGCACGGACGGCTACTACCCTCTTGAAGGCGGGCGCCGGGTGCCGCTGCTGGAGGCGTTCAAGCAGCGCTTCCAGCTCAACGAGCACAGCGAGGAAGGCCTGGACGAGAACAACGTCCACCGCTTCCACCATGCCATGGTCAACCAGATCACCGGCGAGCTGCCTGGAGTGAGCCGCGACGAGCTGCTGGCTTTCGACCAGAACATCGTCCGCCACACCCTGGCCCTGAACGCCGAGCGCACCCTGCGCCGCGAGCGGCCGGTGGTCTGGAAGTACTACCAGTACCTCGCCCTGCTGTTCGTCGAGATCTACCTGGATCGCTACTTCCGCGACCCGCAGGCGCTGGCGCAGGCGCTCAACGCACACATTGCGAAGTTCAACGCCGACAAGGCCGAAGGCCAACAGCTCCCGGCGCTGGACGAGGGCCGGGACGCCGCGCTGGGCCTGAACAAGCTGGCCCTGTGGTGCGCCACCGGCAGCGGCAAGACCCTGCTGATGCACCTCAACCTGCGCCAGTACCAGCATCACCTGGCGCAGGCCGGTCGCGGCGGCGAGCTCAACCGCATCCTGCTGCTGACCCCCAACGAGGGGTTGAGCCACCAGCACCTCCAGGAGTTCGCGGCCGCCGGCATCGAGGCCGAGCTGTTCGACAAGAACGCCCGCGGCCTGTTCGCCGGCAAGGCGGTGGAGATCATCGATATCCACAAGCTGGCCGACGACATGGGCGACAAGACCGTGGCCGTGGACGCCTTCGAGACCGGCAACCTGGTGCTGGTGGACGAAGGCCACCGCGGCGCGTCCGGCGGCGAGGCCGGCAAGTGGCTGTCCCGCCGCGACCAGCTGTGCGAGAAGGGCTTTTCCTTCGAGTACTCGGCCACCTTCAAGCAGGCAGTGAAGGACAGCGTTCCGCTGTCGCGGCGCTACGCCCGCAGCATCGTCTTCGACTATTCCTACCGCTACTTCTACGGCGACGGCTACGGCAAGGACTACCAGATCCTCAATCTGGACAAAGATACCGAGCGCGCGCATCGCCATCAGTATCTGGTCGCCTGCTTGCTGGCCGCCTACCAGCAGCGGCGTCTGTTCGACGACAGGCAGGCGCTGTTGCGCGACTTCAACCTCGAAAGGCCGCTGTGGATCTTTGTTGGCGGCAGCGTCACCAAGGGCTTCAACAAGGGCGAAGCTTCTGACGTAGTGGAGATCCTGAAGTTCCTTGCTGCTTTCGCCGGAGACCGGGCGGCGTCGCAACGCGCGATCACTGAGACGTTGAGTGAGGGCCTGGTGGCGGCCGATGGCAAGAACATCTTCGCCAATCGCTTCGGCTACCTGGCCGAGTTGAATCTGTCTGCCAACGACCTGTTTGCCGACATCTGTGCGCGACTGTTCAACGCCCCCGGTGGGGGCGCTTTGCACGTCGAGTATCTGAAGGGTGCCGACGGCGAGCTGGCCCTGAAACTGGGCAACAACGAACCCTTCGGGGTGATCAACGTCGGCGATGCGAAGAAGCTGTACGACCTGTGCGACGCCACGCCCGGGCTGGTGGCCGAGGAGCGTGACTTCGCCGGCTCGCTGTTCCGCCGGATCAATGACCGTGACAACGCCATCAGCCTGCTGATCGGTTCACGCAAGTTCACGGAGGGGTGGAACAGCTGGCGCGTCAGCACCCTGGGCCTGATGAAGATCGGGCAGAGCGAAGGCGCCCAGATCATCCAGCTGTTCGGCCGTGGCGTGCGCCTGAAGGGCTACGGCTGGAGCCTGAAGCGCAGCAAGGCGCTGCGCCTGCCGGCCGGCGTGGAGCGTCCACGCCATATCGAGCTGCTGGAAACCCTGAACGTGTTCGGCGTCCACGCCGACTACATGGCCCAGTTCAAGCAGTTCCTGGAGGACGAGGGGCTGCCGCCGGACCAGGATAGCGAGGAGATCGTGCTGCCGGTGCTGCGCAACCTGGGCACGCACAAGCTCAAGATCATCCGGCTCAAGCCCGAGATCAATGGCGTGCAGACCGCGTTCGGCGCCGCCTTCCGGAAACTGGCGCCGGTTCCCCAGCTCGCGCCACCGCAGGGCGAAGCGGACCACTGGCTGTTGCGTAACCGGGTGCAGCTCAACTGGTACCCGAAGATCCAGGCGATGAAGGCGGCCGGGCTGGCTGGCGGCGATGGCGTGGCCGAGCTCGAGCGCGGCAAGCTGGGGCCGAAGCATGTAGCGCTGCTGGACCTGGATCGCGCCTGGTTCGAGCTGATCCGCTTCAAGAACGAGCGAGGCTGGCACAATTTCGACATCCCGCGCCCGGCTGTCGACCGCCTGCTGGCGGACAGCGACTGGTACGACCTGCTGATCCCCGAAGCGATGCTGGCCATGGACAGCTTCGCCAAGGTGGCGATCTGGCAGGAGATCGCCGAGACGCTGCTGAAGAAGTACGCCGAGCGCTACTACAGCTTCCGCAAGAAGGGTTGGGAGGAGCCGCACCTGGAGTACGCCGAGCTGGACGCCGGCGACCCCAACTTCCCCGAGGCCGGTGCCGGCCTCGGAGAGGAGCAGGGCGTGTACCGCGTCTCGGTGGAGAAGTCCGAGGAGGCGCTGATCACCCAGCTGCGGCAGCTTGGAGACGAGCTGCGCAAGCGTGCCGGCCTCGCCGACAGGGCGTTCACCGGCGGCCAAGCGAAGCTGGAGGTGCTGTCCTTCAAGGGACACCTGTACGAGCCCCTGATCAAGGCCAGCGGCGCCAGCATCAGCGTCCGGCCGGTGTCACTGAACGACGGCGAGATGCGCTTCGTGCGCCGGCTGAGGGACTACTGCGCCGAGCACCCGGAAGAGTTCGCGGACCGGCCGCTGTTCCTGCTGCGCAACATGAGCCGTGGCCGCGGCATCGGCTTCTTCGAGGCCGGCAACTTCCATCCCGACTTCATCGTCTGGCGCATCGACGGCAACAAGCAGCGGATCAGCTTCGTCGACCCCAAGGGCATCCGCCAGCTGGACACCATCGACGATCCGAAGATCCGGTTCCACCGCACCATCCAGGAAATCGAAGCGCGCATGGCCGATCCGGACGTCAGCCTGCGCAGCTACATCGTCTCGGGCACGTCCGCCGCGGAAATGGAGATGCACTGGAAGGTGACCCGCCAGAAGATGGCCGAGCGGAACATCCTGTTCGACGAGGATGACGGCTACGTGGCGCGATTGATCCGGGAGTCGGCGCCGGAGGCGTGATGGCGACTTGAACCGCTGGCCCCACGATTACTATCTCTAGGTAGTGACCGGGTCGCTCCGAAGAGAGGGGATTGCGCTGGCGGGACCACACGGAGCGGAGCGACGGGGGCTTGCACCCTGATATCTCTTCGGAGCGACCCCTCGATCTATTCGCGGATTTCGTCGTGCTGATGCGGTCGGAAGCAACAGGGCAGACGCATGTCGCTGCAAAGCTTCGCACTGTGAAGGTCGAGATTCACGTCGCCGTAACTGTCTGAAGCTCCAGGGGAACTCCCGGGCCGAGCGTTCCGGTGGTTGAGATTGAAGTGCCTCAGAGTTTCCGTATCGCCGTCGTCTACGGAATCTCGACCATTGAAGAGCTGCCCCCTGCTGCGATGTCGCGCAAGTGCATGATCCCGTAGGGGAATCACGGCCGGATCGGTCTGGGGGAATCTCGACCATCTTGTGTGACCCGACAAATCCGTGATTTCTGGAGATGTACCGCTTCGGTACTGTTCCTCTGGAGGGTGCGATGGCCGGCTTGGTGCTGCTCTTTCTTGGACTGGGCGTGTTGCTGTGGTGGCTTGCGCCTGACCGCACGGACGAACGGGTCGGATCCACGCTGGAATCAAGGGTGTTTCCGGTGGACGACGACGTGGAGTCAGGCCCTTCATGGGATGGACTGCAACTCCTCGAGCTGGATGATCTGAGCCGCCTGGACGCCGGTAATCCTTTCCAGGAGCCCCAGGATTTCCTGTTCCCGCCGCTGGAAGAACCCGCTAACGATTGGTGGTGGAGGGGCAGCGACGTCAGTGCGTTTGCTCCCGCCGCCGAGCTGGACTCTTCCGACGCCGATGAGCTGTACGTCAATCCGGCAACCGGGCTGGCTCTCGTTGCAGGAGGCCCGGGTGGGATCGATACCGGCGGGAACGCGAGTGGCTTCTCGTCGAGTGACGATTTCTCGCACTACGGCACCGACGTGTCGCTGGGCGACACTGGCTGGAGCGAAGACTCCGCAACATCGTTCGGGTCCGATGACTGGTCGTAGGGCTTGCCGTCGGCTTGTCCCTGCTGAGCGGGCAATTTCGTGGCCTTGACCGCGGGAAGATCGGCTCCCAGTATCGGAACGGCTGCGGTTTGGGGGGAACCGATGAAATGGATCAAGGCCGGCAAGGCCGCCATCAAGGGTTTGGCCGATGCAACCTACGGGGCGGCGAGCTTCGTCAGCAAGCACGAGGACTCGATTTCGGGCGGCGTACGTTCCGCCATTGAGGCTACCGGGCGGGCGGTTGCCAAAGCCGGGGCGGCCGCCGATCAGCTGGGGCGGCAGGCGGAAAAGCAGCTCAAGGCACGAGCCGCAGGGTCGGACGACGCCTTGGGCCGTGCCGCTGCTGGCGCCGGCTCCCTGCTTGGAAAAGGGGTGGCGCTGACTGGAGCCGGAATTCGTGCCGGTGGGGAGCTGGCCACCAAGGCGGCGCCGGCAGTGGGTGCGGCGACTGGCGGATTTGCACTCGGTGGCACCTCGGTCGTCTCGGAAGCGATCGACAGTGTCGCCTTGAGCCGAAATGATCTGGACGAGCTTCGTCGCGAGATTGCGGAGTACGGCGACAGGATCCGCCGCGACTCTGAGCGCTTGGAGCAGCGGGTCCAATCGGCACAGGAGGGGCGCCGTCGCGACGAGCTGCTGGACCTGCTTGTCGTGGGCGGGGTGTCCCTGGCGTACGTGCTCGACCACCCTGACGAGGTTCCCGAGGAGGTCCTGCGGGCGTTCGAACTGGCGTACCCCGGTCTCGCAACTACGGAGAGCTTTGCCGATGTTGTCGACCGCCTACCTGCGGAAGCATTGCCGGGCTTCGTCTCGGGCGTGAAGGGCAAGCTGTTCGAGATCGAGCTCGTCGAGCACTTCAACAACGGCGGCCTTCCCGACGGTCTCCACGCCGATCTTGCGGGCTCGGCCACCCAGTCGGAGTGGGATATCCGCATCCTGGACGAGCAGGGCCAGGTTGTGGATGCAATCCAGGCCAAGGCAACCGAATCCGCCCAATACGTCCTGGACGCCTTGGAGCGTTATCCCGGTATCGATGTGGTGTCCACCAGCGAGGTTCACGCGCAGCTGGTTGCCATGGGAATGGCGGAGCGTGTGACCAACAGCGGCATCACCGAGGCATCGCTCCAGACCGCGGTGGAGCAGGCTGCGGCCGGTGGCGCGGAGTTCGGTGTGGGTGACCTCGTGCCGTCAGTACTGGGGCTTGCTGTAATCAGCCTCTCGCTAATGCTGGATCCCAAGATGACCTGGGTCGAGCGCGCCAGCCAACTGGGCTCCAGGGGCGCACGCGTGGGCGCAGCGGGCGCAGCTGCCAAGGTGGCGATGGTCGTGACCCAGACGTGGTGGCTGGGTCTGCTGGCGGGTGTGGGCTCGGGCTGGCTTGCGTCCAAGGGGCGGGCCAGGCGGGAGCAGTACGAAGCGCTGCGGCAGGCAGCGGAGCTACTGCGCAGCCGCTATCGTGGTTCTGAGCCAATGGGGCTGTTGCCCGCGCCGGGCTGATTGGCCACGCTCGGTTGGTCGCAATGTCGCCGACAGCCGAGGGACGACAACCTTCAAGCGGACGTAGTATCCCGCGGTACCTACCTGGGCTGCCCCTTCTTGCCCGCCTTGGGTGCGCTGGATTGGACCCGCTCCAGGTACTCCTTGATCAGCTCGATGAAGTCGACCCCGTAGATACCTGCGAGGTCCTGCAGCTCGATCAGGTCGAGGCGGCGGACGCCTCGCTCAACATCGCTGACGAACGGCTGGCGTCGATCGAGGCGTGCCGATACTTCCGTCTGCTGCAAGCCCGCCGCCAGCCGCTTTTCCCGCAACAGCGCGCACAGGACGGTGTGCTCGGGACGATGGATGGACTTCGGCATGACCGCTCCAGGCAGGGCGGTCACCGACGCTATATCCGATTTTCGGATATACAAAAAACGTATAGAATGGGTTGGAGCGCTATCCGGGCGCTTGCAAACCGGTTACAGGGAAGGGGCACGCATGGGAAGCGCTCTCCGCAAATGGGCACGCGCGATCGTTGTCGTCGGGATTGGCAGCGGAAGCGCCGCTGTTGCTGGCCAAGCTGCCGCCAACGGTCAGACCATCTTCGTGGATCCCGAGGTGGTGGTCACCGTGGAGACCTCGAAGGGCGTCCACGCACACATCAGCCCGCCTCTGGTCCCGGTCACATTCTCCGGACTCTGGTACATCGAGCCGGGCTCGTACACGATCCGCCGCGAGGCCCGTGTCGATGGGAGACGGTATGCCCTGATTCCCTGGGCGCGCCGGCAGCCGGACGAGAAGATCATCCTTGAAGAAAAGAAGGACAAGGCCGGTTGTCGCTCCGTGGTCCAGCATTTCGCCGCGATCGATATGGAGACGCAGGAGCTCCAGAACAGGACCTGGGTCTTTACCCGAAGCGATTGCGACATCGGCGATCGTTGGGACCAAAGATTCTGGCTGGCGCGTGGCTACACCGGGGACGACTTCCTGGTGCGCGAGGAACCAGCAGCGTTGGTAGCTGAACGAAAGACAGAAGCAGATCGTGCCGCCCGGCTGGCCGAAGCGCTGGCTCAGGAGGAAAACCGCGAGCGGCAGCGGGAGCAGGAAGCACTGCTGCAGCTCGAGGCGCCGGCCAAGCGCCAGATCGGCGCGACCGTGTGCAGAAAACGCGGACTGATCGGATTCGCCGGCTACACAGAGCAGGTCAGCCCCGATACCGGTCGGATCCGCGTGCGCATCGTGCGGCATTTTGATGCCTCAAACGGCCGCTTCCTACGGGCTACACCGCCGGAAGAGAACGTCTGGGATGACCCGGACAACTGGTACAGGTGTGAGTTCTAGGCAGGCTGCTCCTCCGGCCAACTGGCTCTTGCAGACAGTGGGCACGCAAGTCGATGCTGATTAGCGGCACCGCGCCGGCCGACTTTGGCCAAGAGCGGACGGTCTGGGAGGAAGCGATCATTTGATGTCCGGAGTGCACCGGAGCCATGACCCCATTCCTTCCCCTTCCCCGGCCGCGTGTACCGGTTCGGGCTCGACCTCCTGCGCGGCTCAACGCCTCGATACGGGCGATCAGGGACATGCTGGCTGATTCAGAGCGAGCTGTGGGGTTGACCAGCGCCTAAAAAAGCGAGCTGGGTCAGGTGGTTTGAAGGCATGGTCATGGGAAGCCTTCCCCCTTCCTTAGACGATGGGCAGTCGGCCAAAGATTCCCATTACGGGAACACTTGACCTTCTCAATCTCTGCGGATAAAGTGTTCCCAAATCGGGAACACAGAACATGAAGCTCATTGGCCGCGACAAGCTAAAACGGGGGACTGAAGACGTCGATCGCTGGCTCCGCAGCTGGTGCTCAGAGGTGGCGCACGCGCACTGGAGAAGGCCAGAGGACGTAACCGAACAGTTCCCGAACGCGCGGTCGAGCCCTGGCGGCGACTTCCTCTTCCAGATCGGAACCAGCGGGTACTGGCTGCGGCTCCAGGTCGCTTTCGCACAGGGCGTAGCCCTGATCCTCGAAATGAACAACATCGACAATTCCTATGGACGCTAAGGTTATCCGCACCGAAGAGCAGTACCTCACCTACCTGCGGGAGGTGCAGGAACTCATGGCGCGCCAGCCCTCAGCGGGTTCCGCGGAGGGCGACCGGCTTGAACTTCTTACCGTCCTGATCGAGGCCTACGAGAACAGCAAATTTCCGATTGAGGCACCTGACCCCGTCGACGCCATCCTCTTCCGCATGCAAGAAAAGGGGCTTAAACAAGCCGATCTCGTCCCATATTTCGGGACTCGCAGCCGAGTGTCCGAGGTACTGGGTCGTAAGCGTCCGCTGACGGTCCAGATGATTCGGGCGCTGTCCATCGGACTCGGCATCTCGGCTGAGACGCTGGTGGGGCTGTCTGCCCCGGAAGATCACGCCACGTCGGACAAGACGAACGTCGATTGGTCGAAGTTTCCTCTCAAGGAAATTGCGCGTCGCGGGTGGCTGTCGGACGTTTCTGCAAAGGCGAAGACCGGTGTCGAAGAGCTGGTGAAGGGTTTCATCGAGGACGCCGGGCTCCAGTTCGGGGCAGCAGCATTCCGCCGCAGCATCGGCGGTGAGGCAGCTTCGCCGACGACCAGGTATGCGCTATATGCGTGGCTTGCTCGCGTGATTCAGCAGGCGCGCGCAATGAAGCCGAGGCTGGGTCCTTTTGAGCCCGAGAAGCTGTCTGCGGGTTTCCTGCGTGAGCTTGCTCAGCTGAGCTGGTCCGAGCGGGGGCCGCTTCTGGCGGTCGAGTTCCTGGAGCGTCACGGCATCGCCGTGGTGATCGAGCCCCACCTCAAGGGGACTCAACTCGACGGCGCCGCATTGAAGGATGCGGATGGCACACCTATCGTTGGGTTGACCCTGCGATACGACAGGCTCGACAACTTCTGGTTCACGCTCGTCCATGAGGTCGCGCACGTCTGGAAGCACGTCGGCAGCGACGAGGCCTTTTTGGACGACTTGGATGCGTCGTCCGAAGACCGCCGGGAGGCGGAGGCGAACCGGCTAGCGCGCGAAGCTTTCATTCCAAGAGTCATGTGGCGCCGAAGCGAGGCGTATCTTTCCCCCAGCAGGGAGACGATCGAAAAGCTAGCTAGAGAGCTTCGTATACACCCGGCCATCGTTGCCGGCAGGCTCCGAAAGGAGTCCGGTAATTACACGGCGTTCGCCGATTTAGTTGGGCAGCAGCAAGTCCGGTCGTTCTTTCCGTCTTCGAGTGAGGTGTGACATGGCTCCGAAGTATCTCCCCATCCTGAAGTCCCTTACGAGCGAGTTCGAGGCGTCCAAGCACATCGACGCAGCGCACGCAGCGGTCATCCATCCGCTCTTCGATGTTCCCGTCATCAGCGAGAACAGGCAGAAGGCGAAGAAATACCAGAACAGTCTCACGCCGGTGTCGGATTACCTGGACGAAGTCGCCGAAAGTATCGGGAAGTGTTGGAAGGGCGGCCTAGTGCTTGCCGATGCCTTCAACTGGGCCCCTGATGCCACGGTTGAAACGGGAGAGCACACGCTGGCCTATCTCCATGCCAGCCTCAAGGGGCAAGGCGTTACGGTGGTGCCCGTGGTCGGATATGACCGCTGGGACGATCAGCTCTACCAGCTCGCGATGCGCGGGCTTGATCTGTCCGGCGCTCCCTACCTCTGTTTCCGTCTCGAAGCGAGCGCGGTCGAGGACGCGGCGGAACCGGACGTGTTCCACGCCCGCATGGAAGAGATGCTCGAGGACATGCAGTTGAGCCCGGCGGAGTGTGCTGTCCTGCTTGACCTCGGCGACCTGACGAGCAAGCCGCTGATCGACATCACCAGCGATGCAACTCGCGTGTTGGAGTTGCTCAGTGTGTACGGCTTCCGGTACATCGCGACGGCAGGGTCGTCGATGCCTAAGTCGGTCGACCTGGCGGTTAAGAAGAAGGACAGCACTGCGAAGGTGATCCGCAAGGAGATGCTGCTGTGGCAAGCGCTCCGCATGGAGTTCAGCGGCATCCCCCTGGTTTTCGGTGACTATGGCGTGCGAGGCCCCAGCTCAAATGATTCCATTCGCAACCCTAACGCCAACGCGAAGATCCGGTACACCTGTGACAAGGCATTCCTGGTATCGCGTGGCCACTCGGTTGCGGGCGGCTGGGCATTGCAGATGCCGAAGGTCGCCACGGAAATCGCCAACGCAAAAGAGTTCCTGCCGGGCTTCAGCTGGGGCGACCAGATCATCGCTGATTGCAGCAACGGCTTGCCTGTGAAGAACGGTCATACGAAGTGGATCGCCTATGACACCAGCCACCACTTGGCATTCGTCGTCGAAGAGGTGCGGGAGTTCGAGCGCGTACTGGTCTCCACCGCCAGTGCCACGACGGCCTAATGCGAGCTTCGCTCGTCCAGCGTCTCAAGTGAGGACCCCGCTGGCCTCCTTCTGAAGCCCTACCTACCAGACACGCCCCGGCAACGGGGCGTTGCCGAGCTCGATCGTAGCGCCGCGGTGTTCGAAGAGGTCCAATCCAGAAGTCTTTGGCCGCCATGCCTAAGGGATAAACGTCCGATTTGGATCGATAGCTGCTAGGTCACGCAGCCCGAAACCTGAAAATCGGAGTCCCGTCGATTGATGCCGTTGTTGCAGCGCGTGCAGCTGCTCAGTGTCTATGGCGCTGGTTGTCCAGCCAGTCTGCCCACTCGTGCAGCAGCTCTCGCCGCTCATCCTTGTACAGGTGCCTGTTGTAGGCCGCGCGAGTCTTCCCCATCGGCGTATGCGCCAGGCACAGCTCGATCACATCGGCATGGGCACTCAGCCCATTGAAGTGGGTGCTGAAGCTGGCACGCATGCCATGCGGAGTACCCTTGCCGCTGTAGCCCAGTCGTTCCATGACCGCGTTGAGCGTTCGGTTGGCCATCGGGCGCTTGGGGTCACGGCGGTTCGGAAAGAGGAGGGCGGAGTTGCCGGGGATAAGCTCCCGCAGCTGCTTCAATAGCGCGATCGCCTGAGCCGAGAGCGGAACCCAATGCGGTCGCTTGTTCTTCATGCGCTCGGCGGGGATCTCCCACTCCCCAGTTTTGAGGTCAATTTCGTCCCACCTGCCGCCGATGATCTCGTTCTTGCGACAGGCGGTCAGCATGACCAGCAGCATGGCGATCCGCGTCTGCTCGTTGAGGCGGGTGCGGTCGTCCAGATCGCGCAGGAAGGCGCCGATCTCCTCTGGCGTCAGCGCGGGGTGATTTTCCTGATCCCGCTTCTTGAGTACTCGGATGGACGGGACCGGGTTGGCGTCCACAAGGCCACTGTCAATGGCGTACTCGAAGATGCCCCACAGGTGGTTGCGCTGGTTTCGTGCGACTTCCGGTGCCCGCTTCTCGACCGCCTTCAGCAGGCTGCTGATCTCGACCCGGGTGATGTCCTTGATCTGTCGGGCCTTGAGTTTTGGGAGCAGGTCTTTGGCAAGCTCCCGCTCCCGCTGCCGGACTGTCGAGGCCCGCAGGCCGTGCGCGGTGGCCGCGCTCCAGTCGGCGGCGACGACTTCGAAGGAGCCCTTCTCGCGGGAGAGGCTGGCCTGGATCAGGGCTTGCTTGCGATCTCGCCGGGCGATGACCGGGTTGATGCCTTCGGCGACCTGCCGCCTGGAGTCGCTGTGCGCTCTGCGTGCCTCCGCCAGCGACACTTCGGGGTAGCTGCCAAGGGCGTCGAGTCCTTCCACGCCGCCGAGGCGGAACTTGTAGCGCCAGAGCTTGGCGCCGGTGGGCTGTACGAGCAGGTACAGGCCGCCACTGTCGGACAGCTTGTAGGCCTTCGCGGCGGGCTTGGCTGCGTTGATCTGGACGGCAGTCAGCATGGGGGGAAGCCAGCATTGGGGGCCTCCAGAATACCCCCAGCGATACCCCCACAAAAGTTGGATGCGGTGGGTGCTCCTGAACACTCCTGGGTCTCGGAGATCACTTAACTAGCTGAAATACAATGTGAAATGTCGTCGTCATGAGACATCCTGAAACGCCGTGATTTCTCACTGCACCTTCCAGCTGGCGATTTTCATCCGGCCATGATCCCGTCCGGCGGCCTCCGGGGCAAACCGCGCGGCCCGGCCGGACGCGGGCGAGCGCGGACCGGGGCGTGCCCGCCGGGTCGGGTCATCCATGGGCGCGACGGTCGCCGGGCTAGAATCCATGCATGGCCCACAACATCCGTCCCTACCGCGGCACGCTGCCCACGCTCGGTGCGCGCGTCTACATCGACCCCGCCGCGACCGTCATCGGCGACGTCGTGATCGGCGACGACAGTTCGATCTGGCCCGGCACGGTGGTGCGCGGCGACGTCAACTTCGTGCGCATCGGCGCGCGCTGCAACCTGCAGGACGGCACCATCGTGCACGTCAGCCACCGCGGCCCGCACTCGCGCATGGATGGCTATCCCACGATCATCGGCGACGACGTCACCATCGGCCACGGCGCGATCGTGCATGCCTGCACGATCGGCAACGGCGCGCTGGTCGGCATGGGCGCGACGGTGATGGACGGGGTGGTGGTGGAGGACCATGGCTACGTCGGCGCCGGCGCGCTGGTGCCGCCGGGCAAGGTGGTGCGCAGCCGCGAGCTGTGGCTCGGCAATCCGGCGAAGATGGTGCGGGTGCTGGACGATGCGGCGGTCGAGGGCCTGCTGTACAGCGCCGCGCACTACGTGCGCCTCAAGGACGAATACCTGGCAGCCGGCTGACGCCGGTTGCGGCGGGCCCGGGCCATCGCCCGCGCGCCGCCTCCCTGTAGACACTCTGTTCTCGGTCAAGCCTGCAGGGTGGCGAAGAGCTTGGCACCATCGTAGGGGGCGGGGTTGCGGAT
>NZ_BMZT01000008.1 GCF_014652935.1 Luteimonas padinae | reverse complement strand
AACTTCCTTCGCTTCGACATGAACACTCCTCATGGCCTCGATCGGCCTTCTCGTAAGTGTCCGTGAAAACGGGGGTGAACCCGTTGACGTTCTCGCGGCCAAGCTGCCTGGTTAGGGAAGCCCAACAAGGCACCCCAGCCGACCGTTTTGCCTTCGCTTCGCTACGGCAAAACGGCGGCTTAGTTTGAGCGTTAGGCGGCGTGAGCCCCGCGGCGCGGCCTGGTCTGGCCCCCGAAGGAGCCAGGCCAGGCCACCAGGCTCAGAACTTCACGCCCACCCGCGCATAGAAGAACCGCCCCGGCAGGTCGTAGGTGGACGCGTCGTAGCCGTTGAGCGAGCAGCTCAGGCAGATTGGCGGGTCCTCGCCGGTAAGGTTGTTCACGCCCAGGCTGACGCGCAGGCCGCGCATCCAGGCGTCGCTGTTCCAGGACGCCTGCAGGTCGTGGTAGGTGGTGGCGTCGAGCCGGTTGAGGTCGGCGGTGCTGTCGTCGCAGATAGGGTAGCCGTTGGCACCGCCGCAGGACTCACGCAGCTCGCCGATGTAACGCATGCTCCAGGCCAGCGACCACGGGCCATGGCTCCACTGCGTGGTCAGGCTCGAGGTCCACTCCGGGATCGCGCTGTCGTTGACCTCGACCCCCGGCCCGCGCGGCTCGGCCTGGCCGGACTCGTTCACCAGCTCGAAGCTCGACACGAAGGTGGTCTTGGCGTCGAAGCGCAGCTGGCCCCAGCCCTGCATCGGCAGCAGCCAGGCGAGGCTCGCGTCCCAGCCGGCGGTGCGGATGGTGCCGAGGTTGTCGAGGATGTCGTCGAAGCGGACGATCTGGCCGCGGTCGCTGCGGTCGTACGAGGCGCAGGAGAAGGGGTCGGCCTCGAACACGCAGCGGTCGAGGATGGCCTGGGCGTCGGGCGCCTGGATCGCATCGTCGATGGTGTGCTTGTAGAAGGTCAGGCCCAGGTCCATGCGCTCGGACCAGGCGGCGCCGGCCGCGAACGAGGGACTCCATACCCCTCCCAGGGTCAGGCTGCGGCTGGTCTCGGGCTGCAGTCCGGTGTTGCCGGAGGTGACCACCGAGATCTGCGGGTTGGTCTGCACGTAGTCGGCCGGCACGCCCTGGGCCACGCATTCGGGGCGCACCGCGTTGGCGGAGCCGGAGCAGGGGTCGACCAGGGTGGCGTCGAAGCGCGACAGCGTGCCGTACAGCTCGCCGATCGAGGGCGCGCGGAAGCCCTGCGCCCAGGTGCCGCGCAGCACCAGTTCCTCGGCCACCTGCCAGCGCAGGCCGAGCTTGCCGGTGCTCTCGCCGCCGAAGGTGGAATAGTCGGAGTAGCGGCCGGCGATGCTCATGTCGAGCGCGCTGCCGCGGTCCGGGTTGGCGTACAGCGGCACCGCGAGCTCGGCGTAGACCTCGTTGACGTCGTACTCGCCCGCGGTGGGCCCGGACGGCACGCCGTTGTATTCGCCGGCCACGGTGATCGGGTCGGGACGGTAGGCGCCTTCGTACTTGCGGTACTCGTAGCCGGCAGCGAAGCCGAGCGGGCCTGCGGGCAGCTGCATCAGCGCACCGGTGACGTTGGCCGAGACCAGCGTGAGCGAGTTCTCGCTCTCGTCGCGCACCACCGGCTGGATGAAGGCGAGCATCTCCTGTGTGATGGTGCCGGCGCCGCCGAACACGTTCAGCGGCACGCAGCCGGTGATGGCGGCGCAGGCCGCGGGATCGCCCAGGGCCTCGTTGATGCGGCGGAGGTTGTAGCTGCCGGTGTTGGTCTGCTCGGCCTTGCTCTCGCTGCGCACCACGTTCACGTCCCAGCTCCAGGGGCGGTCGGCGATGTTGAAGGCGCCATCGAGGCCGGCGGCGACGTACCAGGTCTCGACGTCCTGCTCGTAGCGGCGCGGGCCGCCTTCCACCGGGCGGCGGCCGAGCAGGAACAGGTTGGCGTCGGGGCCGACCGTCGTGAGGTCGAAACCGAAGGGGTTGTAGGGATTGGCCGCCGAGATCACCAGCAGGCTCTCGCCCCAGGGGTTGTAGATGCCGGCATCGGTGCCGAGGAAGAAGGGCTCGGGCGCGGCCTGGTTGGCCGAGTCGCGCTGGTTGTACAGCGCGCGCACGTAGCCGCCGACGTCGTTGTTGAAGGCGAAGCGCACCTGGCCGAACACCGTCTTGCGCTCCGACGGCGTCAGCAGCAGGTTGTAGGGCGCGAAATTGAAGCGGTCGTCGTTGGTGAAGCAGTGGAAGTCGTCGGTGCGCTCGCAGCCCTGCCCCGGGATGTAGGCCGGATCGGTGGCGCCATCGTTGGGCGTGATGCTGTGGGTGAGGCCGGTGGCCGGATCGAGGAACACGAAACGCCCCTGCGGCGTGGCCGAGCTGCCGTTGTCGAGGCCGGTGCCGGGCACCGGCACGCTGGCCGGGCCGTACTTGGACGACGCCGCCTCCTCCTGCTTGAAGTACGACGCGCCGACGAACCACTGCAGGCGGTCGTTGCCGCCGCCGTAGCCCATGTCCGCGCCCCAGGTGTCGCCGCCGAGGTCGTCGTAGGTGCCGTAGTGCAGCTCGATGTCGCCACCCTGCACGTCCTTGCGGGTGATGATGTTGACCACGCCGGCGATGGCGTCGGAGCCGTAGATCGACGACGCGCCGTCTTCCAGCACTTCGATGCGGTCGACCAGCGCCAGCGGGATGGTGTTGAGGTCGACCGCCGAGCCGACGCCCGAGCCCGAGGATTCGTTGACCCAGCGGATGCCGTCCACCAGCACCAGCACGCGCTTGGGGCCCAGGTGGCGCAGGTCGACCGTGGCCGCGCCCGCGCCCACGCCGCCGCCGTCGGGCGGGAAGCCGAAGTTGCCGCTGGAGTTGAACTTCGTGTTGAGGCCGGCACCGCTGGCGGTCAGGTTCTGGACGATGTCGGACACCGACTTGAAGCCGCTGCGGTCGATGTCCTCGCGCGTGAGCACCTGGACGGGAACGTGGGTTTCAAGCTCGGACTGCTTGATGCGCGAGCCGGTGACGGTGACCGAATCCAGCGTGGTGGGATCGGTGGACTGCGCGGACGCGACGGCGGGGGCGGTCAGGGACAGCGCGGCGCAGACGGCGGCCGCGAGCAGGCAACGCGGGGGCAAGGCCATGGGGGCTCTCCTGGTGAGCTGGTGCCGGCCCGTTGCCCCCGTGCCGTCGGCGGCCCAGTTGTAAACAAACTGTAAAGCGCGGGCAAGTCCCCTCGGCCTGGCCGCGGCTCAGCCCTGCAGCACCAGGCTCAGGCCGACGCCGACCAGGAACAGTGCGAACACCCGCCGCAGCGCCGGGCCGCTGATGGCATGCGCCAGACGCGTGCCCCAAGGCGCCGCCAGCACCGAGGTCACCGCGACGCCGATCGCAGCCGGCAGGTAGACGTAGCCGATCGCGCCGTCCGGCAGTCCGCCCGGCGGCGCGTTGAGCGCATAGCCCAGCGCGCTTCCGATCGCGATCGCCACGCCGCAGGCCGACGAGGTGCCGACCGCGCGCACCGGGCGCACGCCGCGCCACACCAGCAGCGGCACGGTCATGCTGCCGCCGCCGATGCCGACCACGGCCGACAGCGCGCCGATGCCGGTGCCGGCCGCGGTCATCGGCAGGCCGGTGGGTACGACATCGCGACCGCTGTCGGCGCGCGCGCCGCCGAAGGCCATCTGCGCGCCCGCGAGCAGGCAGTAACCGGCGACGATCCAGCGCAGCACCACGCCCTCCAGTCCCACCGCCACTTGGCTGCCAAGCCAGCCGCCGGCAAGCAGCCCCGGCAGCATCCAGCGCACCGTCGGCCACAGCACGCTGCCGCGCCGGTGGTGCGACCACGCCGACGACAGCGCGGTGAACACGATGCTGGCCATCGAGCTCGCGAGCGCGGCGTGCATCGCCAGGTCGGTGGGCACGCCCTGCAGCGGCAGCAGCCACGCCAGCGCGGCCACCAGCACCAGGCCGCCGCCGATGCCGAGCAGGCCCGCAAGCACGCCGGCCACCACGCCCAGCAGCGGAAACATCCAGAACCCTTCGATCACGCCCGCTCCTTCAGCATGGGCGCCGGACCCATTCGATATAGTCCCCGCATGCTACCGCTCCCCCGCTTCACGCTGTCCGCGGCGCTGGCGCTGTGCCTGTCCGCCTCCGCCGCCGCATCCGCACAGGCGCGGCCCGATGACGACCTCGCGCGCCGCGCGCTGACCGCCGCGGAGATCGGCCAGCCGGTGCCGCCGCTGCGCGCCGACCATCCGCTGCAGGGCTGGATCGGGCACGCGCGGCTCAACCGCGACATCGCCACCCTCACGCCCTCGCAGGCGCAGGACTTCCTCGACCGCCACCGCGGCCAGGCCGTGGCCGGCACCTTCCGCGCCGCCTGGCTGGTCGAGCTGGCCAAGCGCCGGGACTGGACGACGTTTCGCGCCGCCTGGGTGCCCGGCACCGGCACCACGACGCTGGCCTGCCACGAGCTGGAGGCGCGGCTGCGCACGGGCGCGGCAGATGCGACGTGGACCGGCGAAGTGCAGAAGCTCTGGCGCGGCGCCGGCCGCTCGCAGCCCGAGGCCTGCGATCCGGTGTTCACCGCGCTGGCCGAGCGCGGCGGGCTGTCCGATGCCGACCGCTGGGCGCGCATCGAAGCCGCGATCGCCGAGGGCCAGCCGGGCGTGGTGCGCACCGCCGCGCGCGGCCTGCCCGATGCGCAGCGACAGCAGGCCGAGGCCTATGCCGCCTATCTCGGCCAGGCCGACGCCCGCGCCACGTCCTGGCCCAAGACCGCGCGCAGCCGGCTGGCCGCGTCGCACGGGCTGGCGACGCTCGCGCGCTCCAATCCCGACGCCGCCGAGTCGCTGCTGCCGCAGGTGGCGCAGGCGCTGCAGTTCACCGACGCCGAGCGCAACCGCGTGCTGTATCAGGTCGCGCTGTGGACGGTGGCGTCCTACCACGACGGCGGCGCGCGCCGGCTCGCGGCCGTGCCCGAAGCCGCCTGGGACGAGCGCCTGCACGAATGGCGCGTGCGCGAGGCCATGGCGCGCTCGGACTGGCGCGCGGCGCTGGCCGGCATCGAGCGCATGGGCCGCGCGCAGCGTTCGCAGTCACGCTGGAGCTATTTCGAAGCCCGTCTGCGCGAACTGACCGGGGACCGCGCCGCGGCGCGGCCGCTGTACGCCGCCGCCGCGCGCGACGCCGACTTCCACGGCTTCCTCGCCGCCGACCGCATCGGCCAGCCCTATGCACTGTGCCCGCTGGAGCACGGCGGCAGCGCGGCGGAGAAGGCGGCCGTCGCCGCGGACCCGGCGATGCAGCGTGCGATGGCGCTGTTCCGCGTCAACCGCGCCGGCTGGGCCACGCGCGAATGGCAGGACGCGCTCACGCGCTTCAACGACCGCCAGCGCCAGATCGCGGTGGAGATCGCGCAGGACAACGGCTGGTTCGACCGCGGCGTGTTCGGCCTGGTCAACGTCGGCGGCGAGCGCAAGCCCGAGGAGCTGCGGCTGTACACGCTGCGTTTCCCGCTGCACCACGAGCAACTGATCCGCGGCGAGTCGGCGCGCAACGGCCTCGACACCGCTTGGGTGGCGGCGGAGATCCGCGCCGAGAGCACCTTCAATCCACGCGCACGCTCGCCGGCCAATGCCCGCGGCCTGATGCAGGTGCTGCCCGAGACCGGCGCCGGCGTCGCGCGACGACTGGGCATCCCGTGGTCGGGCGCGGAGTCGCTGTTCGACCCCGCTACCAACGTCCGCATCGGCACCGCCTACCTGCGCGAGATGAAGGACAAGTACACCCTGCCCTACGTCGCCATCGCCGCCTACAACGCCGGCCCTACGCCGACCGCACGCTGGCAGTCGCAGCGCCCGGGCATGGACGCCGACTTCTGGATCGAGACCATCACCTACAAGGAAACCCGCGACTACGTCGCCCGCGTGCTGGCCTTCAGCGTGATCTACGACTGGCGACTGGGTGACGCGCCGGTGCCCGTGAGCGACCGGATGCTGGGGCGCACAGCGGCCGCGCGCACCAAGTTCACATGCCCCGCGCCTGCTGCAGGAGCGGCTACAACCGCGACCCGGCCTGGCGGAACACCGGTCGCTGTAGGAGCGGCTACAGCCGCGACCCGGCCTGACGGAATACCGGTCGCTGTAGGAGCGGCTACAGCCGCGACCTGGCCTGGCGGAACACCGGTCGCAGCTGTAGCTGCTCCTACAGGGAACGGGGGCGAAGGGAACGGGCGCGCAGGAGAGGGCGTGCAGGGAAGGGGCGCGGGTGACTGGTGAGGCGTACCTGGTTGGCGGCGCGGTGCGCGACCGCCTGCTCGGGCTGCCGGCGGGCGACCGCGACTGGGTCGTGGTCGGCTCGACGCCCGAAGCGATGCTGGCGGCGGGCTTCCGCGCCGTCGGGCGCGACTTTCCGGTGTTCCTGCATCCCGACACCGGCGAGGAGCACGCGCTGGCGCGCACCGAGCGCAAGTCGGCGCGCGGGCACCGCGGCTTCGTGGTCGACGCCGCGCCCACGGTGACGCTGGAGGAGGACCTGGGTCGCCGCGATTTCACCATCAACGCCATCGCGCAGCGCGAGGACGGCAGTCTGGTCGATCCCCACGGCGGCGAACGCGACCTCGAGGCGCGCGTGCTGCGCCACGTCGGGCCGGCCTTCACCGAGGATCCGCTGCGCGTGCTGCGCGCGGCGCGCTTCATGGCGCGCTTCGCACCGCTCGGCTTCACCGTGGCCGACGAAACCCGCGCGTTGATGCGCACCATGGTCGAAGGCGGCGAGCTCGCCGAACTGGTGCCCGAGCGCGTGTGGCAGGAACTGGCGCGCGCGCTGCGCTCGCCGCGGCCGTCGGCGTTCCTGCGCACCCTGCGCGACTGCGGCGCGCTGGCCGCGGTGCTGCCCGAAGTCGATGCGCTGTACGGCGTGCCGCAGCGCGCGGAGTACCACCCCGAGGTCGACACCGGCGTCCACGTCGAACTGGCCTGCGACATGGCCGCGACGCTGGCGCCCGGCGACGACGAGGTCGGCTTCGCCGCGCTGGTGCACGACCTCGGCAAGGCGCTGACGCCGGTCGAGGAATTGCCGAAGCACATCCAGCACGAGCAGCGCGGCGTGCGCCCGGTGCGCGAGCTGTGCGAACGCCTGCGCGTACCGGCCGCGCATCGCGAGCTGGCCGTGGTGGCCTGCCGCGAACACCTCAACGTGCACCGCCTGGGCGAGCTGCGCGACCCGACCGTGCACGACCTGCTGGCACGCTGCGACGGCTTCCGCCGCCCGGAGCGCATCCGCAGGCTGGCCACCGTCTGCGAAGCCGACAAGCGCGGCCGCGCGGGGCTGGAAAACCGCCGCTATCCGCAGGCCGGCGAGCTGGTGCGCCTGCGCGACGCCGCGGCGGCGGTCACCGGGGCCGACATCGCGCACCTCGGGCTCGAGGGCCCCGCTTTCGGCGAGGCGCTGCGCAAGGCGCGCATCGCCGCGATCGGCGCGGCGCGCACGCTGCACCGCGACGCGGGCTGATCAGCCGGACGCAGGCCGCGCCAGGCGCGCTTCGATCCGCAGCAGCAGGTCGTGCAGCGGCGTCAGCCGCGTGGCGAGCCCGGCGATCACGCCGAGCGTATTGGCCAGCGCGTCCATGCGGTCGGCCATGCGCGCGAACGCCATCGCACCCTGCGCGTGCTCCAGGCCCAGGCCCAGCAGCACCAGTCCCAGCCCCGCGCCCAGCAGCGACGGCCAGCGCGCGAACAGCTGCACCGCGCTCGCGGCCAGCGCGAAATACGCGAGGAAGTGGTGCAGCTTGTCGCTGCCGGGCGCATCGGGCAGATCAGGCGCCGGTATCAGCGAGAACGCCACCACCGCCGCGATCGCCAGGCACCACAGCGCGCACCAGGCCCAGGGCCAGCGCAGCGGCTTGAGCGAACGCCCGGCGCGCGGCCGTCCGCTCACAGCCGGAAGCTCAGGTCGCCGGCCAGGAAGGCGGCCTCGAAGGGCACGCCGAGCTCGAAGCCCATGGCCTGGAAACGCTCGCCCATGGCGCTTGGCAGGGTCAGCTGCTGCACCTGGCGACGCAGCGCGAAGCGCGCGGTGTCGTTCGGCGCCCGCGCCTCCTGCGCTTCCAGCCGCTGCTGCAGGCCGTTGCCGATCAGGAAGGCCGCCTGGCTGTTGTAGCCGGCGAACTCGAAGCCGGCGCCGGTGCCGGCCTCGGCCAGCGCGGTGAAGTCGACCGAGGCGGTGATGTCCTGCAGCCCCACGCGCGCGAGCACGTCGTCGACCACGTGGTGGCGGTGGAAGGCGCGCAGCGTGCCGCGGTCGCGCGTGGGCGCGTAGTACTCGCGGCGCGGATGGCCGTAGTCGATGAACAGCATCGCGCCGGTCTGCATGCGGCCCATCACCGCCTGGATCCAGTACGGCAGCTGCGGCAGCAACTCGGAGCGGTAGCCGTCGGCGAACGCCTCGCCGAGATCGCGCTCGACGTTGCGCACGGCGGCGGTCATCAGCGCGTCGGCCGGCACCTCGACGATGCGGAAGCCGCCGTCCGGGGCGCTGGCCACGCCCTCTTCGCGCACCTCGCCGCCGCGGATGACGAAGCGCGGCGTGGGCAGCGCGTCGATCACCTCGTTCGCGAACAGCACGCCGCTCCACTCCTCTTCGCCGAGCGGACGGTCGAGCCACTCGACGCGCGCGTTGAGCGCTTCGGGCAGGCGTTCGCGCAGGCGCTCGCGCTGGCGCTCGCGCAGGTCGGCGCTGGGCTCGAGGATGGCGTAGCGCGCCGGCATGGCGCCAAGAGCCTCCAAGTGCAGGATCGCGGCTTCGGCGAAGGCGCCGCTGCCGCCGCCGATCTCGAGGAACACGGCGCCCTCGCCCACCGTGCGCAGCGGCGGCGCCAGCGCCTCGGCCACGCATTCGGCGAACAGGCTGCCAAGCTCGGGCGCGGTCACGAAGTCGCCGGCACGGCCGAACTTGGTGCTGCCGGCGCTGTAGTAGCCCAGGCCGGGCGCGTACAGCGCCAGCTCCATGAAGCGCGAGAACGGGATCGCACCGCCGGCATCGGCGATCACGGCGTGGATCAGCTGGCGCAGGCGGTCGCTGTGGGCCTGCGCCGCGGGGTCGAGCGGGGGAAGCGGCATGGGGATTTCCGTGGCGTGCGCGCGACAGGATACGGAAAGGCGCGCCGGGGGACGTTATCGTGTCCCGTACCTGTTACGGAGCCGCTCATGCCCGGAGGCCACCCCGTCGCGCTCGTCACCGGCGCCGCGCGCCGCGTGGGCGCCGCCATCGCGCGGCGGCTGCACGCGGCAGGCTACGACCTGGCGCTGCACTATCGCGGTTCGGCCGGCGAGGCCACGGCGCTGGCCGCGGAGCTTGATGCCGCGCGCGCGGGCAGCGTGCTGGCGCTGCAGGCCGACCTGGCGGAGTTCGACAGCCTGCCGGAACTGGTGGCGCGCACCGTGGGCCGCTTCGGCCGCCTCGACGCGCTGGTCAACAACGCTTCGGGCTTCGAGCCGGCCGCGTTCGGCGGCATCCATCCCGACCACTGGGACGCGATGCTGGCAGTGAACGCGAAGGCGCCATTCTTCCTCGCCCAGGCCGCGGCGCCGCACCTGCGCGCAGCGCGCGGCGCGATCGTCAACCTGTCCGATGTCTATGCCCGCGCGCCGCGCGCCGATCTTGCCGCGTACGCGGTGAGCAAAGGTGCGCTGGAAGCCGCCACGCGCGCGCTGGCGGTGGCGATGGCGCCCGAGGTACGGGTGAACGCGGTGGCGCCGGGCGCGATCCTCTGGCCCGACGCCGGCATCGACCCGGCGTTGCAGGCGCGGCTCATGGCGATGACGCCGCTGGGCCGCACCGGCACGCCGGAGGAGATCGCCGGCGCGGTGCTGTGGCTGCTGCGCGACGCGGGCTACACCACCGGCAGCGTGCTGGCCGTGGACGGCGGCCGCCACCTCGGCTGAGGCGGCGGCCGGCCGGCGTCAGCGCTTCGGCGCGAACGCGTGCGCGATGTCCGTGCCCTGGAAGGCCGGGGGCAGTTCATGGGCCACCGCATAGCGGTACAGCACCGCCGAGTAGATGCCGGTCAGCGCCGCCTGGTACACGCCCAGCAGCAGCACGCCCAGCAGGCAGAGCACACCGACCACGATCGCCAGCGCGAACGAGGCCTGGGCCGCCAACACCACCAGCAGCACCGAGGCCAGCACCGCGCCGGTGGTCAGCAGGCCGAACGCGGCGCCGATGCCGAGCTGGCCGACGGCGTTCTCGCCCCAGGTGCGCCTGAGCAGCGACACGCTCTGCTTCAGCGCCTCCACCGGGCCGATGTCGCGGCTGACCAGCACCGGCACCACCAGGAAGGTGGCAAGCGTCCAGGCCATGCCCAGGCCGCTGCCGACCAGGCGCACGATGACGTTGTTGTCCTTGCCCTTCAACGCCTGCAGCAGCACGCCCACGGTGGCGGCGATGGCGGCATAGCCGAAGATCGCGCCCAGCCGCGCGCGCGCCGCGGCCAGCCCGTCGGAGAGCGTCGGGTCGCCGCCTTCCAGCCGGATCATCGCCGCGCCCACCAGCGCGCAGTTGAAGAAGATCATCACGCTGTAGGTGCAGAAGTAGAAGGCGAAGCCGACGAGTGCGCCGCCCACGCTCCAGCCGTCGGCGAACAGCCGCAGCGCGAACGTCGGCAGCGCGAAGGTGGCCAGCACCAGCAGCGTGGCCAGCCCCGACAGCACCGGGAACAGCATCAGCTCGCGGTCCGAGCGCAGCACCGCAGCGCTCGCCTTGACCATGTCCCAGCTGCGCGAGAATCTGTCGAACATCGCACTCCCTCCCTTGTCACCGCGCCCCGCGGCGGCCGGTTTGCCGCCTCGTCCAGCGCATGGTGTCCATGACGGCGGCGGCGGTACGGATGTGACCGCGCGGCGCGACGCCCTGCCGGAATCCGCGGCCCGGCGTCCGTGGCCAGCGCCGGGCGTCAGTCCGCGGCGGTGGCCAGGACCGCCGGCAGCGCCACCTCGTGCATGGCCACGTCGCGCTCCCCGGACGCCGCCCACAACGCGGCAAGCGTGCGCCCGCTCGTCGGCTCGACGATCTCCGGCGCGATCTCGGCCAGCGGCCGCAGCACGAAGGCATGGCGCAGTTCGCCGCGCGGCAGGCGCAGGTTGCCGGGGCCGCTGCACACCAGGTCGTCGAACAGCACGATGTCGATGTCGAGCGTGCGGTCGCCGAAGCGCGGGCCGCTGCGGTCGCGGCCGTGGGCGTCCTCCAGCGCGTGCAGCCATTGGTTGAGCGCGTGCACGTCGAGGTCGCTGTCGATGACCGCGGCGGCGTTGACGAAGTCGGCGCCCTCGAAGCCGACGGCCGGCGTGCGGTAGGCGGCCGAGGCGCGGATGTCGCCGAAGCGCTCGCGCAGGGCCGCGAAGGCGATGGCGATGTGGCGCTCCGGGTCGACGTTGCTGCCGAGGCTGAGGCAGGCGGTGTGCATGGCGCGCGCTCCGGGACGCGTTCGCGTGGGGCGCACATGATCGCGCGCCGTGCCCGCCCGCGGAAGCGCCACGGCCGCGATCCCGCCGGCATGGCAGGCCCGGGGTGGCCGGGCCCCACGTCGCCGACGGCGCGTCCGGCCGGCCTCAGCCGGATGCGTCGGCGCGGCTCGCGGCGCCCGGATCGTCCTCGCGCCGCAGCCGCACTTCGACCGGCGCGTCGCTGTGCGCCTGGAACACCCGCAGCCCGAACTCGGGAAGGATCGCCAGCAGGTGGTCGAAGATGTCGGACTGGATGCCCTCGTAGGCCGCCCAGGCCACGTCGGAGGTGAAGCAGTAGATCTCCAGCGGCAGGCCGTGGTCGGTGGGCTGCAGCTGGCGCACCAGCAGGGTCATGCCCTGGTGGACGCCCGGGTGGTTGCGCAGGTACTGCTCGACATAGGCACGGAAGGTGCCGAGGTTGGTCACGCGGCGGCGGTTGACCGGCTCGGCGCCGCGCTCGGCCAGCTTCGCGTTCCAGGCCTGCAGCTCGCTGGACTTGCCGTCGAGGTAGGCGTCGAGCAGGCGGAAGCGGCGGAAGCGCGCCACCTCGTCGGCGTCGAGGAAGCGCGTCGAATGCTGGTCGAGGTAGATCGCGCGCTTGATCCGCCGGCCGCCGGACTCCGTCATCCCGCGCCAGTTCTTGAACGAATCGCTGATCAGCTTGCGCGTGGGCACCGTGGTGATGGTTTTGTCCCAGTTCTGCACGGTGACCGTGTGCAGCGCGATGTCGATCACGTCGCCGTCGGCGTTCTGGCTGGGCATCTCGATCCAGTCGCCGATGCGCACGCGACCGTCGCCGCTGATCTGCAGGCTGGCGGCGAACGACAGGATCGTGTCCTGGAAGATCAGCATCAGCACCGCGCTGGCCGCGCCCAGGCCGGTGAGCACATGCACCAGTTCCACGCCCGCCAGCAGCGCCACCGAGGCGAGCGCCGCCATCACCAGGGCGATGATCTTGGCCACCTGCAGATAGCCCTTGATCGGCTTGTTGCGCGCGTCCGGGCGGCGCTCGTAGACCTCGTTGGCGACGTCGAGCGCATGCCCTAAGGCCAGCGCCACGGTGAAGATCACGAACACCTTGCACAGGCCGCTGACGAAGCCGACCAGCTGCGGCGGCAGGTCCGGCACCATGCCGATGCCGGCGCCGATCACCAGCGCCGGCACCACGTTGGCCAGGCGCGAGATCACGCGCATGCGGCTGATGGAGTCGCCGGTGTGGCCGGTCAGCGCGGCCACGCGCGCGATCACGTGGCGCAGTCCGCGCAGCAGGACGCGCCGGGTGATGAGGTTGGCCAGCCACGCCACGAGCAGCAGCGCAGACAGCACGATCAGGGAATAGGCCCAGGGATAAGGCGCCAGCATTTCGCGCAGCGCGTCGAGACGGTCTTGCATGGGATCTCCGGTTGCGACGGGTCAGCCGCCCCGCGCGCGCTCGATCACCACGCCAACCGCGCGCGCGCCGCGCACGGCGCCGGGCTTGCTGAGCTTCAATCGTAGCGAATCGACCTTGAACTCATCGATCACGATCTCTGCGCAGCGCTCGGCCAGCGTCTCCACCAGGCCGAAGTCCGACTGCGAGACGTACTCCACCAGGCGCTGGCTGACGGCCTTGTAGTTGAGCGTGTGGGCGATGTCGTCGCTGGCCGCGGGCACGCGGTTGTCGAAGCGCATTTCGAGGTCGAACACCAGGGTCTGGCGGATCCGGCGCTCCCAGTCGTAGATGCCGATCAGGGCCTCGATCTCGAGCCCTTCGATGAAGACGTGGTCCATGGCGCGCGCGATCCGGGCGGGCGGGACAGCTTAACGCGGCGCGTTGCCGAGCCGGCTCCGGCGGCGGCGGCGGCGGCGGCGGCGGCGGCGGCGGCCGCGATCCTGCGCTGCGGTCAGGCCGCGCCCGGGCGGACTTCCGGCAGCGTAGCCATGTCCCAGCGCGGCGTGACGTGCACGGCGTCGGGTGAGCGCTCGCCGGACTCCAGGCGCAGCGCGCCGGCGAAGGCGATCATCGCGCCGTTGTCGGTGCACAGCGCCGGGCGCGGGAAGCAGGCGCGGCCGCCGCGCCTGGCCGCCATCGCCTGCAGCCGCGCGCGCAGGCGGCGGTTGGCGCCGACGCCGCCGGCGACCACGAGGGTGTCGCAGCCGGCTTCGTCGAGCGCGCGCTCGCACTTGATCGCCAGCGTGTCGACCATCGCGTCCTCGAAGGCGCGGGCGATGTCGGCGCGGGTGGCGTCGGACTGGTCGCTGTCGCGCCAGGCCAGCATCACCTGGGTCTTGAGGCCGCTGAAGCTGAAGTCCAGGCCCGGCCGGTTGGTCATCGGGCGCGGAAAGCCGAAGCGGCCGGGCGTTCCGGCCTCGGCGAGCGCGGCCAGCTGCGGACCGCCGGGATATGGCAGGCCCATGAGCTTGGCGGTCTTGTCGAAGGCTTCGCCGGCGGCGTCGTCGAGCGTCTCGCCGAGCAGGCGATAGCTGCCGATGGCGTCCACCGCCACCAGCTGGGTGTGGCCGCCGGAGACCAGCAGGGCCACGAAGGGCGGCTCGGGCCGGCCGTGGACAGGATCGGCGTCCTCCATCAGCGGCGCCAGCAGGTGGCCCTCCATGTGGTGGACCCCGACCGCGGGCAGGTCCAGCGCCCAGGCCAGCGAGCGCGCGACGCCGGCGCCGACCAGCAGCGCGCCGACGAGGCCGGGGCCGGCGGTGTAGGCGACGCCGTCGAGGTCGTCCACGCCCAGCCCGGCTTCGCCCAGCGTCTGGCGGATGAGCGGCAGCAGCTTGCGTACATGATCGCGGCTGGCCAGTTCGGGCACCACCCCGCCGTACTCGGCGTGCAGGGCGATCTGGCTGTACACGGCGTGCGCCAGCAGGCCGTCCGCGCCCGCGCGGCCGGTGTCGTAGACGGCGACGCCGGTCTCGTCGCAGCTGGTTTCGATGCCGAGGACGCGCATAGGGGCCTGATAGGGTGTGCGGGGTCGGGGTGCGGGGGTCGCAGCTGTAGCTGCTCCTGCAGCAGCGGGCGCCCAGGCCCATTTGCGCGGGCCGGGGACAGGGGCTATCATACGCGGCTCGCCGGCAGGAAACCGGCGCACTCCGACACCAGAGATTCCCAATGCCCAGCGTCAAAGTCCGCGAAAACGAGCCCTTCGAGTTTGCCCTCCGCCGCTTCAAGCGCACCTGCGAAAAGGCCGGCGTCCTCGCCGAGACCCGCAAGCGCGAGTTCTACGAGAAGCCGACGCAGGAGCGCAAGCGCAAGGCCGCCGCGGCGGTGAAGCGCCAGGCCCGTCGCACCTCGCGCGACGTCACCAAGCGCCAGCGCATGTACTGATCCGGCCTGCCGGCGCCCCCGGGCGCCGCGGTCGAGGTCGCACCCTGAAGCCGGCACGCGCGAGCGTCGCCGGCTTTTCGTGTTCACGCAACCCGGAGCATCCACGATGAGCCTCAAGCAGCGCCTCACCGACGACATGAAGGCCGCCATGAAGGGCGGCGACAAGGCCAGCCTGGGCGTGATCCGCCTGGTGCAGGCGGCGATCAAGCAGCGCGAGGTCGACGAGCGCGTCGAGCTCGACGACGCCCAGGTGCTGGCGGTCATGGAGAAGATGGTCAAGCAGCGCAAGGACTCGGTCAGCCAGTTCGAGGCCGCCGCGCGCGAGGACCTGGCCGCGATCGAGCGCGCCGAGATCGAGGTGATCCAGCGCTACCTGCCCGAGAAGCTGGGCGAGGCCGAGGTCCAGGCCGCGATCGACGCCGCCATCGCCGAGACCGGCGCCGCCGGCCCGGCCGACATGGGCAAGGTCATGGGCGTGCTGAAGCCGAAGCTCGCCGGCCAGGCCGACATGGGCCAGGTCTCGGCGCTGCTGAAGAAGTCGCTGGCCGGCTGAACAGCCAACCCGTCCCCGGCGCTGCGCCGCCACGTGGCGTGCACGGGGCGGTCCGCATCCTCCGGCGCATGGCTGAATTCATCACCGGTCGCCTCAAGGCCAGCTTCGAACGCCTGCAGCAGTCGCTGCCCTACGCCATCGCGCAGCGCTTCGTCGAAGTCGACATCCTCACCCACGCCGCCTCGCTCACTTTCTTCGCGCTGCTGTCGCTGGCGCCGCTGCTGGTTCTGCTGCTGTGGCTGACCGCGTCGCTGTATCCCGCGGCGCAGGACGCGCTGCTGGAGCAGGTCCGGTCGATCGCCGGATCCGGCGCGGGCGAAGTGGCCAGCACGGTGCTGCAGAACGCCAACGCCGAACCCGACGTCGGCTCGCTGGCCGGGCTGTGGAGCACGGCGCTGCTGATCTTCGGCGCCACCGCGGTGTTCGCGCGCCTGCAGGGCACGCTTAACCTGGTCTTCCATACTTCCGGCGACAAGGTCCGCGGCGGGCTGAGCGCCTGGCTGCGCAAGCGCGTGTTCTCCTTCGGCGTGGTGCTGGCGCTGGGCTTCCTGCTGCTGGTGTCGGCGGCGCTGACCACGGCGCTGGAGATCGCCTTCGCCGGCTCACCCACCCTGCCAGTGCTCGGCAACCTGACGTCGCTGGCGCTGTACGCGCTGGCGTTCGCGCTGATGTACCACTACCTGCCCGACCGGCGCGTGCGCTGGCAGCAGGCCTTACTCGGCGGCGTGCTCACCGCGCTGCTGTTCGTCGTCGGCCGCTGGGGCATCGGCCTGTACATCTCCCAGGCCGCGCCGGGCAGCGCCTACGGCTCGGCGGGCACCCTGGTGGTGGTGCTGGTCTGGCTGTACTACGCGGCCGTGGTGTTCTTCGTCGGCGCCATGATCACCGCGGTGATCGACGAACGCTGGCGGCTCGGCGACATCCACCGCCGGCTGGAGGCGCGGGCCGCACGACGCCACCGCACCACGCCCCTGTAGGAGCAGCTACAGCTACGACCCGGGCCAGCGACGCAGCCTGGCCCAGTTGCGCAGCCCAGCCGCGCAGCCCAGGTCGCAAGCCCTGGTCGCAGCTGTAGCTGCTCCTACAGGGCAATGGCGGGCAATAGCGGGCAGTTGCAGTGGCACCGGCGGAGGCAGTGGCGGGGCCGGGAGGCGGTACCGCATGCGATCATGGCGGTGCCCATGGCACGCCTCTCCGACGCCTTCATCGACGACCTGCTCGCCCGGACGGACATCGTCGAGGTGATCGGCGCGCGCGTGCCCTTGAAGCGCCAGGGCCGCGAGTATTCGGCGCGCTGCCCCTTCCATGACGAGCGCTCGCCCTCGTTCACGGTGTCGCCGACCAAGCAGTTCTACCACTGCTTCGGCTGCGGCGCGCACGGCACGGCGATCTCGTTTTTGATGAACTTCGACCGGCTCGAATTCCTCGATGCCGTCGATGAGCTGGCCAGGCGCGCCGGCATCGAGGTGCCGCGCGAGACCCGCCAGCACAACGAGAATCCCGACACCCGCGACATGTTCGGCGTGCTCGACGAGGCCGCGCGCTTTTACCGCGGCGCGCTGGTGCCCGGCACCGCCGCCGATGACTACCTTTCGCGCCGCGGACTCGACGCCACCATCCGCGAACAGTTCGGCATCGGCTACGCGCCCGGCGGCTTCTCCGCGCTCAAGGACGCACTGGGCACCGATCCGCGCCGGCTGTCGCTGCTCGAGCGCACCGGCATGCTGTCGAAGAACGACCGCGGCCATACCTACGACAAGTTCCGCGACCGGGTGATGTTCCCGATCCACGACCGCCGCGGCCGCGTGATCGCGTTCGGCGGCCGGGTGCTGCGCGCGGAGGACTCGCCGAAGTACCTCAACTCGCCCGAGACCCCGCTGTTCCACAAGGGCCGCGAGCTCTATGGCCTGTGGCAGGTGCGCCAGGCCAACCAGAAGATCGCGCGGCTGGTCGTGGTCGAGGGCTACATGGACGTGGTGGCGCTGTTCCAGCACGGCGTCAGCCAGGCGGTGGCCACGCTCGGCACCGCGACCACCCCCGACCACGCCGAACTGCTGTTCCGCAACGCGCCCGACGTGTACTTCTGCTTCGACGGCGACGCCGCCGGCCGCCGCGCCGCCGCGCGCGCGATGGAATCGGTGCTGCCGCGGATGAAGGACGGCCGCCAGGCCTTCTTCCTGTTCCTGCCCGACGGCGAGGATCCCGACACCATCGTCCGCAACGAGGGCGCACCCGGCTTCGAGGCGCGGCTGGCGCAGGCCACGCCGCTGTCGCAGTTCCTGTTCGACCACCTGGCCGAGGACGGCATCAACCTGGCCACGCTCGACGGCAAGGCGCGGCTGGCCGAGCGCGCGAAGCCGATGCTGGCGCAGCTGCCCGACGGTGCCTTCGCCGACCTGATGCAGCAGCGGCTGACCGAACTCACCGGTGTCGGCGCGCGCAGCGCTCCGCCCGACGTCCACGTCCCCGCCGCGCGCGTGCGCCGCGCCCCGGCCAGCAACGCGCCGCGCCGGAGCCTGGTGCGCAGCGCCATCACCCTGCTGCTGCAGAAGCCGCAGCTGGCACTGGAGCTGCAGCCGCCCTACCGCTTCGTGGCCCTGCGCCAGCCGGGCATCGACCTGTTGACCGAACTGGTGGCGATCGTCAGCGCGCGCCCCGACATCGGCACTGGAGCGATCCTGGCCGCCTTCGAGGGCCGGCCCGAAGCCGATGCACTGCACAAGCTGGCCGCCATCGACCTGCCCGGCGACGACGCCGGCTGGCAGCGCGAATTCCTCGACGCCATCGCCAAGCTCGACCACCAGACCCTGCAGCAGCGCATCGACGAATTGCTGGCCAAGCAGCGTGAGGAAGGCCTGGACGCCACCGACAAGGCCGAGCTGCGCGAGCTGCTGCAGGCGCGCGGGGGGCCGGCGAGGTGACCGGCGTGTGCGGACTGGAGCGATCGCAGCCGTAGCCACGTCCGCGGGCACTCGCAGCACCCTGCAGGAGCGGCTGCAGCCGCGATCGTCCGCCACATGACACGCCGGAGACAGGGGTTTCCCCCAATGGCGGCGCCGGGTACGGCACCGTATTGTCCGGGAAGCTCCCGAAGCCCGGTGCCTGACGCATGTCGTTCGAAGCCCAGAGCCTGCTTGCCCCCCTGCCCGCGCCGCAGTCCTGGAGCGAACCGGGCGGCTGCCTGCGTGGCCCGGAGGCCGCCCGCCCCGACGGACTGGATCCGTCGCTGCTGGATGCCAGGCCCGACGAGGTCGCCTTCGAGCTCGACCCGCGCAGCGTGGAGACCAGCGGCGAGCGGTCCGACCAGTGGAACACCCACTACGAAGCCAGCGGCGAAATGACCGTGCGCGGCCCCGACGGCGCCGGCACCCAGGTCCCGGTGCGCTACGAGGTCACCCTGCGCAACGAGGAGGCGACGCCGGCGGCGATGGCCGCGGTGAACCCCTTCGACCCCTCGACGATCCCGCCGCGCACCCGCATCGAGGTGCACGGCGCCGACTACGCGGGCACTGCGCTGGAGCCCGCCTTCCGCGAACTGACTGCGGCCAACGGCCTCGACTCGATCGAAGACCTGCGCCTGTCGCTGGAGATGACCGAGAAGAAGGGCCTGCGCGTGATGACGGGCTCCGAGCAGCTGTTCGACGCCCCGCGCGACGGCGGCCCCGGCTCCCCGGCGCTCGCGCGCGAGGACTTCACCCGCCACACCACGATGCTGTCCGACCCGGCCGGCGCCGACCTCGCCCAGTACAACCGCATGCTGCTGACCGGCCAGGTGCCCGACGGCACCGTGGCAGTGAGCGAGGACGTGGAGCCGGGCGAAGTGCGCGGCACCATCACCGAAGCCGGCTCGGGCGAAGTCAACGACATCACCTGGACACTCGACGCCGACGGCCGCCCCACCGGCGCCGAGGCCGTGCTGACCTGGGAGCCCTCGAGCCGCGGCCGCGACTCCGACCGCATCGAAGGCAACGCGCAGTCGAAGTTCCGCGTCGACAACGACATGAAGGGCAGCGGCGACGACGTCGGCCACCTGGTGGCCTACCGCTTCGCGCAGGGACACGGCGAAGTGAACATGTTCCCGCAGTTCTCGAGCTTCAACCAGGGCGCCTACGCCAAGATGGAGCAGGAGTGGAGCGACTGGATCGGCGCCGGCATGGAGGTGCGGATCGACATCGACCTCGTGCGCAACGACGCCGCGCGGCCCGACGAAGTGCATGTCGACTACGAAGTCATCGACCCGGTCACCGGCAGCGTCGTCTACGACCCCTCGCTGCTCGCCTTCGGCAACAGCGGCGGCCAGTCCTTCGACGCCATCGCCTCGCGCGAGATGCCGGACATGATCGACAGGGCCGCCGCCTGAGCCCAGACTGTCCCGCATGCACGCAGGCCCCACGCTGGACCGCAATGAACTGATCGCCCGCATCGGCCGCCTGCTGGTGGCCGATCCGGCGGTGTCCGACGGCGAGTGGCAGGGCTATGCCCTGATCGTGCGCTACGGCGACGGTGCCATCGCCCGCCGCATGACCGGCTTCCGCTACGACGCCGACGGCGCGTACGCCGCCGCCACGCCCGACGCCGACGCGCTGGGCCCCGCCTTCGACGACCTGCGCGAAGCCACCCGCGTGGCGGGCAAGGAGCCGTGGGGTGCCTGCATCCTCCGCCTCTGGCGCGCCACCGGCCGCCTCGCCGTCGAATTCGAATACGACGCACCGGAACAGTGGGACATCACCCCCGCTACCTTGGCCGACATCGCTGCACGGGCGCGGCCTGGGAAGTAACGGAGAAGCTCCTTGCCACGGATTTACGCGGATTACGCGGATCTGGCCGAGGCAAGATTGTTGATCAGGGCGTGTCCGGACCAATCCGCCGAAAGACCATCTGACAAAAGAACTTGTGCAGAGCGCGGTGTCGACACTGGCCTCGGCCAGATCCGCGTAATCCGCGCAGATCCGTGGCCAAAGGCTCTTACCGCGCCCGCTGCAGCTCGAACACGGGCGAAGGCTGCAGGAACGGCAGCAGCCAGTGGTCGACCAGCAGGAAGGCGAACAGCGCCATCAGATACACCACGGAGTAGTTGAACACCCGCATGGCGAAGAACTCGTCCGGCGGGTCCATCAGCTTCCAGGCGTTCCACAGGAACACCAGGCCGAGCACCAGCGCGCCGCCGAGGTAGAACAGGCCGCTCATGCCCACCGCCCAGGGAAGGATGGTCACCGCCACCAGCAGCACGGTGTAGAGCAGGATCTGCCAGCGCGTGTACTGCACACCGTGCGTCACCGGCAGCATCGGCACCAGCGCACGGGCGTAGTCTTCGCGGCGGAAGATCGCCAGCGCCCAGAAGTGCGGCGGCGTCCATACGAAGATGATCAGCACCAGCAGCAGCGCGTGCGCCCAGTCCCACTCGTTCTGCATGCCGGTCACCGCGGCCCAGCCGAGCAGCGGTGGCGCCGCGCCGGCGATACCGCCGATGACGATGTTCTGCGGCGTCGCGCGCTTGAGGAAACCGGTGTAGACGATGGCGTAGCCGATCAGCGAGGCGAAGGTCAGCAGCGCGGTCAGCGGGTTGACCAGGGCGACGAGGATCGCCATCGACAGCGCGCCCAGGAACACTGCGAACGCCAGCACCTGCGCCGGCCTGAGCGCGCCCGTGGCCAGCGGCCGGTCGGCGGTGCGTACCATCACCTTGTCGATGCGCTGGTCGATCAGGTGGTTGATCGCCGCCGCCGAAGCCGCGGCCAGCCAGATGCCGATGAAGCCGAACACCGACTGGCGCAGCGGCGGCAGGCCGGGCACCGCCATGAACATGCCCACGAACGCGGTGAACACGATCAGCGCGACCACGCGCGGCTTGGTCAGCTGCCAGTACTGGCCGAACTGCGCGCCCACCTCAGTCGACCCCGCGCAGGCGCGCCAGCAGCGACACCATCACGAACACCAGCAGCGCGGCGCCGCCGTTGTGCATCACCGCCACCGGCAGCGGCAGCGACAGCTTGACGTTGAGGATGCCGAGCGTGACCTGGGCCACCGTGAGCAGCGCCAGCAGCACGCCCCAGCCGCGCAGGCCCGGCGTGCGCAGCATGCGCGCCGCGGCCCACAGCAGCATCGCGGCCGCGGCCACGGCGCCCAGGCGGTGGGTGACGTGGATGGCGATGCGCGCAGCGCCGTCGAGCACGCCGCCCTCGTAGTCCACGCCGATGCCGCGCCACAGCACGAAGCCCTCGCGGAAATCCGTGGGCGGCAGCCACAGGCCCGCGCACTGCGGGAAATTCTCCATCGACCAGCCGCCGGCGCCGCAGGACAGCGCGGCATAGTTCGCGCTCACCCAGCCGCCGAGCGCGACCTGCACGCCCAGCACCGCCAGCGCGGCCCACAGCAGCCGGCGCAGGCGCCCGGCGTCGGCCAGCACGATCGGCCGGTCGAGCGCGCGCCAGGCCATCCACACCAGCAGCGAGAACGTCAGCAGGCCGCCCATCAGGTGGCCCATCACCACCACCGGTTTCAGCAGCCAGGTCACCGTCCACATGCCGAGCAGCGCCTGGAAGATGATCACCGCCAGCGTCAGCGCGGATTCGCGCGCGAGGTCCTGGCCGCGCCAGCGCAGAGCGGCGGCCAGCAGGATCGCTTCGCCGGCAACCGCCAGCAGCGAGGCGGCGACGTGCGCGCCGGCCATGTAGGTGGGAATCGCGATCGCGACCAGGCCGGCGGCCGCCAGCACCTGGGCGATGCCCAGCCGCCGCCGGCGCGCGGCCAGGAGCGCCATCGCCAGCACCAGCACGCCGAGCAGCGCGGCGATGTGGCGGTGCACCTGCTCGCGCCAGGCCTTGTGGTCCTCGAAGGTTCGAATCGCGCTGGCGGCGTGATCGGCCGCGTGCTCGACCGCTTTCGGCCAGGTCGCGCGCCCGTAGCAGGTCGGCCAGTCCGGGCAGCTGAGGCCGGCGTGCGACAGCCGCACGAAGGCGCCGAACACGATCACGCCCAGCGCCAGCGCCACGGCCAGCCAGGCGATTCGGTGGAAGTGGCGGTGGATGTGGCGGACGCCGTGCTGGGGGGACTGGCCGCGAGGAGTGGAAACGGTGGTCATCACTTGAGCTTGAGCAGGCGCGCGACGTCGGTGCGCAGGTGGCCGGGGTCGAAGCCCGGCGCATAGCGCAGGATCACGAAGCCGTTGGGATCGACAACATACACCGGCGCGCCCTGCGGGCCGCCCTCCTCCACCCGCGGCAGCTGGGCGCTGAACTCCGGCGCCGGCTCGACCACGTTCCAGACCCGGTTGCGCAGCGCGCCCTCCGGCGGTTCGCCGACCCACAGGATGTTGACGTGGTCGGCGTTGTGGCCGAACAGTCGCCAGACCTTGTCGAGGTCATGGCTGAGGGCGACGCAGGCGTCGGTGCAATCGGCCGGCGGTGCGACCACGATCCGCCAGGTGCGCTCGGCCGGATTCCACGCGTACTCGCCGCCGCCGACCAGGCGCGGCACGACCTGGCGCAGGTCGCCGGGCGGCTGCAGCAGTTCGCCGTGGTTCTTCATGCCGGCCGGGCGCCAGCCCGAGAAGCGCAGCGCACCGGCCACGATCGCGCTGCCGAAGAACACGGCCACGATCAGCAGCAGCAGTCCGCGGTTGCGGTTGCGCTCGCGCACGGGGATGGGCGTGTCGGTGCGGGGATCGTTCATGGGCGTTGCCTGCGATACGTCAGGATCAGCGCGGTGGCAAGCACCGCGAGGGCGAGCGCGAACCACTGCACGGCATAGCCGAGGTGGCGTTCGGGCGGGAGGGTGTTGGGGAGCACGTCGAGGTCGCGGGCGTAGCCGATGTCGAGCGCCGGGTCGAGCTTGAGCACCCGCGGCGCGAGCCGCGGCTGGCCCAGCGGCGCGGCCAGCGCGGCGGGATCCAGCCCGATCGCGAGCAGGGTGCCATCGGCCTGCGGTTCGAAGCCCGAGGGCCCGATGCCGTGGGAAGGCGGCGGCGCCAGCAGGCCGGCGACCTGGCGCGGCCCCGCCAGCCGCGGCACCTCCGGCAGCGTGCGCTCGGGCGGCAGCGGCAGCCAGCCGAGCTCGACCAGCACCGCGCCGGTGCCCGCGTCGGGCACGAAGGCGCGATACACGCGCACGCCCGCGCGGCCGTTGCGCTGCTGGTTGTCGAGCAGTACCGCCGGGGCCTCGGCGAAGTGGCCGGTAGCGGCGCTCCAGTCGTAGCCGCGCGTGCGCGCGGGGTCGGCGGCGGCGGCCAGCGGCACCGGCGTCTTCGCGGCGATCGTCGCCGCGACCTGGTCGAGCATCAGCTGCTTTTCCTGCTGCCTGCCGAGCTGCCAGTGACCGAGCGCCGAGAAGCCGGCGATCGCCAGCAGCGCCGCCATCCACCCGACCACCATGCCGGTGCCACGGCTCATGTGCGCGCGTCGACCGGGTGCGATACTGCGCCGATCACACCGGCCGCGGAGGCCAAGCGCATGAGTGACTCGCTGAAAACCCTGCTCATCATCGGATTCCTGATCCTGATCGTATGGAACCTTGGCGCCGGCCTTTACTACATGCTGGTCGACAAGGGCACCACCAAGCGCACGGTGAATGCGCTGACGCGGCGCATCGCGCTGTCGGTGGCGCTGATCCTGATCGTGCTCCTCTCGATCTGGATGGGGTGGATCACGCCGCACGGCATCCAGGGCTGAGCCCCGGATCCGGGCCGCGCGCGCGGCCCCGGCGCAGACACGAAGGCCGGCGATCGCCGGCCTTCGTCATTCCATGACGGCCGCCCTGGCGGGCGCGTGCCTCAGACCACGTAGACGAACAGGAACAGCGCCAGCCAGACCACGTCGACGAAGTGCCAGTACCAGGCCACGGCCTCGAACGCGAAGTGGTTGTCCCTCGTGAAGTGGCCCTTGAGGCAGCGGAACCAGATGATCGCCAGCATGATCGTGCCCAGCGTAACGTGCGCGCCGTGGAAGCCGGTGAGCATGAAGAAGGTCGAGCCGTAGATGCCCGACCCCAGGGTCAGGTTGAGGTCGCGGTAGGCGTGGATGTATTCCTCGACCTGGAAGAAGAGGAACAGGCAGCCCAGCAGCACGGTGATGCCCAGCCACACCAGCAGCTGGCGGCGGTTGTCGGCCTTCAGCGCATGGTGCGCGATGGTCAGCGTGACGCCCGAGGTCAGCAGGATCAGCGTGTTGAGCAGCGGCAGGCCCCAGGCCGGGATGGTCTGGAACGCACCGCCGACCTGGCCCGGACCGGCCGACGGCCAGGCCGCGCTGTAGCCCTCCCACAGCAGCGAGTTGGTCATGACGCCGTCGCCCGCGCCGCCCAGCCACGGCAGCGACAGCTGGCGGGCGTAGAACAGCGCGCCGAAGAAGGCGGCGAAGAACATCACTTCCGAGAAGATGAACCACACCATGCCCATGCGGAACGAGCCGTCGACCTGGCGGTTGTGGTAGCCCGACACCGATTCGAGGATCACGTCCGCGAACCACTTGAACAGGATCAGGATCAGGCCCGCGGCACCGACGAAGAACATCGTCCTGCCCCACGACACCTCGTTGAACCAGCTCGCCAGTCCGAAGAACAGGATGAACAGCGCCACCGACGCGAACACCGGCCACTTGCTGTCGTGCGGGACGAAGTAGACGTTCGGGTCGTGGTGCTCGGCTTGGGTCTGTGCCATGTCGGGTTCCGTCGTTGCCGGGTCAGGGTGCCGCGTGCGGCACGTTGGACGACGCACCGACCGCGGCGGACTGCTGTTCGCGCTCGGTCAGGATGTCGTTCTTGAAGAAAGTGTAGGACAGGGTGATCGTCTTGACGTCCGCGGGCAGCGACGGATCGATGATGAAGCGCACCGGCATGTCGCGGGTTTCCCCGGCCGCCAGCGTCTGCGCGGTGAAGCAGAAGCATTCGGTCTTGGCGAAGTAGCCCGAGGCCCGCGCCGGCGCCACCGAGGGGGTGGCGGTGCCGACGATCGGACGGTCGCCATCGTTGTGCGCGTAGTAGGTGGTTTCGTACTGCTGGCCGACCTGCACCTGCATGCGCGCCTGGTTGGGCCGGAACGACCACGGCAGCGAGGAGTTGACGCCACCGTCGAACTCCACCGTGACCATGCGCGCCTCGGCCGCGGCGCCTGCACCGGCATCCGCGCTCGCCGCGGTGTTGTCGAGGCGGATGCCGAACACCTTCTCGCAGGCGATGCGGTACAGCGGCACCAGCGAGAAGGTGAACGCGAACGCGGCCAGCGCTGCGAGCAGCATCTTGCCGATGCCGGCGGTCCTGGCGGCCTTGCCGGTCACGACGCCAGCACGCCCGACAGGATGAAGGCGACGTAGATCGCCAGCGCCACCGCGCCCAGGATCAGCGCCATGCGCAGGGCACGCCGCCGCTGGGCGGCGACGCGCACGGGGTCGTGCTGGTCAGGCACGACCGGCCTCGTTCACGGGCTCGATCTCGTGGCCTTCGGGATCCAGGTCGCCATGGGCGAGGTCGCCCGGACGGATCACCGGCGGCGTGCCGAAGGTGTGGTGCGGCGCCGGCGACGGCACGGTCCACTCCAGGCCACGCGCGCCTTCCCACGGACGCTGCGGCGCCACGGCGCCCTTCTTCAGCGAGTGGAACAGGATGCCGAACATCATGAAGGGCGTGACGAACATGCCGAACGCGCCGATCGAGCTGATCAGGTTCCAGTCGGCGAACACCACGTTGTAGTCCGGAATGCGGCGCGGCATGCCGGCCAGGCCCAGGAAGTGCTGCGGGAAGAACAGCAGGTTGACGAACACCATCGTCCACCAGAAGTGGAACTTGCCCCAGGCCTCGTTGTACATGCGGCCGGTCCACTTCGGCCACCAGTAGTAGACGGCGGCGATCAGCGCCAGCACCGAGCCGGTGACCAGCACGTAGTGGAAGTGCGCGACGACGAAGTAGGTGTCGTGGTACTGGAAGTCGGCCGGCACGATCGCGAGCATCAGGCCCGAGAAGCCGCCGATCGAGAACAGGATCACGAAGGCGATCGAGAACAGCATCGGGGTCTCGAACGTCAGCGAGCCGCGCCACATCGTGCTGACCCAGTTGAAGATCTTCACGCCCGTGGGCACCGAGATCAGCATGGTCGCGTACATGAAGTAGATCTCGCCGCCCAGCGGCATGCCGGCCGTGAACATGTGGTGCGCCCACACGATGAACGACAGGAACGCGATCGCGGCGGTGGCGTACACCATGGCCTGGTAGCCGAACAGCGGCTTGCGGCTGTAAGTCGGGATGATCTCCGAGACCACGCCGAAGGCCGGCAGGATCATGATGTAGACCTCGGGATGCCCGAAGAACCAGAAGATGTGCTGGTACATCACCGGGTCGCCGCCGCCGGCGGCGTTGAAGAAGCTGGTGCCGAAGAACTTGTCGGTCAGCAGCATCGTCACCGCGCCCGCCAGCACCGGCATCACCGCGATCAGCAGGAACGCGGTGATGAGCCAGGTCCACGGGAAGATCGGCATCTTCAGCAGGTCGACGCCCGGTGCGCGCATGTTGAGCACGGTGGCGATGACGTTGATCGCGCCCATGATCGAGCTGATGCCCATCATGTGGATGGCGAAGATCGCGAACGCCATGCTCGAGCCGCCCTGCAGCGACAGCGGCGGGTACATGGTCCAGCCGCCGGCCGGCGCGCCGCCCGGGAGGAACAGGGTCAGCAGCAGCATCGCGAAGGCGAACGGCAGGATCCAGAACGACCAGTTGTTCATGCGCGGCAGCGCCATGTCCGGCGCGCCGATCTGCAGCGGGATCATCCAGTTGGCCAGGCCGACGAAGGCCGGCATCACGCCGCCGAAGATCATCACCAGCGCGTGCATCGACGTCATCTGGTTGAAGAAGTGCGGGCTGACGTGCTGCAGGCCCGGCACAGCCAGCTCGAAGCGGATGACCACGCTCATCGCCGCGCCGACGATGAACATCAGGAAGCTGAAGAGCAGGTACAGCGTGCCGATGTCCTTGTGGTTCGTGGAGAAGAACCAGCGTTCGACGAAGCCCTGCTTGTGGTCGTGGTGGTCGGCGGTTGCGGTATGGGTGGACATGGCGATCGGCCTTTCGTGTTCGGTCAGGCGGCGCTGGAGGCGTCGGCGGATGCGGCGGCGGGCGCCTGCGGGGCGGTGGGCTCCTCGCCCTGCTGGATGTCTTCGATCATGTCCGGGTCGATGGACCGCGGCGCGTTGCCGTCGCCGCCCTCGGGCACCAGCGAGGGATCGGTCGGCACCCCGGTGTCCACCGTCTTCATCGACGCCAGCCAGGTCGCGTATTCGTCCTTCGGCACCGCGCGCACCACGATCGGCATGAAGCCGTGGTCCTTGCCGCAGAGCTCGGCGCACTGGCCGCGGTACACGCCCGGCTCGCGGATCTCGGCCCAGGCCTCGTTGACGATGCCCGGCACCGCGTCCTGCTTCCAGCCCAGCGCCGGCACCCACCAGGAGTGGATGACGTCGTCGGCGGTGATCACGAAGCGGATCTTGGTGTCGACGGGCACCACCAGCTCGTTGTCGACCTCGAGCAGGTAGTAGGGGTGCGCCGCCGGGTCGGGGCGCTCGCCGGCCTGCCGGATGCGGTCGTGTTCGCGGTCGAGGCGGCTGGTGATGGAGACGTCCTCGCCCAGGTAGTCGTACTTCCACATCCACTGGTAGCCGGTCACCTTGACCGTCATCGCGGATTCGCGGGTGTCGTACATGGCGATCAGCTTGCTGGTGGCCGGCCAGGCCATGATCACCAGCAGGATCACCGGGATCACCGTCCACAGCACTTCAAGGCCGGTGTGGTGGCTCCACTTGGCCGCCACCGCGCCCTTGGACTTGCGGAACGCGAAGATCGCGTAGCCCATGGCGATGAAGACCACCAGGCCGATGGCCAGGCAGATCCACAGCGCCAGCATGTGGGCCTCGTAGGCGTTCTGGGACGTCGCGGTCACGCCCCGCCCCATGTTCAGCTGCCATCGCGACGGATCGGCCGCCTGGGCCATGGCCGCCATCGGCGCCGCGGCGACGAGCGCCAGAATCCACCGCGAGAATCGCCCCTGCATCATGCGCGCAACCCCAAATGTTCGATCGCGGCCCGGCGGCCGCCTGCCATCTACGTTGGTCGGATGGCCCATCCGCACCGGCCTCTGCCCCGCGCGGTCGAACCGGCCACGCCCCGCCGGGGGCGCCTGATCGTAGCGATGGTAGCCGTCGCGTACGCGGACCGGCAAGCACATCCATCGCGGGCCTGCAACGCGCCCGGTCAATACGGCGTGCGAAAAAATGCGCAAGGGGCGCCCCGGCGCGCCCGCGGACACTTCGCGAACAGGGCGCAAAGCGCACCCGGAGGACTAGAATCCTCCTCTCTCACCCTCGATGTCCGGACCACCGTGACCAAGCCCCTTCCCGGCGACCTTCCGCCGCCGTCCGACCCGCTGCGCGCGGCGATCACGCAGCACTGGCTGGCGGACGAAGCCACCCGCGTGCGCGCGCTGCTCGCCGAGGCGCGCCAGCCGCCCGCCGACACCGCCGCGATCGCCGCCACCGCCGCCGACCTGGTGCGCCGCGTGCGCCTGCGCGCGCGCGATCAGGGCGTGGTCGAGTCCTTCATGCGCCAGTACGACCTCGGCAGCGAGGAGGGCGTGCTGCTGATGTGCGTGGCCGAGGCGCTGCTGCGCATTCCCGACCAGGACACCGCCGACGCGCTGATCCGCGACAAGCTGGGCGAGGCCGACTGGAAGCGCCACGTCGGCCAGTCGGAATCGGTGCTGGTCAACGCCTCCACCTGGGGCCTGATGCTGACCGGCCACCTGGTCGACCTGGCCGACGACACCAGGCGCGACGTGCACGGCGCCTTCAAGCGCCTGGTCGGCCGCGTGGGCGAGCCGGTGATCCGCCTGGCCGTGCGCCAGGCGATGAAGATCATGGGCCACCAGTTCGTGATGGGCCGCACCATCGGCGAGGCGCTGGGGCGCGCCCGCAAGGGCCGCAACGCGAACTACCGCTACTCCTACGACATGCTCGGCGAGGCCGCGCTCACCCAGCGCGACGCCGACCGTTACCTCGAGGCCTACCGCAGCGCAATCGACGCCATCGGCCGCAGCGCCGGCGGCGCGGCCGACGAGATCGTCGCGCCCTCGATCTCGGTCAAGCTCTCGGCGCTGCATCCGCGCTACGAGCACGCCAAGCGCGAACGGGTGCTGGCCGAGCTCGCCCCGCGCCTGCTGGACCTCGCGCAGCGCGCGAAGGGCCATCGCATCGGCCTGACCGTCGACGCCGAGGAGGCCGACCGCCTGGAGCTGTCGCTGGACGTGATCGAAGCCGCCTGGTCGGACCCGTCGCTGGCCGGTTGGAGCGGCTTCGGCATCGTGGTGCAGGCCTACCAGAAGCGCGCGCCGTTCGTGATCGACTGGATCGCCGGGCTCGCGCGCCGCGGCGGCCGCCGGATCCCGGTGCGCCTGGTCAAGGGCGCGTACTGGGACGCCGAGGTCAAGCGCGCCCAGGTCGAGGGCCACGCGGGCTATCCCGTGTTCACGCGCAAGCCCAACACCGACGTCAGCTACCTGGCCAACGCGCGCCGCCTGCTCGACGCCGGCGACGCGGTCTATCCGATGTTCGCCACCCACAACGCGCAGACCATCGCCGCCGTGCACCGCATGGGCGCCGGCCGGCCGTTCGAGTTCCAGAAGCTGCACGGCATGGGCGACGACCTCTACGACGAGGTGATCCCGGCCGACCGCCTGGACGTGCCCTGCCGCGTCTACGCGCCGGTCGGCAGCCACGAGGACCTGCTGCCCTACCTCGTGCGCCGCCTGCTCGAGAACGGCGCCAACTCCAGCTTCGTCAACCGCATCACCGACGAGGACGTGGCGATCGAGGACCTGGTCCGCGACCCGGTCGAGGTCGTGTCCGCGTTCGACTCCATCCCGCATCCGCGCATCCCGCTACCGGCCGACCTGTTCCGCAGCGTCGGCATCGACAGGACCAATTCCATGGGCATCAACCTCGCCAACGACGACGATCTGCGCACCCTGGCCGCCGCCATCGCCGCCGAAACGGCGCAGTGGCAGGCCGCGCCGCTTGTGCCCGGCGCGACCACCGCCGCCGCCTGGGCCGACGTCACCGATCCCGCCGACCGCCGCCGCGTGGTCGGCCGCTGGCAGGCCGCGGACGCCGCCACGGTCGAGCGCGCGCTGGCCAACGCCGTCGCCGCCCAGCCGGCCTGGAACGCGACACCGGCCGCGTCGCGCGCCGCGATCCTCGAGCACGCCGCCGACGTGATGGAGCAGCAGATGCCGAAGTTCATCGCCATGTGCACGCGCGAGGCCGGCAAAACCGTCGTCGACGGCGTCGCCGAGGTGCGCGAGGCGGTCGACTTCCTGCGCTACTACGCCGGCGAGGCCCGTCGCCAGTTCGGTGCGCAGGCCCTGCCCGGCCCCACCGGCGAGTCCAACGTGCTGCAGCTTGAAGGCCGCGGCGTGTTCGTCTGCATCAGTCCCTGGAACTTCCCGCTGGCGATCTTCTGCGGCCAGGTGGCGGCGGCGCTCGCGGCCGGCAACAGCGTCATCGCCAAGCCGGCCGAGCAGACCAACCTGGTCGCGCACGCGGCGGTGAAGCTGCTGCACGAGGCCGGGATCCCGGAGACCGTGCTCCAGCTGCTGCCCGGCGACGGTGCCAGCGTCGGCGCCGCGCTCACCTCCGACCCGCGCGTGGCCGGCGTGGCCTTCACCGGCTCCACCGCCACCGCGCGCGCGATCAACCGCGCGCTCGCCGCCCGCGACGCGTCCATCGGCGTGCTGATCGCCGAGACCGGCGGCCAGAACGCGCTGATCGCCGACTCGTCCTCGCTGCCCGAGCAGGTGGTCAAGGACGCGATCGGTTCGGCCTTCACCTCGGCCGGCCAGCGCTGCTCGGCCGCACGCGTGCTGTTCGTGCAGGACGACATCGCCGACAAGGTGGTCGACATGCTGGCCGGCGCCATGGCCGAGCTGGTGGTGGGCGACCCGGGCCAGCTGTCGACCGACGTCGGCCCGGTGATCGATGCCGACGCGCTGGGCCTGCTCGAGGACCACGCCGGCGAGATGGCCGGCTGCCGCCTCGTCGCGCAGGCCGCGCTGCCCGACGAAGCCGCCCACGGCACCTTCTTCGCGCCGCGTGCCTGGGAGATCGATTCGATCGGCCGCCTGGAGCGCGAGAACTTCGGCCCGGCGCTGCACGTGGTGCGCTGGAAGGCGAGCGAGCTCGACCAGGTCGTCGACGCCATCAACGCCACCGGCTTCGGGCTGACGCTCGGCATCCATTCGCGCATCGACGAGACGGTCGAGCGCATCGTCTCGCGCGCGAAGGTGGGCAACATCTACGTCAACCGCAACCAGATCGGCGCGGTGGTGGGCGTGCAGCCCTTCGGCGGCCAGGGCCTGTCCGGCACCGGCCCCAAGGCCGGCGGCCCGCACTACCTGCCGCGCTTCGCCACCGAGAAGACGGTGACCATCAACACCACCGCCGCCGGCGGCAACGCCTCGCTGCTGACGCTGGGCGACTGAGCCTCCCCGTCCGCCACCCGCGGCCCGCAGGAGCAGCTACAGCTGCGACCGCGATCGCTGCCAGCACGGGTCGCAGCTGTAGCTGCTCCTACAAAGAAAAAGCCCCGCGGATGCGGGGCTTTTGCTGTTCCGCCACCGGCGGCCCGCGAGGGGCCGCCGAATGGGTCAGAAGCGGTACTGCGCCGACACGCCGAACAGGTTGGCGTCGCCGTCGAACGGACCGGCGATGGTGCTGCCGCCGCTGGTGACGTCGACTTCGGGATCCTTCGGCTTCAGGTGGGTGAAGGCGAAGTCCACCGACAGCGCATCGCTCACGTCCCAGGTGGCACCGACCGAGTACCAGTTGCGGTCGGCATCGGGCAGGCGCGGGGTGCGGTGCTCGATGCTGGTCGGCGTCTCGTCGAACGCGACGCCGCCGCGCAGGGTCCACGCGTCGTTGAGCTTGTACTCGGCGCCGATCGAGGCGAACTGCGTGTCCTCCCAGCCGAAGGGCTCGACCGAGTCCGGATCCGGGTTGTCGAAGTCGATGCGCACTTCCTGCAGCGAGGACCAGCCGGTCTCGGCCCACGTCGCCATCATCGCGAAGCGGTCGGTGAAGTCGTAGCGGGCCGCGACCGAGAAGGTCGAGGGCGTGGTCAGCTTGGCGCCGGCGCCGCCGTTCTGGAACAGCTGGGCGGTCATCGGGTTGCTGTTGAACACCGCGCGCACGTCGCCCGGGACCTGCCACTCGGCGGTGCCGCGCAGCTCGTAGTCGATTTCGGACTGGTAGTTCACGCCGAACGAGAAGCGGTCGGTGGGACGCGCGGTGAAGCCCGCGACCCAGCCGAAGCCGGTGTCGTCGCCCTGGATCTCGGCGTGGCCATCCCGCGCCTGCGGCACCGCGAACGGCAGCGGGCGCGTGGCCGGGTTGGAGAACAGCAGGGTGCCGAAGTCGACGGACTTCGACAGGGTCACGTCGGCCTTGGAGTAGATCGCACCCAGGCCCACCGAGAAGCGGTCGGTGATGTCCAGCGCGGCCGAGAAGGTCAGGTTGATGATCTGGACGTCGGAGGTGTCGGCGAAGTAGCGGCCCTGCCAGTCGGGCTCGTACTCGGTCTTCAGGCCGAACGGCGCGCTGACCATGGCGCCCAGCGCCAGGCCGTTGTCGAGCTTGTGGATCACCGAGAACGCCGGGATCGGAATGACGTCGCCGGCGTTTCCGCCGTCGCCGCCGGTGAGCGGGCGACCGAGCGCGTCGGTGCCGCTGCCCTTGAACTCGTAGGTCAGGTCGATCACCGAGAGGTCGGCCTGGACCGTGGTGCCCTCGAAGCGGGTCATCGCAGCCGGGTTGTTGATCACGACCGAGGCGTCGCCTTCGTTGACGCCGGAACCGGCGAACGCGGCGCCGAGGCCCTTGACGCTGTTTTCCTTGAGCTGGAAACCGGACGCGTGGGCCGGGGCGAAGGCCAGGGCACCGGCGATGCCGAGCGCGAGGGCCGAAGCCTGGTAGACGGGGGAGATACGCATTGCTGGGAAGCTCCTGACAGTGGCTTGTAGTTGTTGGAGTGCCGCGCACTATACCGTGGCGGATGGTGTTGCACAGGTGTCCCGCGTCACGCCTCCGGGCGGGTATCTTGGCCGGCCACGCCCGCCTTCCGGCCCCGTCCGCAGTCATGTTCGTCTCGATCCCCACGCACGCACGCCCCGCCTTCCGCTGGGCCACGCCGCTGCTCTGCGCGGCCCTGTGGTGCGTCTACCTGTGGGCCAGCACCCGGCCCGAGGCCGTCGAGCAGGCGCTGATGGCGCGCTGGGGCGCGCTGACCGGCGGTCTGGCCCGGGGCGCGCTGGCGGACTGGTGGGGCGAGGGCGAGCGCGGGCTGCGCCTGCTCACCGCGCTGTTCGTGCACGCCGACTGGGCGCACCTGCTCGGCAACCTGGTGTTCCTGCTGATCTTCGGGCTGCCGGCCGAACGCGTGCTCGGCTCGTGGCGGCTGCTGGTGCTGTTCCTGGCCGGCGGCGCGTTCGCCAACCTCGTCAGCGTGCTGGTGATCGACGCGCCGGACCGCTTCGTGATCGGGGCCAGCGGCGCGGTCTCGGCGCTGATCGGCACCTACCTGGCGCTGTTCCCGCGCGCGCACCTCGGCGTGGTGCTGCCGCTGGGCCTGTTCCTCGAGTTCGTGCGCGCGCCGGCCTCGCTGCTGATCGGCACCTGGGCCCTGCTGCAGGTGGTGTTCGCCTACATCGGGCCCGCGTTCGGTGCCGTGGCCTGGCCGGCCCACATCGCCGGCTTCGCCTTCGGCGTGGCGTTCGCGCTGCTTTCGCGCGGCGCGATCGCGCGGCGGCTGCGGCGCCAGAAGGGCTACTGAGCGGCGTCGGCCGGCGGAGTTTCCCCGGCCGCCGGCGTCGCCGGCAGCGCACAGGTTCCACCGGAGGCGAGTCGGCGCAGCGCGTCCATCGCCGCCTTGACCGGCTCGTCGCCGTCGAGCACCTGGCCCGGCCGCCCGCCCTCCTCGCCGTCGGCGGCGAGGTGGCCCGGCAGCGCCGATTCGGCGTAGCCGCTGGCCGGTGCGCCCTTGCCGTCGATCACCAGGTCGGGCTCGATGCCCCGGGCCTGGATCGAGGTGCCGCCCGGCGTGTAGTAGCGCGCGGTGGTGAGCTTGACCGCATCACCGTTGTCCAGCGGCAGCAGCGTCTGCACCGAGCCCTTGCCGAAGGTGCGGCTGCCTACGATGCAGGCGCGCTCGTTGTCGCGCAGCGCGCCGGCCAGGACCTCGGAGGCGCTGGCGGAACCGGCGTCGACCAGCACCACCACCGGACGGCCCTGCATGCGGTCGCCGGGCGTCGCGTTGAACGCGGTGTCGCCGACCTGGATGCGGCCGCGCGTGCTGACGATGCCGCCGCTCTCCAGCAGGTCGTCGGCGATCTGCACCGCCGAGGTCAGCAGGCCGCCGGGGTTGCTGCGCAGGTCCAGCAGCAGGCCGCGCAGCCCGGTGCCGCCGGCCTCGCCGTTGAGGCGGTCCAGGGTGGCGGCGAAGTCGGTGGCGGTGTCGGCCTGGAAGGAGGCGATGCGCACGAGGCCGAAGCCCGGCTCGCGGATGCTGCCGCGCACGCTGGCGGTGCGGATGATCTCGCGCGCCACGCGCAGCTCGAGCGGCTCGGCCTCGCCTTCGCGCAGGATCGTCACGCCGACCTCGGTGCCGGGCGGGCCACGCAGCGGACCACGGCCCTCGTGGCTGGCCGGCGTCAGCGCCTGGCCGTCGACGGCGGTGATGACGTCGCCCGAGCGGATGCCCGCGCGCTGCGCCGGGCTGCCGTCCATCGGCGAGATCACGCGCATGCTGCCGTCGGGCAGCTGCATGACCTCGACGCCGATGCCCTCGTAGGCGCCGGTGGTGCCCTCTTCGAAGGCCTCGGCGTCGCTGCGCTGCAGGTAGGCGCTGTGCGGATCAAGATCGAGCAGCAGCCCGCGGATCGCGGCCTGCATCAGGTCGCGGTCGCTGACCTCGTCGACGTGGCCGGCGCGCACGGCGTTGAAGACCAGGACGAAGCGGGTGATCTCGTCCAGCGGAACCGCGCTGTTGGCGGCCTCCCCGTCGTCGTCGCCGGCCGTGGCGCCAACGGCCTCGGCTCCGTCCATCCCGGCGGGCGCGTCGGCGGGCGCGTCGGCATCCGTGCTTTTCGCAAGCTCGTCCTGGGCTGGTTCCTGCGCCGGTTCGTCCTGCGCCGGCGCCTCCTGTGCAGGCGCGGCCTGGTCGGCACCATCAACCTGCGGCGGCGTCTCCGGCTCCGCGGGCGGCGGCGTCTGCGCGGCAGCGGGCAAGGCCAGCAGGCTGGCGAGGGCGAGCGTCAACAGGCTGGCACGCATTCGTGACTCCGGGTTCGCGGGATGGACGGCCCTGCGCCGTGGCGCGGGATCCACCCGATTATGCCGCTCCCGCGCCTGCCCGCCCGGTCGTCGTTCAGCGCTTCTGCAGCCAGGTGTTCGGATCGACCGGCTTGCCGTCGCGCCGCAGCTCGAAGTACAGCGCCGCCGTGCCCTGCCCGCCCGAGGTGCCGACGGTGGACACCGCGTCGCCGCCGCGCACGCGGTCGCCCGGGCCCTTGAGCAGGCTGTCGTTGTGGGCGTACAGGCTCATGTAGCCGTTGCCGTGGTCGATGATCAGGATCAGGCCGTAGCCGGTCATCCACTCGGCGAACACCACCGTTCCCTCGGCCACCGCCGTGACCGGCGTGCCGGCGGCGGCGGACACCAGCACGCCCGAGCTGCGGCGGCCGTCGGGCATGCGCCCGCCGTAGCCGGCGAGCAGGCTGCCGGTGAGTGGCCAGGACAGGCCGCCGACCTGCACCGGCGCGCTGGGCGCGACGGCCACCCGCGGCGCGTCCGGGACGGGACTGCGGCCGCCGCCACTGCCGCTTCCGGGGCCTGCCGTGCCGGCCTCGCGACGGGCGGCGGCGGCGCGGCGCGCGGCTTCGGCCTTGCGTTCCGCCTCGGCTTTGCGCGCTGCTTCGCGCAGGCGCGCGAGCAGGCTCTCCAGCGATTTCGCGTCGGCACCCAGCGCCTTCTCGCGGGCGCTGCGGTCCTTGTAGCGGGCGTCGAGCTCGGCAACCGCCTTCGCCCGTTCGGCCTGTTCGCGCTCCAGCGCCGAGGCCTGCTCGCGCTGCCGCTCGCGGGTCGCGGCCAAGGCCTCGCGCTCGGACGCGATCCGCCGCTCCATGTCCTCCAGCCCGGCAAGCTCGGCCGACAGTTCGGCGATGCGCGCGCTGCGGCTGCGCTGCAGGTAGCCGTGGTAGGCCAGGCTGCGGTTGGCGCCGGCGGCATCGTCCTGCGACAGCATCAGCTTCAGCGGCGCCTGGCCGCCGACGGTGTAGGCGGCGCGCAGCAGGGTGGCAAGTTCGGCGCGCTGCGCGGACAGGCCTTCGGCGGCGGCGTCGCGGCGCGCCTCCAGCTCCGCCAGCGCCTGCTGCTGGCGCGCCAGTGCGGCTTCGGTGCCTGCCAGTTCGCGCGCGTTGCGGGCCACGCGCTCGTCGGCCTCGCGCAGGCCGCGGCTGGCGGTGCCGCGCTCGCCTTCGATGCGGCGACGCTCGCGCCCGACCTCGTTGAGTTCGCGCTTGACCCTGTCCAGGCGGCGCTGGGCCTCGCGGCTGTCCTGCGCCGCGGCCGGTCCCAGCGCCATCGCCAGGAGCAGCGGAAGCAGCCACCAGGCCAGCACGGGCCAGGGCCGCGACGCGGTGGCCCGCGGCCGGCGCTGCGCACGGGTACCGCGGCCCGCCCTGGCCGCCGCGTCGCTCACGCCAGCAGGCTGCGGCCGGTCATCTCCGCCGGCTTCGGGACGTCCAGCAGGTCGAGCATCGTCGGCGCCAGGTCGCGCAGCGCGCCGCCGGTGCGCAGCGTCGCGCCGGCGCGGTTGCCGACGTAGATCAGGTCCACCGGCCCGACGGTGTGCGAGGTGTGCGGCTCGCCGGTCTCCGGGTCGCGCATCATCTCCACGTTGCCGTGGTCGGCGGTGACCAGCAGCTCGCCGCCCTGCGCGGCCACCGCCGCGGCAACCTCGCCGAGGGCCTTGTCGACCGCCTCGACGGCCTGGATCGCCGCCTGCAGGTCGCCGGTGTGGCCGACCATGTCGGGGTTGGCGAAGTTGCAGACCACGGCGTCGAAGCGCCCCGAGGCGATCGCGGCCACCAGCTTCTCCGTCACTTCCGGGCAGCTCATCTCCGGCTGCAGGTCGTAGGTGGCGACCTGCGGGCTGGGCACGAGGATGCGCTCCTCGCCCGGGAACGGCGCCTCGCTGCCGCCGTTGAAGAAGAAGGTGACGTGGGCGTACTTCTCGGTCTCGGCGATGCGCAGCTGGGTGAGGCCGCTGGCACCCAGCACCTCGCCCAGGGTGTTGCGCAGGTCGTCGGGCGGGAAGGCCAGCGGCGCCGGCAGCGTGGCGTCGTACTCGGTGAGGCAGGTGAAGCGCGCCAGCGCCGGGCGGCGCGCGTCGAAGCCGTCGAAGCCCGGCGCGACGAAGGCGGCGGCGAGCTGGCGCGCGCGGTCGGCGCGGAAGTTCATGAACACCACGGCGTCGCCGTCGGCCACCGGCGCGGCACCGTCGATCACCGTGGGCGCGACGAACTCGTCGTTCTCGTCGCGCGCGTAGGCGGCCTCGAGCGCGGCGAGCGCGTCCGGGGCATGGTGCGGCGACTGCGCGTCCACGATCGCGTCCCAGGCCCGGCGCACGCGCTCCCAACGCTTGTCGCGGTCCATGGCGAAGTAGCGGCCGCTGACGCTGGCGACGTGCGCGTTGCCGGCGGCGGCGCAGGCGTCCTGCAGCGCGCGCAGGCTCGGCGCGGCCGAGCGCGGCGGCATGTCGCGGCCGTCGGTGAAGGCGTGCACGGCCACGCGCGCCACGCCCTCGCGCTTCGCCAGCGCCAGCATGGCGAACAGGTGCGCCTCATGGCTGTGCACACCGCCCGGCGAGAGCAGGCCCAGCAGGTGCAGGGTGCCGCCCGTGGCGTTCACCGCGCGGCAGGCCGCGACCAGCTCGTCGTTGGCAAAGAAGCTGGCGTCGGCGATCGCGGCGTCGATGCGGGTGAGGTCCTGGTAGACCACGCGCCCGGCGCCGATGTTCATGTGGCCGACCTCGGAATTGCCCATCTGCCCGTCGGGCAGGCCGACGTGGGTGCCCTCGGTGTGGACCAGGGTGGTCGGATGCGCGGCGAAGAGGCGGCGCCAGTTCGGGATGTCGGCGAGCGCGAGCGCGTTGTCGCGGGGGTCGTCGCGGTGGCCCCAGCCGTCGAGGATCAGCAGCACCACCGGCTTCGGGCGGCGGACGGAAGCGGCTTCTGGCACGACGTTCGACCCTGTGACGTTGGACAGGGGCATTGTAGCGCCCGGCAGGCGCAGACTCCCTGCATGGCCGCCATCCACGCCACCCTCGTTCTCGCCCTCCTCGTCCTGGCCGCGCTGTTCCCGGGCACCGTCCGCGCCAGCGAGGACATCGTCCGCACCAACGGCGCGGTGACCACCACCGCCGGCAGCGAGTACGGGCGCCTGGGCACCACCAACGGCAGCGTCCGGCTGGCGGACCGGGTGACGGCGGACACCGGCTCGACCACCAACGGCAGCATCAGCGCCGGCAACGACGTCACCGTCGGGCAGCTGTCCACGGTCAACGGCAGCATCCGCCTGGGCGAGCGCGTGCGCGTGGCCGGTGAGGTCCGCACCGTCAACGGCAGCATCTTCATCGACCGCCACGGCCGCGCCGGCGCGGTCGAGACCACCAACGGCGACATCGGCCTGGTGGCGACCGAAGTCGCCGGCGACGTCCGCCTCGCCAACGGCGACCTGACCATCGGCATCGGCTCGCACGTGCGCGGCGGCGTCGAGGTGCGCAAGCCCGGCGCCAACTGGATGCCGGTGCGCGTGGGCACGCGGCTGCCGCGCGTGGTCATCGGCCCGGGCGCGGTGGTCGACGGCCCGCTGGTGTTCGAGCGCGACGTGGCCCTCTTCGTACACGACAGCGCGCGCATCGGCCCGGTGACCGGTGCGCAGCCGGTGCGCTACTCCACGCCGACCGCACCCGCGCGCACGGACGACTGACCCGGCCCCTTCGTGGTGCCGAGCGCATAGAATCGGGGGTTCCATCCACGCAGGACCCCAGAGAATGCGACCGACCCACCTCGTGCTCAGCCTCGCCGTCGCGACGGCGCTGGCCGCATGCAGCGGCGAGCCCGCCAGCGCCCCCGCCACCGGCGACACCCCGGCCACGGCCGCCAGCGGCGCCTCCGGACACATGTTCAGCCCGGAGCTGAGCAAGGACGACTTCGCCGAGATGGTGAAGACGCTGGCCTCCGACGAATTCGAGGGCCGCGCCCCCGGCGCCCCCGGCGGCGAGAAGACCGTCGAGTACATCAAGGCCCAGTACGAGCGCATCGGCCTCGAGCCCGGCGGCGACAACGGCACCTTCTTCCAGACCGTGCCCATGGTCGAAACCACCGCGGACGAATCCACCGTCCTGCGCCTGGACGTGGCCGGCCAGCAGCGCGACCTGGCGTTCGGCACCGACATGGTGATCGGCACCCGCACCGGCGAGGCCGAGGTCAAGGTCGCCGACAGCGACCTGGTGTTCGTCGGCTACGGCGTCGACGCGCCGGAACTGGGCTGGAACGACTACGACGGCCTCGACGTCAAGGGCAAGACCGTGGTCATCCTGGTCAACGACCCCGGCTTCCACGCCAAGGACGACTCGCTGTTCGAAGGCGAGCGCATGACCTACTACGGCCGCTGGACCTACAAGTTCGAAGAGGCCGCGCGCAAGGGCGCCGCCGCCGCGCTGATCATCCACGACACCGCCGGGGCGTCCTACGGCTGGGACGTGGTCAAGAACTCCTGGTCGGGACCGCAGTTCGACCTGCGCGCATCCGACGACCCGGAACCGCGCCTGCCCGCGCAGGGCTGGCTGAGCGCCGAGGCCGCCAAGCAGCTGTTCGCCGATGCCGGCCAGGACCTCGACGCGCTCTACGTCGCGGCCAACAAGCGCGGCTTCAAGGCCGTGCCGCTGGACGCGCGCGTGTCGTTCGAACTCGACAGCACCACCCGCGAAAGCTCCTCGCGCAACGTCGTCGGCATCCTGCGCGGCAGCGAGGCGCCGGACGAGGCCGTGGTCTACATGGGCCACTGGGACCACCTCGGCAAGCACGAGGGCGAGGGCGACACGATCTACAACGGCGCCGTCGACAACGCCACCGGCATCGCCGGCATCATCGAGATCGCGGAGAAGTTCAAGGCCGACGGCCAGCCGAAGCGCTCGGTGGCCTTCATCGCCGTGACCCTGGAGGAATCCGGCCTGCTGGGCTCGAAGTACCAGGTCGCGCACCCGGCCTTCCCGCTGGAGAAGACCGTGGGCGTGGTCAACCTCGACGCCATGAGCGTGGCCGGCCCCGCGCGCGACATGGTCGTGACCGGGCTGGGCAACTCCGAGCTCGAGGACATCCTCAAGCGCTACGCCGACGCCCAGGGCCGCACCCTGGTGATGGAAGGCAACCCGGCCGGCGGCTTCTACTTCCGTTCCGACCACTTCAACTACGCCAAGGCGGGCGTGCCGGCGCTGTACGCCAAGGGCGGCGACGACCTGGTCGAAGGTGGCAAGGAGGCCGGCGCGGCCTACGGCAAGCGCTACACCGAAGTCGCGTACCACAAGCCCGCCGACGAGTTCGATCCGGCCTGGAACCTCGACGGCGTGATCCAGGACCTGGAGGCGCTGTACGGCGTCGGCCGCACCCTGGCCGACGAGGGCGGCTGGCCGAACTGGTACGAGGGCAATGCCTTCAAGGCCGCGCGCGACGAGATGCGCTCCGGAAAGTAGGCCACCGCCGCGGCCGGCAACGGCCGCACGCGTGGCACGGAACGGCGCCGCAGGGCGCCGTTTCCGTTTTCCTGTGGGGGCGGCTACAGCCGCGATGGCGACCCGCATCGGCAGCGCGATCGCGGCTGCAGCCGCTCCCACGGGAAAACCTGCTTTACTTCCGCGGTTCCCACGCACGAAATCGCCGCCATGACCCTCGCCACCGCCTACTGGTGCATCCTGATCACCGCGTTGCTGCCCTACGTCCTCGCGCTGGTCGCCAAGACCTCAGGCCCCGGCTACAACAACCGCAACCCGCGCGCCTGGCTGGCCAAGCAGGACGGCAACTACAGGGTCCAGCACGCCAACGCCGCCCACCTCAACGCCTTCGAAGCCTTCGCGCCGTTCGCCGCGGGCGTGCTGATGGCGCAGTTTGCCGGCGTGGATCACGGGCGCATCGCGCTGCTCGCCGTCGTCTTCGTGGCGATGCGGCTGGCACACGGCATCTTCTACGTCGCCGACGTGCAGCTCGCGCGCAGCCTGGCCTGGCTGGGCGGCTTCGCCTGCGTGGTGGCGCTGATGGTGATGGCCGCGGCCGCAATCGCCTGAACACCAGACGCGGCCGCACACCCAGGCCGCGGCAGGCACCAGGTGCCGGTCAACCCGCGACCAGTCGCACCCGCGCGAAGTTGCGCTTGCCCACCTGCAGCACGCCCTCGAAGCCGGGCACGAAGGTCGCGCCCGCGTCCTCCACCACGGCACCATCGACCTTCACCGCGCGCTCCTTGAGCTTGCGGTTGGCCTCCGAATTCGACGGCGTGATGCCGGCCGCGGTCAGCAGCGCGGCGATGCGCAGGCCGTCGGCCGGCACCGCCACCTCCTGCAGCGGCAGCAGCGAAGTGTCGCCCTGCCCGGTCACCGCCGCGTGCCAGCCGGCGATCGCGGTCTCCGCGGCCGCCGCGTCGTGGAAGCGCGTGGCCAGTTCGCGCGCCAGGCGCAGCTTCACCTCGCGCGGGTTGAGCGTGCCCGCGGCCACTTCCGCCTTGAGCCTGGCTGCCTCGTCGATGCCGATGTCGAAGCTCAGCAGCTCGATCCACTCCCACATCAGCTCGTCGCCGATCTTCATGGTCTTGTTGACGAAGTCGATCGCCGGATCGGTGACTCCGATGTAGTTGCCCAGCGACTTGGACATCTTGTTGACGCCGTCCAGCCCGACCAGCAGCGGCATGGTCAGCACCACCTGCGGCTTCTGGCCGTGGGTCTCCTGCAGGCCGCGGCCCATCAGCAGGTTGAACTTCTGGTCGGTGCCGCCAAGCTCGACATCGGCCTCCAGCGCCACCGAGTCGTAGCCCTGCACCAGCGGGTAGAGGAATTCGTGGATCGCGATCGACTGCTGCGCCGCATAGCGCTTGGCGAAGTCGTCGCGCTCGAGCATGCGCGCAACGGTGAGCTGGCCGGCCAGGCGGATCATGTCGGCGGCCGACATCGTCCCGAACCACTCGCTGTTGAAGCGGACCTCGGTCTTCGCCTCGTCGAGCACCTTGAACACCTGGTCGCGGTAGGTCTGGGCGTTGGCCAGCACGTCCTCGCGTGAGAGCGGCTTACGGGTGGCGCTCTTGCCCGAGGGGTCGCCGATCATCCCGGTGAAGTCGCCGATCAGGAAGATCACGGTGTGGCCGAGGTCCTGGAACTGGCGCAGCTTGTTCAGCAGCACCGTGTGGCCCAGGTGCAGGTCGGGGGCGGTGGGGTCGAAGCCGGCCTTGACCCGCAGCGGGCGGCCGGTGGCCAGGCGGGCCTCGAGCTCGTCGGCCTTGAGCAGTTCGTCGACGCCGCGGGAGATCAGCTGGAGGGCCTGGGCGGGGGAAGTCTGGAGCACGGGAATTCCTGTTCTGACGTCGGCACGTCGTGAAAGCGTGATGGAGTTTACCTGCGTTGTTAACACCTGGTTAAAATCTTGCCCGAGGAGAAATCCCAACGGCATCAGGGGTTTGACGCATGGTGTTCGCGTCATTATGGTGGCCCCGTGACGCGCCCGTCACGCAAGGGCCGAGGGTCCGATCCGCACATGACCACGCCCGAATCGTCCGCACCGTCCGACGCGCAGCGCAGCGCGCGCGTCCGCCTCAGCAACCTCCGCGAGCTGGCCCGCCAGACCGCATCCCGCCGCCAGAAGGACGCCGCGACCGAGACCATCGGAGGCCGCCGCTGGGCGCGCCGCCAGTGGGGCCATGCCAGCCTCGCGGCCACCGCCGGTGCGCTGCTGCTGGCCATCGTGCCCGGTTTCAACACCGCCGTCGACGTGCCGGCGAGCGCCCGCCTGACCACGCTGTCGCTGGCGCTGCCCGCACTGTCGCAGCCCGCACGCACCGAGGCCGCGGGCAACGACTGGATGCTGGTCAGCGTGGAGAAGGGCCAGACCCTGGGCGCCATCTTCGACGAGCTGGGCGTCCCGGCCACCACCATGCACGCGCTGCTCGAGCAGTCCGGTGCCCGCCAGGCGCTGACCCGCCTGCGTCCGGGCGCACAGCTCGGCTTCGCCTTCGGCGCGCCCACCGCCGACGGTCGCCCGGCGCCGCTGAAGGCCCTGCGCTACGACCGCGGCGAGACCGAGCGCGTCGAGCTGGTACTGGACGGCGACAAGGTCACCGAGACCGTGGTCGAGCGCCCGCTTGAGGTCCGCACCACCGTGGTCAGCGGCAAGGTCGGGCGTTCGCTGTTCCACAGCGCGCGCAAGCTCGGCCTGTCGGGCTCCAGCATCAACAAGCTGACCGACGAGATCTTCCAGTACGACATCGACTTCAACACCGACGTCACCCAGAACGACCGTTTCAGCGTGGTCGTCGAGCAGGTCTACCGCGAAGGCGAGCTGCTGCGCACCGGCGAGGTGCTGGCGGCCGTGTTCACCGCCAAGGGCAAGCCGTTCACCGCGTTCCGCTACGAGCGCGACGGCAAGACCGAATACTTCAACGCCGACGGCCGGCCGCTGAAGAAGAGCTTCATCCGCATGCCGATCCAGTACGCGCGCCTGAGCTCGACGTTCGGCTCGCGCCGGCATCCGGTGCGCGGCACCATGCGCATGCACAAGGGCGTCGACTATGCCGCGCGCACCGGCACCCCGATCATGGCCGCCGGCGATGCCCGCGTGGCCTTCAAGGGCTGGAAGGGCGGCTACGGCAACACCGTGATCCTCGACCACGGCCGCGGCTACACCACGCTGTACGCGCACATGTCCGGCTTCGGCAGCATCCGCCAGGGCCAGCGCATCAGCCAGGGCACGGTGATCGGCCGCGTCGGCAGCACCGGCCTGTCCACCGGCCCGCACCTGCACTACGAGTTCCGCATCAACGGCGTGCATCGCAATCCGCTGCAGCACACCATGCCCGAGCCCGAGCCGCTGAAGGGCACCGCGCTGGCCGCCTTCCGCGCCCAGACCGGGCCGGCGCTGGCGCGCATCCGCACCGTCGAGGACATCATCTACGCCCAGGTGCCGGCGGAAGACGCCGACGACACGCGCGTCGCCGCTGCCCGTGCCGACGCCACCGCGGGCCGCGGCCGGGGCTGATCCGGCACCACCGGTGGCCACGCAGGATCCCGTGCAGGCGCCGCGCCCGCGCTGCTTCCTCGGCCTGATGTCGGGCACCAGCGCCGACGGCATCGATGCCGCGCTGGTGGACTTCGACAGCGACGCCTCCACCTCGCGGCCCACGCTGCGCTTCGCCCGCACCTACGCCTGGAATTCCGCCCTGCGCGCGCGGCTGGTCGCGCTCGGCCAGCAGGATGCGACGCTGTCGCTGGACGAGGTCGGCCGGCTCGACGTCGCCATTGGCCGCGCCTTTGCCGATGCCGCTCTGCAGGCGCTGGCCGACAGCGGCACCGCGGCCGCAGGCGTCGTCGCCATCGGCTCGCACGGCCAGACCCTGCGCCACGACCCGCACGGCCCCCTGCCCTACACCCTGCAGCTCGGCTGCGCCGCGACCATCGCCGAACGCACCGGCATCACCACGGTCGCCGGCTTCCGCGCGCGCGACGTCGCCGCCGGCGGCCAGGGCGCACCGCTGGTGCCCGCGCTGCACGCCGCGCTGCTGCACGACCCGTCGGAGTCGCGCGCGGTGCTCAACCTCGGCGGCATCGCCAACTTCACCCTGCTGCCGGCCGCGGGTGCGGTGCGCGGCTTCGACACCGGCCCCGCCAACGGCCTGATGGATGCCTGGTGCCTGCGCCATCGCGGCGAGGCCTTCGACCGCGGTGGCGCTTTCGCCGCCTCGGGGCGCGTGGACGGCACGCTGCTGGCGCGGCTGCTCGACGAACCCTGGTTCGCGCAGCCGCCGCCGAAGTCCACCGGCCGCGACCGCTTCCACCTCGCCTGGGTCGAATCGCACATGTCGGGCGGCGAGGCGCCCGCGGACGTCCAGGCCACCCTGCTCGCCCTGACCGCGCGCACCGTGGCCGACGCCCTGCGTGCCACCCAGCCGGACACCGCGCGCGTGATCGCCTGCGGCGGCGGCGTGCACAACCCGGGGCTGATGGCGGCGCTGGCGGCGGAGCTGCCGGGGATGGTGGTGGAATCGACGTCGGCGCACGGCCTGGACCCGGACGCGATCGAGGCCATGGCCTTCGCCTGGCTGGCGCGCGAGACGCTGGCGGGTCGTCCGGGAAACCTGGCCGCGGTCACGGGCGCGGCGGGTGCGCGCATCCTCGGTGCCATCCACCCGGCCTGAGCCCCGAAGCGCCGCTGTAGGAGCGGCTATAGCCGCGATTGCCGCTTCGGCACGCCCTGGTCGCGGCTATAGCCGCTCCTACAGTGGCGCATCCCGGTACAAGGGCGCGTCCCGGTACAGCGACGCATCCCGGTACAACGGCGCGTCCCGGCGCAGCGGATCGTCCCGACGCAACGGCTAATCCTGGCGCGGGGCGGCGTCGGGCACCTGTCCGATCAGCGAGAACACGCCATCGGGCACGCTCTCCAGCGCGGCGATCGCGGACAGCAGCACGTCGGCCTCGGAGGTGTCGAAGCCGAGCTTGCCGTCGCCTTCCACCGCGTACAGGCCCTGCTCGAGCAGGTGCTGCAGGGCATGCGACAGCGTCCAGCCGCGGCGGTCCGCCATGCGCTTGATGCGCTCCAGCAGCAGTTCGTCGATGTCCTTGAGCACGATGTCGGTCATGGCCGGCGCCCAGTGGTCCCCGCTCACGTCAGCGGCGCCATTGATAGTACGGCCCGCGCGCGGCGGCAAGGGGTGCGCGCTCATCGCGCGTCCTCCAGCGTCGCCCCGGCCTCGCCGCCCACGCGCACGCGCGGCTTGAGCCAGAAGAACAGCCCCACCGCCGGCAATGCGACCACGGCGGTGATCAGGAAGTAGGTGGCGTAGCCGCCGGCGCTCGATTCCACGATCGCGCCCGAGAAGAAGCCCAGCACCTTGCCTGGCAGCATGATCAGCGACGAGAACAGCGCGTACTGGGTGGCGGTGTAGCGCTGGTTGACCAGCGCCGACAGGTAGGCCACGGCCGCGGTGCCGAGGAAGCCCTGGGCCAGGTTCTCGCCCGAGATCACCAGGGTGAGCAGGCGGATGTCGCCGTCGGCGCCGATCAGCGCCAGGTACAGCAGGTTGCTGGCGGCGCCGAGGATGATCGCGGCCAGCAGCGGCCAGTGGATGCCCCAGCGCGCCACCGCCACGCCACCGAGGAAGGCGCCGGCGATGCCGACCCAGATGCCGTAGACCTTGGTCACCGCGGCGATCTCGGTCTTGCTGAAGCCCTGGTCGAGGTAGAACGGGCCGATGATGCCGCCGACGATCGCCTGGTCGGAGATCTTGATCGACAGGATGAACAGCAGCACCACCAGGCCGATGCCGCCGCCGAAGCGGCGGAAGAAGTCGGCGAAGGGTTCGACCACGCCCTCGCGCAGGCCCGCCGCCCAGCCCTCGGTGCGCACGCGCACCACGTCGGGCTCGCGCGCGACCAGGCACGCCAGCATCGGCACCACCATCAGCGCCGCCATCACCCGGTACACGTTGGGCCAGGCGGCGTGGTCGGCCAGCACCAGGGCGAGTGCGCCCGACGCGATCAGGGCGATGCGGTAGCCCAGCGAGTACGTCGCCACCAGCGCGCCCTGCGCCGAGGCCGGCGCGATCTCGACGCGGTAGGCGTCGACCGCGATGTCGAGCGTGGCGCCGGCGAAGGCCACCAGCAGCGTCAGCGCGACGAAGACCGCCAGCCGCTCGGGCGTCAGCGCGGCCATCGCCAGCAGGCCCGCCATCACCGCGCCCATCGCCAGCAGCAGCCAGCCGCGGCGCTGGCCGAAGCGCCCCAGCAGCGGCAGCCGCCAGCGGTCGACCAGCGGTGCCCAGACGAACTTGAAGGAGTACGCCATGCCGGCGCTGGCGATCATGGTGATCTCCTTCAGCTCGATCCCGCCCTCGCGCAGCCAGTAGGCGAGCGTGCCAGCCACCAGCAGGAACGGCAGGCCGGAGGCGAAGCCGAAGAAGAACATCGTCCACGCCGCCGGCTGCGCGAAGGCGCGCCAGGCCGAAGGCTTCGTGCTCATTCGCGGTAGTCCACGACCAGCGGCGCATGGTCGGAGAAGCGCGGCTCGCCGTGCACGGCGCAGGCCTCGATTCGTTCGGCCAAACCGGGCGTCACGAACTGGTAGTCGATCCGCCACCCGACGTTGTTGGCGCGCGCCGCGCCGCGGTTGCTCCACCAGGTGTACTCGGCGGCCTCGGGGCGCAGCACGCGCAGCGCATCGCGCCAGCCCTGCGCCGGCGGCTCGCACAGGCCGTCGCCGCAGGCGTCGGCGATCATGCCGTTGAGCCAGGCGCGCTCGGGCGGCAGGCAGCCGGAGTTCTTCTGGTTGCCGGTCCAGTTCCTGATGTCGTTGCGCGAGCGCACGATGTTCCAGTCCCCGCACAGCACGTAGTCGCGGCCGCTGGCCAGCCATTCGTCCAGGTGCGCCTTCAGCCAGTCCATGACCTCGAACTTGAAGCCCTGGCGCAGCTCGCCGGAAGAACCGGACGGGATGTAGAACGAGACCACGCTGAGGTTGCCGAAGCGCGCCTCGATGTAGCGGCCCTCGTCGTCGAAGGGCGCCCAGCCCAGCGCCGTGCGCACCTCGTCGGGCTCGCGGCGGCTGTAGATCGCCACGCCGCTGTAGCCCTTCTTCGTGCTCGCGTCCTTGAACCAGGCGCGGTAGCCCTCGGGCAGGAAGTCGGGATGCACGCCGTTGCCATCGGCGGCGGCGAGCTGGTGCTCCTGGGCCTTGGTTTCCTGGACGCAGAGGATGTCGGCGTCCTGGGCCCTGAACCAGTCGAAGAAGCCCTTGTTGGCGGCCGAACGGATGCCGTTGGCGTTGAAGCTGATGATGCGCATGCTGCTGCCGGTGCTGGAAAGACGGACGCGGCGGGCACAGGCCCGCCGCGGTCCAAGGTTAGCGCACCGGCGCCGGCGATGGCCGGCGTCTTCCCTCCTGTCGCCGGCGCCCTACTGCGCGACCGGCCGCGGGGTCGTCGCCGTGCTCGGCGGCAGGATCGGATACTCCACCGTCGGCTGGCGCCCGGTCAGGGTGCGCAGGAAGGCGGCGATGGCGCTGGCCTCGTCCCCGTCCAGTTCGCGGCCCAGCTGCGCCGTGCCCATGATCGCCACCGCCTGCTCGAGGTCCCAGACCTGGCCGGAGTGGAAATACGGCGCGGTCAGCTCGACGTTGCGCAGCGGCGCGGCGCGGAACACGTACTCGTCGCTGGCCGTGGCGGTCACCTCGAAGCGGCCCTTGTCGCCCGCCGGCAGGATCTCGGCGCCCGGGCGCTCGATCACGCCGAACGGGAAATAGGCCTGGCCGCCGAAGTTGCGCCCGTTGTGGCAGGAGGCGCAGCCCGAGGACACGAACAGCTCCAGGCCGCGGCGCTCGGTGGCGTCCAGCGCGGCGTCGTCGCCCAGCACCCAGCGGTCGAAGCGCGAGTCCGGCGTCACCAGCGTGGCCTCGAAGGCCTCCAGCGCGAACGCCATGTTGTCGAAGCTCACCGGCCGGGCCTCGCCCGGGAAGGCCTTGCCGAAGCGGTCGACGTATTCGGGGATGCTTTCGAGGGTCTTCACCACCAGCTCCGGGGTGCTGTTCATCTCGACGCTGGCCTGCACCGGGCCCTTGGCCTGCTCGGCGAGGTCGGCGGCGCGGCCGTCCCAGAACTGCGCGGCGTTGAAAACCGCGTTGAGCACGGTCGGCGAGTTGCGCGGGCCGCGCTGCCAGCCGTGCCCGATCGAGACCGGCACGTTGTCGGCGCCGCCGGTGCCGAGGCTGTGGCAGGTGTTGCAGGTGATGAGCTGGCTGCTCGACAGGCGGGGGTCGAAGAACAGCATGTGGCCGAGCTCGACCTGGGCGTCCGACAGCGGCTTGCCGCGCAGCGCCTCCACGCGCTCGGGGATGGTGCCGAACATCGCCGCGGCGGTGGTGCGCAGCGTGTTTCCGCCGCCGGCGGCCGCGGCGTCCGCCGGGTCCGCGGCGCCGGCGGTCGGCGCGGTACCGGGCACGCCTTCGACCGCCACCGGATCGCCGGCGGGCGGCGTGGCGGCCGCGGGCGCATCCACGGCCGTGGCGCCCCCGGCCACCGGGGCAGCGCGGTCGCCGTCCGTCTTCCCGCAGGCCACCGCCACCAGCAGGATGGCCGTGATCGCAAGCCCGAGCCTGGTCCGGTCGTACATGTCGCTCCTCCACAAGGATTCCGTCACGCCGACCATAGCCATGCCGTGTCCCCGGAGCGTTGATCCCGGTCAATGCACACCGGGTTGCTACCATGGCGCTCCCGCGACCGCCCTGCACACGCCATGCCCGACCACCGCACCCGGTTCCTGCGCCTGGCGCTGCAGGCCGACGCCCTGCGCTTCGGCGAGTTCACGCTCAAGTCCGGCCGCACCAGCCCCTATTTCTTCAACGCCGGGCGCTTCGACTCCGGCGCCGTGCTGGCCACCCTGGCCGCCTGCTACGCCGACGCCATCGATGCCGCGGGACTCGACTTCGACCTGCTGTTCGGCCCCGCCTACAAGGGCATCCCGCTGGCAACCGCGCTGGCCTGCGAATACGCCCGCCGCGGCCGTGACCTGCCGCTGGCCTACAACCGCAAGGAAGCCAAGGACCACGGCGAGGGCGGCACGCTGGTGGGCGCCGCGCTCGATGGACGCCGCGTGCTGGTGGTCGACGACGTGCTCACCGCCGGCACCGCCGTGCGCGAGGCGCTGGGGCTGATCCGCGCGGCGGGCGGCATTCCGGCAGGCGTGGCGATCGCGCTCGACCGCCAGGAAGTGCTCGACGAGGCCGCGACCGACCGGCGCTCGGCCGCGGCACAAGTGGCCGCCGGCGAGGGCGTGCCGGTGGTGGCCATCGCCAGCCTCGCCGACCTGCTTGCGTTCACCGGTGAAAGCGCGACACTGTCGGCCGAACGCGAGCGCCTGCTCGCCTATCGCGCGCGCTACGGCAGCGCGGCCACCTGATTCGACCGACCGGGGGGGACGGACACGATGAAGACCACCCGCTGCATCGCCGGCTTCCTGCTCGCCGCGCTGCCCCTGGCGGCCGCGGCGCAGAAGGCGCCCACGGACAGGAAACTCTACTGCTGGGACGAGAACGGCACCCAGGTCTGCGGCGACACGCTGCCGGCCGACGCGCTCGACCGCGCCCGCACCGAGATCAACGCCGCCAGCGGCAACCGCACCGGCGAAGTACCGCGCGCGCTGACCGCCGACGAGCGCGCCGCCGCGGCGCTGGCCGCCCGCGCCGCGGCCGAGGCCGAGATGGCGGAAGCCGAGCGCCATCGCCGCGACCTGGCGATGGTGGAGTCCTACGCCACCGAGAACGACCTGCGCCGCGCCTACGGCGAGCGCATCACCCTGGTGGAGGAAGCGCTGAAGACCTCCGGGCTCAGCATCACCAACCTGCGCCAGAGCCTGCTGTCGCTGCTGCGCCAGGCCGCCGAGCGCGAGCTGCTGGGGGAACCCGTGGGCAAGGCCCTGGCCGACGGGATCCGGGCCCAGCACGGCGACCTGGTGCGCCAGCAGGCGATCCAGCAGCGCCAGCTGGCCGACCGCGCCTCGCTGGGCAGCGACCTGGAGGGCGCGCTGGAGCGCTACCGGGCGATGAAGGGCGGCTAGGGCAGCAGCCGCCCCTGCCGTTGCAGGAGCCACCGGCACCCCCGCCTTTGCAGGAGCCGCCATGGCGGCGATCGCGGCCATGGCCGCTCCCACAGGACCGCTGGAGCGGCAGCGCAGGAACGGCAGCGCTAGAACGGAGCGCTAGAACGGCAGCGGAAGGTCGGGATCCACCGCCAGCAGCTGCTCCCGGAACATCCCGCGGATGCGCTCGAGCGCCTCCTCGCTGTCGGCATCGAAGCGCAGCACCAGCACCGGCGTGGTGTTGGAGGCGCGCACCAGGCCCCAGCCGTCGGGGAAGTCCACGCGCAGGCCGTCGATGGTCGACGGGCGCGCGCCGGCCTCGAACTTCGCCTGCGCCAGGAAGCGCTCGACGAAGGCGTGCGGGTTGCCGCCGGGCGCGTCGACCTTGATCTCGGGCGTGGCGATGCCGGTCGGCAGCGCCGCCAGCACCTCGCCCGGCGCCTCCGGGCGCGCGGCCAGGATCTCGAGCAGGCGCGCGGCGGCGTAGATGCCGTCATCGAAGCCGTACCAGCGCTCGCCGAAGAAGAAGTGGCCGCTCATCTCGCCGGCCAGCTCGGCTTCGGTCTCGCGCATCTTCGACTTGATCAGCGAGTGCCCGGTCTTCCACATCAGCGGGCTGCCGCCGTGGCGCAGGATGTGGCCCTGCAGGCGGCCGGTGCACTTCACGTCGTACACGATCACCGCGCCCGGATTGCGCTCCAGCACGTCGGCGGCGAACAGCATCAGCAGGCGGTCGGGGAAGATGTTCTCGCCATCCTTCGTGACCACGCCCAGGCGGTCGCCGTCGCCGTCGAAGGCGATGCCGAGGTCGGCGTCGAAGCGCTTCACCATGTCCACCAGGTCGGCCAGGTTGTGCGGTTCGCTCGGGTCCGGGTGGTGGTTGGGGAAGGTGCCGTCGATCTCGCAGAACAGCGGCTCGACGTGGGCGCCGATGGCTTCCAGCACGCGCGGCCCGATCTCGCCGGCGACGCCGTTGCCGGCGTCAACCACGACCTTGAGCGGGCGGTCGAGCTGGACGTCGGAGGCGATGCGTTCGACGTAGTCCCCGCCGATGTCGCGCTCGGTCACGCCGCCCGGCGACGGCGCGGTGTACAGGCGGTCCTCGGCCACGCGCGCGTACAGATCGGTGATCGCGGCGCCGGACAGCGTCTCGCCGCCGACCACGATCTTGAAGCCGTTGTAGTCGGGCGGGTTGTGGCTGCCGGTGACCGAGACGCAGCAGCCGGTGCGCAGGTGGTAGGCGCCGAAGTACACCACCGGCGTCGGCACCATGCCGATGTCGATGACCTCGCGGCCGGCCTTGCGCAGGCCGGCGGTGAGGCCGGCGACCATGTCCGGGCCGGACAGGCGGCCGTCGCGGCCGACCACGATGTCCTTCAGCCCCTGCTCGTGCATCAACGAGCCGATGGCGTGGCCGATCAGCTCGGCCACGCCGATATCCAGCGACTGGCCGACGATGCCGCGGATGTCGTAGGCACGGAAGATGCCGGGGTCGATCGCGACCGCCGACGCCTTCGCCTCGCGCACGGGCACCGGCGCGACGGCGGTTTCAGGGTCTTTCACGGGTTCCATTTCCAGGGTCTGCTCCAGGGTGGGGGAGGGTCCGGCCTCGTCCTCGTCGGCGCTGCCGACCAGGGACGGCAGGCGCGACAGCACGTAGGCCAGCAGCAGCAGGATCGCCGCGGCCACGAACGAAGGCACCGCGGCCAGGCCGAACAGCGCGGTAGGCCGCGGCGGCAGGCCGGCCGCCACGCGCAGGCCGGTCCCCGCCACGGGCACCGCCATGCGCTCGGCGGACTCCTTGTACGCGGCGTCGCCGCGCTCGGCCAGGGTGTATCCGCCCTGGCGCAGCGCCAGGTAGGTCGAGCCCGGCACGTCGACGGCATCGAGCCCCGCGGTGGCGCGCGCCACCGGCAGGCGGACGTAGGCGACGCCGGCCATCGCGTCGCCCACGCGCGCCGGCGCGGCCAGCGCCAGCCCGGGGCCATCGCCGTCGCGCACGACCCACAGCACCGGCTTGCCTTCGGTCATCGCGGCCTCGGCCACGGCGATGCGGCCGTAGCCGGCCTGCTCCGCATTGGCGTAGGCCTCGGCCAGGCCGGTGTCGAGGATCACCGCGTGTTCGAGGTTCGGCCAGTCGCGGCCGAGCGCCACGGCCGCGGCCGCGAAGTCGCCGGCGGCCAGGGCGTCGCGCACCGGTGCCGACGCCAGGCGCTCCTCGAAGCGCTCCAGTTCGCTCTGCAACGAGCGCGTCGTGGCCTGCGCCAGCGCATCACGGGTGATGCCGAGCTGGTCGCGGCGCGAACCGTCCTCCATCTGCCGCCAGCCGGTCCAGGCCAGCCAGCCAGCCAGCAGCACCAGCAGGACCGCCAGCAGCTGCAGCGCGCGCCGCGACTGCTGCACGGCCTGGCGCGTCTTGTTCGATGCCTTCACGTCGTTGCTCCCCGGGTCAGCGCACGCCGGTGTGGCCGAAGCCACCCGCCCCCCGCGCGCTCTCGTCGAAAGTATCCACCACCCGCAGCCCCGCGCGCACGACCGGCACCAGCACCAGCTGGGCGATGCGGTCGCCCGGCTGCACGGTGTACGCCTCGCGCGAGCGGTTCCACAGGCTGACCATGAGCGGCCCCTGGTAGTCGGCGTCGATCAGGCCGGTGCCGTTGCCGAGCACCAGGCCGTGGCGGTGGCCGAGGCCGGAACGCGGCAGCACCATCGCGCACAGGCCGGGATCGGCGATGTGGATGGCGATGCCCGACGGCACCAGCGCGGTGTCGCCGCCCGCGAGTTCCAGCGGGGCGTCGATGGCCGCGCGCAGGTCGAGGCCGGCGCTGCCGTCGGTGGCGTGCGCGGGCAGCGGCCATTCGCGGCCGATGCGCGGGTCGAGGATCTTCACATCAAGCGTGTGCGGCATGGCTGCGGGCGGTCCTTGTCGGTCGGTCACTGCAGGCGCGCGGCGACGAGGTCGAGCAGCGCGTCGGCGAGCGTGGTCTTCGGCGCCGGCCCGAGCACGCGCCCGCCACCGGCGTCCAGGACATGCAGCGTGTTGTCCTCGGCCTCGAAGCCGCTGCCGGGCATGCCGACCCGGTTGGCCGCGATCATGTCGACGCGCTTGCGGCGCAGCTTGTCGACGGCGTTGGCCTCGAGCTTGCCGGTCTCGGCGGCGAAGCCGACCACCAGGCGCGGGCGCAGCGCATGCGAGGCGACGTCGGCGAGGATGTCGGCGGTGCGCACCAGTTCCAGCACCAGCCCCGCGTCGCCGGGCGTCTTCTTGATCTTGTCCGCGGCGACCACGGCCGGGGTGAAGTCGGCGACCGCGGCGGCGCCGATGTAGACATCGGCCGGCAGCGCGGCCATCACCGCGGCGTGCATCTGCGCGGCGGAGCGCACGTCGCGGCGCTCGACGCCGGCAGGTGTGTCCAGCGCCACCGGGCCGGCGACCAGGATGGTCGTGGCACCGCGGCGCGCGGCGGACGCGGCGATCGCGAAGCCCATCCTGCCGCTGCTGCGGTTGCCGATGAAGCGGACCGGATCGATGTCCTCGTAGGTGGGTCCGGCGCTGACCACCACGCGCAGGCCGGCGAGGTCGCCGCTCATGCCGCGGGGGCCACGAGCGCGGCGACGATGTCCAGCGGCTCGGCCATGCGCCCCGGGCCCGACTCGCCCTCGGCCAGCGGCCCGTCCACCGGCCCCACCACACGCGCGCCGCGCTCGCGCAGCCGCGCCATGTTGGCCTGCGTGGCCGGATGCAGCCACATGCGGTGGTTCATCGCCGGCGCCAGCACCAGCGGCGCGGTGGTGGCCAGGCACAGCGTGGTCACCAGGTTGTCTGCGAAGCCGTTGGCCAGCTTCGCCAGCGTGTTGGCGGTGGCCGGCGCCACCAGCACCCGCGTCGCCCAGCGCGCGAGTTCGATGTGGCCCATCGCGGCCTCGGCCGCGGGATCCCACAGCGAGCTGCGCACGGTCTCGCCCGACAGCGCCTGGAAGGTGGTGGCGCCGACGAAGTGCGTCGCGCCCTCGGTCATCGCCACCCGCACCTGCGCGCCGGCGTCGCGCAGGCGGCGCACGAGGTCGGCGGACTTGTACGCGGCGATGCCGCCGCACACGCAGAGCAGGATGCGTTCGCCGTCGAGGTGGCTGTCGGCGCTGGCCATGCGTGCTCGGAGTGTCCTGACCCGGGAACGGTCCGACAGCTTACCCGAACGGCCGCGACCGGCCGGCGGCGGCGCAGGCGCCGATCGCGTGCAATGGACCCACGTCGGCTGCCGGTGCAGGCGCCCCCTGATCACCGCCACGCGGCTCCCCTGTCGTGGATGCACCGGCGGCCGACGACCATCCTCCTGGAGACCGCCCATGCACATCCGCGACTGGCCCAGCGGCGAACGCCCTCGCGAGAAGCTGCTGGCCCGCGGTGCCGCGGTGCTCTCGGACGCCGAGCTGCTGGCGCTGTTCCTCGGCTCCGGGGTGCGCGGACTGGACGCGGTGACCACCGCGCGCAAGCTGCTCGCCGACCACGGGCCGCTGCGGCGGCTGCTCGAGCTCCCGGCCGCCGAGCTGGTGAAGCTGCCTGGCCTGGGCCCGGCCAGCGCCTGCCAGATGGGCGCGGCGCTGGAGCTGGCCAGCCGCCACCTGGCCGCCCGCCTGGAGCGCGGCGAGGCCCTGACCGACCCACAGGCCGCCGGGCGCTACTTCGCACAGCGCCTGCGCGGCCACCCCAGCGAGGTCTTCGCCGCGCTGTTCCTGGACACCCGCCACCGCGCGCTCGCCTTCGAGGAACTGTTCCGGGGCACCGTCGACGGCGCCGAGGTGCACCCGCGCGAAGTCGTGCGCCGGGCGCTGGGGCACAACGCGGCGGCGGTGATCGTCGGCCACAACCATCCCAGCGGCAGCAGCGAACCCAGCGCCGCCGACCGCGCGGTCACCGCCCGCCTGAAGCAGGCCCTGCATCTGGTCGACGTCCGCCTGCTGGATCATTTCGTGATCGGCGACGGCGCGCCGGTGTCGCTGGCGGCGCGGGGCTGGGTCTAGCAACGCGTCCGGACGCCGGAGGCGGGGCCGGCGGTTCAGGCCCGGCAGCGGCCGCGACCAGCGCCTCGCGTACAATGTGCGGCCATACGTTCCCGCTGCGACCCCCGTGAAATCAACGCTCAAGGCCCTGGTCGAACAGGGCATCGCCGCCCTCCGCACGCAGGGCATCCTGCCTTCCGACCTGGCCACGCCCGACTTCGTGATCGAGCGGCCCAAGGAGCGCGCGCACGGCGACTTCTCCAGCAACGCCGCGATGCTGCTGGCCAAGCCCGCGCGCAGCAATCCGCGCGCGATCGCGCAGGCGCTGGCCGAAGCCATCGCCACCGGCGGCGACATCGCATCGGTCGAGATCGCCGGCCCCGGCTTCCTCAATTTCCGCCTCGCGCCCGAAGCCTGGCAGCGGCAGCTGCGCGAAGTGCACGCACAGGGCAAGGCCTTCGGCCGCAACGCCAGCGGCGCGGGCCGCGTGGCCGGCGTCGAATACGTCTCGGCCAACCCGACCGGCCCGCTGCACGTCGGCCACGGCCGCGCGGCGGTGATCGGCGACTGCATCGCGCGCGTGCTCGACGCCAACGGCTGGGACGTGAAGCGCGAGTTCTACTACAACGACGCCGGCGTGCAGATCGAGAACCTGGCGAAGTCGGTGCAGGCGCGCGCGCGCGGCATCCGCCCCGGCGACGCCGGCTGGCCGGAGGACGGCTACCGCGGCGACTACATCGCCGACGTCGCGCGCGCCTTCCTCGACCACGAGAGCGTCGAGGTCGAGGGCCATGTCGTGAAGGCCAGCGGCGACGCCGACGACATCGACGCCATCCGCCGCTTCGCCGTGGCGTACCTGCGCAACGAGCAGAACGGCGACCTGGCCGCCTTCGGCGTGGCCTTCGACGTGTATTTCCTGGAGTCCTCGCTGTACGCCGACGGCAAGGTCGAGGAGACCGTGCGCCAGCTGGTCGAACGCGGCCACGCCTACGAGGACGGCGGCGCGCTGTGGCTGCGCACCACCGCCTTCGGCGACGACAAGGACCGCGTGATGCGCAAGTCCGACGGCACCTACACCTACTTCGTGCCCGACGTCGCCTACCACCTGTCGAAGTGGGAGCGCGGCTACGAGCGCGCGATCACCGAGCTCGGCGCCGACCACCACGGCTCGCTGGCGCGGGTGAAGGCCGGCCTGCAGGCGCTCGACCGCGGGATCCCGCAGGGCTATCCCGAGTACGTGCTGCACCAGATGGTCACGGTGATGCGCGGCGGCGAGGAAGTGAAGCTCTCGAAGCGCGCCGGCAGCTACCTGACGCTGCGCGACCTGATCGACGAGGCCGGCCGCGACGCCACCCGCTGGTTCCTGGTGGCGCGCAAGCCCGACTCGCAGCTGGTGTTCGACATCGACCTGGCGCGCAGCCAGTCGCTCGACAACCCGGTGTATTACGTGCAGCTCTCGCACGCGCGCATCTGCGGCCTGCTGCGGCAGCTGAAGGAGCGCGGCCTGGGCTTCGACCTGGAGAATGGACTGGCCCAGGCGCTGGACCTGGACAACGCCGCCACGCTCGAACTGGTCACCTCGATCAGCCGCTGGCCCGAGCTCCTGGCCGCGGCCGGGCAGCTGCTGGAGCCGCACCTGGTCGCGCAGTACCTGCTGGAGCTGGCCCAGGCGTTCCAGTCGTATTACAACGACCACCAGTTCCTGGTGGACGAGGCCGACGTCCGCGACGGCCGCCTGGCGCTGGCGCTGGCCACCCGCCAGGTGCTGGCGAACGGACTGGCTGTGTTGGGCGTGCAGGCCCCGGAGGCGATGTAAGTGGCAGTCAAGCGTGGCAAGTCCCAGGCCCGGCGCACCGGCGGCGGCAGCGCACCGCTGCCGGGCTGGGCGTGGCTGATCATCGGCGTGCTGCTGACGATCGTGGTGGTGATGGCGGCCCCGAAGCTGCTCAAGACCGATGGCGAACAGGGCTTCTTCCGGCCCACGCCGAACCCGGACGCGACGCCGGCCGCCGCCCGCGCCGATGCCGGCGAGAGCGTGGCCGACGACGCCCCCGCGCCCGCCCGTGCGGAACGGCCGGGCGACGCCGAGCCGGCTCCGGCCGAGACGCAGTACGACTTCTACACGCTGCTGCCGGGCCAGGAAGTCGCCATGACCGACGCCGAACTGGCCGCCAGCGCGCGCGCCGAGCAGGCGCGCCGCGACGAACTGCTGGCGCGCGAACGCGCGGCGCAGCAGCGCGAGCTGGATGCCGACGCGGCCGACCTCGCGGCCGACGCGCCGGCGCAGTCCGGCCAGGCCACCGCGCCGCCGCGGCCCGCAGCCCAGGCGCCGGACGCGGCTCCGGTCGCGCGCGCGGCGCCTCCGGCCGCCTCCGCGCCGGCTGCCGCCGACGGCGTCCGCTACATTCTTCAGGCCGGCTCTTTCGCCAGCAACACCGACGCCGAGGCGCTGAAGGCGCGCATCGCGATGCTCGGCCTGGTCGCCCGCGTCGAGCAGGCCGAGATCGACGGCCGCGCCATGTACCGGGTGCGCANGCAGGCCGAGATCGACGGCCGCGCCATGTACCGGGTGCGCATGGGCCCCTACGGCACCGCGTCCGAGCTGGCCGAGGCCAAGCAGAAGCTCGGCAACGGCGGGCTTGAGGCGCTGGCGATCCGCGCCCGCTGACCGCGTTTCTTTGTGGGAGCGGCTACAGCCGCGATCGGGCCTCCGGAAGTCGATCGCGGCTGTAGCCGCTCCCACAGTAGAAGAAGCCGCGGCGTAGAATCCGGCGCATGAAAACCCTGCTCGTCACCGGCGCCACCGCCGGCTTCGGCGCCGCGATCGTCGAGCGCTTCGTCACCGGCGGCTGGCGCGCCATCGCCACCGGCCGCCGGCAGGACCGCCTCGACGCCCTCGCCGACCGCCTCGGCCGCGACCGCGTGCACACCGCCTGCTTCGACATCCGCGACGCCGACGCCATGGCCGCCGCGCTCGACGCCGTGCCCGCGCCCTTCCGCGACCTCGACCTGCTGGTCAACAACGCCGGCCTCGCGCTGGGCACGGCGCCTGCGCAGGCCTGCGACCTCGCGCAGTGGCGCCAGATGATCGACACCAACGTCACCGCGCTGGTCACGATCACCCACCGCCTGCTGCCGGTGCTGATCGAACGCCGCGGCGCGATCGTCAACATCGGCTCGATCGCCGGCGTATATCCCTATGCCGGCGGCAACGTCTACGGCGCCACCAAGGCCTTCGTCGAACAGTTCTCGCTCAACCTGCGCTCCGACCTGCACGGCACCGGCGTGCGCGTGAGCGTGATCGAGCCAGGGCTGGCGGAAACCGAGTTCACCCTTGTGCGCAACGGCGGCGACCAGGCCGCCTCCAACGCGCTGTATGCCGGCGCGCAGCCGATCACCGCGGCAGACGTGGCCGAGTCCACCTGGTGGATCGCCAACCTGCCGCCGCACCTCAACATCAACCGCCTGGAAGTGATGCCGGTGAGCCAGTCGCTGGCGGGGCTGCAGATCCACCGGGAGCCGGCGGCGTGACCGGCCGCGCGCACCTGCGTGGCCGGCAGGCGGCCGCGCACAGGTGCGCGCCATGAACCCCTGGCTGGCCATGCTGGCGATCGTGGCCATCGGCACACTGCTGCCGCTGCAGGGACTGGTCAACGCACGCCTGGCCGGTGCCCTGCACGGGCCGGTGATGGCGGCCTTCGTGTCCTTCCTGGTCGGAAGCGCGGTGCTGGGCACCTGGCTGCTTGTCGCGCGCACCCCATGGGGCGCCGCGCCCGACGCCCGATTTCCGGCCTGGATCTGGATCGGCGGCGTGCTGGGCGCGATCTACGTGGCCGTGTTCACCCTGCTGATCCCGCGCGTGGGCGCCGCGGCGGCGATCTGCCTGGCGGTGCTGGGCCAGGTGATGGCCTCGCTGTTGCTCGACCACTTCGGCGTGCTGCAGGCGCAGCGCCCCGCCGACTGGACGCGGGTGGCGGGCGCCGTGCTGGTGCTGCTGGGCGTGGTGCTGGTCGCCGCCCCCTGGAAATCCCCGCCCCCACCCCTGTAGGAGCGGCTACAGCCGCGACCTGCCCACCGCAGCCCACACGAGGCACGCCTAAAAAGACCACTCAGCCCAATCTGGCCAAAAAGGGTATATTGGATCCGGCCCACACCGGAGCAAACCCATGCCCGCCCCCTACCCGACCGACACCCTGGACGAAGCCCCCCGCACCCCCGCCTCCGACGTCAAGAAGCTCGGCTGGCGCGGCGTGATGAAGACCGTCCACCGCCACGGCAAGGTCGTGGTGACCAACCACAACGAGCCCGAGGCCGTGATCCTGCCGGTGGCCGAGTACGAGCGCCTGATGGAACGCGTGCAGGCTGCCGGCGAACGGGATCGCTCCGTGGTGGCCGAGCTTCGGGCCAGGTACGACGCGCGGCTGGAGGCCCTGCAGGCACCCGACGCCGGGGACAGGCTGCGCGACATCCTGCGCCGGCCGCTCGCACTGGATGGCAAGGTGATCGCCGGCGAGAACACCTAGGCATGTCGCGCCCACTGGTCTACGTCCTTGCCGGCGTCAACGGCGCCGGCAAGAGTTCCCTGGGCGGGCGAGCACTGGCGCAGTCAGGGCTCACCTGGTTCAACCCGGACGCGTACGCGCGCGACTGGAGCGTACTGACCGGCTGCCCGCTGGCCGAAGCCAACGGGATCGCCTGGCAGGAAGGCGTGCGCCGCCTGGACAAGGCCATCGTGCAGGGCCGCGACCACGCCTTCGAAACCACCCTGGGCGGCAACTCGATCGCGGCGAGACTGCGTGCCGCCACGGTCACCCACGACGTCGCCATGTGGTTCTGCGGACTGGACTCGCCGGAGCGCCACATCGAACGCGTGCGTTTGCGCGTGGCCGGTGGCGGGCATGACATTCCCTCGGCGAAGATCCACGAGCGTTATGTCTCCTCGCTTTCCAACCTGATCGCGCTGTTGCCGCACCTGTCGCAGCTGCAGGTCTATGACAACAGCGTGGATGCGAAGCCCGGAGCCCCCGTGCCCGACCCGCGGCTGCTGCTGCAGATGGAAGGACAAAGCATCACCTGGCCGACCGATATCGATGGATTCAGGACCGTCTCCGACTGGGCCAAGCCGGTCATGGAAGCGGCGCTGCAGCTGCAGGCTTGAGCCCAGCCACGCCTCCACAACCTGTAGGAGCCGCTACAGCAGCGATCGCAGCCGGGTCGCCAGCGACCCAGCCTTGCCATTTCAAGTCAGCCACGAACGGACCAAGGGCTTTGACGCATTCACCGAATGCCCGGAATGCGGCGCGGAAGCGGCATCACGCAATGCCACGATGCTGGAAGCAGTGATGGCACGAGCCGCGTTCAAGCTGCGAAAACGATCGTAGACCGTAGCGCGCCCGCCCGGACAACCGTCCTCACTCCAACGGCGAATCGTCCAGGTAGGTATAGCCCGTCAGCCCCGCCTCGAGCGCCTCGCGCAGACGCGCGGACTCGTCAGCCGGCAGCTTCGCCGCGGCAACCTTGGCGTCATAGCTCGCACGCAGGTCGTCGAGCGCATAGCCCACGTAATCCAGCATCACGTCGGTGGTGTCGCCACGCCTCTGCTGCACGATCGAATACCCGTCGCCCTCCACCTTGGCCTCGATCGCGTCGGTGTCGCCGAACAGGTTGTGGATGTCGCCCAGGATCTCCTGGTAGGCGCCGACCAGGAAGAAGCCCAGGCGGTAGCTCTCGCCAGGACGCAGCTCGTGCAGCGGCAGCGAGCTGTCCAGGTCCTCGTTCTCGACGTAGGAGTCGATCTTGCCGTCGGAGTCGCAGGTCAGGTCGGCGATGGTGCCGCGGCGCGCGGGCGCTTCGTCCAGGCGCTCGATCGGCACGATCGGGAACACCTGGTCGATCGCCCAGACATCGGGCATCGATTCGAACACGCTGAAGTTGACGAAGTATTTGTCGACCAGGCGCTCGTTGAGCTCGTCCAGCAGCGGGCGGTGGCTCTTCTCGTCGTAGGTCAGGCGCGCCTTCACCGCATGCGCGATGGCATAGAACAGGTCGTCGATGCGCGCGCGGTGCACCAGGTCGAGCTGGCCGAGCGCGTACAGGCTCAGGCCTTCGGCATGGTGGTGCGCGGCTTCGTGGAACAGCTCCACGGCCGGGCGCTCGTCGAGTTCGGCATGGAGTTCGCGCAGGTGGCGCACCACCGCGGGCTCGTCGTCGTGCGCGTCCGGCACGCGGCCTTCCGGCGCGGCCTCGACCTCGGAGACGTTGGCCACCAGCACCGCGTGGTGCGCGGTCATGGCGCGGCCGCATTCGGTGACGATGCGCGGCTGGCGCAGGCCGGCTTCGGCGCAGGCGTCGGCCAGCGGCTGCACGATGCTCGAGGCGTACTGGCCCATGCTGTAGTTGACCGAGTTGTAGCTGCGCGAGCGCGTGCCCTCGTAATCGATGCCCAGGCCGCCGCCGACGTCGACGTAGTCGATGTCCGCGCCCAGCTTCGACAGCTCGATGAAGTAGCGCGTGGCCTCGCGCATGCCGCGCGCGATGTCGCGCACGTTGGAGATCTGCGAGCCCATGTGGAAGTGCAGCAGCTTCAGCGCGTCGCCCATGCCGGCATCGCGCAGCGACTTCCACAGGTCCAGCAGCTGGCGCGGGGAGAGGCCGAACTTGGCCTTGTCGCCGCCCGAGTTCTGCCACTTGCCCGCGCCCAGCGAGGCCAGGCGCATGCGCACGCCGAGCACCGGCGCAACACCCAGCGCCTTCGATTCCTCCATCACCAGCTTCAGCTCGGAGGGCTTCTCGACCACGATGAAGACGTTCATGCCGAGCTTGCGGCCGATCAGCGCGAGCCGGATGTACTCGCGGTCCTTGTAGCCGTTGCAGATGACCAGGCCGCCCGGACGCGACAGCGCCAGCACCGCCATCAGCTCGGGCTTGCTGCCGGCCTCGAGGCCGAAGCCCTCGCCGGCGTGCGAGGCCAGGGTGCCGGCGACGCCGCGATGCTGGTTGACCTTGATCGGATAGACCGCCGTGTAGCCGCCCTGGTACTCCCAGTCCGCCTGCGCCTGGGCGAACGCCGCCTGCAGCGCGGCGAGGCGGTCGCCGAGGATGTCCGGGAAGCGCACCAGCATCGGCATGTTCGCGCCCTGCCCGAGCGCGTCGTCCACCACGTCGGCCAGCGCGATGGCCGGGCCGCCCGCGCCCTGCGGACGCACCACCATGCGGCCCGCCGCGTCGACGTCGAAATAGCCCGATGCCCAGTGCGGGATCGAGTAGGTCTTGCGGGCCTGGTCGATGGACCATGCGCTCATGGGCTGAAATCCGTGGGGCGTGGGGTGGGCCGCAATTGTAGGGCCGCTGTCGGCCAGCCACACGCCCGGGCCTGTCCGCAGCCTGTCGGAGCGTGCCCACCCGGCCCGGCCGGCGTCACTGCGTCGTCATGACGGAGGCGCGGCGCCCGCCCTACAATCCCCGCTTCCATCACGCTCCACGGACACCCGTCGCATGACCGCCCCGACCTGGCTTTACGAAAACTTCGACCCTTCCGGCTCCGCCATCGGCTTCCGGGTCACGCGCAAGCTCGACGAGGTGCAGTCGCCGTTCCAGAAGATCGAGATCTTCGAGTCGACCGACTGGGGCAACGTCATGCTGATCGACGGCGCGATGATGGTGACCACGCGCGACAACTTCCTCTACCACGAGATGATGTCGCACCCGGCGCTGTTCACCCATCCGGACCCGAAGCACGTGGTGGTCATCGGCGGCGGCGACTGCGGCACACTGCGCGAGGTGCTGCGCCACCCGGGTGTGGAAAAGGCCGTGCAGTGCGACATCGACGAGCAGGTCACGCGCATGGCGGAGAAGTACTTCCCCGAGCTGTGCGAGTCCAACAATGACCCGCGCGCGGAAGTGCTGTTCGACGACGGCATCGCGTACATGGCCAACTGCGCGCCGGGCAGCCTGGACGTGGTGATCGTGGACGCGACCGACCCGGTCGGCCCGGCCACCGGCCTCTTCAACCGCGCATTCTTCGAAAGCTGCTTCCGCGCGCTCAAGGACGACGGCATCCTGGTGCAGCAGTCGGAGTCGCCGCTGGTACTGCTGGATCTCATCCAGGACATCCGCGCCGAGATGGGCAAGGCCGGCTTCGACAGCTTCCAGACCCTGCCGTTCCCGCAGCCCTGCTATCCGTCGGGCTGGTGGAGCTGCACGCTGGCGCGCAAGGGTGGCCGCGGCTTCGATTTCCGCGAGGCGGACGCTGCGGCCAAGGGCTTCGCGACGAAGTACTACAGCGCCGGCATCCACAAGGCCGCGCAGGTGCTGCCGCCGTTCGTGGCCGAGGCGCTGGCGAAGGCCTGAGTCAGCGCGGCGCGCTCAGGGCAGGCCAAGCGCGCGCAGGGCCGCGGCTGCCGCGGCACCCACTACAACCACGGCGATGAACGGCAGCCGGCAGGCCAGCGCCAGCGCCGCGGCAAGCAGCGCGCCGGCGCGCGCATCCAGCGCCAGGCCGCCGCTGGACGCGAAGGCGTTGCTCGCGGTCAGCGCCGCCAGCAGGCCGATGGTCAGCAGCGCGGCGACGCGCACCATGCGCGGGCCCTGCAGCCAGCGCGCGGGCACCAGGTAGCCGGCAAGCTTGGTCAGCCACGCCACCGCGCTGGCCAGCAGGATCCAGCCCCACATCGACATCAGCCGCAACCCTCGCGCTGCGGCTGCGGCTGCGGCTCCGACTGCGGCTGCGGGTCCGGCTCCGATTGCGACGGCACCGGCCGCAGCAGCGCCCAGGCGGTGGCGACCGCGGCGGCGACCAGGATCGGCACGCCCGCCGGCAGCCACGGCAGCGCGACGATGGTGGCCAGCGCGCAGGCCACCGCCAGCGCCACCGGTTCGCGCCCGCGCAGCCGCGGCCACAGCAGGGCGAGGAAGGCCGCCACCGCGGCGCCGTCCAGGCCCCAGCGCTTCGGATCACCCAGCAGGTCGCCGGCCAGCGCGCCGACGGCGGTGAACAGGTTCCAGGCCACGAACACGCCGACGCCCGCGCTCAGGAATCCCCGGCGCTGCTCGGCCGGATCGCGCTGCCCGGTGGCGGCGGCGGTGGATTCGTCGATGGTCAGGTGCGCCGCCACCAGCCGGCGCCAGCCGCGCGGCGCGAACAGGCGGTTGAGCTGCATGCCGTAGACCGCATTGCGCACGCCCAGCAGGCTGGCGGCGCCAAGCGCTGCGGCTCCTGCGCCCCCGGCACCAACCACACCGATGAACGCGAACTGCGAGCCGCCAGTGAACATCAGCAGGCTCAGCGCCATCGTCTGCCAGAACGTCAGCCCGGCGGCCACCGCCAGCGCGCCGAAGGAAATGCCGTACAGGCCGGTGGCCAGCGAGATCGAGAGGCCGATGCGCTCGGCCGGCGTCAGGGGGCGTCGGAGCATGGAGATCGAGTCGTGCGGCCGCTGCGGCGGCTTACAGCGCGTCGCCGTCTATTTCGCCGGTGCGGATGCGCACCGCGCGCTCGAGCTCGTAGACGAAGACCTTGCCGTCACCGATCTTGCCGGTCGAGGCGGCCTTGAGGATGGCCTCGGTGACCAGCTCGGCCTGGTCGTCGGTGACCGCGACCTCGAGCTTGATCTTGGGCAGGAAGTCGATCACGTACTCGGCGCCGCGGTAGAGCTCGGTGTGGCCCTTCTGGCGGCCGAAGCCCTTCACCTCGGTCACGGTGATGCCGGCCACGCCGGCCTCCGACAGCGCTTCGCGCACGTCGTCGAGCTTGAACGGCTTGATGATCGCCATGATCATCTTCATCACGCGGCCTCCGCTTGCAGAGCGCGCAGGATACCGCGGCCCGGGCGTCGGACGGGCCTTTTCCCACCCCCACGCGCGCCTGCGCCCGATGGCGCGCGGCCAGCGCCCCGGCCACGCTGCAGGCCACACCGGAGAACCTCCCATGATCGACCTCGGACACATCGACGACCTCGCCCGGCGCCTCAGCGGCCTGGTGCCCCCCGGCCTGCGCGAGAGCCGCGAAGAGCTGCAGGAGAACTTCAAGTCCGTGCTGCAGGCGGGGCTGGCACGCCTGGACCTGGTGACCCGCGAGGAGTTCGACGTGCAGCAGGCGGTGCTGCTGCGCACGCGCGAGAAGCTCGAAGCGCTGCAGGCACAGGTCGCGCAGCTTGAGGCCCAGCTCGGCACCAGCGGCGGCACCGCGGCCGCGGCACCGCCGCAGCCTCAACAGCCGCACTGAGGCCACCGCCATGGCGGGACTCGCGATCGTGCACGGCCGTGCACGCGCCGGCGTGCGCGCGCCTGAAGTGACCGTCGAGGTCTACATGAGCGGCGGCCTGCCGAGGATGTCGATGGTCGGGCTGCCGCAGGCGGCGGTGCGCGAATCGAAAGACCGCGTGCGCGCCGCGATCCGTTGCGCGCAGTTCGAGTTTCCGCCGCGGGTCACCACGGTGAACCTGGCGCCGGCAGACCTGCCCAAGGGCGGCGGTCGCTTCGATCTTCCCATCGCACTGGGCATCCTCGCCGCCAGCGAACAGCTGCCGCGTAACGCCCTCGCGGGGCACGAATTCGTCGGCGAGCTCGGCCTGACCGGCGAGCTGCGCGCGGTCGACGGCGTGCTGCCCGCGGCACTGGCCTGCGGCGAAGCCGGGCGCGTGCTGGTGGTGCCGGCCGCGAACGGTGCCGAAGCCGCGCTGGCCCGCGGCGTGGACGTGCGGGTGGCGCGCACGCTGTCGGAGGTCTGCGCGCACGTGGCCGGGCAGCGCTCCCTGCCGAAGGCGGTGGCGGATGCCGAAGCCGTCGGTCCGGCACCGGGCATCCCCGACCTGGCCGACGTGCGCGGCCAGCTGCGCGCGCGGCGTGCGCTGGAGATCGCGGCCGCGGGAGGCCACCACCTGCTGCTGGCCGGAAGCCCGGGCTGCGGCAAGACCCTGCTCGCCTCGCGCCTGCCCGGCATCCTGCCCGAGGCCAGCGAGGCCGAGGCGCTGGAGACCGCGGCCATCGCCTCGGTCAGCGGACGCGGCATTGATCCCGCACGCTGGCGGCAACGGCCGTTTCGCGCGCCCCATCACACGGCCAGCGCGATCGCACTGGCCGGCGGCGGCAGCGAACCGCGGCCGGGCGAGATCTCGCTCGCGCACCACGGCGTGTTGTTCCTGGACGAACTGCCCGAGTGGAGCCGCCACGCGCTGGAAGTGCTGCGCGAACCGCTGGAATCCGGCACCGTGACCGTCTCGCGCGCGGCGCGGCAAAGCGAATTCCCGGCGCGCTTCCAGCTGGTCGCCGCCATGAACCCCTGCCCCTGCGGCTGGGCCGGCGACGCCTCCGGCCGCTGCCAGTGCGGCGTCGACGCCGTGCAGCGCTATCGCATGCGCGTGTCCGGCCCGCTGCTCGATCGCATCGACCTGCACGTCGAGGTGCCGCGCATGGCTCCGGCCGAGCTTCGCCCGGACGCCCCGCCGGGCGAACCCAGCGCCGTCGTCCGCGCCCGCGTCGAGGCCGCGCGCGGCTTGCAGCTCGACCGCGCCGGCGTGCTCAACGCCCACCTCGACCAGGCCGGCACCGCCGCCCACTGCCGCCTGGCCGCCAACGACCAGGCATTGCTGGAGCGCGCGATTGACAGCCTGCAGCTGTCGGCGCGCGCGATGCACCGGATCCTTCGCGTGGCGCGGACGATCGCCGACCTTGCCGGCAGCGAAGCCATCGGCAGCCCGCATCTGGCCGAGGCGCTCGGTTATCGCGGCTTCGATCCGCGGACGCAGGCGGCCGCGGCCTGAACCGGCGCTGGAAGATCGGCTTGCACGAAGTCCCGATAGGGACTAAGGTCTTTAACCAGTCCTGAAGAGGACGGTTGTCATGACCCAACTCCGAATCGCCGAAGCCCCCGTCCGCCGTGACCTTGCCGGCCCGGCGCTGCGTGCCTTCTTCAACATTGCCGACCAGTGGGGCCTGGGCAACGAGCAGGAGCGCGTGCTCCTGGGCAGTCCTGGCCGCTCCACGTTCTATCGCTGGAAGCGCGACCTCTCCGGCCAGCTCCCGCATGACGTGCTCGAGCGCATCAGCTACATCCTCGGCATCTACAAGGCCCTGCACCTGATCTTCGGCAACGAACAGCAGGCCGATGCCTGGATCAGCCGCGCCAACGACGCGCCATTGTTCGGCGGCCGCTCGGCCCTGGACCGGATGCTCGGCGGCCAGGTGGCGGACCTGTTCGTGGTGCGCCAGTACCTCGACGCCCAGCGGGGCTGGGGCTGATGCAGGCCGCGAAAGCCACTCGCGTGCGCTTCCGGTCGACGTACCGGATCGTGTCCAGCCGCTTCCCGCCGGTGGGCGTCTTCGACACCATCGCCGACCCGGCGGACATCGAGGCCCTGCACGAACTGGAGGCGATGACCAACCCGCGCATGCGCGATGCCCTGGGCGCGATCGCGCTGGTGCCGCCGGAGCGGCGCATCGCCGGCCCGGGCACCACACCGATCATGGCGGCCTTCACCCACCTCAACCCGGAAGGCTCGCGCTTCACCCCGGGCTGGTACGGCGTCTACTACTGCGCCCGCGAGCAGCAGACCGCCGTGGCGGAAACGGTGTTCCACCGCGAGCGCTTCCTGCGCAGCACGGACGAGCCCGCCTGCGTCCTGGACATGCGCTGCTACGTCGGCGAAATCGACAGCCGCCTGCACGACATCCGCGGCGGATATCCCGCGCTGCACGACCCCGACAGCTATGTCGCCAGCCAGCGCTTCGCGGTCGAGCTGCGCGCGGACGGCGGCAACGGCATCGTCTACGACAGCGTGCGCGCGCCGGGCGGCACCTGCGTCGCGGCCTTCCACCCCGACGTGCTGAAGCCGGTGCACCAGGGGCCGCATCTGCAGTACCACTGGGATGGCAGCCGGATCGCGCACGTCACGGAAGCAAGAATCGTCCCGTTCTGACTGCCGTCTTCTCCGAATAGCCGGAACCGTCCCGCCAGCACTTGGACTTCCTCCCCCGGAACGCGGGGAAGATGCCCTAAGGGCAGATGGGGGCGCAGCTTGCCGGAGTGTCGGAACGAAGCGCCGCTGCAAGCGTGCGGCGGCGCTTTGCTTGGGCGATGCCACGGCATTGTTGTCGCGATGCCCCCGGATTGCCCCCATCTCCCGCTTCACGGGTACTTCCCTCGCCTTGCAAGAGGTCGGCTTCGAGGAAGGCCGGGGCTCGATGGAAAGACGCGGCCTCGTTGGGCCCTGCTCAGGCGGCGGCCTCCTGGAACTGCTCTTCTTCCGTCGACCCGGTCAGCGCAGTCGTCGATGACTGCCCCTGCTGGATCGCCTGGGTCACCGCGTCGAAGTAGCCCGTGCCCACTTCGCGCTGGTGCTTCACCGCGGTGAAGCCCTTGTCGGCCGCGGCGAACTCCGCCTCCTGCAGCTCGACGAAGGCGCTCATCTGCCTGCGCGCATAGCCGTGCGCCAGGTTGAACATCGAGTAGTTCAGCGCGTGGAAGCCGGCCAGGGTGATGAACTGGAACTTGTAGCCATAGCCCGCGATCTCGTCCTGGAACTTCGCGATCGTGCTGTCGTCCAGGTTCTTCTTCCAGTTGAAGCTCGGCGAGCAGTTATAGGCCAGCATCTTGCCCGGGTACTTCTCGTGGATGGCTTCGGCGAAGGCGCGCGCGAAGCCGAGGTCGGGCTTGCCGGTTTCGCACCACACGAGATCCGCGTAGGGCGCATATGCCAGGCCGCGGCTGATCGCCTGGTCCAGCCCGTTACGGGTTTTGTAGAAGCCTTCGACGGTGCGCTCGCCGGTCGTGAACGGGCGGTCGTTGTCGTCGATGTCGCTGGTCAGGAGATCCGCGGCCTCGGCGTCGGTGCGGGCGACGATCAGGGTCGGCACGCCCATGACGTCCGCCGCCAGGCGCGCGGCGTTGAGCTTCTCCACCGCCTCGCGCGTGGGCACCAGCACCTTGCCGCCCATGTGGCCGCACTTCTTGACCGATGCCAGCTGATCCTCGAAGTGCACGCCGGCGGCACCGGCCTCGATCATCGCCTTCATCAGCTCGAAGGCGTTGAGGACGCCGCCGAAGCCGGCTTCGGCGTCGGCCACGATCGGCTGCAGGAAGTCGATCGAGTCATCGCCCTCGGCATGCTGCAGCTGGTCGGCGCGCAGCAGGGCGTTGTTGATGCGCCTGACCACCGCGGGCACCGAGTCGGCGGGATACAGCGACTGGTCGGGATACATCTGGCCGGCGAGGTTCGCGTCCGCCGCCACCTGCCAGCCGGACAGATAGATCGCCTTCAGCCCGGCCTTGACCTGCTGCATGGCCTGGTTGCCGGTGAGCGCGCCGAGCGCGTTGACGTAGGGGCGCTCGTGCAGCGAGGCCCAGAGCTTCTCCGCGCCAAGGCGGGCGAGCGAGTGCTCGACGTGCACGGTGCCGCGCAGGCGCACCACGTCATCGGCGAAGTAGTTGCGGGCGATGCCGGCCCAGCGCGGGTCGGTGCTCCATTGGTGGCGGAGCTGGTCGGCGGTCGGAAGCTTCGTGCTCATGCGGGATCTCCGGTGGGGTTCGGGTGGGTCACCCTGCGGGGCCGCCGTGGCGGCGATCGGGGGTCCGGGTCGCGGCTGTAGCCGCTCCTACAGGGAGAGATTTCGGGTGAGGCCGTCAGGGGAGGATTCGGATGACGCCGCCAGGGAAAGAGTTCGGGGGAGGCCGTCAGGGGGATTCGGGTGGAACCGTCAGGAAAGGCGTTCGTAGGCGGAGATGGTCAGGAACTCTTCGAGCACGTCGCTGCGCGTCAGCGCCTCCAGCATCGCGGTGGCTTCGGCAACGCGGCCGGCGCCCGGGATCGGCCCCTGCGCGGCCAGGCGCGATGGCAGGTTCAGCAGCGTCTGCTGGAACAGGCAGTCGTCGATTACTGTGCCGTCGTCCAGGCACAGCGGCTCGCCGCCGCGGTCGGTCACGTGCAGCCACTGCCACAGCTGCGAACGCGCGATCTCGGCGGTGGCGGCGTCCTCCATCAGCCAGTGGATCGGCACGCAGCCGCTGCCGTCGAGCCAGGCGGCGAGGTAGCGCACGCAGACTTCGACGTTGCCCTCGAAGCCGGTGCGGGTGATCGTTCCGCGCGACGGCGCGATCAGCGCATCGCGGTCGGCGACGACGTCCTCGCGCGCCACGCCGTGCTGGTTCGCCCCGGGCATCGCGGCGTCGAAGATCGCCTTCGCGATCGGCACCAGCGCCGGGTGCGCGACCCAGGTGCCGTCGTGGCCAGCCGCCGCCTCGCGCTCCTTGTCGGCGCGAACGCGCGCCAGCGCGGCCTCGTTCGCCTCCGGGTCGCCGGAAATCGGGATCTGCGCCGCCATGCCGCCCATCGCGTGCGCGCCGCGGCGGTGGCAGGTGCGCACCAGCAGTTCGGAGTACGCCTTCAGGAAGGGCTGGGTCATCGTCACCTGTCCGCGCTCGGGCAGCACCCGGTCGCGGTGGGTGCGGAAGGTCTTGATGTAGGAAAAGATGTAGTCCCAGCGCCCGCAGTTGAGCCCGGCGACGCGGCCGCGCAGTGCGTGAAGGATCTCGTCCATCTCGAACACCGCCGGCAGCGTCTCCACCAGCACGGTGACCTTGATGCAACCCTCGGGCAGGTCCAGCACCTGCTCGATGTGCGCCAGCACCTCGTCCCAGAGCGCGGCCTCCTCCATCGACTGCAGCTTGGGCAGGTACAGGTACGGCCCGCGGTCCTTCGCCGCCAGCGCGGCGGCGTTGCCCAGGCAGAACAGGCCGGCGTCGAACAGGCTGGCGCTGATGCGCTCGCCGTCGACCAGCAGGTGCTTCTCGTCCAGGTGCCAGCCGCGCGGGCGCACGATCAGCACCGCGCGCTCGCCTTCGGGCTTCATCCGGTAGGCCTTGCCGTTGTCGGCGTCGAAGGCCAGGGTTCCGGCGATCGCCTCGCGCAGCGCGCGCTGGCCGGTGAGCAGGGCATCCCAGGTCGGCGCGGTCGAATCCTCGAAGTCAGCCATGTAGCAGCTGGCGCCGGAGTTGAGCGCGTTGATGACCATCTTCGGGTCCACCGGGCCGGTGATCTCGACGCGGCGGTCGCGCAGCGCGGCCGGCAGCGGCGCCACGCGCCAGTCATCCTCGCGGATGGCGCGGGTTTCGGCGCGGAAGTCCGGCAGGCCACCGGCGTCGAAGAAGGCCTGGCGCTCGCGGCGGGCGGCGAGCAGCGCCTGGCGGCGCGGCTCGAAGCGCTGGTGCAGGCCGGCGAGGAAAGCCAAGGCACGCTCGTCCAGCAGCTCGGGCGCGGCGGCCGCGCCGGCGGCGAGGCGGACATCGGCGACGACGAGATGGGGGGCTGCGGACATGTCGGCTCCGGAGGCGGGTCGGGCAGCCACCATCCCCGCACCCGGAGTATTTGACAAAACAGATATAACAATGGAATTGATAAGGCTGGCTTATATCCAAGGCGGAACGCGGTCTTGAGCCCATCTTCCACGCCTCGTTTCGCCTACAAGGGCGACCGCCTGAAGCCGCTGCGGGCCTTCTGCCAGGTCGCGCGCCTGGGCTCGGTGTCGCGCGCGGCGGAGGCGCTCTACGTCAGCCAGCCCGCCGTCAGCCAGCAGCTCCAGGCCCTGGAGCGCGAGATGGGCGTGCGCCTGTTCGAGCGCAGCGGCCGCCGCCTGCTGCCGACCGCGGAGGGTGAAGCCCTGTACGAACTCGCCCGCCCCCTGGTCGAGGGCATCGACGCCCTGCCCGCCACCTTCCGCCGCCAGCTGGCGGGCATGGACGCCGGCGAACTTGAAATCGCCGCCAACAGCTCGACCATCCTCTACCTGCTGCCGCGGATCGTCGGCGCGTATCGCGACCAGCACCCCGAGGTGCGCCTGCGCCTGCACAACACCATCAGCGCCGACGGCACCGACCTGCTGCGCGCGGACACGGTGGAACTGGTTGTCGGCTCGATGCTCGACGTCCCGGCCGACCTCAGCTACGTGCCGGTGTACTCGTTCACCCCGATGCTGATCACGCCGCGCGACCACCCGCTGGCGACCATGCCGCAGCTGACCCTCGAAGCCATCTCGAAGCACGGCCTGATCCTGCCGCCGCAGCGCCAGGTGACCTGGCGCCTGGTCGACCTGGTGTTCCAGCAGGCGCGCGTGCCCTACACGGTGTCGCTGGAAGTCGGCGGTTGGGAGGTGATCAAGCAGTACGTGGCGATGGGGCTGGGCATCTCGATCGTCAGTTCGATCTGCCTGGACGAGGCCGACGCGGCGCAGCTCGCGATCAGGCCGCTCGACGCCTGGTTCCCGGCGCGCAGCTACGGCGTGCTGGTGCGCAAGGGCAAGGTGCTGTCCCCGCAGGCGCGCGCCTTCATCGACCTGATCGGGCCGGACCTGTTCGTGCGCAGGAGCCATGAGGATCCCGGGCATTCGGAGCGCTGAGGCCGGGAGAAGCGTTTCCCGCGGATTTGTGCCGATAGAGAAAAAGCGTTTATTGCCACGGATTTACGCGGATTACGCAGATCAGGCCGCGGCGGACCCGGGCCAAACGCCCTGCACGTGCCTTTTCCACAATGGACTTTGCAACAGGCTTGCCTCGGCGAGATCCGCGTAATCCGCGCAAATCCGTGGCCAAAAGCTCTCCCCGCCCCTGCTCTATCGGCGCAGACCTGCGGCCCATCCGCGCAAATCCGTGGCGAAACGCCTAATCCCCCGGCATCACCAGTGCTTCGTCGGCGAACACCGCGACGCGCGGCACGCCGTCTGCGCCGATCCAGCCGCGGTACATGCCTTCGGTGTTGAAGGGGAAGGCGACGCGACCCTTCGCGTCGAGGGCGATCGCGCCGCCATCGCCACCGGCTTGCACCACCTCGCCATTGATCACGGCCTCCGCGGCGGTGGCGATGTCCTCGCCGCGATGGCGCACGCGGGCGCAGACTTCGTGCGCGGCGGCGGTGCGGAGGTAGAACTCGCCCCAGCCGGTGCCGGACACCGCGCAGCCTTCGTCGGCCCAGGTGCCGGCGCCGATGACCGGTGAGTCGCCGATGCGGCCCCAGCGCTTGTTGGTCATACCGCCGGTGGAGGTGCCGGCCGCCAGGTGACCGCCCGCGTCGAGCGCCACGGCGCCGACCGTGCCGACGTACTTGAGGCCTTCGCGATCCGCCGCGGGCACGCCCGCAGTGACGGCATCGGCGCCGGCATCCGCGTCGATGCCCAGGCCGGCACCAGCTTCCGCACCGTCCGCGGCCTCCTTGCGCAGCGCGCGCTGCAGCTGCTCCCAGCGGCGCTCGGTGCGGAAGTACGAGGGATCGACCAGCTCGATGCCCTGCCCTTCGGCGAAGGCCTCCGCGCCGCGGCCGGCCAGCATCACGTGCGGCGACCGTTCCATCACCGCGCGCGCCAGCAGGATCGGGTTGCGCACGCGCTGCACGCCGGCGATGGCGCCGGCATTGCGGTCGCGCCCGTCCATCAGCGAGGCATCGAGTTCGTTGCGGCCCTCGTGGGTGAACACCGCCCCGCGGCCGGCGTTGAAGGCGGGATCGTCCTCGAGCACGGTGATCGCCGCGACCACGGCATCCAGCGCCGGCGCGCCGGTCCGGAGCTTCGCGTGGCCGGCCAGCAGGGCGCGTTCGAGGCCCGCGCGCGCGGCAGCCTGGTCCTCGTCCGAAAGCCCGGCACGCACCACGCCCGCGCCGCCGTGGATGGCGAGCACCGGCGCTGCGGCCGGGCCCGTTCGCGAATCCGCGCCAGGACCGGGGGTCGTGGATGCATCGGCACCCTGCGCGTGCACCGTATCCACATTCGCCTTGCCTGGCGCATCGGCACCGGTACCCGTGCTTGCTCCCGCGACTGCGGCACATCCCAGCAGCACTGCCCCGGCCAGCACCGCAACGGTCGCACGCACTCGATCGAATCGCTTCATGCCCTGCTCCTGGAATGCATCATGCGGCGACAGCGCGGGGACCCCGCCGCAAAAACCTCAGACCGTACCGCGATTGCGTCCTTGCCACGGCCGGTACCACTCGCGGATGCGGCGCATGTCGGCCTCGGTGTCGTCGCCGACGTGGAACAGCGGGCCAACGCCGATGACCCTGTGGGGATAGTGGAAATACACCGGCAGCACCGGCACGTCGGCCGCGCGCGCGATCTTCAGGAAACCGCTCTTCCAGTGCTCCACCGGCTTGCGCGTGCCTTCGGGCGCGAGGCCGAACCAGAACCGCTCGTGGCCGCGCAGCATCGCGGCCGCCTGCTCGACCACGCCGGACGAGCGCCCGCGGTCGATCGCGATCACGCCCAGCGCGTCCAGCAGCAGGCTCAGCGGCCACCAGAACAGCTCGCGCTTGCCGAGGATCTTGATGTCCAGGCCGAGCCCCAGCTTGGCGGCGAAGCCCCAGATGCCGTCCCAGTTCGAGCTGTGCGGCGCGCCGATCAGGACCACGCGCGGCTCGTCGGGGAACTCGCCGACCAGGCGCCAGCCGCCGAGGCGGAGGATGCTGCGGCCGAACCAGCGCGTGAAACGGTTCGGCTTCACCCGCGGCACCCCGGGCGGGAGCCCCGGCAGGATGTCGTCGCTGGTTGCGGTCATGGCCTCCCCCCGGTGGCGCTGTCAGTCCCAGTCGCGCCCGGCGCGTCCACGCTTGATCGTACTACGCTCGCGCTTGGCATCCAGGCGCCGCGCCTTCGATGCGCGCGAGGGCTTCGTGGCGACGCGCGGCTTCGGGACCCGCAGACCCGCCTCGATGAACGCCGCCAGGCGCTCGCGTGCGTCCTGGCGGTTGCGGTCCTGGGTGCGGAAGCGCTGGGCGCTGATCACCAGTACGCCGTCATCGGTGACACGGCGGTCGCGCCGGGCGAGCAGGCGCTCGCGCACCGGATCGGGCAGCGACGGCGAGTTCGCGATGTCGAAGCGCAGCTCGACCGCGGTCGCGACCTTGTTGACGTTCTGGCCGCCGGGGCCGGACGCGCGCACGAAGCGCTCGACAAGCTCGCTTTCGGGGATTTCGATGGGATTCGGCGTGGCGGTCATGCGTCGGGATCCGGTGGCCTGACGATCATCGCCGGCTCGCGGCAGCGGCGGCAGGACGCTGCGGTCAGGACTGCGCGAAGAATGCCAGAGCGCGCGCGAAGTCGTCGTCCGGCGGCGCGGTCACCTGCACGCGCCTGGTCGCATCGTGCGGATGCGGGAAGGCCAGCTGCTCGGCGTGCAGCAGCATCCGGTGGATGCCCATCATGCGGAAGCTGCGGTTGTGGCGGCCGTCGCCGTGGCTGGTGTCGCCGATCAGGTGGTGCGAGAGGTGCTTGAGGTGGCGGCGGATCTGGCGGAAGCGGCCGGTGTGCGGCCAGGCGCGCAGCACGGCGTAGCGCGAGGTCTCGAAGCCCGCCGAGGGGATCGGCAGCTCGGCGGTGGCGAGGCGCTCGAAGCGGGTGACCGCCGGCTTCTTCTGCGGCTTGCCCGGGCCGCCGTCGAGCGGATGGTCGACGGTGAAGGCCGCTTCGGCCGGCCAGCCGCGGCAGACGGCGAGGTAGGCCTTGTCGACATCGCCCGCCATCAGGGACTTGCCGAGTGCGGAGGCGGTGTCGCGGTCGAAGGCCAGCAGCAGGCAGCCGCTGGTGGCGCGATCGAGGCGATGCACCAGGAAGATCGGGCGGCCGAACTGTTCGCGCAGACGATCGGCGGCGAAGTCGTCCTCGCCGCGGGCGAGCTCGCTGTCGTGGACCATCAGGCCGGCGGGCTTGTCGACGACCGCGAATCCTTCTTCCAGATGCAGCACGTCCAGTGCCTGCGTCTCCACCGTCCGTACCTCGTGCCCTGTAGGAGCAGCTATAGCTGCGACCTCGCGCCCCCTTGTAGGAGCAGCTACAGCTGCGACCTGCTGCGGGTCGCAGCTATAGCTGCTCCTACAGGAGGAAGTTTGTGGCGAGGGAGTTGGCGGCGAGGAAGTCGGCGCCGAGGAAACTTGCGGCAAGCGGGTTGGCGCCGAGGGAGAATCCGGCGGCACGGTGTTTCCGGGATCGGCCATGGCCGCGGTCAGCGCGGGCGGGCGGCGATGAGCGCCCAGAGGCCGCCGATGCCGGCAATCCACGCCGTCACCGGCACCGACCACAGCCGCGGGCCACCGGCCTCGAGGCCATACAGCACCGCGGCCACCACCAGCAGGCCCACGCCCAGGATCGCGGCCACGGTGCGGCGCTGCATCGCGCGCATCACTTCCACCAGCTCGGCCATCTCCTTCGAATGCATGCCCAGCAGGTGCCGGCCCTGCACCTGCTGGGTCAGCCAGGCGTGCACCAGGCCGGGCATCTCCGGAGTGCGCGTGGCCAGTTCCGGCAGCCGCTTGCGGAACTCGCTGGCCAGCCGCTGCGGGCTGTAGCGCTCGGCCAGGATCCGCTCCAGCACCGGCCGCGCCACCGCCCAGATGTCGATCTCCGGATCCAGGTGGCGACTCACGCCTTCCACGTTGAGCAGCGTCTTCTGCATCAGGATCAGCTGCGGCTGCAGGGTCAACTGGTAGCGCTGCGCGGTGCGGAACAGCTTCAACAGCACCTCGCCCAGCGAGAACTCCGACAGCGGCCGCGTGAAATAGGGCTCGCAGACGCCGCGCACCGCGGCCTCGAGCTCGTCCAGGCGCAGCTCCGACGGCATCCATCCGGCCTGCACGTGCAGTTCGGCGATGCGGCGATAGTCCTTGTTGAAGATCGCCATGAAGTTTTCGGCGAGGTAGTACTGGTCGTCGCCGGAGAGCTGGCCGACGATGCCGAAGTCCAGCGCGATGAAGCGCGGGTTGAGCCGCCGCGACGGGTTGTCGTCGACCCAGATGTTGCCGGCGTGCGCATCGGCGTGGAAGAAGTTGTCGCGGAAGACCTGGGTGTAGAACACGCGCACGGCCTTGGCCGCGAGCAGTTTCCGGTCGATGCCCGCGGCTTCGATCGCCGCCAGGTCGTCGCTGGGAATGCCGCTCACGCGCTCGAGGGTGAGGATGCGCTCGGTGCTGTGCGACCACACCGGCGCCGGCACGTACAGGTCGGGCGAGCCGTCCCAGTGGCGGCGCAGCACCGAGGCATTGGCGCCCTCACGCTGCAGGTCGAGCTCCGCGGCCAGCGTGGTCGCGACCTCGTCCACCACTTCGCGCGGGCGGATCCTGTCGGCGTTCGGATGCGTGCGCTCGACGAAGCCGGCGATGTGCGACAGCAGGCGGATGTCGGCGTCGATGCGGGCGTCGATGCCGGGGCGCAGCACCTTCACCACGACCTCGCGCGCGGGTGCGTCGCCGGTGACTGGCAGCAACGCGGCATGCACCTGCGCCACCGAGGCCGACGCCAGCGGCACGGTGTCGAAGCGCGCGAAGGCCTCGGCCACCGGGCGGCCGAGTTCGCGCTCGACGATCGCGCGCGCCAGCTCGCCGTCGAACGGCGCCACCTGGTCCTGCAGCAGCGCCAGCTCGTCGGCGACATCGGGCGGTACCAGGTCGCGGCGCGTGGACAGTACCTGGCCGAACTTGACGAAGATCGGCCCCAGCTCCTGCAGCGCCAGGCGCACGCGCGCGCCGCGCGGCAGGTCGGCGACCTCGCGGCTGGCGCGCGGCACGAAGGGCCGCAGCAGCCACAGCCAGCGGCCGGCAGGGGTGCCCTCGGCCAGGGTGTGCAGGCGGTAGCGGAGCAGGACGCGCCCGATCTTCAGCGCGTGCAGCGCCGACCTCACCGCGCGCCCCCGGCCACGGCCAGGCGGGCCACGCGCGCGGCCAGGCGTTCGACGTCGTCCCGCAGCACGTCGACGTCGTCGTGGAAGGCTTCCAGCTCGAGGCGGCCGACCACGTCGCGCGACTCTTCCACCACGTATTCGGCGGCGGTGGACGCGAACCCCTGGCCGGCACGGCGCGCGCCCTTCAGCGCGGACGCGGCGGCGTTGGCCACCTGCACGCCCACCACCTCGCCGAAGGCGGCGACGAAGGGCCGCTGCCAGTCGGGATCGAAGCGCTGGGCGAGCCGCTGCAGCGCGCGCGCGAGTTCGGCGTCGCCCTCGATGCGCAGGCGCCCGCTGGGCGTGGCGTGGTGGTCGTCGCCGGGCGCCAGCAGGCCGCGGAGCTGGCCCAGCAGGCCGCCCAGCGTGGTGCGCACGGCGAGGTCCGGTTCGCCGGCCCCGTCGGCGGGGCCGACGCGCAGCGCCTCGCCGTCCACGCGGATCGACATCGCCAGCGGCGGCGAGGCCAGGTGCAGGGCGACGCGGCGTCCGTCCAGCCGCGAAAGCGCCTGGCGGGTGTCGTCATCGAGGGACAGTGCGCGGTTGAGCGCCGACTCCAGCGCGCGGCCGGCCAGCGGCGTCAAGCCGGACAGGGGAGATGGGGATGGGGCCATGGCCGGCATTGTAGCGGCCCGCCCCGCGCCGCCGCCGCGACGGCACGATGGCCGTCGCGGCGGCGTGGTTCAGACCTTCCGGCCGCGGAAGAACGAGATCGCGGCCAGCACCAGGAACACCAGGAACAGGATCCAGGCGATGTTGCTGGCGGCGCCGGCGATGCCGCTGAAGCCGAGGACGGCGGCGATGACGGCGATGACCAGGAAGATGACGGCATAGCTGAGCATGTCGGTTCTCCAGTCCGTCGGAACGCGGACGGCTGGGACCATGGTTGCCAAGCCGCGGTCGTCAGGAAGTGACGGTACCGCGCTGCGACGCCGCCAGCTGCTCGAGCCCCTCGGCAATCGACACCCGCGGCACATAGCCGAAGTCACGCGTGGCCGGCGCCATGTCGTACCAGTGCGTGGTGCTGAGCTGTTCGGCCAGGAAGCGGGTCAGCGGCGGCTCCGAGCGCAGGCGCAGCAGCGGCCAGGCCGCCTCGCAGGCCGCGCCGATCGCGTAGGCCACCGGGAACGGCAGCGTGGCCGTGACCTCGGGCGCGCCCATCGCGCGCAGCAGGCCGTTGAGGATGTCGCGCATCGGCATCGGCTCGCCATTGCTGATGAAGTAGGCGCGTCCGGCGCAGGCGGCCCCGATGCCGAGGTGCTCCAGCGCGTCGAAATGCGCTTGGGCGGCATTGTCGATATAGGTGGTGTCGATGCGGTTGAGGCCGTCGCCGACGAAGCGCAGGCGCCCGGCGCGCGCGCGCTCTGCCAGGCGCGGCACCAGCTGGTTGTCGCCGGGGCCCCAGATCAGCCGCGGACGCAGCGCGACGGTGGCGAGCGACTCGTCGTTGGCGGCCAGCACGATCTTCTCGGCGATCAGCTTGGTCGCGGCGTACGGAGCCTTCAGGTCTTCGCCGTAGGGCACGGTGTCGGCGGTACCGCCCTCGACCGGATGGGTGGCGCGGTGGGTCACGCTGGGCGTGGACGTGTAGACCAGCTTCGGCACGAAGTGCTCGCGGCAGCCGGCCAGCACGTGGCCGGTGCCCATGACGTTGGCGCGGTGGTAGCTGTCGTAGCTGCCCCAGGCGCCGGCCCTGGCGGCGTTGTGCAGCACCGCGTCCATGCCGGCGCAGGCGGCGATCACGGCGTCGCGATCGGCAAGGTCGCCGCGGAGCTGGCGCACGCCGATGGCGTCGAGCTCCGGATAGTGGCCGCGGTTGAAGCTCGAGACATCGTGGCCGCGCTCGACCAGGCCGCGGCACAGCGCCTGCCCCAGGAATCCGCCGCCGCCGGTGACCAGTACCCGCACCTCGTTCCTCGCTGCCGTCAGTCCGGCGCGGTCGCCGGTTCGAAAGCCCTGCCGGCGCGGAGTTCGCGCGCGGCCCAGACGGCCAGCTTCTCGCGGCCGATCTTCGCATTGTGGCGGATGTCGACCGGGAACGCGGGGTGGAAGGCGAAGGTGTCGACGTGCGCGGTGTGCACGAAGCCTTCGCCGAGGTGGCGCAGCTCGTCGGCGATGCGCGCGCGCTCGGCCTTCGCGATGCCGGCGTTCAACTCCACGCACAGCAGCGGCCGCTGGGCGCCACGCTCGCCGATGCCGACCAGCGCCGTGCGGCGGACTTCGGGATGGGTATCGAACACCGGCTCGACCTGTTCGGTGCACAGCGTGCGCGCCGCGGTGACCACGCGCTGCGACTTGCGCCCGCAGAACCAGAGGCGGCCTTCGGCGTCGACATAGCCGAGGTCGCCCATGCGGTGGACGATGCGGCGGGCGCCTTCGCCACCGGCCGCCGCCGGCTGCGTTTCCGCGATCTTCGCCAGCCGCGTCTGCGCCTCGCGCCTGAAATAGGTGTCGGTGGCGCTGGGCCCGGCCACGGTGATCTCGCCGACCTGGCCGGGCTTCACCAGCAGCGCATCGGACCATTCGGGAATCGCCTCGTCGGTGATCCGGATGATGCGGACCTCGTTCGGCGGCACCGGGCGGCCGACGCAGGTACCGGCGCCGGTCGCGGTGCGCTCGCGCAGGGTCACCAGCTCGCGGCCCTCGATCACCGCCACAGGCAGGCACTCGGTGGCGCCGTAGGGCGTCCAGAACCCGGCGTCGGCAGGCAGGAGCATGCGCATCTTCGCCACCACGTCGGCTGGCACCGGCGCGCCGGCCGAGGTCACGCGGGCGACGGTCGACAGCGGCTGGCCATGGTCGGCCAGGACCCGCATCAGCGCCGGCGAGCCGAACAGCTGGGTCACGCCGAAGCGCTCGATGGCGGCGTGCAGCTTGCGCGGATCGGCCTTCGCCGGCCGCGTGGGATCCATGTCGGGGATGATCGAGGTCATGCCCAGCGCCGGATCGAACAGCGCGAACGGCGGGAAGGTCGGCAGGTCGACGCCGCCGTCGGCGGTGATGCCGAGCGCCTCGCGCAGCATGTCGACCTGGGCGACGAAGTGGCGGTGGCGGTAGACCACGCCCTTGGGTACGCCGGTGGAGCCGCTGGTGAACAGGATTCCGGCGACGTCGTCGGGCGCGGTGGCGGTGAGCTGCGGGCCTGCGCCCTGCCCCTCGCGCTCGATTTCGGCCAGGGTGGCATCGGCGAACAGCGCGCGGCGGGTGCCGATGCGCAGCCGCGCCGACTTCGCCCAGCCCAGCAGCACGCGCGCGAACATCGCCAGCGGCACGCCGATGAAGGCGTCCGGCCGCGCCTCGTCCAGGCACTGCTTCAGCGCGCGCTTGTCGATGCCCGGGTCCACCAGCACCGGCACCGCGCCGGCCTTGAACAGCGCGAACATCAGCAGGAAGAACTCCGGCGTCGGCCGCACCATCACCACCGAGCGGCTGCCGCGGCCGATGCCGCGCTTCGCAAGGCCGGCGGCGATGGCATCGCTGCGGCGGTCGAGTTCGCGGTAGCTGATCGCCACGTCGTAGCGGCCATCGCGGCCGGGGCAGCGCATGGCGATCCGCTCGGGCACCTCGGCGGCCATGCGCGGCAGGGCCGCGGCGATGTTGCAGGCGTCGGTCATGCCTGGATTATCGCCCGTCAGCCGCGTCGGGTTCATGCCGCGACCCTGGCCGCGTCCGCGGCGATGGCCGACAATCGCCGGCCCCCGCGGCTGGCGCCGCGCTCCGGAGTCCGTCCATGTCACTGCTCGAGCGCCTGAAGTCCGCCGCCCCCGAGGACTGGAACGCCTACGTCGACCACGCCTTCGTCCGCGGCCTAGGCGATGGCAGCCTGCCGCAGGCCGCGTTCCGGAACTACCTGGTGCAGGACTACCTGTTCCTGATCCAGTTCGCGCGCGCGCATGCGCTGGCCGCATACAAGAGCCGCACCCTGGCCGACATGCAGGCCGCGCGCGGCGGCCTGGCCGCGATCCTGGACGAAATGGGCCTGCACCTGCGCGTCTGCGAGCGCTGGGGCCTGTCGGCCGCCGACGTCGAAGCCACCGAAGAACAGCAGGCCACCGTGGCCTACACCCGCTACGTGCTGGACGTCGGCATGTCCGGCGACCTGCTCGACCTGCAGGTGGCGCTGATCCCCTGCACCCTGGGCTACGCCGAGATCGGACGCAGGCTCGCGCCCGACGGCATCGATGCGGTCCGCGCCGACCATCCCTACCGCGACTGGATCGCGGAGTATTCCGGCGACGCCTTCCAGCAGGCCGGCAAGGCTGCGCACGACTGGCTGGAGGACCTGGGGCGCCGCTACGGCAGCGACGCCCGCTTCGGCGAGCTGGTCGGCATCTTCGGCAAGGCCGCCCGCCTCGAGGCGGACTTCTGGCAGCAGGGCCTGGAGGCGGCGCGCGCTGGTGCCTGAGTCCAGGGGGTCGCAGCTGTAGCTGCTCCTACAGGAAGCCGGGAAGCGACCAGCGCGGACGGCACCAGGCACATGGGTTGGGCGAGGTGTCGCCGCTGCCGAGCGGCACCGGCGAACGTCCTCCCCTTGCACACCACCGCGGCTTGCCGAAGAATTCCGCGCCCGCCGCCCCGCGAATCGCCCGCGTGCCCCATCCCTGCCTCAGCTGCGGCGCCTGCTGCGCCCACTACCGCGTCAGCTTCCACTGGTCCGAAGCCGAGCCCGCGCTGGGCGGCCTGGTGCCCGCGGAGCTGACCGTCCCGCTGCGCAGCCACGAACGCGCCATGCACGGCACCGAAGGCGGCGGCGATCCGCGCTGCGTGGCCCTGGATGCGGACATCGGCCGATATTCGCGCTGCAGCATCCACCCGGTGCGTCCGCAGGCCTGCCGCGACGTGGCGGCCTCCTGGGAATCCGGCCAGCCCAGCCGCCAGTGCGACCAGGCCCGCCTCGCCCACGGCCTGCCGCCGCTGACCCCGGCCGACTGGATCTGGCGCGAAGCCGCGGCCAACGACCGCGACGGCAATCCCGACGGCAGCGACAACCCCAACGACCGCGGCACCCCGCCGCCCGCGCTGCCGCCGCCGATCGCGGCCTGATCGCCGTCTGATGGCCGTCTGACCGACGCCCCCTGACCCGCGCCACCCGACCCCGCCACCCTCCTGTAGGAGCAGCTATAGCTGCGACCAGATGCCCCGGGTCGCAGCTATAGCTGCTCCTACAAGAGGGGCAGGGGCGGGGAGGCTTCAGGGGCTGGGGGACGGAATGGGATTGCGGTCGAGGAAGTCGCGGATCGCGGGCACCAGCACCTCGTGCCTGTCCTCCAGCACGTAGTGCCCGGCATCGTCGAACGCCATGACCTCGGCACCCGGCAGTTCGGCCTGGAAGCGCTCGAGGAAGTGATGGTCGAACACGAAGTCCTTCAGCCCCCAGCCGATAAAGGCCGGCAGGCCCGCGTACTCGTGCAGCCGCCGGCCGGATTCCTCCAGCAGCGGCCACGCCCGGTCCTTCGGCGACAGCGGGATGTCCTGCATGAAGCGCACCGTGGAAATACGGTTCTTCCAGCTGTCGTAGGGCGCCACGTAGGCGCGGCGCACCGCGGCCGGCATCCTGCGCTCCACGCCCAGCCACGACGCGCCGGACGAGAACGCGTTGAAGCCGCGGATCACCATCTCGCCGATGGTGTAGTCGCGGCCCAGCGCGATCTGCCAGGGCATAGCCTTGGCCTCGGGCATCGGGAAGGCCGCGGTGTTGAGCACCACCAGCCGCTGCACCTGCGCCTGGTGCGACAGCGCCCAGCCGAAGCCGATCATCCCGCCCCAGTCGTGCACCGCCAGCGTCACCGGGCCGTCGATGCCCAGGTGCTCGAGCAGCGCGGAGAGGTCATCGACCCGTGACTGCAGGGTGTAGTCGTAGCGCGGGATCGCGTCGGGCGCGTCGTCGGGCTTGTCGGAAAGCCCCATGCCGACGTGGTCCGGCACGATGCAGCGGTAGCGGTCCGAGAGGCCGGCCACCAGCGTGCGCCAGTAATAGCTCCACGACGGATTGCCGTGGACCATGACCACGACCTCGCCATCGCGCGGGCCTTCGTCGAGATAGCTCAGCTCGATGCCGGGGCGGACCTGGAAGCGGTGGCGGGTGGCGGGATAGCCCGGAAACTGCATCGTGGACACCTTGGCGGACGGCGGCCGCCATTGTAGGCCGCGGTCGCCGGGGGCTGATGCCCGATGCGTCCCGGGCGCGCGAAGGGGCGACTACCATGCACGTTCACTTCCCGCACCCGACGTCCATGTCCCCATCCCACGCCAAGACGTATCTCGACGAAGCCGACATCGAGCGCCTGTCCGACCTCCTCGACCGGCGCGCCGTGCCATTCAAGGGCTTCAACCTCGAAGCGCTGGACGGCTTCCTGACCGCGCTGGCGGTCTCGCCTTCGGCCGTGCCGCCGGAGGAATGGCAGCCCGTGGTCTGGGGCGGCAAGGCGCCGACCTGGGACGACGCCGCCGAGGCGGACGAGGTCCAGCAGCTGCTGCTTGGCCACCTGAACATGTGCACCGCGCGCGTGCGCTACGACGAAGGCGACCTGCCCGACCACCTGGCGCCGCTGATGTGGCTGCCCGAGGACCCCGAGCTGACCGGCGAGGACGCGCTGCACGAAGACGAACTCGACGTCGGCGCCGACTGGGCCCAGGGCTTCTTCTCCGCGGTGATGCTGCGCGAAGCCGAGTGGGATGCATGGCTGGATGGACACGAGTGGATCGAGGACATCTTCGACGGCCTGGACCGGCTGGCCAGCGGCGAAGCCATCAATCCCGAGGACCCCACCGCCGAAGCGATGCCCGTCGGCTACCGCGAACGCCTGGGCATCGTCATCGACATCCCCGGGATGATGGCCGACCTCAACCACCACCGGGTGGAGGCGCTGACCCCGCGCACGCCGATCCGCCGCGACGCGGCACCGGAGCGCAACGCCTCCTGCCCCTGCGGCAGCGGGAAGAAGTACAAGAAGTGCTGCGGGACGCACTGACGCCCGGTAGCGCCATCGACCAGGAGAAGGACATGGGCAAGCGGGTCCGGATGAGCAGCGCGGTGATCCTGATCGCCAGTCTCCTCGGTACGGTCGGCATCGCCGCCGCCGCGACGGCTGACGACGCCGCGGGCTACGGCCCGCGGCTGGAAGGCTTCGACTACCCGCATCCGGTGCGCACGCACGCGTTCGCGTCGCAGCGCCAGCAGGTGGAGATGGCCTACCTCGACGTGCCGCCGACCGGCGAGGCCAACGGCCGCACCGCGCTGCTGCTGCATGGCAAGAACTTCTGCGCCGCCACCTGGGAGCAGACCATCGCCGCGCTGGCGGACGCCGGCTACCGCGTGATCGCGCCCGACCAGATCGGCTTCTGCAAATCCAGCAAGCCCGACGGCTACCAGTACGCGCTCGCGGGCCTGGCGCACAACACCCGCGGCCTGCTCGCATCGCTCGGGATCGAGCGCAGCGTGGTGGTCGGCCACTCCATGGGCGGGATGCTGGCGATGCGCTACGCGCTGATGTATCCAGACACCGTCGAACACCTGGCCCTCGTCGGCCCCATCGGCCTGGAGGACTGGAAGGCGGAGGGCGTGCCCTACCAGCCGGTGGAGCAGGTCTACGCATCGGAACTGCGCACGAGCTACGACAGCATCCGCGACTACCAGACCACGGTGTATTACGCAGGCGAATGGCGCCCGGAGTTCGAGCGCTGGGCGAGGATGCAGGCCGGCATGTACGCGGGCCCGGGCCGCGAGGTCGTCGCATGGCACCAGGCGCTGACGTTCGACATGCTGATGGGGCAACCGGTGGTGTACGAGCTTCCGTTGCTGCGGGTTCCGACGACGCTGTTCATCGGGGTGCATGACCGGACCGCGCTGGGCAAGGGCGCGGCGGCGCCGGAGGTGCAGGCGAAGCTTGGGGATTACCGGGCGCTGGGACGTCGGGCCGCGGAAGAAATCCCCGGCGCCGTGCTGGTGGAGTACGAGGATCTGGGGCATTCGCCGCATATCCAGGACCCGGCGCGGTTCCATCGGGATTTGCTGCGGGAGCTTTCGCGTTGAGCAGTAGCATGCGACGGGTTCAAGCAGAGCCTCGGACCAGCGTTATCATCTGCATGGCCCAACGATGCGCAAACGCCCAAGGCACGGGCCCTACAGGCTGACCTTGACGTTGCTCACAGCGGTTGCGCGCCTTCGCTGAGGATGTCGAGATAGGGCTGGTAGGCAAAGATCCTGTAGCGCTGCTTCCCGGTGATCTCGCGGATCACGCCCTGTGCCTGCATCGCGTCCAGCCCTCGGGCGATCGCCGGTTTCGACAGACCGGTTTCCTGCAACAGCCGCGCCGTTGTCCTCAGGGGATTGCGCGTGAACGCTTCATGCAGCTGCAACGCGGTGCCGGCGATGCGGCCGGCACCGCGGAGACGGTCGCGATCGTCCTGGAACAGGCGCAGCAGCCGTTGCGCCGTATCCACGGCCTGGCCCGAGGTCGCGGCCACGCCATCGAAGAAGAAACCGAGCCACCCTTCCCAGTCACCCTGCGTCCTGACGGCGTCCAGTCGCTGGTAGTACTCCTCACGACGGGATTTGAAATAGAGGCTGAGATAGAGGGAGGGCTCCTCCAGCAGTCCGGCATCGAAGAGCATCAGCACGATCAACAAACGCCCAAGCCGGCCGTTGCCGTCCAGGAAGGGATGGATCGTCTCGAACTGCACGTGCGCAAGGGCAGCGCGCGCCAGCGGTGATATGCCGTCCTCGGTCGCGTGCAGGAACCGTTCCAGCTCGCCAAGGCATGTGTCGAGATGATTGGCGGGCGGGGGCACGAATTGCGCGCGGTCCGGGCTGGGTCCTCCCAGCCACACCTGCGTGCGCCGGAACTGTCCGGGCGCCTTTCCTGCCCCGCGCCCACGACGGAGCAGGTGCTCGTGCATCTCCAGCAGCAGGCGCAGGGACAGCGGGAAACCATCGCGCACGCGCTGCAACGCATGTTCCAGGGCATCGATGTAATTCGAAACTTCGCGCACATCGTCGAGCGGTACGCCCGGCGCTTCATCCAACTCGAACAGCAGCAGGTCCGACAGCGAGGATTGCGTGCCCTCGATCTGCGAGGACAGGAGGGCTTCCTTGCGCACGTACTGGTAAAGGAACAGTCGTGCGTCCGGGAGGATGCGCGTGATGCCTTTGAGCTCGCCCAGCGCCACCAGGGCCTTGTCGCGCAGGTTGGCCAGATCGTGGTTGAGCTGGAGCGGTGGATCGGGCGGCAAGGGCGCAGGTACGAATGCCTGGTACGACTGCCCATTCAGTGTGCTGGTGACGTAATGCCCGGTCTTCCTGACCATGGAGCCCTCCAGGGAACTGATAGTCGCTGAATCGTTACTTAGATCAACATCTGTTGTCAAAGTGACTCGCAGCGTTACTTAGCCGGACGCGGATCCGGCTAGGTAACGGTTGGCCGGAATCCGGCACAAACCGCCCTCAGCCCACCAGCCCCCTCACCCACCCCACCAGCGGATTCCCCGGCTCCATCAGCAGCTTCGCCGTCAGCGCCAGCGACATCACCACCAGCAACGGCCGGATCAGGCGGGCGCCGGCCTTGCCAAGCGCCAGGTGCGCACCCAACTGGCCGCCGGCAATGCTCGCCACCGCCATCACCAGGCCCACCGTCCACAGCACCTGGCCGCCGATGACCAGGGTCGCCAGGGCCGCGATGTTGCTCGACAGGTTCAGCAGCTTGGTATGCGCCGTGGCCGACACCAGGCCGAAGCCGAACAGCGCCACCAGCATGGTCGCCATGAACGAGCCGGTGCCGGGGCCGAAGAAGCCATCGTAGAAACCCAGCGCGAACATGATCGTGACCAGCGCCGCCTGCCCCAGGCGCGCGTGGCGTTCGGCTTCGCTGGCCTTCGGGCCCAGCAGGAAGTAGGACGCCATCGCCACCAGCAGTACCGGCACCAGGCCGGCCAGGAACGAGGGATCCACCAGCTGGATTGCGATCGCGCCGCCCACCGAGCCGGCGAACGCGCCCACCGCGGGCCACAGGAAGCGCCGGAAGTCGATGCGCCCCTGGCGCGCGAACGCCAGCACGGCGCTGGTGGTGCCGAAGCTCGATTGCAGCTTGTTGGTGGCGATGGCCTGCACCGGCGGGATGCCGGCAGCCATCAGCGCGGGGATGGTGATCAGCCCGCCGCCGCCGGCCAGCGCGTCGATGGTGCCGGCGACGAACGCCGCCAGCGCCAGCAGGGCGAAGACCTCGAAACCGAATTCCATGGCAGACCTTGGCCTCTCCGACGCAGTGATGGCCGGCGCCACCCCCATGCCGCGGTGCCAGTCGATGCGGCGCACGCGCGCCCCTGAAACGACGCGGGGCCGGACAGGCCGGCCCCGGTCACGCTGCGATGTGGCCCGGACTTACCAGACCACCTCGGCCATCGAGCAGTTCAGCCCCGATCCGATGCCCAGCAGCGCGATGCGGTTGCCCTTCTTCAGGCGGCCCTCCTCGCGCAGCTTCGACAGCACGATCGGCACCGAGGCCGGGCCGATGTTGCCGTGCTCGCCGAAGATGGTCATGACCTTCTTCGGGTCGATGCCCATGGCCTTGGTGAAGGCCGCGGTGTGCACCTTGCTGACCTGGTGGATCACGAACTCGTCGAGCTCGCTCGCCACCCAGCCCAGCTTCTGCTTGGCGACCTCGAAGGTCTTGGTGGCGAGCTTGATGCCCTCGATCAGCAGCAGGCGGGTGTCGGTGATCATGCCGTCGAGGTTGCCGCGGCAGAGCTTGTTCCACTCGGTGGCCGCGCGGGTCACGCCGCCCCTGTAGCGCGGAGCGCCGGGGGCGAGTTCGGCGCGGGCCAGCACCATGGCGGCGGCGCCGGAGCCCAGCGTGAGCGTGGCCAGCTCGTTGCGGAAGTCCTCGTCGGTGACGTCGGCGCGGGTCATGCGCTCGATGGTCTTCTCGTAGGCGAGGTCGGCGGTCTCGCCGTCCACCACCAGGGCGTAGTCGATCTCGCCGCGCTCGATCATGCGGCTGGCGATGTCCATGCCGTTGATGAAGGCGAGGCACGCGTTGGCGACGTCGAAGTTCTGGCAGGTGTCGGGCAGGCCCAGGTTGCCGCTGACGATCGAGGCCGTGGACGGCTCGAGGTAGTCGCGGCTGACCGAGGTGTTGACCAGCAGGCCGACCTTGTCCGGGTCGATGCCGGCGTCGGCCAGCGCCTTGACGCCTGCGAGGGTGGCGGCATCGGAGGCCTGCATGTCGCCGTCCCACAGCCGGCGGGCGTGGATGCCGGCGATGTCCTTGAGGACATCGGTCTTGATGCCGAGGCGGTCGAGCGTCGGCTTCAGGCGGGCGTTGATCTCGTCCGAGGACAGGCGACGCGGGGCGTCGATGTGGGCGAGGCCGGCGATGGCTACGTGCTGGAACAACATGGGCGTGCCGCCAGTAACAGGAACAAAAGATTTCCTAGGGTACCGGCTTCGGCCCCGGCGCGCACTTTTCCGGGGCCGGAGGCCCTTTCCGGGGGCCTGGGCTCAGCCGCCGCAGCGCCAGGCGGCCCAGCGCTGCGCCCCGCGCAGCGGATCGCCCAGCGCGTGGATGGTGTCGGCGCCCAGGCCGGGGGCTTCGTTGCGGGCCAGTGTTTCCAGCTCCTCGCGCACCCGCAGCGGGTTGCGGTCGATGAAGGCGATGCTGTGCTTCACCGCCACCTCCACTTCCCCGCGCTTCTCGCAGCCGGCCGGCGGCGAGGCCGCCACCCGCACCGAGGACGCACCGGGCGCCATGTGCACCCAGGTGCAGGCGGACAGCGTGGCGAGCAGGGGAATCAGCAGCAGTGGACGCATGGATCAGCTCCGTGGCGAATACCCGATTGTGCCAAGAATCACCCCGCCGCTCCCCATCCCCTCTGTCCTGTCCTGCCCTGTCCTGCCCTGCCCTGCCCTGCCCTGACCTGTAGGAGCAGCTACAGCTGCGACCCGGTGTGCGAGCCCGGTTCAGGATTCGCGGGTTTGCGGGTTTGCGGGTCGCAGCTGTAGCTGCTCCTACAGGTCAGGGCAGTGCAGGGGAGGCGGAGGGGAGGAGGAGATGACGGAGGCTCAGCGCGCGACGGGCTGACCGTCGGCGTCGAGGATGGTCACTTCGCCCAGCCCCAGCGCGCGCACCGGGGCCTCGATCTGCGACAGGTCGCCGACCACCACCCAGGTCAGGGCGTCCGGATCGAGGGCCTTCGCGGCCGCGGCCACCTGCGCCGGGGTCATGGCCTCGATCTCGGCCTTGCGGCGCGCCACGTAGTCGTCCGGGCGCCCGTACATCACGTTGCCGGCGATGGTGGACGCCACCGACGCCGCGGTCTCGTAGGCGCCGGGCAGGCTCAGGGTGTTGATCGCGCGGATGCGGTCGACCTCTTCGGCCGTCGGCGGCGCCTCGCCGCCGGCAAACGCGGCGATCTCGCGCTGCATCTCGGCCATGGCGTCGGCCGTGCGGTCGATCTGCACCGGCGCCGAGGCCAGCCACGGGCGTTGGCCCAGGGCACCGGACGCGCCGCTGCGCGCGCCGTAGGACCAGTGCTTGTCCTCGCGCAGGTTCATGTTGAGCCGCGCGGTGAAGTCGCCGCCGATCACGCCGTTGGCGATGTCCAGGCGCACCGCGCCGGCATCGGTGCTCGGCGGCACCAGCAGGCCGGCGTAGATGTTGGCCTGCACCGCGCCGGGCTGGTCGATCAGGAACACGCGCGCCTTCGCGGGGCGCGCCACCTCCGGGATCGCCGCGGCGGCGGCCGGCACCGTGCCGCTGCCGCGCCAGTCGCCGAGATGCTTCTCCAGCACCGGCACGAGCTCGCCCAGGGTGGTGTCGCCGACCACGACCAGGGTCGCGCCCTCGGGACGGACGCTGGCCCGGTGGAAGGCCACGAGGTCGTCGCGATCGAGCGCCGCGATCGAGGCCTCGGTGCCGCTGCCGGTGAACGGCATCGCATAGGGGTGGCCCTCGCCGTACAGCAGCGGCGGCAGCACGCGCAGCGCCGCGGTCTGCGGCCGCGCCTTCTCCTGGGCGATGTTGGCGATCCAGGTCGCGCGCACGCGCTCGATCTCGGAGGCCGCGAAGTCCGGCCGGCGCAGCATGTCGGCGAACAGCGCCACCGACGCGTCGAGCCGGTCGCTCAGCGCCGACAGCCAGGCGGTGCCGGCATCCAGTGACGCGCCCGCGCCCAGCTGCGCACCCAGCGCTTCGGCGCGCTCGGCGAACTCCAGCGGGCCGACGCCGGCGGCACCCTCGTCGAGCATGCCCATCGCGAAGCTGGCGGTGCCCATGCGGCCTTCGCCGTCCGCGCTGTAGCCCGCGCCCGGGAACTGGTAGTCGAGCTGCACCACCGGCACGCCGCTGCGCCGCGCCAGCACCACCGTGCTGCCGTTGGACAGGGTGGCGCGCTCGACGGCCGGGAACTTGAGCTCGGGAAAGGCCTCGGGCATCGGCACGCCCTGGCTGCGGTCGACCGCGGGGGCGAGCGTGGAGTAGCGGGCATCGACCTCCGGCAGGTCCCAGGGCTGCGGGACGCCCGCGGGCTCCTCGGCCAGCGGCGTGCGTTCGCCGGGCATCACCACCAGGGTGTGCTCGCCCTTGCCCAGCCATTCGCGGCCGGTGGCCTGCAGCTCGGCGGCGGTGGCGGTGTCGATGATGCGCAGCGACTCGCGGAAGCAGCCCGGGTCGCCGGCGTACACCGCGCACTCGGCCAGCGCATCGGCCTTGCCACCGAAGCCGCCGATGCGCTCGATGCCGCGGACGAAGCCGGCGCGGAACACGGCGCGCGCGCGCTCCAGCTCTTCGGCGGTCGGGCCTTCGGCCAGCAGGCGCGTGATCTCCTCGTCGATCGCGGCCTCCACCTTCGCCGGGTCCACGCCCTGCTTGACGTTGGCGATGACCATGAAGTTCGAGCCCAGCTGCTTGCCGTAGGTGCCGGCGCTGATGCTGTCGACCAGCTGGTCGCGGTGCAGCAGGCGCGCGTCCAGGCGCGAGGAGCGGCTGCCGCCCAGCACCTGGGCCAGCAGCTGCAGGCGGTCGAGGTCCGGGTTGCCCACTTCGGCCACGTTCCACACGCGGTAGATGCGCGGCTGCGGCACCTTGTCCTCCATCATCTCGCGCGTCGATTCCGCGCGGCGCGCCACGTCCACCTCCGGCTGCGCCATGTCAGGGCCGGCAGGGATGTGGCCGAAGTACTTCGCCACCTTCTCCTTCGCGGTGGCCAGGTCGATGTCGCCGGCCAGCACCAGCACCGCGTTGTTCGGCCCGTACCAGGCGCGGAACCAGGCGTGCACGTCCTCGAGCGCGGCGGCGTCGAGGTCGTTCATCGAGCCGATCACGGTGTGGTTGTACGGATGGCCGGCCGGGTACAGGGCCTTCATGAGCCTGGTCCAGGCCTGGCCGTAGGGCTGGTTCTCGCCCTGGCGCTTCTCGTTCTGGACCACGCCGCGCTGCTCGTCCAGCGCCGCCTGCGTGACCGCGCCCAGCAGGTGGCCCATGCGGTCGGACTCCATCCACAGCGCGGTGTCGAGCGCGGTGGTGGGCACGTTCTGGAAGTAGTTGGTGCGGTCGGTGTTGGTGGTGCCGTTCTGGTCGGTCACGCCGACCTGCTTGAAGGGCGCGAAGTATTCGCCGTCATGGTTCTCGGACGCCTGGAACATCAGGTGCTCGAACAGGTGCGCGAAGCCGCTGCGCCCGGAGGGCTCGTCCTTGCTGCCGACGTGGTACCAGAGGTTCACCGCCACGATCGGCGCCTTGCGGTCGGTATGCACCACCACGCGCAGGCCGTTGGGCAGGGTGAATTCCTCGTAGGCGATGTCGACGCCGGCCTCCGCGGGTGCCGGCGGCGCCGCGGCCCAGGCCAGGGGCGCCGCCACGCCGAGGGCGGCGGCAAGCGCGATGGCGAGGACGGTGGCGCGGCGCGGTTGGGGCTTGGAGGTCGGCATGGGGCTTCCTGCGGGATCGAAACCGCCATGGTAGGCGCGCCGCGGGGCCGCCCGAGCGGGTCATTGGTCCCGGTCCGCACGGCGCCGCCACCGCGACTGGTGCATCCTCGGGGCATGGACACCCGCATCCGCACCTCGATCGTCACCGGCGCCAACCGCGGCCTGGGCCTGGAGCTGGCCCGCCGCCTGCTCGACCGCGGCGACCACGTCGTCGCCGCATGCCGCATCCCGGGCCGCGCCACCGCGCTCAACGGTCTCGCCGGCGAGCATCCCGGGCGCCTGCACGTCCTGCCGCTGGACGTGGCCGACGCCCGCTCCCGCGCGGCGTTCGCCGCCGAACTGCCGCTGGTGCTGGGCGAGGCCGGCGGCATCGACCTGCTGGTGAACAACGCCGGCGTGCTGCATTCCGGCGAACGCTTCGGACACCTGGGCGAGGCCAACCTCGAGCACAGCTTCCGGGTCAACGCGATGGGCCCGCTGCTGCTCGCGCAGGCGCTGGCGCCGCTGCTGGCCGACGGCGCCACGGTCGCCAACCTGTCCTCGCAGCTGGGTTCGATCGCCGGCTGCGGCCGCTTCGGCACCCCCAGCTACAACATCAGCAAGGCGGCGCAGAACATGGCGACCGCGCTGCTGGCGCATGCGCTGGCCGACCGCGGCATCACGGTGGTCGCGCTGCATCCAGGCTGGGTGCAGACAGAGATGGGCGGGGAGCAGGCCACCGAAAGCGTCGGCGAGTCCGCCGCCGGCCTGCTCGACGTCATCGACGGCCTCGTCGAAGGCGACAGCGGGCGCTTCCTCGACTGGCGCGGGGCCGCGCTGCCCTGGTGAGCCGGGCCGGCCGGCTATCCTTCCCGCCCGCCGCAGCCACCAGCGCCCGATGATCGACATCATCCTCCACCAGCCGGAGATCCCGCCCAACACCGGCAACGTGATCCGCCTGTGCGCCAACACCGGCGCGCGCCTGCACCTGGTGCGGCCGCTGGGCTTCGACATGGAGGACCGGCAGCTGCGGCGCGCCGGCCTCGACTACCACGAGTACGCCCGCGTCGCGGTGCACGACGGCCTGGACGCGGCGCTGGCGGCGATCGCACCGGCGCGGCTGTTCGCGCTCAGCGCGCGCGGCCAGGTGCGCTACGACCTGCCGCGCTACGCCGACGGCGACGCCTTCCTGTTCGGCTGCGAGACGCGCGGGCTGCCGGACGCGGTGCTCGACACCATCCCCGCCGGACGCCGCCTGCGGCTGCCGATGCGGCCCGGCAACCGCAGCCTCAACCTGTCGAACGCGGTGGCGGTGGTGGCGTACGAGGCCTGGCGGCAGGCGGATTTTCCCGGCGCGGGCTGAGGGCGCGTCGTCGTTGCATGCGCGACACGCAGCATCGCAAAAGGTTCCTGCACCAGACGGTTCAATATTCAGGTGGCGTTGCCTTCACGCTGGGAGAATGCTCGGACCGGCCACGGGCGGTATCCGATTTCCCCGATCGGTTCTCTCCCCTCCCCTGCCCCCGTGGCCGGTCCTCTTCCTAAAGCAAGAACGAAACAGAGGATCCCCCCTGATGAAGCGTTCCCTGATCGCCATGGCGCTGGCGGCATCGATGCCGTTCGCCGCGAATGCCGCCGAAGGCGTCACCTACAACTACCTGCAGGCCGGCTACCAGGCCACCAGCGGCGATGTCGACGCCGACGGCTACGACGTCAACGGCTCGGTCGCCTTCCACCCCAACTTCCACGTCTTCGGCGGCTTCGGCAGCCAGGAGATCGACAACACCAACCTCGACATCGACGACTACCGCATCGGCGTCGGCTACAACCTCGAGATCGCGCCGCGCACCGACCTGCTCGCACGCGTGGCCTACCAGAAGCTCGATGCCGGCCGCGTGCTCGGCCAGGAGCTGGATTTCGACGGCTGGAGCACCGAGGTCGGCGTGCGCGGCCTGCTGGCGCGCAACTTCGACGGCTACGCGCTGGTCGGCTATGAGGACTACGACGGCGGCATCGACGGTGACTTCTACGGCCGCCTGGGTGCCAACGTGGCCTTCAACGCCAACTGGGGCCTCAACGGCGACGTCAAGTTCAACGGCGACGTGACCGAGTGGTTCATCGGCCCGCGCTTCACCTGGTAACACGGGTAGTCCCCGGGTCGCGGGGCGACCTCTCTCCCCGCTCCGCGACATGACCCCGGCCGCAAGGCCGGGGTTTTCTTTTGGTTCTTCTCCCAAGTGAGGGATCGCGCGCTGCGCTGATCCCGGACGCGGCCGGCGGGAGGGTGGTCGTGCTGCGGTGCGATGCCTGCTGCCGCTCATGTCCCCCGGCTGCGGCCTGCGGCCACAGCCTCCTCCTTGACTTCCCGCCAGCAGGCATCGCACCGCAGTCCGGACGGGTGTCGGTTGCTGGAGGGAAGGTGGAAGCGGTCCACCTGCAACCACTGGAGAAAGGCGGCGGAACGTTGTTGTACGTTGCGGGTCATGCAGTGCCAACGACGCGCGGCTGCTCTTTTTGCAACGGGCCGCCAGAACCCTGCACGGCTTCGGCGCGTGGCCTGCTGACGGGAAGTCAAGGAGGAGATGCCGGCCCGGCGGGCCGGCATCGGGGGACATGAGCGGCAGCAGGCCATGCGTCGAAGCGCGGCGATGCCCCCGCCCGCGTTCTTCCCCGCAGTTGGGAGAAGAACCTTTCTTTTTTTTCCCTACCCGCGTGCAGCACAGGCGTCAGGCGTCAGGCGTCAGGCGTCAGGCGTCAGGCGATCAGCTTGCCGGCGTACTCGGCCTTCTGCTCGCGCGCGAGCAGCCGGGCCAGGCCTTCGGCCGGGGTGATGTCGCCGTGCAGCACGTCACGGACGTTGCTGGAGATCGGCAGCTCCACGCCGTGGGCGTCGGCCTGGCGCATCACCTCGTCCGCGGTCTGCACCGATTCCACCACCTGTCCGATCCCGCGCACGGCGTCGTCCAGGCTCTGGCCGCGGCCAAGCGCCAGGCCCAGGCGGCGGTTGCGCGACAGGTCGCCGGTGCAGGTCAGCACCAGGTCGCCGAGGCCGGCCAGGCCCATCAGGGTTTCCGGCTGGCCACCGATGGCGATGTTCAGGCGCAGCATCTCGTTGAGCCCGCGCGTGATCAGGCCGGCGCGGGCGTTGAGCCCCAGGCCCATGCCGTCGGCCACGCCGGTGGCCACGGCCAGCACGTTCTTCATCGCGCCGCCGAGTTCGGCGCCGCGCATGTCGCTGCCGGTATAGGCGCGGAAGGCCGGCCCGTGCAGCACGTCGGCGACCGACTGCGCGAAGCCTTCGTCATCGCCATGGACGGTGACGGCGGTCGGCATGCCGGCCGCGACCTCCTTCGCGAACGACGGCCCGGTGACCACCGCCAGCGGCACGTCGGGCCCCAGCACCTCGCCCGCGACCTCATGCAGGAAGCGGCCGGAGCCGGGCTCGAAGCCCTTGGTTGCCCAGGCCACGCCGGCGTGCGCCGGGCGCAGCGGCGCCAGCGCCTGCAGGGTGTCGGTGAACGCATGCGACGGCACCACGACCAGCACCAGGTCCGCGCCGGCCAGGGCCTCGGCCAGGCTGGTGGTCGCGCGCAGCGCCGTCGGCAGGTCGATGCCCGGCAGGTAGCGCGGATTGCCACCGCCGGCATTGACGGCATCGGCCACCGCCTGGTCGCGACCCCACAGCAGGGTCGGATGTTCGTGGCGCGCGATCAGCGCCGCGAGCGCGGTTCCCCAGGAGCCCGCACCGAGCACCGCGACCGCCGGCTTGCCCGGCGGTGCGATGGAAAGCTTCGCGGACACTCAGGCGTTGCCGCTGGTCTCGCCGCTGGCCAGGTCGACGCCCTGCGCGGACTGCTGCGCGCGCTGGCGCAGGCCTTCGGCGTACAGCGCTTCGAAGTTGATCGGCTGCAGCAGGAAGGGCGCGAAGCCACCGGCCTGGATCAGGTCGCCGACGATCTGGCGCGCGTAGGGATACAGGATGGTCGGGCAGTGGGTGCCGAGCATCGCGTCCAGCGACTGGTCGTCGAAGCCGGAGAGGTTGAACAGGCCGGCCTGCTGCACTTCGACCAGGTACACGGTCTTCTCGTCCGACAGCTTGCAGGTCAGGTTGATGCCCAGCACCACCTCGAACGAGTTGTCGGCGATGCGGGTGACCCGCTGGTTGAGGTTCATCTGCAGCTGCGGCTGGCCCTGCTCGCCGAAGGCCTGCGGGGTCTTCGGGGCCTCGAAGGAGACGTCCTTGACGTAGATCTTCTCGACGGTGAACTGCGGGCCGTTCGGCTGCTGCGCACCGGCGGCGCCGTTGGCGTTGGTGGCTTCCTGGTCGGACATCTCGTGTTGCTCCAGCGGAATTCGGGTTAAGGAGAGGATTATCGCACGGGGCCGACGGCTACTTGCCGCGCCCCTTGGCCAGCGGCAGGTCGGCCTGCTGCCACGCGCCGATGCCACCTTCGAGCACGTAGACCTTCTCGAAGCCGGCCTTGCGCAGGCGCTTGGCAGCGTCGACCGCGGTCACGCCGGTCTTGCACACGGCCACCACCGGCAGCGACTTCGCGCCGGCCAGGGCCTTGTTCTCGGGATCGAACTGGGCCATCTGCACGTTCTTCGAGCCGGGGATGTGGCCCTTCTCGAACTCGGCGGCCGGGCGCAGGTCGACCACCAGCGCGTCCTCGCGGTTCACCAGCGCGGTGAGCTCGGCCGGGCGCAGGCCCTTGAAGCCGCGGAACACGCGCATGAGCTCGGTGTAGACGATCGCCACGGTGATGCCGGCCAGGGCCAGCGACAGCATGGGGTTGCGGCCGAGGAAGGCCCACAGTTCTTCGAAGTTCACGTTGGTCGGCCATCCTGCGGCGGGCGGCGATTGTCTCCCAGTGCCGCCGGCGGCGCAAAGCGCGCGGCGGCTACTCGCCGCGCCAGAAGTCGGGCAGGCCGCCGGTGTTCCACCAGGTGCCCGCGGCCTCGTCCCAGCGCCAGGATTCGCGGTAGCGCATGCCGCGCTCGGCCATGGTGTGGCGGTTGATCACGCCGATGTCGATGTCGCGGACAGCCGTGCCGTCCGTGGCCGGCTGCACGCCGAGCTCGCGGTAATGGGACACCTGCACCTGGGCATAGCGCTCCAGCTCGACGTCGGTCAGCGGGTGCTGCTCGCGGAACTCCGGGTCGACCAGGTTCCAGGCGCCCTCGAAGTCGCCCCAGCGGATCGCCGCCGACCAGGCATACTGCGCGCGCTGCAGCGCCTCGCCCTTGCCGGTGCTGGCGCAGCCGGGCAGCAGCAGCGCGCAGGCCAGCAGCGCGAGGAGGACGAGGGCGTTGCGGGCGTGCATCGGTCGCATGTCGGGGTTCCCGGGGATGGCGGCGGCCATCCTAACCCCTGGCGATCGCGGCGTAGCCGGCGCGCAGGGTGGTGGCGATGCCGCCATCGGGCAGCGGCACGCTGGCGGCGATGCGCACGCGGGCGCGGCCGCGGCTGCGCAGCGCCTGGTCGAACGGCGCCCAGCCGCTGCCGTCGGCCAGCGCCGCGGTGGCGCGCAGGTCGGCGTAGAGCGGGGCCAGGTAGCGGATCTCGCTGTCGGCCACGAAGACGTCGGCGTCGATGCCCAGCTGGTGGCAGCGCAGGGTCACCAGGCCCCAGCCGGCCAGCGTCAGCAGCGACACCAGGCTGCCGCCGAAGGCGCAGGCCTTGTCGTTGACGTTGAGCGCCAGCGGCGCGCGCAGGGTCAGCGTGTCGGCCTCGACGTCGCGGCCGGCGATGGCGATGTCCATGGCCGCCACCGGCGGCATCGAGCGGTAGTGCGCATCCAGCGCGCGGAGTTCGTCGTCCAGTTGCATGTGTCGCGTTCCAGTGTCTTCGGGGGCCGGTGCCTTGCGGGTGCGGGCGCCAGGCACCAAGCTGGCGCGATGCCTGCGCACGCCTCCACCGGGCCGCTGTCCGGATGCTACGTGATCTCGCTGCGGCCGGTCGGCGGCCACGGCGGCGTGCGGCGTGCCGCTGCCGCGCTGGGCGCGCGCACCCTCGCGCTGTCGCCCTGGCGCATCGAGGATCTCGATGACGACGACGCACGACGCGCGCTGGAACGGTCACTGGCGGCGCCCAAGGTGGTGTTCACCAGTCCGGCCGCGGTGGCGTCCGCGCGCCGCCTGCAGGCGCTGCGGCCAGCCGATGGGCAGGCGTGGGTGGCGGTTGGCGCCGGCACCGCGCGTGCGCTGCGCCGCGCGGGCGCGGGTGATGTCGCCTCGCCGCAGCGCATGGACAGCGAGGGGCTGCTGGCGCTGCCGCAGCTGCAGGACGTCGACGGCCTCGACGTCGGCCTGGTGACCGCGCCCGGCGGTCGCGGCGTGATCGCCGCCACCCTGGCCGGGCGCGGCGCGCGGGTGCTGCGCGCCAACGTCTACGCGCGCGTGCCGGTGCCACCTTCGCCGCGCGCAATCGCGGCGCTGCGTGCGCTGGACGCGCCGGCATGGCTGCTGGCGAGCAGCGGCGAAGCGCTGGAAAGGGTGCTCACGACCCTGCCCGCCGACGCTCTGGCCGGCCTCCGCCGCGCCCGCGTGGTCGCGGCCAGCGACCGCCTCGCGGACCTGGCACGCGACCACGGCCTGCACGTGGCCGCGGTCGCCGCCAGCGCGCGCATCCCGGACATGCTCGCGGCCTGCACGGAGGCGTCCGCGACGCCCTAACATGTGCGCCCCGGCTCCTTTCCGCGCGCGCCCTTGAACGCCCCCGAGTCTTCCGCGGCACCCCGCCGCCGCACCTCCGCACTGGCCTGGCTGCTCCTGCTGGTGGCGCTGCCGCTGGCCGGTGCGCTGGGCTGGCGGGCGTGGCAGTCCGAGCGCGACGAACGCCGCGCCGCGGACGCCGAGGAAACCGTGCGCATCGAGGCCCTGCAGCAGCGCGTGGCCACCCTGCGCCAGGGCCAGCAGGCCCAGGGCATGCGCCTGCAGCAGGCCGAGGCCACCAACCGCCTGCTGCGCGACGAGCTGCTGGCGATGGGCCAGCGCGCGGCGCTGCTCGAGGACAGCGTGCAGCGCCTGGCCGACCCGGCGCAGGATGCCGCGCGCGCGCTGCGCCTGGACGAGATCGAACTGCTGCTGGCGCAGGGCCGGCAGCGGCTGCTGCTCGCCGGCGACCTGCAGGGCGCGCGCAGCGCCTATGCACTGGCCGCGCGCCTGCTCGACGCCCTCGACGCCCCGGCCGACATCGACCTGCGCCAGGTGCTGGCCGACGAGCGCGCCATGCTCGACGCACTCGGCGCGGACCCGCGCGTCGCCGCGGTCGCGCGCCTGGACGCGTTCGAGGCGGGCCTCGACGCCGCGGCCGGCGCGCCCGTCGTGGCCGCGGCCACGCCGGAGCGCGGCGCCACGACGTCGGCGCAGCCCTGGTGGCAGCGCGTGGCCAGCCGCATCGTCCATGTCCGGCGCAGCGACCAGGTGCTGGTGGTCGACGCCGGCGAGCGGGCGGCCGGCCTGGCCTCGCTGCGCCTGGAGCTGTCGCTGGCGCGCATGGCGGCCGAACGCCGCGACCACGCCGGCTACGCCGCCGCCCTCGCCCGCGTCCGCGCCCTGGTGCCGCGGCTGTGGCCGCGGTCGGCGGCGCGCGACGCCCGCCTGCGCGAGCTGGACGCCATCGCCGCGCTGCCGCTGGCGGTCGAACTGCCGACGCTGGGCACCACGCTCGACCAGCTGCGCCTGCAGCGCGGCCGCCGCGACGACGCCCGCGCGCCAATGTGAACACGGCCGCGACATCGCCGCCGCTAGGGTGGCGGCGACATCGGAGGCTGCCATGAACCTGTTCCGAAACCTGCTTGTCTGGATCCTGCTGGCGATCATCGGCGCCATGGCCTGGCACCTGCTCGCGCAGGATCCCGGCTATGTGCTGGTGCGCTACCGCGGCTGGGACTACACCACCAACCTGCTGTGGGTCTCGGTGGCCGTCGTGGCCGGGCTGCTCGTGCTGTGGCTGCTGTGGTCGCTGGTGGCGCTGCCGCTGCGCGCCTGGCGCAGCCGCCGCGAGCGCCAGTCGCGCGAGCGCCTGGGCACCGGCCTCGAGGCCCTGCACCAGGGCCACTACGCCCGCGCGGAGAAGCTGCTGCCGCAGGCGGCCGAGGACAGCGATGCCGCGGTCGCGCGCCTGGCCGCCGCCCGCGCCGCCATGGCGCGCGGCGACCACGCCGCCGCGCGCAGCCACCTCGACGCGATCGACGCCAGCCACGCGCTGACCCGCGCCATCGGCCGCGCCGAACTGGCGCTGGCCGAGGATCGCCCCACCGACGCGCTGGTCGCGCTGGACGACCCCGCCGCCCAGCCGCTGTCACCGCGCGGCCTGGCCCTGCGTGCCGACGCCCTGGCCGCCTCGCGCCAGTCCGCCGAGGCCTATGCCCTGCTCGGCGCCCTGCGCCAGCAGCAGGCCCTGCCCGAGGCCGTGCTCGCCGAGCGCGAGCGCGACTGGGCCGCGCTGGCCCTGGCCGAAGCCGCCGACGGCAACGCCCTGGCCGACCGCTGGGAAACCCTGCCCAAGCCGCTGCGCAGCGAGCCCCGGGTGGTCGCCGCCTACGCCGACCGCGCCGCCGACCTGCGCTGGGAAGAAGCCGCCACCTCGAGCATCGAGAACGCCCTGGACGAGCGCTGGGACGAAACCCTGGCCAACCGTTACGGCCGCCTGCCCATCGAGCGCGTCGAGCACCGCGAAGCCACCGCCCGGCGCTGGCTGCAGCAGCATCCGGGCAGCCCGGCCCTGCTGCTCACCCTCGCCCGCCTGGCCCGCGCCCGCGGCGACTGGCCGCAGGCCCAGGACCACCTGCAGCGCGCGATCGCCCAGGGCGCCGGCCCCGACGCCTGGGAGGAACTGGGCGACGGCTACGCCACCGCCGGCGACGACAGCCGCGCCCGCATCGCCTACGCCAACGCCCTGCGCATGCAGCGCGGCGAGCCGCCCGCCCCCTTCGTCGAACCCGCCGCGTCCTTGCCTCCGCCGCTGTAAGGCGACGGGGGGCTGGGCGGAAAAGCTTTTGCCACGGATTTACGCGGATGGGCGCGGATTTACACGGATAGAGCAAACGCGAAGCAGAAGTATGGATCCGCGGCTCGTACGGATCCTTTCAACAACTGACCGGATCTTCCGCCTCGCGGGGGAACACCTCTCGGAACGAGAGGCCCCGTGCAAGGCGTGGTCCGTGCACTGGCCTCGGCCAGATCCGCGTAAATCCGCGCCCATCCGCGTAAATCCGTGGCAAAACCACCTGCCCCACCCGGAGCGCAGAACCCTCAGCGCTCGAGGATCGCCACCACGCCCATGCCGCCGGCGGTGCAGATGGACACCAGGGCGCGGCCGCCGCCGCGTTCCTGCAGCTGGCGGGCGGCGGTGGCCACCACGCGCGCGCCGGTGGCGGCGAAGGGGTGGCCGGTGGCCAGCGACGAGCCGACCGGGTTGATCTTCGCCGGGTCGATGCGGCCCAGCGGCGCGTCCAGGCCAAGGCGGTTGCGGCAGTAGCCCTCGCTCTCCCAGGCGCGCAGCGTGCACAGCACCTGGGCGGCGAAGGCCTCGTGGATCTCGTAGATGTCGAAGTCCTGCAGGGTGAGGCCGTTGCGCGCCAGCATTTCGGCCACGGCCACGGTCGGCGCCATCAGCAGGCCTTCGCCATGGACGAAGTCGACCGCGGCCACGTGCGCGTCGCGGATGTGGCACAGCACTTCGTGGCCGTGCGCGGCGGCCCATTCGTCGGTGGACAGCAGGCAGGCGGCGGCGCCGTCGGTCAGCGGCGTGGAATTGCCGGCGGTGAGCGTGCCGCGGCCGGAGACCTTGTCGAAGGCCGGCTTCAGCGTCGCCAGCTTCTCCAGCGTGGAATCGGCGCGCAGGATGTTGTCGCGCGAGACCCCGCGGAAAGCCACCACCAGGTCGTCGAAGAAGCCGCGCTCGTAGGCCGCGGCCAGCCTGTGGTGCGAGGCCACCGCCAGCTCGTCCTGCGAGTCGCGCGAGATGCTCCACTCCTTGGCCATGTCCTCGCAGTGCTCGCCCATCGACTTGCCGGTGCGCGGCTCGGCCACGCCGGGGAATTCAGGCTTCAGTTCGCGCAGGCGGAAGCCGCGGAACTGCGCCAGCCGGTCGCGCGGGGTCTTGGCCACATTGGCCGCCAGCAGGCGGCGGCGCAGCGACTTGCCGTACACGATCGGCACGTCGGAGGTGGTGTCGCTGCCGCCGCCGATGCCGCTGTCGATCTGGCCGGCGGCGATCTTGTTGCCGATGGTGATGATCGAATCCAGCGAGGTGCCGCAGGCGCGCTGCAGGGTGATGCCCGGCGTCAGCGGCGACAGCCCGGACGACAGCGCCGCCTCGCGGCCGAGGTTCCAGTCGCTGGAGTGCTTGATCACCGCCCCCATCGCGACCTCGCCCAAGCGCTGGCCGTGCAGGCCGAACTTCTCCACCAGGGCACCGAGCGTGCGCACCGACATGCCGAGGTTGCCGACGTCCGCATAGGCGGTGTTCTGGCGGCAGAAGGGGATGCGGACGCCGCCGAGGACGGCGACGGGACGACCATGCAGCATCGGGAACCTCGCAGGCGGCCCGCCGACCGTGGCAGGCATAATGGATCCGAGTTTAGCGCCGCTCATGCGCAGGGCCAATGAACCAGACCACGACCAGCAGACAGGGACCCGCGCGCGTGCTCGGCGCGCTCGCACTGGAACGTTCGCCGGGCAGCGGCATCGGCCGCGATGCGATCGCACAGGCCGACGCCGGAGCGCTGGCCGCGCTGGTCGCGGCCGACCTGGCCGGCTTCGCACCCGAGGCCGCGGGCCTGGACTGCACCCTGGTCGCCGCGCACTTCGATCCGGTGGAGCTGCTGCGGCCCGGCTGGCCGCTGCACCAGGAGCTGTGGCAGCTCGCGGCCAAGGCGCCGCGCGCGCCCGGCGGCGGCGCCCGGATCCTCGCGTTCGGCAGCCACGAGGGCCAGCTGCCCGGCGCGCTGTCGCCGGCACCGGAACATGCCGACGGGCCGCTGCGCCTGCTGCCCTTCGTGCTCGACGGCGATGCCGCGGTCGTGGCCCGCGTCTCCGCGCGCTTCGAAGCCGACCTGATGGAAGAAGGCATGGCCGGCGCCGGCACCGCGCTGGCGGCGCAGGAAGCCTTCGGCATGCGGGTCGAGCACGCGCGCTACCTCACCGTGCACGACCTGTGCGCGATGACCGCGATGCAGTACGAACATGCCGGCCTTGAGGCGCTGTGGCCGCTGCTGGAGACCGCGCTGCTGTCGCCGGCGCGCGAGGCCTGGATGGATGCGCCGCCGGAACCGCTGCTGCACTACGCGGGCGGCGGCCAGGTACGCATGGCGCTGTTCGCGCCGGCGGCCTGGCATGCGCACTACGCGCCAGGCGCGTCCGCCGAAGACGGGGACGCGGCGTCACTTGCCCGCCTCGAACGCCTCTACGCCCACTTCGAGGCGCGCCAGCGCCAGCTCGCCAGCCTGCTGCGCGCGCATGGCCTGGCGGTGGAGTTCATCCACTGCCGGGACGACGCGCGGGCGGAGCTGGCGGCCCTGCCCGCGCGCTGACGGCGCCCGGTTACTGCGCCTGGGCGCCGGACTGGGTGATCACGCCGCACGCCAGGCGCGCGCCGGCGTTGCCGGTGGGCTGGGTGGCGTAGTCGTCGGGATCGGCGTGCACGATGACGCCGCGGCCAAGGACGTCGGTCGGCGCGCCATCGGCCAGCGTCGCGCCTTCGAGGCGGGTGTTGACCACCGCCACGCCGGTGTCGTCGGCGGTGATGTTGTCGGTATCGCCCACGTGGTGCTCGCCGGAGCCGACGCGGCCGTGCGCGGTCCCCACCGGGTTGAAGTGGCCGCCGGCGCTGGTGCCGTCGGGCGCGCTGCAGTCACCGGTCTCGTGCACGTGGAAGCCGTGCTCGCTGCCCGGCGTCAGGCCGTTGACCTGGCCGGTGATGGCGACGCCGCCGTCCACGGCCTCGAACGCCAGCTCGCCAGTGACCGAATTGCCTTCGGTGGCCGCCAGCACCGCGACGGTGTGCGGCGCCGGCGTGGTGGTCATGTCGGACGCCGCGGGGGGCGGCATGCCGTCCGCCGGCGCGTCGACGGCGCCGGCCGCGGTGGCGGCATCGGCCGACGGCGTGGTGGACGCGCCGGCGTCGTCGCTGCGGTCGGCACAGGCCGCCAGGGCAAGGGCCAGCGACGCGGCCAGCAGGGTCATGGGAATCGTGCGCATGGGTGCTACTCCTTCCTAGGGCGCGCCGTCGGGCGCAAGGGTGATGACGCCACAGGCGATCCGCGCGCCGGTCGCACCGGGGGTGGAACCGAGCACGACGAGCGAACGCCCGGCGATGTCGTTGCCGGCGCCGCCGCCGAGCACGGCGCCGCGGACAAGCTGGTCGACCCGGGCCACGCCGCGTGCGTCGGCGACGATCCGGTCGCTGCCGCCGTCGGGCGCGCCCTGGCCGCTGGCGTCGAAATACGGACCGGCGCTGGAGGCGTCGACCGCGCTGCAGTCGCCGCGCGCATGCACCTGCAGTACGTGGGCGCCGTGGCGGCTGAGGCCGCCGATTTCGCCCGACAGGCGCACCCCGCCGGACTCGGCCCGCAGGTCGATGCGGCCACTGGCGAGGGTGGCGGAGGCGGCGGCGAGGTTGGCGCGCGCGGCGGTGGCGGTGCCGGCCTCGGCGCGCGGAGGTGGCGCTGCAGGGCCAGGCGCGCGCGGCGCCGGCGGGGCGCTGGCGCAGGCGGCCAGCAGCGTGGTGGCCGCCAGGGCGGCAGAGATGCGTCGCATGCCTTCCGATGGGATCCGGTGGAACGACAAGGGTAGCCTCGCCGGGGTTGCGGATGCGTGAGCCATGTCAGCGCGGCGAACGGCGTGCACCGAGCTTGCGCGTGAGGGTGTTGCGCCCGACGCCGAGGCGCGCGGCGGCCTCGCCCCGGTGCTGGCCGGTCTGTTCGAGCGCGGCCTCCAGCAGCACCCGGTCGAGGCGGTCGCGGGCCTCGGCGTGGATGCCCGGCGCCCCGGCGGCCAAGCGGGCCGCCGCCCAGTCGCGCAGCGCTGCCTCCCAGGGGACGCCGTCCACCCCGGCGCCCGCGGCCGCGGTGGCGCCTGCGGCGTCGGATCCCTCGGCCGGAGCAGCCGCCACGCCCCAGGCTTCGCGCAGGTCCCCGGCGTCCACCACCTCGCCCGGGGCCAGCGCGGCCAGCCGCCAGCACAGGTTCTCCAGCTCGCGCACGTTGCCCGGCCAGTGGTGGGCCTCGAGCTGAGCCAGCGCCTGCCGCGACAGCCGCTTGGACGGCGCGTCGAAGCGCGCGGCCGCACGCTGCAGGAAGCGTTCGGCCAGCCGCGACACGTCGCCGCGGCGCTCGCGCAGCGGCGGCAGGCGCAGGCGCACCACGTCGAGGCGATGCAGCAGGTCGGCGCGGAAACCGCCGTCGCGCACCTTCGCCTCCAGGTCCTGGTGGGTGGCGGCGACCACGCGCACGTCGACCCGGATCAGTTCGCGGCCGCCGACGCGGAAGAACTCGCCCTCGGCCAGCACCCGCAGCAGCCGCGTCTGCAGCGCCAGCGGCATGTCGCCGATCTCGTCCAGGAACAGCGTGCCGCCATGCGCCTGCTCGAAGCGGCCGACGTGGCGCTTCGTGGCGCCGGTGAAGGCGCCGGCCTCGTGCCCGAACAGTTCGCTCTCCAGCAGCTCCGACGGGATCGCGGCGGTGTTGAGGGCGACGAAGGGCGCGCGCGCGCGCGGCGATTCGCGGTGCAGCGCGCGCGCCACCAGCTCCTTGCCAGTGCCGGTCTCGCCGGTGACCAGCACCGACAGCGGCGCCTGCGCCAGCCGACCGATGGCGCGGAACAGCTGCTGCATGGCCGGCGCATCGCCGATCAGGGTGTCGTCGTCGGGGCGTCCGTCGGCATCGTCGCCGCCGGGCGCGGGCACGTCCGCGGCGGCGGCGTCGCCCCCGCCCAGCGCGCGCTCGGCCAGGGCCACGGCGTCGTCGAGGTCGAAGGGCTTGGACAGGAATTCCTGCGCGCCGCCGCGAAAGGCGCCGGCGGTGCTGGCGATATCGGTGTGCGCGCTCATCACCACCACCGGCAGCGCCGGCAGGCGGCGCTTGAGCGCGTCGAGCAACACCAGGCCGTCGTCGCCGGGCATGCGCACGTCGGTGAACAGCAGCCGGGGGCGCGCGGCGCCGCGGTCGAGGGTGGACAGCACGTCCGCGGCGGACTCGAATGCGGTGACCTCGAAGCCGGCCTCGCGCAGCGCGGTGGCGAGCACGAAGCGCACGGCGCGGTCGTCGTCGACCACCCAGATGCGGGCGCCCTCAGCGTCGGCCATCGCCGGACTCCTTCCTGTCGTCACGCCGCCTGCCGGCGTTGCCACCGGAGCCGCCCGCCGCAGCGCCATTGTCCATGTCATGCGCGACGGCTTCGGGGCTGGCTTCGGTGCCGGCCTCGGCCTCGGCTGGAATCGCATCCGCTGCGGCCGCAGCCGCGTACGGCAGCAGCAGGGTGAACACCGTGTGCCCCGGGCGCGAGCGGAAGGCGATGCTGCCGCGGTGCTCGCGCGCGACCTGCTGCGCCATCGCCAGGCCGAGGCCGCTGCCGTCCGCGCGCCCCGACACCAGCGGCACGAACACCTGCCCGGCCAGCTCGTCGGGCACGCCACGGCCGTCGTCGACGATGTCCAGGCGCAGCGCCAGCGCATGCAGCTCGCTGCCGATCCGGACGCCGTGTTCGGCGCGGGTGCGCAGCGCCACCTCGCCGGCGCCGGCCTCGATGGCGTTGCGCACCAGGTTCCAGACCGCCTGGACCAGGCGGTCGGCGTCGCCCTGCAGCTCCGGCAGGCTGGGATCGTAGTCGCGCACCAGCTTCACCGCCCAGCCGGCGTCGGCCTCGGCCAGGCGCAGCACGCGTTCTAGCACGGCGTGGAGGTTGAGCCGGATGTGAGGATTCGGCGGCGCCGGATCCAGCAGGCGGTCGACGAGCTGCGCCAGGCGCGCGACCTCGGAATCGACCAGCGCGACCAGCTCGCGCGCGGAGGCGTCGTCGCCGGGAATGCGCCGCGCCAGCAGCTGGGCCGCACCCTTCAGGCCGGCGAGCGGATTGCGCAGCTCGTGGGCCAGGCCCTTGAGCGCGGCCGACAGCGCCAGCGGCAGCGCCGCCAGCGGATCGCCGCCGGGGAACTCGTCGACCGGATGCAGCTCGAGCAGCCAGCCGCCGTCCGCGCGCGGGGTCAGCCAAGCCTCGGCGAAGCGCACGGGGCCTCCCGGACAGGCCAGCGCCAGGCGCGGCAGGCACAGGACGCCGAATGCTTCCGGCGCCGCCACGGACGCAGCGGACCCCGGCGTCGCCGCTGCACCGGCATCCAGCGACAGCGCGCCGGCCAGCGCCTCCCCGTCCACTTCCAGTGCCGCCAGCGGCAGTCCCGCCAGCCGGCGCAGCGAGACCCCGAACCACTGGCCGCTGGCCAGGTTGCCGGCCTCGACCGTTCCCACGGGCGAAACCGCGAGCAGCGGCGTGCTCAGCTGGTCGAAGGCAGGATCGAAGGTGGGCGACATTGCACCAATCTAGTGCAAGGCGTGCATCCTGTCAGTCCCGCCCATCGCGACCTGGCATGTTGGGCACAACACCGAAGTTTGTGCTCAAAACACAGACTTCGGTGTTTTTTAGAGCCGTCTCGTCCCCGCGGGCGCCTGAATCGCCCCTCTGCGCGTCGCCTCGCTAGACCCACGCGGGCACCACAGCGCGGCACGCGCCGAAACTTGATTAAATTCATGGACCTAGCTGCGTCGAGCTAGAACTTAGCGAGAGGGATCGAGATCCGTGCCAATTCCGTTGACCCCGGTCCTGGGCCGCGTAGTCGAACGACATCCCTCCGGTTGACGCAGCAACCCAGTCCTCGCGCTGGTGAATGATCGAGCCGGCTGCCCATTACCAAGACCTTCTCGGGCTTGATGTCGATGATGGTGCGGCGTCGCCCCTAGCTGAGACCTGGGGCTGTGGCTGGTTGGTGGGTCCGCCACGGGCCTTGGCCTTTCACGAGTCGCAGATCGCCAACGCGCTGAATTTCACGCGATCCACCCGGGCCGGGTGACGCTGGTGCTCCTTGAGGCGATCTCTGCGCGGATTGAAGCGGTTGCAGATGCGCGTTTACAGCAATTTACACGGATTCGTAAATTTACAGACTCATGTAAAAGGAGCGGCTCCTTCCAATCAAGCAGCCACATGGTCGCTACGTTGAAGGAGGGATTCCAGGCCGCATCGTCCGCTGTCGGCCAGAAGCGGACAGATCGGACTCAATATCCGCCGGATTAATCCCCGCGAGGGTTCGAGTTCCTCTTCCGGCACCAGTAAAAACAAAAGGTTAGGCTTCGCTGCCTAGCCTTTTGTCTTGCGCAGTCGGCCACCACCCGTAGCGGCCGCTACGCGATGCTACTCGTAGTGGCGGCGCGCGACGTTGCGCGAGCAGGCAAGGCAACGCCTGTAGGGGCCATAGCGCCCGTCACGCTCTGCACTCAGCAGGCCGCCGCACTCGCACAGCAGCCCCTCGCCACGTTCTGCCTGCCACAGGCGATAGCTGACCCATGCGCCATGCACCACGGCGAACGCGATCGCCGCCACGGGTATCCACCGAGCCGTGGGCACTATGCCCGCCAAGTACGGACTGGACTGCCAGCCGGAAACAATCCACATCGACCCCAGCGACAAGACAAGCGCAAAAGCGGCGGGAACGAACGCCCGCACCGCCATCCAGTCCCAGCGATTCATACCCACCCCTCCCCCCGCATCCAAGAAACTTTGAGCATGTCCACAAGCTGTCTCACAAGGTGAGACCCGCCCGCTGTTGAATACCTCCACGACCAACCCTACCTTGAAAGGGAACAGGGGAAGTCACGACGACCGAATATCCCACAGGGGGCTACATGAAGCTGATCAAAGCGAGGGTACGCAATTTTCGCTCTGCCGAGGACACGGGCTGGTTCGAGATCGGGCAGCTCACCTGTCTTGTGGGCAAGAATGAGGCCGGAAAGACCGCAGTGCTGTCAGCCCTGCATGGAGTCAATTCGTTCACTGATTTTGAGTACGACAGGATTCGTGACTACCCGCGCCGTCACCTCGTTCGTTATGACGAACGACACGAAGATGGTGAAGCTCCAGTAGCATCAACCGAATGGCAGTTGTCGGCCGAAGACAAGCGGCAAGTAGCACTCAAGATTGGTGACGGAAGCCTTACTTCCGATAAAGTTGCCATTGAGAGTCGATTCGACACGTCCAGGAACACTTGGACCATCCAGGTTGACGATGCGAAGGTTGCAAAACACCTGCTCGCCAAGCATGGAGTCAAAGGTCCTGAACTCACCAAGTTCGGCAAGGTTGAATTCAAGAACCTTGCAGTCGAGATCGATGCCACGCCAGAAGCTTCAGATGCTCTGAAGGCGGTTCGCGCGGAAATTGCTACATACAGAGATGGCCGCCCGACACTTGTGGCCATCGATGTACTCCACAAGAGGCAGCCGAAGTTTTTCTACACGTCACACTACGACCGCATGTCCGGCGAGATTTCTGTCGTCAAACTACAGGACGATAAACAACACGGTCGTAAGGTCTCACCGGGAGACCAGATTTTCTTGGACTTCTTGGAATACGCGGGCACGTCAATTGACGAGCTACAGGCAAGCACGCGGCTGGAGGAGCTGAAGGCGAAGTGTCAGGGCGCGTCGAACGATATTACGGACGAGATTTTTGAGTTCTGGAGTCAGAACGATGCGCTGGCCGTGAATATCGAAATGGCGCAAGGCTTGAAGAACGACCCACCTCCGTTCAACAGTGGCACCGTGGTCAAGATTCGTATTAACAATGCCAATCACAAGGTCGACGTGCCGCTGTCTGAGCGCAGCGCCGGATTCGTTTGGTTCTTTTCCTTCCTTGCCCAGTTCAAGCAGATGCGCAAGAAGGCTCCGGGCGCCGTCATTCTTCTAGACGAGCCGGGGCTCACGCTGCACGGCAAGGCACAAGCCGACCTGCTCCGCTACATCATTGAACGACTTCTCCCGCAACATCAGGTCATCTACAGCACGCACTCGCCGTTCATGGTGCCCGCGGATCGACTTGAGGATGTTCGCGTGGTTGAAGACGTTGTTGAACGCGACGAGCGCAACAGGCCGGTTATCAAGGGTACGAAGGTATCAGCAGACGTACTTACTGTTGACAAGGACACCTTATTCCCGCTCCAAGCCCACCTCGGTTACGAAGTTACTCAAGCGCTATTCGTCGGCGCGAACACTCTACTGGTCGAGGGACCATCAGACATTCTGTACCTACAAGTGGCTTCACATGCGCTGAAAACACGCAAGCGCGAAGGTTTGGATACCCGATGGACGATCTGTCCGTCTGGTGGCATCGACAAGGTGCAGTCGTTCGCATCGCTGTTTAGTGGAAAAGGAATCAACATCGCTGCACTTTGTGACTACGGTAGCGGCGACAAGAGCAAGGTTCAGCGCCTGCGCACATCGCAGATCTTGAAGTCTGAAGGGATTCTTGTTGCGACCGACTACACAGGAAAGAATGAAAGCGACATCGAAGACTTCTTCAGTCCTGAGTTGTTCGCCGACGTTGTGAACGGCGCATATGGACTGAAGGGAAAAGCAACTCTGAAGGTGGGAGACTTCACGAAGGAAGGCGCACTTGAAAGGCAGGTCAAGCAAGCCGAAGCGCTGTTCAACTTGATGGACAGCTCCACTCCTGAATTCGATCACTTCACTCCTGCGTCTTGGCTGCTCAACAATCAAGATCTGTTGTCGAAAGACACAGCCGCAGTAAATGAATCGCTTGATCGCTTTGAGCAAGCCTTCAAGGCATTGAACGCACTCCTGTCGCCCAAGTAGCGGCAAGGGCTTCGGGGTGGCCCTAGCTGCACCACGCGAACGTCGCCTTGACGCTCCCCGACTGCGCAGGCTCTGGGCGCGAAAGGCGGAACACGGCCACCGATGTCCGCCTTCGGCCAAGAACGAGCACCCATCAAGCCCATGACCTTTGAGCATGCTTTCGAGGCGCGAGGTGAGGAGTGGCTCTCAGTACTGAGTGACAGAGCGCCTAGATCTACGAGACCATGCACGGGAAGGCAGAGATGTGCGGAGCAATCCTACGGCGTTGAACTCACTCTCAGCTCGGACCATTCATCGCCGGCTAGTCGCCGCCGCAGAGCTTTCTGCGACATCTTGGGCGCGGCTGTCAGCGTCAGCTCCTTGCCATCCAGGGAGCGGTAGAACGGATCCTCAAGCCCTGCGCCGACGTAGACGACCAAGTCCGGCCCGATGATCAGCAAGCCCGCATCGAACAATGCGTGGATGTCCTTTCGCAGTAGCAGCCCGTTGGTCAGCGTGTTGGTGGCCGCCCCGTTGTAAGGGAGGATGTGGGCTGCGTCGATGACGCTCGCATGGGCGGTCCCCGTTACCATGCACACCGCTCCATAATGGGCTACCAAGCGCTTGCGGAACTCCGCTTGACCCTCGCGGATGACCCGGAGCACTTGCTCCACGCGTTTGCCCTCGGTCGCTACCGCTTCCACCGTTGGAGGCAACGGCTCCTCAACCTGCGACCGTCCATTCTCTTCCAGAACGCCTTGGAGGGTTCGGATGGCGTCGTACTCAAGGAGCTCTGCAACTGGGCGCAGGTGCGCATCAATCCGGGACCGGTGGCGGATGTGGGCCAGCAGCAGTGCAGCGTCTTCGACGTAAGTGAGCTTTTCTCGGCGCATGCTCCAGAGCTGATTCAGTTCGTCCAAGCCCCAAGTGTTCAGTGCCAACCGGACCTCACCGCTGCTCATCCGGCGGGAGAGGTTGCCCTTGGCCAAGTTTTGGCGGACCAGGTATTCCTGGAGCTCAGGGGGATCGATCAGCTCGTCATCGTCGATGGCGAACAGGCTTCGATAGGTCTGCTTGGCGGCTTGGGCCCGATCATCGTTTCGTCGGTGCTGTTGCTTGGTCCGCCACTTGGCGACGCGCTTTTTGTCGCTTTCCATGATCGCCAGTTATCGAAATTTGGGCTGAGCCATGATAGTAGACACGCCTGCTGGAAGCATCCATGCAGCCTCCCCTGCCGGGCTTTCAGCCGTGCGGCGGCCAGGTCGTCCACGTCGGTCTGCAAGTCGGCGTGCCGCACAGTTCCGCATTGGATGTCCGCTTCGGGTCGGAAGCAGCCATCTGCCCTACCCGCGATAACGGCCCCTAATCTTCTCCGTACCCAGTTCGGAATGCCGCCCGCTGCCACGCAAATGCGGAAGGATGCGGACGCTACATGCCCGGGGTGCAGGCGGACGTCGAGATTCCCCGGGACTTGAAATCCCTCTGCCCAGGTCGTGCCTACAGAATCGCCCCTCGTGGAAGAGGATCCAGTGGCTGGAGACGCCACGCCTGACGCAGCCACTGCCGGCATCCAAGCGCTGTTCTGCGCTCGCTAGCGACCGGGTTGGCGCTCTGGCGATCGCTTTGAAACGCTTCCACGCTAAGGGCACGCAGGGCGGCGGAGGGCTATGGCGCACCGTGCAGCTTGGTGCCCATCAGCTCCGCATCTCCAATGAGCGGGCCACTAGCGCCGAACGCGTCTGTTTGACAAAGGATGACGTATCACCCGGCCAATGTTTGCGACACTTCACGTCAGTTTAGTTCACTGATGCGAAGCGATCACTTCACGAAAATCCGCTAGCACCGGGCGGCAACCCCTCCCCCGTCGACTAAGGTGCCCTTATCCAAGTGCAACGTGCGACTCGCATATTCCGCCGCCCTGGGGTCATGGGTCACCATGACGATCGTCTTTCCCTGGTCGCGATTCAGGGTGCGCAGTAGCCCCATGATCTCCTCTGAGGACTGACGATCCAGATCACCCGTTGGCTCATCGCAGATGAGAATGCTCGGGTCCGAGACAATGGCGCGGGCAATCGCAACTCTCTGCTGCTGCCCTCCTGAGAGCTCATTGGGCTTGTGTGCCCTACGGTCCGCCAATCCAACGAGCTCAAGTGCTATTCGCGCGTTCTGCTTGCGCTGGCTCCCCGAAAGCTTCGTTAGGAGAAGCGGCAACTCGACGTTCTTTTGCGCCGTGAGCGCTGGCATGAGGTTGTAGAACTGAAAAATGTAGCCGACCGTTCGGCTTCTCCAAGAGGAAAGCTGGCCGCCATCCATACGATCGATGCGCTCGCCTGAAACGCTGATCTCGCCCGCACTGGGCAAGTCGAGTCCGCCGATCAGATTTAGCAGCGTCGTCTTACCCGAGCCAGAGGGCCCCATCAGCGCCAGGAAGTCGCCCTCCGGGACTTCCAGATCGACGCCGTGTAGCACCTCGACTTTCTCAGGCCCCCTTCGATACGACTTGCTGAGGCGCTGAACGGAGACCATTGACATGCACAAATCCTCACTTGCATTGCTACGGAGTACCTCTGACCCGCCTGCCGGCGCGTTCGGCAGCGCCGCATGTCGCTGCTTTGCCGACCTAGTCTGCCCGGAGTCCATCGATCAGCTTCCCGTACGCCAATTGACGCACTGGCCACAGCGACGCGATGACGCCGAGAACCAAGCTGTACCCCAACACCGTGAGCACGACGTAGAGGTCCATTCGAAACTGGGCGTAGATGATGTGCGTTCCCGACGAGGTTCCAAATTCTCTTCCGTTCAGGATGAGAACAAGCCCCACCACCGCGACTCCGCTTGCGGCAAGGCCAATCATCACTACCTCCAGCAATGAGGCGCCTGCGACGCTCCTGCTCCCGAAGCCAAGCGCACGCAACGTGGCGGCTTCCCCCCGGCGGCGCTCAAGCGAGGCGCTGAGCGCATTTGCGATCGTGAGGACTGCCCCTGCACCAAGAAGCACTGATATGGCCAATGCAGCCTTGAACATCAAGTCCGCGATCCAGCCCGTATGCAAGCGGTAGTAATCGCTCTGACGAATCGTGCGCACGCCGTTGAGGCGCGGGTCTGCCTCCAAAGCGTCCCGGAAGGATTCAAAGCTTTCGGGTTGTTCGAGCTTGACGAGCACCGTGGACCAGCGCGATTCCGCTTGGTAGGACGCCTTTAGCGTTGGGAGTTCTGCCCAGATCTCAGAGTCCCAGAGAGAGCCTCCGTCTGAGAACTGTCCCAAGACGTTCCAGTCCGCATTTCTAAACCGAGCCGTCTCCGCAGATAGTTCCGAGATATGACGTGCCGCAAACGCCCCAACCCAGATCCCCCGCACATCGCCGTCGCCCGCCAGCACGCCTGACCGCTCGACGCCAAGCATTTCCCAACTCGCCGAATCAACGCCTCGTACCTGCACGGTGGCGGGTGGGCCCTTTGGTCGCTCGAACTTTGCAGTGCCGATGAGCTGTGCAGCAATCGCAGGCTCGCCCAGAGTATTCTTCGCCACCAACGGCAGCGTGCGGATGAGGTGGAGTTCCTGGGGCCCTATGCTGCTGCTGCCTTCATCAAGTGCACTTGCACTCAGGACCATTGCTACGTCATCTCGCCCTGTGCTCGTCGCCAGCGATCGAAGACCCGTGGGAACCGCGAGCAGCACGGTCAGAACAACAGCCGAGAGGAAAAATCCAGCCGCGATCAGCACCGGATCTCGAGGCCGGGCCAAACTAGTCCGGACTGACAACGCAAGGAGTGAGAGGACTTGCTTCATAGTTCACTCACAGCGCATGGCGATCGTGCGGCGAGACGCGTGCAATTGTGCGGGCTGGTAGCGCCGCAGACGCGATGACCAGGAAGAGCAGCCCCCCTCCCAACATGAAGTAGGAGTCGGCAGCGGTGCGAAGGCGCCCCAAATACAGGGAAACCTGAGGATCCAAGAAATGAATCAACGCCTGCCCCAATGCCGCGCCTAACACGGCGCTAGCCAGCGTGACCAGCGCAAGCTCCATCGCCAAGCCAAAGAATATCTGGGATCGCTGAAATCCCATGGCGAGCAGCGTTGCCATCGACGCTCTGCGCTCGGCTGCGGAATGCGCCCAAGTGCTTACAAAAACCAAAAGCGCACAGATGCTAACCGCCGCCATCACCAGCCAGAGCAATGCAGAGACATTTCCGAACCGGCTCAGCATGCTTTCAGCCTCAGCGGATTCACTGGCCTCAACCGGCTGCGTGTCAGTCGCGAACATCCGTTCGATTTCGTTCGCTAGCACAGACGGGTCAACGCCACTTTCGCCATAAACGCGCATCATCAGGACGCGATCTTGACTCTCCGGAGGAAGAAGGCGATTGACATAGGCATAGTGTGCAAAGCCGACGTGATCCGCACTCCCGCTCTCGCTCTGAGGCAGGATTCCGGCCACATGGATTTGTACGGGGCGCTGACTGAAAAGATCCAGCGGTTCGAGAGTCATGCCCTCCGCCCAGCCGCAGGTCTGCGCAAGTTGTGCACCCACAAGGATGTTGCTTTCACCACTCGCCCAAGCGTCCATAACGCCTGGTGCTACTGATTGACCAAGAGCCTGCGCGCGACCAGGGGGGATGGACCAGGCATTGAGCGTCGCCGCGGTCGATGGCGCATTGCAAAGGACGGGCAGGAAGTTCATGAACGCTACGTCGGCAACGCCATCCATGTGCCGAACTTGCTCGACGTATCGCATCGGCAGGCTCTGTCCGACCCGCTCAGCGGACACCGTGATTGCGTCGCGCTGCACACCTTTCGCATTGGAGAACTGCTGAGCAACGGTGTGTAAGATAATCCAGCTGACCACCGCGATGATGAGCGAGGCAACCAGGTAGATAATTCGAAACGGCTTCTCGCGCAGGCGCATCAGCGCCAATCCCAAGGCGATCCTCATGCGAACTGGCGACGTAAGCTGACACTAGGACGCATCGCCACGCTCAGTCGTCCCGGCGCGGTTTATCGAGCCGACCGTCCTTAGACGACCAATACGTAGTCTTACAAACCGGTGCATTCGCCCCAGCGCTCGGCCGGCAGTCCGCAGTGGCGTCTTGCATGAAGACAGTCTCAGGACCGTCTGTGGTTGCGCATCCGCCCATAATGGCGAGGGCTCCACAAGCAGCTACAAGTTTCAGTAATTTCATTTCGGAAACCATCCTCTCCCAAACACCGTTTCGTGATGCAAAGCGGCATGGTGGGGGGGCTTGGCGCTCGCCAAGCACCCCCACGCTTCTTACCAGACGATAACGATCTCACAGTAGACAACGCCGTCGGAACGGACGCCGCAGCGTACTTCGCGCCCCTGTGCTTCTGCGTCTGTCTGCGCATTTGTACCAGGCGCAGCTGCAGGAGCCTGAGCAAGCGCAGGGACCGAGATTGCCAGTGCACACGCAGCGAGCAGACCAGCCATACCGATCTTCATCTTCTTCATTTACGTCTTCCTTTTCTGAGAATGGATTCCACGCACTGATGCGAAGTGCATGAACCTGCTTCCTGCTTCCCGCGACGCATCTTGAGATTGCCGCTGGATGCGGTGATCAGTCCACCGCCGCATCAGGCATGTCCCTGATATCACATCGCCTGAGCAAACGGACCGTGAAGAAGCGATTGTGAGGGCCCCATCACAAGTGAAGGCAACGTGATTGCCAAAGTGTGATGGCCATTCTTTGCGTATGCACCACTGCACAAGATGTTCCACGCTCCACTAACGCCAGAAACATGTTGATTCCTCCATTCCGTAGCGCACCATGACGCGTTCAACCTCATCCTGCGACTGGGGGCCCATGTTGCTTGCAACGTGTGCGCCAGCATCGGCGAGCTTCTCGTCAGACAAGACCACGGCTGCAATCGAGTGCTTCTCAGGGCAAGCACGTGCCGCCACGCCTTCTGCATTGAGTCCGTCCATCGTCTCGAAGAAGTCGGCACTAATGCCTGCGCGCTTCAAAAACTGCGATTGACGCTCAAGCGATCGCCCTAGCTTTGCGCGTCCAGCATCACTTAGCTCTGCACTAAGAAGGCTCTGCGCGACTATCCCTCCGTGAAAGAGCACTACAGAGTCGGGCATGACGTAACGTTTTGAACCGGCTAGGAACAGGTAATTTGCGCATGACGACGCGCAAAAGTCGAAAACGTGAACAGCGGCGCCACGATTGAGAACCGCCTCTCCCATCTTCAAACCATTGTCGACCTCACCGCCGAGGGAACGCACGACAACCTGCGGCGAGTGGCCGTGCGGAATGCGATTGATATGATCAACGAACCGCTGCGCGATCTCGCGACTCATCCCACTCCCAAGGTCAGCGCATATGGTGCGCAGCCCAACGGCCTCGATCGCAGGCGGGTCAGACGATGTACGTTGCGCTAGCCAAGCGCTACAGCGCTCAACCTCAGTCAGGGCCGCTTGCTCACCTTCCTTGCTATGCGAGGCAGTGGCGACAGCCGTGATAAGCAGTAAGCCAAAAAGCGCAGCCGGCTGGTTGGGTTCACTCATGCGCTGACATTCCTCAATCCGATGGGTTCAGTGTATCGCGCTAGGTTGATTCACCGCGCGCCGGGAAGATCTCGCAGGCCACCGTGGCCGACGTGAAGCAGACCCTCACCGTCGAGTTCGTCCATAACGCGCTAGGGTTCCGGTCGCGGTCGGGCGCTCCACCTCGCGTTCAAGATCTTGCAGCACGTCCGCCCAGCAAGGACCCGTCAATCTTTGCCATCAAGCTCCCCTCCTGCGAAGATCTCAGCTCGCGCTATGCAGACTGCTCAACAACAGTGTCAAGTCATGCAATCGCCGGACGTCTAGGTAGTGACGTCAACCCAGAATCTGCCTCATCCGTATTGGTCGGACGCTGCTTTCCCTACCCTCGATAATGCTCCCTAATCACTTGCCGGGCCCCCTTTCGGCGAGAAGCGGACACACCTGGACCGGGACTTCGGTCCGTCTACAAAAGGCGGGCGATCAGACCTTGCCGGCTGCGCCGCCCCCACGCACTTTGAACCGATCCGCCGCTTCAGCGCACCTAAGATGCATTGAAGGATGGGGGCGACGGTGGGCAATGAATCGCGATAGTGAACGTATCTTCGACGAGTACCTGGTCACAGCCGCCCAGGCTGGCGACCGGGACGCGCTCGCCCGTCTCGTCGCCCGGTGGCAGCCCCGTCTCCTGCGTCATGCATGGCGCGTCATCGGTGACGCGGAGCGGGCACGGGACATGGCGCAGGAGGCTTGGGTCGAGATCCTTCGCAGCTTGGCTGGACTGGACGACCCGGCAGCTTTTCCGGCTTGGGCTTACCGGATCGTGACCCGCCGCTGCCAGCGCCTATTCCACCGATCGACTCGGGAGCCATTCGAGCCAGAAGAGGCTGGCGACGGCGTCGCAATCCAGACACCCGACCACCATTCGGCCGAGTTCGCTTTCGAGCTCTCGCGAGTCATGGAGGCGGTTGCAACGCTTCCGGCTGCCCAGCGCTCTGCACTCGCGCTCTTCTATACCGAGGACCTCAGCGTGGCGGAGATCGCCATTGCCCTCGACATACCGCCGGGAACGGTCAAGACCCGGCTCATGCACGCGCGGCGCAAGGTTCGCGCTCTACTGGAAGGATGAAGCCATGAACAAGCTTGATGAAATGATCGGACGGGCCCTGACCGAGGAAGACCGCGAACTGCTTGCCCGTCACGGCGAGCCCGGATACGTGGCGCAAGCATTTGGGATGTTCCGGGGGCCGATGGCATGGGCGCTGTGGGTCGCCTACGCCGCGGGTGCAGTCGCCTTTGTCATGGGTGCCTACGCATTCTGGCAAATGGTCACGACGACTGACGTAGTGGCGGCCGTGAAGTGGGGCGTGGGCGCGCTGCTTCTTTTCCAGATGACCACACTGACAAAGAGCTTCATGGGTAGCCACATGCAGGCCAACCGCATGCTGCGGGAACTCAAGCGCCTCGAGTTGCAGGTCGCGCTGCTGCGCGCCGAAAAGCGCGCCTGAGGCCGTCCTTTCTCAGCGAGGCTTGCCGGTGCCCGTCGCCCGCGCGCTTCAGGCACCCGTTCTAGTGCACCGCATGTCTGCTTCGGGTCGAAAGCGGCCTCAGGAGCGAGGCTAGCAATGCGTCGTGAATCTTTACGATCATGACTCAGTTGGGAAGGTCTCGAAGGAATGCCACAAACAAGCGATTGTCCGTACTGCTAGTGGCGAACCGCGTGAGTTGCTGAATGTTCCGTCGTTTCAGCAAGCGCCTTCCAGCGGTGATAATGCTGCGAAGCCGCTCGAGGTTCGCATCAAGCTCGCCGCCTGCCTTCGTCAGCTCCCGTAGCTGCTTATCCGACAGGCTCTCAATATCCGCTTCCTTAAGAGCTGTTAGGAACGGCTCGATGGTCCCGAGGACTTCCCGAAGTCCATTGCCAGGGGCAAGCGCGGGGAATCCATCTAGCTGACCGACGCGATCCTCTACAACAAATGGGACATTCCGGCGCAGATGCTCAAGACCCTTTACGTCCATTGCTGCAAATCGTTCTTCGCGCTCTTTCTTGGTCGCCGCCCGCTCAATAATAAGGGTGCCATCGCCGCGCCGGACCGCTTGGCGAACCGCGTTGACGATCGACGTCGGAAGAGCGGCTGAACTTCCAGTGAGCTGATTAACACGGGCGTTGATCCACGCCGCGCCATGCTGCCCATTTTTGATTGTGGCGACTTCTGCTGAGATGCCGGGAAGTCGATTCTTCAGCTCTCCCAGGAACTCGCGGCTCTGCTGCGCCCTAACAGCCGCAAGGAAGATGCGGCTCATATGTGTGAACTCAACGTTGAAGTGCTTCTTGCCGCAAATGCGCCCAATATTCGTAACTCTGCCGTCTGCCGCCGCAACAAGGAATCCGTTACCGTGAGGCTGGTGGCAAGTCGAAAGCCCACATGGGATGAGAGCATCGAACGTGTAGCTGCCGATAATCTCTTTGAGCTTCACTGTCTTGGGGTCGATGTCCGAAGTGAATCCAGGGACAGACTCGATGTCATCCCAAGACATGATGCGAACAAGACCCCGCTCACTGTTGAGTGTGATCATGCGTTTACCAAGCCCCCGAAATCCTGGGTGCTCTCAAAGTCAGCCTGTGCACTTCCCCGAGATCATTCAACAGGCTCATGTCATCCAGCTTCTTTGGGTACTTCTTGAACCAACGATCGACTGTTTTCAGAAGATCCACGCTTCCATCTCGATCAAGTAGTGAATCAACAAGTTCGTCAGTCAGCTCGATGCTGGGAATCGTGAAGTAGTCGCCAGGCACGTGTAGCTTGTCGATGGACTCCGCTTCCGTAGACAACGGGCGCTGAAACATTCTGCGTGGCACGCTGATGGAATAGCCCTTGCCACCAACGGACTCGCGGAAGATCGGTGCCATGAAGTCAATCACATAGGTTTCGGTCTGGACCCACATATGGAACCCATCACGATCAGACGCGACCATGCCATTTTCGTTCTTCGCAATGCTGATTACCGAAGGCGCCGGATCAGTGCACAGTAGGAAAGCGCCTGCTACAGCACGAGCTGGAATCTTATAGTGCTTGTTAAGGATCAGCGCCCCTGCGGTAGCAAAGAAGGTGCACGCGAAGGGTGTGTTTGCCCTTCCTTCAAGCACGGAATAGATGACTTCGTAGATGCGATTGTACTCAGGCAGCGTGAGCTGGAGCTTCGGTGAAGCCGCCTTGTCCTTTGCCATGTCGTCTTGTCCCCGGTCGTGCCGCCGCTGCGGCACCCCCTAAGTATTGTGGCCTACCTGGGCAGACTCAAGTCACCGCGAGAAGTGAACTGAGCTCAGCAATGCATTCCTGCGAAGGCACCTGCAGCGGGTACCATTCGCACTTGGTGCGGACCGATTGTGGTCGCGATTTCAACGCGGTTGGGGCTCGCGCGGCGGCATCACTGCGACGAACTGTCGCTTTAGGTCGGACGCTGCCATACCCTGCCCCCGATAGACATCCCAAGTTCACGCACTCTCTTGTTGCAACGCATTCGGGCATAAATCAACCCGAATGCGCTTCTGCTTTGTAGACGGTCCGCCGGCCGATCGATCTGACATTCTTCACAGTCGGCCGCGCGAGCCCGGGGATGAGGTAGTCCGCAATCCGCGCGCCGTGCCGTACCTTGTCGGCAAGCCAGCGCGGCACCCGCCCACGGCCCGACCAAGTGTTCCGCCTGTTCTCTGGATCCCGGTACTTTGGTGGAGCCTTCCGTTGCTTCTGCGTCCGGGTGCGCTTTGCAACTGCACGAGGAGCATGAGAGACGTCAAATACTTCAGAAATCGCATAGCCATAGGAATCGGCCAGCGCAATGAGTTCATTCCGGACTACAGAAGGCGGACGTCGACGAGATAAGAACGCTTTCCGCTTCTCCGCCGCGAGTAAAAGCGATTCAATCTCTGACAGGCTCAGATTCTCGATATTCGTCATGTACCAAACGTCGCGTCGGGAACGGCACCAAGGGGACGATTACGCCGCCTTTCGGTGTTCATAGTACGGGTGCCGCTTGTCATCGAAGATGGCCTGCATCGCCGTTAGGTCTCCGCTGGGGTTGAGCCAGGCATTGACGTGCTCGGGCCGGATGTTGATGATGGTGCGATCATGGCCTGCCGCGGCCACCTCGGGCTCAGGTTCGTCGGTGATGGCGGCAAACGACAGCAGGTCGGGCTGCTCGCCCTTCGGATCCGTCCACTTCGACCACAGGCAAGCAATGAGCATGGGCTCGTTGTCGCGCGGGGTGAAGGCCAGCACCTGGTTTTTTCCGTCCAGCTCCACATTCTCGTAGAACACGTCGGCCACCATAATGGCGTGCTGCTGGCCGAAGATATCCTTCCAGAACCCGTCGAGATTGTCCCGCCGGGCGTTGTAGGTGCCCGGGAACTTGGTGTCGTAGATCGCGGGCTTGCCGGCGGGCCGGCACTGGTAGCGCATGGGCTTGACCATCCGCTGCCCGTCTTCCATGACCATGACGGGTACGAAGTAGCCGGGGAAGATCCGCGAGTCGCTGGGCTTGGGCTCGGTGCGCTTGAGGGCATCCATCCGAGCCTGGATCCGGGCCATCTTGTCCGTGCCAATGCGTACGTCTTCTTGGGCTTTCTTGGTGACTTTTTCCAGCAGCTTGCGCTGCCCGTCGGCCACCCGCTTCTTCTGTTTGAACAACTCCTGGGACAGTTCCGTCATCTCGTCCGCATCCCAGGCCCGAATGAGCTCCGCGATTTCCTCAGGCCCGGACTGGAGGAAGTCGATTTCCATGGCCCGGGGCACCTTCGGGCGCTTGGCGTGGGGATCCTTGCCCAGATCCCGCCAAAACAGCTTCACGTAGTCCCGGATGGCCATCTTTGAGCCAGTCTGGCGCTGGAACTTGCGGAACCCGGCTAGAACCTGGGCGGAGTAGCACATGGCGGCGGCCTGAAGGGACCCGACTCCACCTTACTGCGCCCACGCCGAGGTGTCAGCGCCTCCGCCCCAGTCCCGGACTGCCTCCTTGGAGAAACGGACTGCCGCCACGGCGGCGCCCGTCGTCCGGCCCCAGAGCCCGTGCTACGCGTTGGGCGCGCGTCAATGGCTTCTTCTTTGGCTTTGCAGCCGGCTGGACGCCCGTGGCGGCGACACCCACTTGCTTGGCGCGAGCCTTCTTCGCCGTCTTGCGCAGCCTCTTCCCCAGCACACGCTTTGCCTTGGCAGCCTCACGTTCGGCGGCCTCCTCTGGTGTAAGGACTGGCCGCACCGTCGGCTTGGCATTGGCCTTGACCAAACGAACCTTTCGCGCGGGCCTGATTGCTGGAACTCCTTGCTCCGCCAGAGCACTCAGCCCCGCCTTGGCCTTATCTTCCCCACGCCGCTTCAGGTAGCGGTGTGCAGCCTTTTCTGCCTTCTTCCGGCTCCATCGCATCCGGGCCATTCCTTCTCGAACCAGGCCCTCGAATACCTCATCCATTCCGCCCCCCGCGGACAGCATTGCGTTACGACTCTTCGCCGCCAAGCTCCATGTAAGACATATAGCGTCCGTATTCAGCCAGCATCGCCTCCAGTCGCTTCCCAACCATCTGGGAATGCACACCCGCCTGGTCTTCAATGACGTCGGCCTCGCCGGCGAACGCCATCCAGAAGCCCCCGTCATCGGGATAGTCCTCGATGAGCTGAGGCATTCGGTTTTCGAGTTCGTCAAGTTGGGCCGTGAGCGCCTCGAGCGTGACCATAGGGTCCTCCAAAGCGATGGTTGCGGGTCTATAGTAGGCATATGGACGACGCTCTCAAGTCAGCGCTGCGCGCATTCCAGCTTGGCACCCGACATGAGCACTGGTATGGCAGGACCTACCGGGAGTTCTGGCGGTGGTTCTCTGCACAGGAGCAGGCCCTGCTGGCCCAGGCCTCATCCGAGGATGAAGAGGCGCTGCGTGACGAACTTCTGGAACTCACTGCTGACTGCGATGACGCCGGATATGCGGTGCCGCCTGAATGGTCGGATCAGCTGATTCAGCGCCCTTGAGCGTAGCGTGCCCCTATTGCCAGCGTCAGGCCTCGTTGCTGCGCTGGCAGGAGGCTGGTTATCCCTACCCTGCCGATTGGGGCCCGGCATGGAAGTGCGCATCCTGTGATGCCTACATTCGCTGCTATTACGGCACCGTGACCCCCTTGGGCATGTTGGCCGACGCCGACACGCGGCACTGGCGCCACTTGGCTCACCGGGCCTTGGACCCGTTATGGCAACGGGGACAGGAGTCCCGCTCGTCGGTGTATCGGTGGCTGGCGGAGGAACTAGGAGTGTCTGAAAGCGAGGCTCACATAGGCCGGATGGATCCCGACGGGTGCCGCAAAGTCATTGCTGCGGTGGCTGGGCGAAGGCGTAGAGGGTGATGACTTGGCCGTTCCTCAAGCAGTTCCGATAAGGCCTCTACGAGAACGCCCCCAGAATGAGGGCGCTGAAGGCTTATCGGCACAAGGGGAGAAGGCAATCTCCCGGCCCACCCGGGTGGGCAGTTAGCCTGAACCGCGGAAGCAGCATCTCCGATCAGTCAGGCTTTAGTGATCAGAGATTGCCCACGTCAGAGTAGGCTTTCTCCGGATTGATCGGTAAGAGCTTTCCAGAAGGCCACTCGCAACGCGATCCTTGCGCCCACATAGACCACATAGATGACGCGTCAGCTAGTCACGCCCGTCGTACCCGTTGTCAAAATAGACACTCGTGCCGCCGCCTGACCTCCGCCCATGGCGGACCCCATACTTGTATGTGTAGATGATGAGTCCAACAAATGCGATCACTCCTCCCATCGCCGAGCTGATCGCCATCGCATGCTCGCTGTAGTGCATGCCAGATAGCCAGAGGACCGGGAGTCCAAGTAGGAGCGTTGGAACACCGACGAAACCTCCCATGATGGCCAGCATGCCGACGTACTCAAACCTCGCGCCGTGTGTCGTTCCTCGCTTTGCCTCAGTGCTGTCCGACATCATCGCCAACAGCACAATGCCAATACCCCAGCCGAGCGCCGCCCCTTCCGCCATCTCACCTCGTTGAACGTAGGACAGGATGAGGGGGACAAGTACCGCCGTAGGCGCCACCAACAGCCATGCAGGCCGGGCCAGCATGAAGCCCACGGCCTTCCAACCTTTCACCCTCCCCACCTGCATCCTCCCATCTACTTCTGAAGAAAAACAACGCTCGTAACGACGTAAATCAAGCACTTAGACGACCCACCTGCTGGCGACCCATCGCATGCGGCGCACTTGTTGTCACAACCCCTCTACACAAACGCCCCGTTCCGCCAGCCATGCCTTGCGCTGGGCGTAATCAGGCATTGCACGTTCCAGTCTCAGCCAGAACTCCGGCGTGTGGTGAGGCTCGTGCAAGTGAGCCATCTCGTGGGCGGCCACGTACTCGACGATGCGCGACGGAAGGAGGATGGTTTTCCAGTGGAAGTACAGGCAATTACCCTTCCCGCAGGACCCCCAGCGATAGCCCAGGTCCTGGACCTTCACCGCAGACGGCTGCACCTCCATCCGGGCCTGCAATTCGTCGACAAACAGGCTCAGCTTTTCCCTTGCCCGTTCCGAGTACCAGCGCACAAAGTGATCTCGGCCGGAGTCGATCATGTCACGACGGAGCCGGAACCGGCCGCCTGAGAACCTCAGGGGAACATCCTGATCCTCAACCAGCTTGAGCCGATAGTTCCGACCCAGGTACAGGAAGCCCTCGCCGTCGACAAACTCCTTTCGCGGCACAGCCCGACGCATGAGTTCCTTTTCCGCTAGCTTGGTGTAAATCCAGAGCCGCTTCTCGGTGGCGAACTCGCGCAAGGCGGCCTCACCCATCCCCGAAGGGGCACTTAGCAACAGGCTGCCATCTCGCTCGACGGTGATCTGCAAGGTTCTACGACGCGAACTGTGGCGCACTTCAAAGCTCAGGTCGTCGATTTTCAGGGTCGTACTCATGCCTGCAGCAAACTTTCGTGATTCGCCCGTGCCTGTTGCAGCAGTTTGTCAGCCAGCGCTTCTGCACCAGGTGTATCCACGAGCGGCGGCCGCAGGCCCATCAGGTGTTCGAACACCGTGCCGTTAAGCGCCTCCTGGTCCGCGCGACGATGCGATTGCCAGATGCTGGGGTTGGCTTGGAGCTCCTGAACCAGCAGGTCGACCAGGTCCACAGTGGCATCCTTCAGCTGCATCAGCTGCTCCTGGGTCGGTTCCTTCTCACCGCAGACATCCGTCAGAAGCGTGCGCAGGAACGGCAGGTAGTGCGTGGGCAGCTCGGCCGGCGCTTGCTCTTCGCCCAAGGTGCCGGCGCGAATCTGGTCAATCAACGCCTGCAGCTGCTTCACCTGCTCATCCCAGTTGCCGTCCAAGGTCTTGAGCAGCTGCTCCAGATGCTGCGACAGCTTCCGGTATAGAACCGGGTCCTTGTCCTGATGCTTGCGGACATGGGACCGGATCGCGTGCTCCATCTCGGAGGCCTTGGCTCGCGTATTGGGCGCGCGAGCCACGTGACGATCGAAATCCGCATCGGACAGTTGGATCGGCGGAACCTTCGGGTCGATACCAAGCGAGATGACATGGTCGTCGATCAACTTGCGTACCTTGGCTCCTACGTCCTTGCCCAGCACCGGCGTGTCCTTGTAACGGTTGCGGGCGCGGGCGTGGATGTAGGCCAGCTTCTTGGCGTCCTTCGTGAACGGCAGCCCCTCCGGCCGCGGTAGCACCGTGTCCAGCAGGGACATGAACGCCTTCATCTTGACCGTGAACTCCGCACGCCGCTTCTCGTCGGCCAGCGCCAGCACGCACGCCTCGGTGTCCTCGATGGAATCAATGCCCTGCTGACGGAACACGTCGACCACCCGCAGGTGTCGGTCCTGAAGCACCCGGACCTGGTCTCTCAGGCTGCTCAGTGCGCCCTCGATATCCTCATCCGCATAGGCCTTCAGCGCCTCGCCCAAATGCCGGGCCACGCCGTAGTAGTCGACCACGATGCCGCAGGTCTTGCCATGGCCGGTACGATTGACGCGCGCGATGGCCTGCAGCAGCTCCGCCTCGCGGATAGGCCGATCCAAGTACATCACGCCCTCGATCGGCGCATCGAATCCGGTCAGCAGCATCGACTTCACGATCAGAAAGGCCAACGGATCGGCCTTGGCCTGATCGGGATGGTTCAGCGGTTTCTTGAACCGCTCGATCAGTGCCTCCTGCTTTCGGCCATCGGTCCAGGCTTTCCACGCCGGGTCATCATTGTTGCTACCGGAAATGATCGGCGCGAAGGCGATTCCCGCAAGCAGATCGCGATAACGCCAAGCCTGAACCGCGGCCTGCACCCTTGGTGGCCGCTGGCACAGCGCTTCGTCGTCCATCGCCTTGTCCTCTGGCGAAAGCGCATGCGCCTGGACCAGCAGGTCGTCACGCGCCGTCTTCAGCGCACTGTAATACCGGACCGCCGCCAGGCGGCTATAGGCCACCACCTGTGCCTTCAGACCATTGGGCAGGATGTTGGTCACGTAGTGACGCATGATGTCGCGCGCCTTCTCCTGGATCAGCCGGGGCGCGTCGAAGATGTGACCTCGGGTCGCGTACTTCTGCTTGATAGCTTCCAGCTCTTCCTTGCTGCGCTCGCGAAACAGATCCTCGAACAGTTCGTCGAGACTCGCGCCTTCCTTCACCGCGCCCTTCGCGGTCCGTCCCTCGTACAGGATCGGCACGATCGCGCCGTCCTCCTCGGCCTCCTTGATGGTGTAACGGTCGATGAACTCGCCGAAGATTTCGTGCGTGCGCTTCTTTTCGCCCATGATGATCGGCGTGCCAGTGAAGCCGATGCGCGCACAATTGGGCAGGCCTGCACGCAGGTTGGCATGAAGGTCGCCGGCCTGGGTACGGTGCGCCTCGTCGAACAGCACCAGGATGCTTTCGTCCTCATTCAGCACCTCGAACGGCCCATCTTTGGGTTTTGCAGCCGACTTGGAGGGTTCTTCACCGCCAGTTTCAGAGATGGCGGCCGTGGGCAGGTCCTCGGCCTTCAGAGGAGCATCGTTCTCAGTGTCGGGCTCGCGATACTTTTGAATAGTGGCGAACACCAGACCCGGTCCCTTGCGCCGAGCGAGCGCCTTAACGCCTTCGGTGCTGGCGGCGACCTCGACCATCTCTCCGGTCAGGCTGGCGGTAAGCGACAACTGCTTCTGCAGGTCTTTGCGGTCGGTGACTACAATCACCTTGAACTTCCGCAGCTGCGTGTCCGCACGCATCTTGCGCACCAGGAACACCATGGTCAGGGACTTTCCACTTCCTTGGGTATGCCAGACGATGCCGCCGCGCTCGTCGTGCTCACCATGCTGCGCTCGGGTCTTTCCGTTCTTGAGCCGGGTGATGGCCTTGTTGACCGCGCGGTACTGCTGGTACCGGCAGACGGTCTTGATGGTCTGGCCGCCGGCCTGCATGAACAGACTAAAGTTGTAGATCACGTCCAGCAGGTGCGCTGGCGTCAGCAGGCCAGCGATCAGGCGCTCCTGCTCGGACAACGTCTGCTTGCCCAACGCTTCGGCCACGGCCTGCTCGCTGCCACTGCCATCAGGCCCGACTACGGTCTTCCACTGCGCGTAGTGCTCGAAGGCGGCACCGATGCTACCGACGCGCGCTTCGTCAAAGCTGGTGGCGACCAGCAGCTGGTTGGTGGCGAACAGGGCTTCGTTGCCTTCGTTATCCTGCACTTCGAGGGCAGCCTTGCGCTGATTGCTGTAGCGGCGGAGTTGATCCACGGCCTCGGCAAGCGGCTCTTGGCAGGCGGGACTCTTGCACTCCACCACGACCAGCGGAATTCCGTTCACCAGCAGCACCAGATCTGGGACGATAAAGCCCTTGCCTGTGTCGTAGCCCGGCGGGCAGTCGACACGGAACTGGTTCACGACGGCGAAACGGTTATTGGCCGGATTTGCCCAGTCGATGTACTGGATGGTCTGCCCGCGACCGCCGTCCCAGCCAGGGAGGCCGTCCACGGTAATACCGCGAGTCAGTAGCTCGGTGGTCCTTTCATTCGCTTCGATGAGCGTACGCGCGCCGAACCGAGTGATGGCCGCGACAGCTTCACTCAGGCGTTCGTCGTCCAGCCAAAGCTGATCACTGTTGTCCAGGTTGATGGCGCGAAGTGATTCTCGCAAAGCGCCTTCCTGCACAACCTGCCGGAAGTCACTGCGACCAGTGGCGGCTGGGTTATCGAGATCGCCTTCGACGTGGGTCCAGCCAAGCAGCTTCAGCTGTTCAACAAAGGGCCTTTCGACGTAATCCAGTTCCCAGCCCATCAGAGGCGCCCCGTCGCTTGTTCCAATTTCGCCAGCAGCGGCGTGACACGGACGCGGCCGGTTAAGAGGTCATCCATGAGACCAGCTTTATGCAATTGACGCTTTGCAAGAGAGTCAACCTCAGAAGTAATCCGATTGCTCAGTTCTCGAAGTCGCTCCTCCATGAGTCGCTGCTCCTCGCGTGGGGGAACAGGAAGCCGAGTGGATCTTAGAGTTTCAGCTCGAATAGCAGCCATGGTTCCGCCCTGCTGATCTTTAGAAAAATGTTCAACTACCCAAGGTGAGTAGTTCACTTGCAGCATCGCCAAGTACGGCGAGTACGCATTCTGATCGAGAGAGAGCGACCAAGTGTGTTTTGATGAAAGAGCGTGACCGATGCCCTCCGGCACAAGACAACATCTCCCAACTGTTCCCATGATCGTGATCATCAGATCGTTCGGGCGAACGGCATAGCGCACCAGCTGCGTAAACTTTCTTTGCGTCACGAAACGTGTGTAGTTAGCAACGAATCGTTCGGTGTGAACGTTGTCGATTCCAAGAAGTGGAATCCCAGTTTCAACCAACTCCTGCTTTAGTAGCGCACTTCCGAAAGGGCCTGAACGCATAGCCGGATCAAAATCGCCGAGCAACTCTGCAATCTGCTTGGTATCCCACTCCCTAGGAAGCCAACCCAATGGCGACGGTTGGTAAAGCTGCGGTGCCTCGCATTGCGTCGGGCGCAGTTCACCATTTGCGTCGATACCGCGGGTCAGCAGGTCGTGCAGCAGGCCCCGTTTGACCAGCTTGAGCTTGGCGATGATGGCCTCGGTTTGCGCAATCGCGATGTCGAAGGTGTCGAGTACTTGTGCGATCTTGACCTGCTGGTCCAACTGCGGCCGGAAGAGAAGGGCAGTCTCCAGAATCTCGCGATCGACGTGGGGTATTCCCGTACCGTTCGTCTTGCCCTTAAGACGTCGCTCCGAGTGCTTCGCTACGTGTAGGAAGTACGCTGGAGAGAACGTCTGATCAGGCGTAATCCGGGCCATGGTCGAGGCAACGATGCCACGCTTGGCCTTGAAGAACTCACCTGCGTTCGATCCATCCCAGAGCAAAATGGTTTCGCCATCCTGAGCAAGAACGGAATCCGACGAAGGCTTGACCAGTTCCGCGCCTGCGTTGCCACGCAGATACTCGGGACTTAGGTATGGCAGTGCATCACAGCCCGAGTATCCGACCTCGCCTGCTGGCGGCCTGCCCTTCTGAACAGTTGCGTGATCCCCGAGTGCAACGAGATCAGACATACGCCAACCCCTTCAGGAATCCATGCAGCTTCTTCGCCGCGCCATCGCGCGTCTGCTCGATCTCTGTCAGTGTTACACGATACTTGTTCCACCAGGTCTCGAACGTCGCCACCACTAGCTTGCGTTGCGAAGTGACATAACGCTCTACGATTCCACGCATATCGTCATGCAGGATCCTTAACAACAACGTACCAGCGTCCTCCGCCGACAAGCCATCCACCTGTGCACCAAGCTCCGTGGTGAATGTTTCGCGCTTCGCCTTAAGCGCCTTCTTAACTGCGGCAAGATCCTTTTTCCACGCCTTCAACTGCTCCTCGCTGACGGGCTCTTCACCGTCTTCATCCCCCGAAGCCTCCGCGTCTTCGCCGTTTTCGTCTGGATCCTTAGGACTCGCTGCCTTGATCTGGGCATCCAGCTCTGCCTTCTTTCCTTCCAGCTCGGTGAGTTCGGCAACAAAGTCGCCCATCAGGAAGCGCACCAGCCTGTGCTCCAGCGGGTTCTCCTTGCTCGCCTTGTCCTCCAGTGCGGTGACGATACTGGTCCGCCAGGCATCGGCTACCCCGCGGCTTCCGCGCGCCATCAGAGTGAGAAGATCGTATCGGCTCTGGTTCCAGAACCCGGCCACGATGCCGCGCACCTGGAACGGGTCGAGCATGCCCACCTCCTCCAGCGACTGGCTGAAGCTGGTTAACAGATCGTTGCGCAGGTTGACGAGGCCGGTCGCATCCTCCGCTTTCCCGGCCAATGACACGATGCGTGGACTGTGTTGCGCCCACCAGCTCTCGAATGCGTCGCGAATTTCCTGTTCCTTGGCCAGCACGCCAGCGTTCCCATCGATGGCGAGCTTGAGGTCGTCGCGCCTCTGTAGTTCGGGTCGGAAATCAAAGTATTTCGCGTCGACTTCGATGAACATGTCGGTGGGATCGAGACCATGTGCCTGAAACAACGCTACCTTGGCCTCGGACTGCACTTCCGCCTTCGGCACTCCGCCGATCAGGTGCGCGCGCACATCGTGCGGTTCCGGCTCCGGTGCGTTGTCGGCATAGCGGCGGATATTGAGGTTGCAGCCGTTATCCAGCAGCGTGGTGTTGTCGACAATGGCGGAGAACCCAGGCACTCCCGCGAACTGGTCGAAGGTGCTGACGACCTTCTCGATGTGCTCCGGCAGTAGGAAGTTCTGCGCGCGCCCCTCGCAAAACTCGCGGTCGGCGTTGATGAAAAGCACCTTGCCCCGTCGCGCTTCGGGCTTGCCGCTGACCCGGTTGGCACCCTCCGCCACCTGCTGGCGCAGTACCAGGATACAGGCCGGGATGCCGGTACCGTAGAACAGGTTGGGCGCTACGCCAATCACCGCTTCCAGCAGGTCATCTTCAACGATGCTCCTTCGAATGGCCGCTTCCTCGCCACCGCGGAACAGAACGCCATGCGGCATCACCGTGGCGACCATGCCGCCGTCACGGGTGACCGCCAGCATGTGCTGCAGGAACATCAGGTCGGCCTTCTTGCTGCCAAGCTTGACCTGCCCATGGCGGAAGCGTTCCGGGAACCTCGGCGCCCACACCGGCTGACCGTCCGCGCCAGTGTCCGTGGTGCCCCAGTTAATCGAGAACGGTGGATTGCTGAGCACGCGGTCGAAGCGCTGCAACTCCCCATTTACAACGTGACGCGGAGTTTCCAGCGTATCGTCGTTCTCAAGCGATGCGTTCTCGATGCCGTGCAGCAGCATGTTCATCTTGGCGATAGACCAGACTGTACCGTTGAACTCCTGCCCGTACAGGTTTGCCTTGCGACCATCCTGGCCGTGTTCATCGATGTATTCCTTGGCCAGGATCAGCATGCCGCCTGAGCCGACGCAGGGGTCATAGATGTGGTGCTCCACCTGCGGCTTGAGCAGGCGCACCATCATCCGCACCACCGAGCGCGGAGTGTAGAACTCGCCGCCCTTCTTGCCGGCGGAGTCAGCGAACTCACCGATCAGATACTCGTAGGCCGCGCCGAGCAGATCGGGAAACTCGAAGTCCTCATTGCGCAACCGATACTTGCCGAAGTGCGTGATCAGTTGGCGCAGCTTTTGGTCGGGAATCTTGCTCTGGCCAACCTTGCGGGTAAAGTCGATGTGCTCGAGCACGTCGGCCAGGCTGACGTTGCCGGATTCGATGCCCGTCAGTGCCTTGTTGAGGAAGTCACCGACGTTCTGGTGGGCTTCATTGAGCAGGTAGGGGTAGCGCGACTGCGGCGGCACCCAGAACGAGCCGGCGCGCCGGTACCATCGGGGGTTCTCGGCCGATTCTCGCGCTTGCTGGTCGGATTCGCCTGCAGCCATGCGTTCCGCGACGACTTCTTCGCGGCGCTGGTCGAATACGTCCGAACAGCGCTTGAGGAACAGCATGCCGAAGATGTATTCCTTGAACTCACTGGCGTCCATCTTGCCGCGCAGGATGTCAGCGGCCTTGAAGAGGTGTCGTTCGAGCTGAGGCAGGGTAAGAGGCATGTCTTCTTTCTGTTCTCTAGTTGATGTCGTGCGGGCCGCGGTGCCGACTACTTGCTCGCGAGTTCTTTAGCAGAAGTTCTGAGCTTTCCCCAAAGGTCTTCCGCGATGCTGGTCTGCTTGTCCTGGAGGATTTCGATCTGATGCTGTAGCTCGTCTTCCTGCTCAAGCACTTGAACGGCCACGTCGTTCCACCAGTCGAGCCCCGAGATGAACCCGAGGCGCCTCAGCTCGTTGATCGACAGCATCTGAATCGCCGCACCGGATCGAATGGTGTCAAGGAGCTTGCGCCCCATCGGAGACCGCAACCAGAGTGCAAGGCCGCGCAGGTCGCTGGTCGCGGACTTGCTCCGAAGAACAACTGCGGATTGCCCCGCTACCCAGCCACCAGGACCCGCTGGAGGCACATTGCGGGGAACCACGCCGATCTTGCCCACGCTTCCCTTGACGATCAGCACAAGATCGTAAGGACGCAGGAACACGTCTTCGGGGTCGCCGCCACGCCGGGGGGATAGTTGGATACTGATAGCCTTCTCGGGCTTGCGGATATAACCCGTTTCTGGAATGTCCGCTGCACCCACCTCGAACACCGTAATGGCCGTCGGGCTATCCGCCGCCCGGTCCTTGTTGGAAACGGGCTGAACGAACGTCGCAATGTCGTCCAATGGGATCGTAGGCAAGGATCCAATCTGTGCCTTGAGATCGCGTTGCTCTGCAGACATCACGTAGCGATCCACCTGGAGGGAGGCGTCGTTCGCCAGCACCTCATTTGTCCCGACCACGACTGCAAGGCTCGGATCATCGTCGAGTTCCGAGACCCCAGGCGACGGACTAGACTCAGACGACAAGCAGTAGCGCCGAATCTCATGGACTTTAGTGAGGACGGGGCGCCCCCGCACCGGGTCTGCAAGGAAGTAGGGCAAGCTAGCGTCAACGAAGTGGATCTGTCCGAACCTGTCCGTGGTGTTCAGCAGCAGCAACGCCGTGGGGACCAAAGTTGTCTGATGGATGCCTGCGGGAAGCGCGATCACTGCTTCAACCATTCCTTGGCTGATCAGGTGCTCGCGGAGCTCACGATCTTTTCCTGGTCCGAACAGGAAGCTATTGGGAACGACGATCGCAGCTCGACCATGGGTCTGGGCAACGATGTGCTGGATCATGAGCCCCGTGCTCGTTGCCCTACTTACCGTGAACCGACCGAAGAGGTCTTGGGCGACATCATCGTTCACTTTCATTCCCATTGGCGGGAACGAGAGACATGCGTCGAACTTCTCCAGGCGGCCTTCCTTCACGGCCGTGGGGTTGCGCAACGGGTCGGTCCGCACAACCGATGTGCTGGAAACACGCAGCAATGCCATCAGTGCCGGCAACGACGTCTGCCACGGTGCCTCAACAAGCAGACGGGCGTCGTACCCGGCCAACTCGCCGACGAGTTGTCCGGTGCTTTCCCAAGGGCAATAGACGGTCTGATGCTCTGGGGCGACGGCGAGGCTCGCCATCAGCGTCGCGAGCTCGGATGAAACCATCGGGTACTCACGGGAATCCCCCAGCACGACGTGCAGAATCTCTTCCGCGGGGAACCGCGAGAACATGCCGCTGTTGGCCAAGCGAGCCGCCGTGCCGGCAGCGGTTACCAGCGACTCCCTTGCCATGCGCACATATGCCGGCGCTTCGTTGAAGGCCTGGCCGAGCAGACCACCGGCAGCTGCCATCTTGCCCAGAGCCTCGGTGATACCCGCGAGACCATGCGGAAGAACCTCTGGAAGCCGGGTTCCTTCCGGAATTCGAGCCGGCTGAACCTCAGACAGGTAGGACCAGATGATCAGCTGGAGCGCAACGATGCTGCTCGCAGGCACAGGCAAGCCCGCCTCCCGAAGAGGGTCTTGGACCTGCCGGAGAACGGGACCAGCACTTTCAGTCTTCATGTCAGGCGCGCCCCCGGCCGTGATGGTTGTAGGCCGTGATCAGAGACTCGCCTTCCACCACAACCTCAAGGCCACCCTTGTCCAGGATCCGCATCAGCTCCCGGTAGTCCCGAAGCAGCTGGGAAACGGATTTGCGATTGAGAAAGACGCGCCCAGCGCGACCTTCTTCTCCGTAGCGCAGGACCAGATCCACCATTGCCTGGCTGATGCCACGCTGGGACATGCGCTTCTCGATATGCCTGGTCTTCTTGAACATCACATCGCCCTCCTCGCTTGAGGGTACTATCCTTCATCGCGTGCAGTAGTTCAATACTTTTGGTGCTATAACCTGAACTTTTTTAGCCTGCCCGCACGTCATCCCATCCGTCACGGCGTAAGTCTATGAATTTGCGCGTCCTAGGTGCCATCCTTGGCGAGAGAATGGGCATCATCGATATCCCGCTTGACCATCCGCCTCGCTGGGCCTAATGTGGTCACACAGCAATTCTGGATATCCTCAATGACCATCCTTAGCCGCTCCGAAGCTGAGTCCCTCGTCCAAGAACTCGCGTCCGCCATGACTCAGGTTCTGGGCGTCATCACCGGCAAGCGTCCCGTGCTCGTCGAGAGCCCTGAGGACTCCCTTACGAACCTCATTACTACCGTCGGCGATCTAGCGGTCTACGCCTGGGAGGGCGAATGGCGCGGTAGCCAGAGCCAGCTGGCTACGGCACTCCATGAAGTGGGCACGATCAGCGAGCTGCTCCCGGCCGGCTTCATGCATCCGGATGGCACCGATCTGATCGACATCCGCCAGAAGCAGGCGCTGGAACGTCTGATCAACGCGGCGCATGCGAGACACGCACTCGACGACGATGAGGAGTTGAGCATCGAGTGGCTCGCCGCACTTGCAGGCGTCGCGGAAAAGACAATACGTGCGGCCACAAGTCGAGGCGCTTCCAACCCCATTCCCGTGGAGAACCGCAAGCATCGCGCCTGGATCAAGGCGGAAGATGCCTTGGCATGGCTCTCGCGCCGGCCGGACTTCAAACCCACCCGATTTCGGGGCGATGGCCCCGATCAGCCGCTCATCACCGATACGGCGACCCTGGCCCAGACCTGCAAGTGCTGGTTAGAGCACGCAGGTACCGACGCCACCACTCTTGCCAGCACGAACGGGTGGCCAGCGGAGGTGACGCACGCACTCGCTGCAATTGCGGCGCGCAAGCCCGAGGCTGCATTCACGGCGCTTTCGCCAGCATTACTCAAGCAGTTCGCCGAATTCACTGGCATGCCACAGCCGGGTGAGTTCGCCAGACAGACCTACCGACTGCTCGCACTTGCCCACGCCGACGCACGTGCCAGTGCCGATCTCGACAGCATCCACTAGGCCAACATCAGAATACAGGGGGACTTCAACATGACCACGACCTCACTGCTCAGGCGCTTCCGCACGACTATCATGTCCAACCGAAGCCTTGCACCGACTGATCCAGCGCTTCTGATCGAGCGCTCGGGCACCCTCAGCTGCCATTACGCTCCGTTCGACCATATCAACCCCCACGCACGCGTCGTCCTGCTGGGGATGACACCGGGAACACAGCAAGCCAGAAAGGCTCTGGACGCTCTGCGAGATGCCCTGGCCACGGGCCATAGTGAGAGCAACGCCCTCGCCATTGCCAAAGCCACCGCCAGCTTTTCAGGCCAGATGCGCACTAGCCTGGTTGCCCTGCTAGACAGCATCGGACTGCAGGGCAAGCTGGGCATCGCATCCTGCAGCGAACTGTTCGGAGACCGCACAGACCTGGTGCATTTCACCTCAGCGCTGCGCTATCCGGTCTTCCTCGACGGGAAGGACTACCAAGGAGCCCCATCCATCCTGTCGACGTCACTTCTGCGCCAGATGTCCGAACTCTGGCTTGTTGAAGAGGTGCGGCAGCTCAATAATGCTTGGTGGATCGCTCTGGGAAAGGAGGCTCGCGCTGTCCTGCTGACGCTGGCAGACGCTGGACTGATACCGCGCGAGCGCTGCCTGGACGGGCTACCGCACCCCTCGGGTACGAACAGCGAGCGCATTGCCTACTTTCTCGGAAAGAAGTCTCGGGACGCACTCTCGGTCAAGACCAATGCAGATGATCTTGACGAACGGCGGCGGATTCTGCTCCGCAAGCTCGGCACTGTTTCTCAGGTTGCGTCGCCCCCCGCAGTCCAGACGAATACTGATTCCTTCCCTCCGAGGGACGTCCCAACAGGCAAAGGGCGGCGAGCCACTTCAGATCGCCTGGCAAGAACGTTCGTGCTTCGCGGATACCGCGGTGAGCACATCTACCCGATTCGGTATGGCGATGGCGCCTTCAGGCTCAGTCGACGCGGTGCGCAGATGCACCGCTCAGAGAACGCAATTCACGTGACTGATGAGGCAAAGGCCTATCAAATGGTGGCGTCCGGAACTTACAAGATCCGAACCGTTCGGGACGGTGTCAAATCGCCCAGCCTGTTAGGTCTGGGAGATCGGGTGGTCGCATCGGTCGAGAAGATCGCAGGTATGCCCCTCTAGGTGTACCGAGCCGCGCCATCTCTGACCCCAATGAGGCGAATGACTCCAGTTTGCGACCGGCTCGTAGGCAGACCCGATCACGAATCACGCAAATTGATGCGCCTTCTCGTCTTATGAAGAAGAACTACAGCCTTGACACACTCAACCGCTGTCGATGGAGAGACGTTCGTTAACGCCGCAACCGAGGCACAAATCTTCTTCACCGTCGCAGCACTGATCCCCTTGTCCTTACAGTGATCAAGCATATGAAAGGCACACTCGAAGGCAGCGCGCTCGTAAACTCTTGTGAACTCACCCATCTGCGCAGCGTGCCTTTCAACGTACATGCGGTGTGTATCTGGAAAGTTGTCACGGACAACGTCGCCCCATAGTCCAAAGTGGCGGCTTAACAAGCCCATGGGCAGTAGTCGGATCGATGGGTCCGCAAGAAGTGCCTCCATACAGGCGCCAATCTCCAGCAGTTTAGGCGCCAGTATCCGACGCCCGAACCTCACACGACCAAAATCTTCTCCCCAGCCAAACAATGGCATTGCCGCAGCTTCCCGGGGTGCCAGTAGCAGATCTTCAATCTCTGTGCCCTGGAACGCACATATATTCAGGTACTGAGTGATAGTGGGAATCGATGCTCGCAACTTACGCGTTCTTAGCTGCTCGTTGACGTACTGCCGAATAGCGGGCGGAAATACCTCGCCAGCTTCCTGGCGTTCCAGCATTGCTGTCAAGAACACGTCATACGTTGCACGCTCGATGCTCTCGTCCAACCGCGCCACGAAATGGGAGAACCTTACCAGCCGTGCGTCGATCCACGATTGCTCCCCTATCAACGGAGCGACCTCACCCTTACCTCCAAGTGGCCGGTCGCAGCCCATGCAACTGCGACGGGAGGAATAGTTGCGATTAAAGGACTGCTCCCGTCCGCAGTTACGGCACGCCCCTTCAAGAAAGACGTTGTGGATAGGACAGGCCGCCAGCATGTTGAACGCCCACGCAAGAGGCTCATAGCTGTATTCATCGTCCCAATCCAAATAGCAGCGCGGACACCATCTCCGCCTGGATTCACGACCGGTACGCGAAGCAAGGCCGCCTCTTCCAAGAACCTCTGCTACGTTGTGGAATGTTCCGCGAAATAGGTCGCTTTGCCCGCTCTTTTCAGCGAGAGGCTCCAAAAGCTTGAGGTAGTCGCTACGCGGTCCCGTCCAGCTGGACAAATACTGGGAATGTTGACCGTCAGCAGGAAGCCCCTTGCTTCTTCTTAGGAGAGACACCAGCACGGGCCGTGTGATACCGCACGTATCCGCCATTCGCAGCGCGTAGTGATCAAGCGACTCCACAAGACCCGTCTCCACCCCCCTCAGTCGCAGTGGCGGCAGCGCGGTCCAGTTCGGAATGCTCGAGCTTACGGCACTCATCGTGCTGTCAACAGATGTATGCAAACGCATGCTCGATCAAGAGCGTTCGACATTTCTTCGCTGCCGGCGCTGTATCGCTCACTCATCTTCTGTTGGCCACAGTTTGTCGGCGCGCTCTGTGACTGCAGACGCTTTGTCGGAACGCTTTACTTCCCAGAACCTGGCCACATCGCTCCACAGCGTTTCAAGATCATCGGCACTGTAGTAGGCCTCATGAAAGTCCGCCTCGATTAACTCTGTCCGGCCGGCGTCGTGCGCGCTCTCCTCTGCTCTCTGGAACAGATTCACCATCTCCGCGTACACAGCGGCTGTTGCGGCCGCGATTTCTGGCGCCAAGCGCTCAAGTAGATTCTGAGGGTTAAAGGAGTAGGGTGCTGCAATACGCTTTAGAAGCCCGAGGTAACATTTGAGATCTTCGGGCTTCGAGACATCATAGGGAGCCATCCATATCACATCCATGCGGCGCCGAACTTCCGAGCGCCCCTTCCAAAGAGCGGCCCCATCCTGAATTGTCGTGAGTACCCCCATCGCCCCGGTCGCTTCCATTATCGACATCAGGTTGATGATGTGCTGAGCAGGCCGCGTGTCCTTATGGTTGATGCACAATGCGGAGGCATGCTCGAGACTAAAGATCTTCATGTCACGCTCGCGTGCATTCTTCTTGAATGCATTCCATGACCCCGCTTCGGTCAGGTTTCTGGAGGCGCCCTTCCAGAATTCACGCGATGCCGCCAAAGCCTCCTCGATCATCTCAATCTCGGGCGTGGTCTTGGCTCCTCTGGTCAACCACGAGAGATCGGGCATATGCAACTGGTCGAGGCTTTCTTCAGCCAACGCCTTGCTATTGAAGTATGCCTTCGCACCCAGAATGGCCATTACTTCAATGACGGGTATCTTTCCAATCCCCCAGTGCCTGGGGTTGCCGTAGAGTTCCCGCAGGACTGACCAACGCAGCGTGGTTTTCCCGACTCCACCTACCCCGATCACCACTATAAGGCGCCCGGGCCGGTGGTCAGTCAGGGCGCGACGAAGCCTCGCTTGGGCGGCAAGGAAGTTCCGGTGCGGAATGATTTCAAGCATCTCTTCTTCTCTAGTACTTGGGCGCGGAACTGAAATCGACCGCCTTTCGACGCCCCGTGCGCACAGGCTCCGGCTGGCTCTCCGGGCTTGAGGTGCTATCGGGCCCAAGATGAGACGTCGCTGCGGCGGCTTCGAGCGCGTTCTTCTGGCGCGTGTGGCGTGCGTACGCGACATCCTCGCGTTCCTCACGCCACTTCTTACGGGCATAGGGTTTGAACAGCAGCTCGAATAGACGTGAGACCGGACTACGTACTGCCAAGGCCTGGCTAGTGCGATGGAATGCTTTCCACCAACGCTGTCCTACCTTTACCCACAGGACGGAGGGGTTAACACAATCAGACCGAACTTCTTCTACGGGATCATCTCGCAGCGCACGCTGCATGGCATCACTCGTGAAGTAGCCGCTTCCAGTTCGCACTCCGGAACGCTCTGAAGCGTTCGCCTTCTTATCAAACGTGATCGAGGTGTGTACCAGGAACGCGTCATCGAATTCACACGTCGTACCGAAGCAGCCTACGGTCGCTAGAACTTCCTCTCTCTTCTCCTCTGGGGTGACGCCCTCTGCGTCTGGCGTCTTTGGAATATCCCCATAGACATATGCGAGAAATTCGGTATGGATCCACTCGAAGGTATGACGTGCCGTCTTGCGGCTCTTGAATCGTCCGTCTACTTTTCGTCCTGCCATGTCTGGCTCAGAGCTTCCCGCGATCCGATGAGCAATCTGTGTATTGACTTGCTTAATTGCGTTCTCAGCCGCGCCATTGAATTGGCTACCGCCCGTTGGCGTGTGGCGCAGGGTAATTCCCTTAACTCGACAAAAGCGCTTGAGCCAATCTGATGTGTTCTCAGGCCCGCGATCCACCTGTATGGCCCTCGGAAGAAAGCCGTGGCGCTGAACATACTCGCGCAACAGTATGGCCATACCATCAGTTCTCGCCGCACCAAAGATGAACGAGTGAGCCATCCCATCGCCGGTGGCTCCGTCAATTCCGAGGTAGAACCGGGGCTTCTCGGCGGGAAACTGTGTGAGTATGTTTGGTGCACAGCGGGCGTCGAAGCCTGAGGAGTCAATGATCAGAAGATAGCCATATCCCAAGGGAGGAAGAGATCGCTTATCACTGCCTGCTCGTGGGCGAACGGCGTGGTAGCTCCGGAAGCCACCTCGCGAAAGTGCGCGAACTCGAGGATCCTCACGGGCAACGTAATTGGCCAATGTTGTAGCGCAGGGCGTGCGCTCGCCCTCGGCATCGCACCAATCCTTCAGGTCGCGACGAAGTTCGGTAATTGAGTTTCTTTTTCCCTTGTTCCAGATATCGCTGATTACATAGCGGATGCCTTGGCGCTGCTTACTGGTTAGCGGCGACGGCGTGGAGCTTCCACAGTTGTGGTACTGCGTAAGACATGCAGCGAGTGGCGACATTCCGCCGGCCACCTTTTCTGCCACCGCTTTTGCGAGCTGCGCCATCCTCACCGTCGCGAGTTCTGGCCGCTTCGCTATTTCTTCGAGTCGATTGAGTCTCCGTTCCGCATGAGCAAGATCGGTGGCACTTGCTGTCAAGACGGGATCGGTAATCTGTGGTTGATCAAACTCGTCCCGAAGCGTTGAGTAGCATGCAGCATCGGCGGCCAAAGCATGCGACTCGTTCTTAAAAAGAAAGAAACGATCCCGTTCGATCGGGGTAGAGCTACGCATCAGACCGAATGCATGGCGGTTCGCCAGCATCCACAGAACCGTCCGCTCGTTGAAGTTTGGATAGACTGCATTGAGAGTCTCAATGGAGTATGGGTAGTGCTTGAGTAGTCGACTAACGCGCTTGGAGAGTGCAAGCTCTTCTCGCGTGATCGTCTCTCCTAGAAGCGCGTAACACGCCTCCAGATTCTGCAGGTACATGCCCATCGGGGTTCGCTGAGCCCAGATGTTGAGGCGGACCCCAAGTGCCTCTGCTCGCTCTGAATATGGAGCATGAGTCCAGCCTAAATCGGACCTTTTGTAGTCCGATTTCGTGTTCTCGCATTCTTCGTTGAGCCAGTCTTGGTACTTGCACTCAACCAGTTCGATTGAGTTGGTTCTGAAGACCAAGAAGTCCAGTGTGGCAGCGCCGACATGTGGTTTTCCATTGCGTTCTCGGACAATCCCACTGCAGCACACTTGGGTGTAATACCCAATCACATCGGGGTCCAGCTCTAGTTTGTATAGGAAGGCGAGCTCACAGGTATGGCTTTCGACGATACGTACTGCCCCATTCTTCTTTGACCAGACTGCCGCCCGGATGTTCTTCAGCGCAGCCTGCGCCACTTTCCGAGCGGGGGACTCCTCGATCATCGCTTCCAGCTCGTCGCGCTGAGACTGTGCGAGTCCTAGCCGTTCATAGACACTCGCGCGTAACGCCGAAGTAAGCAGTTCCTCAGTTTCGGCTTCGAGGAAGACGGCCGGATCGACTGAAGGAGGGATCCCGGTCATGCCTTCCTTCCACACACACTGTGACCCAGGCACTTGCTTAGCTGCGTGCTCATGTTGGTTGCTCCACGTTCCATGCCCCGGAAGGACGGTGGGCAGTACTTCCCCACCCCGTCGCCGGGCCATTGACAAAAGGGGTCAAGGAGGGGATAAGCTACGCGTGGCGATGCAAGTCAGCGCTTTGAAGGCCCAGGGGGTGCAACCCTTGGGCTTTCTGCTTTTCCTCTCTTAAGACGGTTTCAACGCGTGGGATGGCTGGCGGCTCTTTGGGGGCGCTCCTTCTGCATCTTGATAGGCCATCAATCCTATTTGCCTGTCCACGTGGCGGCTACCGTGTTTTTCGGCATTCAGTTCCCTCTAAGTTGATGATCTGCTTAGGGCGATGCGCAACAAGGTGCAATTGGCGACTTTTGGCGCTCCCAGGTGAAAAACGCGCTTCTTCGAGCACGTCGTATCGGATTCTTTGGGGCCGTCGAGGCCGCTAGTGAACTGGCGCGTGGGCGATCCACGCGGCAACGAGAGGTGGCCAATCCTTGGCTCGGGATCCGCGCCGACCGACGCGCACGCTATCTTTCAGGCGAAGGCCGTATTGGTCGCGGTCTGCTTGATGAGTTGACCAGCGAGTTCCCGGAGGCTGCCAAGGTGTGGCGGTCTGACGTTTGGGAATTTCTCGAACTGGACCGCTCGCCTCTCAGTACTTCAGGGCGTCTCCATGAAGAGCTTGGGATCAGCAGGTCTTCATGCTCCGTCAGCGAGTTGTTGCTGCGATTTTATGATGACCGGCCGCCATCATTGGGATCAGGACTGGATGAGGTCTCTGCCAGAGTCCTTGCACTTCGCGCTGCGATTGACGGTGGGCTTTCAGAGGCCGCGCTCACATCTGCAGGCGAGTTGGCAAAGGCTCTACTCACCCTTGCTGCTTGCCCGTACCGTCGCTCCGCATCTGAGCAGCTGTGGTACCTGTGCGGGCATGCCTTTGTTCGTGGGCTTCAAGCCAAGGGTCGGAGAATCCGTTACAAGAAGGGCACCTGGGTCCTGATCGCCGATCACGCGATCACCGTGACAGAGGTGTTCAAGCTCATGGCCTACTCGAGCCCCTCGGCAGCTGAGATCCCCTTCTTGATCGCCGAGGAACTCTTACGGGATATCGTCTTCGCGGTGACCACCGAAGACTTGGACCGCGCTACTTTCATCATGTCCCGATTCAATGTCATGTCACCCCTGCGACGCCTGGAGCAGCTGGGTGACAACGCGGTAGATGCAACTACACCGTCCACGCGCCGACGTTCACGCTCGAGCTTGATCGCCCCTCGCCCACTTTCTGGTCGCCCACTCCCCGATGTTGAGAAGGTGTCGATCTGGGGATCCCCGGAATAGAAGGGGCACTTCTCAGGCCCACCTGCATTGTTTCGCAGGGCGAGTGCGCTTCAGCCTCGGACTGACCTTCGAACCACCCTCGCTGACAAACTTCCCTGAAGAAGAGCGCAGGTAAGGAGATGGGCAAGCTACTGATCTTTAAGGAAATGCCAGATTACTCGGGATTTTCTAGGGGGTAGTCTGTAGGGCTACTGGACGTCAGCTCACCGACTTCTATCTCCCCGTTTGACGAACTCGGGCAGTGTGCCCAATGTCGCCCCGACCGCGCCTATCGACGCGTCCTCAGCGCCCGGTATTCCGCGATCGCCTGCGCCGCGCTCGGGTTCGACATGCCCATGCCATTGACGTAGACGGCGGGCGCGCCGCGCTTGAAGACCTCGACGGTGCGCTCCATCGCCTGCATCTGCTCGCGCGTGGGATTGGCCACGTCGAAGGAGAACCCGTCGCCGCGGACGACCGGGATGCCGGCGCGGCCGAGCGCAGCGACCAGGGCTTCGGTGCGCTGCGCCTGGTCCGAGGGGCAGTTGCGCGGCGCCAGCACCAGCACCGCGTTGCGCGGCGTGCCGCCGGGCATCTCCACGGGCACGAAGCCGTTCGCACTGGTCATCGCCGCCGTCGCGGCGGGAGCGCCCGCTGCCGGGCAGGGAGTGTTACCGGGGCACAGGCTCCAGCAGCCCCGCCCCGCCGGGCAGGGTGAGCGCATGCAGGATCCGCAGGTCCTCGTCGTCCAGCACGGTGCCGGCGTCACCGCGGAAGCGCAGGCGGAAGGCGCGGATGGTGGCGTCGCCGTGCGAGGTGTCGTAGCCGACCTGCTCCAGCGCGCGCATCGCGTCGAAGCCCGCGGGCGCCAGCGGCGCGTCGTCCGCCGGCCAGATGCCGAAGCCCGCTTCGGCCAGGCGCCGCCACGGGAACAGCGCGCCGGGATCGATCTTGCGCGCGGGCGCGAGGTCGGAGTGGCCGATCACCTGCGTGCGCGGGATGCGCAGCCGCGTGGCAAGGTCGTCCAGCAGGCGCAGCAGAGCCTGCATCTGGGGCTCGCTGAAGGGTTCGCGGCCGTCGTTGTCGATCTCGATGCCGATCGACGCCGAATTGAGATCGGTGATCGTGCCCCAGCGGCCGCCACCGGCGTGCCAGGCGCGATGCGCGTCGGCGACCAGCTGGTAGATCGCGCCGTCGTCGCCGACCAGATAATGCGAGCTCACCGGCCCGCCGCTGTTGGCGGTGCTCAGCGTGTGCAGACTCTGTTCGACGGACTCCTGCTCGGTGTAGTGCAGGACGATGACGACCGGGCGGCGTTCGTCGAAGTTGGGCGACGGCACCCATTCCGCGATCGGGTTGCGCGGCGCCTGGTGGGCGCAGGCGGACAACAGGGCGGCGCAGAGGGCCGCGGCGACGAGCTTCTTCATGAAGCGCATTGCAGCCTGCGTGCGCGGGCAATGCAAGCGCCCGTCGCCACCGCGCCACCGCCAACAACCTGCAGGAGCAGCTAGAGCGGCGACCCGGTCTCGCCGGAACTCCGCTCGCAGCTGTAGCTGCTCCTACAGGGGGCGTGGCGCGGATTGGCTCAGATCGCGTAGTACAGCTGGTACTCCAGCGGATGCACCGCGCCGCGGAAGGCGGTGACTTCCTTCATCTTCAGCGCGATGTAGGCGTCGATGAAGTCGTCGCTCATCACGCCGCCGGCCTTGAGGAACTCGCGGTCGGCGTCGAGCGCTTCCAGTGCCTGGTCAAGCGAGTGGCAGACGGTCGGGATGCCCTTGGCCTCTTCCGGCGGCAGGTCGTAGAGGTCCTTGTCGCTGGGGCCACCCGGGTCGATCTGGTTCCGGATGCCGTCCAGGCCCGCCATCATCAGCGCGGTGAAGATCAGGTAGCCCGAGTTCATCGGATCCGGGAAGCGGAACTCGACGCGGCGCGCCTTCGGGTTCGACACGTACGGGATGCGGCACGAGGCCGAGCGGTTCGACGCCGAATACGCCAGCATCACCGGCGCCTCGAAGCCCGGCACCAGGCGCTTGTAGCTGTTGGTGCTGGAGTTGGCGAAGGCGTTGATCGCGCGCGCGTGCTTGAACACGCCGCCGATGTACCACAGCGCGGTCTGGCTGAGCCCGCCATAGCCGTCGCCGGAGAACAGGTTCACGCCGCCCTTGGCCAGCGACTGGTGCACGTGCATGCCGCTGCCGTTGTCACCCACCAGCGGCTTGGGCATGAAGGTGGCGGTCTTGCCGTTGCGGTGGGCGACGTTCTTGATGACGTACTTCATGGTCAGCAGGTCGTCGGCCTTCTGCACCAGCGAGCTGAACTTCGTGCCGATCTCGCACTGGCCGGCGTTCGCGACCTCGTGGTGGTGCACTTCCACCTCGATGCCGACGGCTTCGAGCGTCTTGCACATGTCGGCGCGGATGTCGTGCAGCGAATCCAGCGGCGCCACCGGGAAGTAGCCGCCCTTCACGCCCGGGCGGTAGCCGGTATTGCCGCCGGCGTACTCGCGGCCGGAGTTCCACGCGGCTTCTTCCGAGTCGACGTGAAAGAAGGTGTGGCCCATCTCGTTGGCGTAGCGCACCGAGTCGAAGATGAAGAACTCGGGCTCGGGGCCGAAGAAGGCCTGCTCGGCGATGCCGCTGGCCTTGAGGTAGGCCTCGGCGCGACGCGCGATGCCGCGCGGGTCGCGGTTGTAGGCCTGCATCGTCGCCGGGTCGAGCACGTCGCAGGTCAGGACCAGGGTCGGGTCGGCGGTGAACGGGTCGAGGAAGGCGGTGGACGGGTCGGGCAGCAGGACCATGTCCGAGTTCTGGATGCCGCGCCAGCCGCCGATCGAGGAGCCGTCGAACATCTTGCCGTCCTCGAACAGGCCGGGCTCGATGATCGACTTCGGATAGGTGACGTGGTGCTGCACGCCGCGCATGTCGGCGAAGCGCAGGTCGATGAATTCGACGCGGTGGTCGGTGATCAGCTTTTCGACGTTCTCGACAGACATGGGTGGCTCCGGATTGCAGTGGGATTCGGGCCCGGGCGGATGCCGGGGATCGCAGTGCGATTTCGCAAGCGCCGTGCCATCTCGCAAACCATTGAATTCAATGGTGTCAGTGCAAAACGCAGAGCGACGATGCACCGTTATGGTGCGATTCTTTGGCACAAGGCACCACGACGGTGCAGTCGCGTCATCGGCTATGCTGCCGCGCTGCCCCGCCCAGCGCCACGCGACCGCCTGACGGCCGCGTGGCCACGGCCGACGACCCCGCTCCGGAACCTTGCCGATGACCGACCCCCTGGCCGCCCTCCTGCTGGGCATCCTCGAAGGCCTCACCGAATTCCTGCCGATCTCCAGCACCGGCCACCTGCTCATCGCGCAGCGCTGGCTCGGCGCGCGCTCCGACTTCTTCAACATCGTCATCCAGGCCGGCGCGATCCTCGCCATCACCCTGGTGTTCCGCGAGCGCATCACGGCGCTGGCCACCGGCCTGGGCGAGGCCCGCAACCGCGACTACGCGATGAAGCTCGCCGTGGCGTTCCTGGTCACCGCACTGGTCGGCCTGCCGGTGCGCCTGCTCGGCTGGGAGCTGCCCGAGACCGTGACCCCCATCGCCTGGGCGCTGATCATCGGTGGCGCCTGGATGATCGTGGCCGAGCGCGTGGCCGAGCGCCGCAGCCCCGACGGCGCCGAGGTCACCTGGACGATCGCGGTGCTGGTGGGCCTGGCGCAGGTGGTGGCCGGCATCTTCCCCGGCACCTCGCGCTCGGCCGCGGCGATCTTCATCGCCATGCTCGCCGGCCTCACGCGGCGCACAGCGGCCGCCGAGTTCGTGTTCCTGGTCGGCATCCCGACCATGTTCGCCGCCAGCGCTTACACCTTCCTCGAACTGGCCATGGACGGCGGACTGGGCGGCGAGACCTGGGCCGACGTCGGCATCGCCTTCGCGGCGGCCACGATCACCGGCTTCATGGTCGTCAAATGGCTGCTGGGGTATATCGAACACCACCGGTTCACCGGCTTCGCCATCTACCGCATCCTGCTGGGCGCCGCCCTGCTGCTCTGGATCCCGATCGGCGAGTGAGTCCCGCGACCCCGTCCAGGGCGCTCGCGCGTTGATCCGGGTCCCCGCCCTGCCCCCGGAGGTCCCCATGAAGCACCTGGTCCCGCTCGCGCTCCCCGTGGCCCTGGCCCTGGCTGCCTGCTCGCCGCGCGACACGCCGGACGCGCCCGCACCCGCCGCCGACGCCAGCCTGTCCGCCGAGGCCCGTGGCCACGCGGCGAACCAGCCGGACGCGGCCCCCTCGCCTCCCGGCCGCGCGCCCGCCCCGGACCTGTCCGCGACGCTCGCCGGCCACCACTGGCGCCTGGAGTCGGCCAGCGCTGCCGACGGCGGCCGCATCGACGCGCTGTCCGGCAACCCTGACGCGCCGCTGCAGCTCGACTTCCGCGACGGGCGGGTGTCGGTGAGCAACGCCTGCAACGCCATGGGCGCGGACTTCACGCTCGATGCGGGCGAGCTTGGCCTGGGGCCGATGATCAGCACGCAGATGGCCTGCGCGGAGCCGCTGATGGCCATGGAACGCGAGGCCCACACGCGCCTGGCGGGCCGCCACCAGGTCCAGCTGGAGCCGGGCGAGCCCCCGCGGCTGCGCCTGGTCAACGCGCTGGGCGACACCCTGGTGTTCAGCGGCGCGCCCACCGCGCAGACGCGTCACGGCAGCGCGCCCGAACGGGTGTTCCTTGAAGTCGCCGCCGAGCGCATCGAGTGCCGGCACCCGCTGATGCCCGACCACCGCTGCCTGCGGGTGCGCGAAGTGCGCTACGACGACCGCGGCCTGAAGCAGGGCACCGGCGAATGGGGCCCGCTGTACGAGGAAATCGAGGGCTTCGAACACAAGCCCGGCACCCGCAGCGTGCTGCGCCTGGACCGCTACCGGCGTCAGGACGTGCCGGCCGACGCCTCGTCGGTGGCCTACGTGCTCGACATGGTGGTGGAGACCGGCCCGGCCGCTGCGGGCAACTGAGACCTCCGCACCCTTCCGCTCCTCCTGTAGGAGCAGCAACAGCTGCGACCACCGGGTTGTGATGCGGCGCGGGTCGCAGCTGTAGCTGCTCCTACATCGCTGCTCTGCGGAGTCAGGCGGCGCCGGGCGACAGCGTGTAGCTGCCCCAGGTGGCCGCTTCCGCCAGCACGTGGCCCTGGATCGCGCGCAGCACGTCGCCGGCGGTGAAGCGCTCCGGCACCGCCAGGCGCTCCACGTCGAGGGCGAAGACGCGGAAGAAGTAGCGGTGCTCGCGCAGGTCGTGCGGCGGCGGATACGGGCCGTCGTAGCCCAGCCAGTCCCCGCCCATCTCCGCGTCGCCGGCGAACCAGCCCGTGTAGTCGTTCAGCCCCTGGCGAGCGCCTTCGGGTCCGGACGGCGCGCGCTTGCCGCCCTTGCTGACGCCGTCGCTGCAGCTTCCCGCGGCGATGGCCGTCACCGTGGCCGGGATGTCGACCATGGCCCAGTGCGCGAAGTCCCCGCGCGGATGCTCGACCGGAATCCCGGCCTGGTCGTTGGCGACCAGTGCCGGATCGGTCGGCGCGTCGGTATCGATGCACAGCAGCGCGAACGACCGCGTGCCCGTGGGCGCATCGCCCCAGGACAGCTGCGGATTGCGATTGCCGCCGAAGCCGCCGCCGGGCGCGCCGAGGGCGAACTCCGCGGGGATGGGCTGGCCGTGGCCGAAGCTTTCGCTGGCGATGTGCATCGTCGTGCTCCTTGAGGTCAGGCGGCCGGGTAGCCGAAGCGGCGCGCCACCGGCTCCAGGGCGGCGAGCGGGCCGGCGAACGCGGCGGCGTGCTCGCGCCAGCTGCCGGGCGCGAGCCGCGGCGCACCGAAGTAACCCGCCGGGGGTTCGGGCAGCTCGATTCCGAGTGCCGCGCCGAGCTGGGCGGCCATCGCGCGCGGATCCTCCGCGGTGTCGTCGACCCGGACCAGGGCGTGCGGCACGAGCTCCTGCTCGTGCACTTCGGCCAGCTGCTCCAGCGCTGCCGCCAGCCAGTCGGCCGCTTCGCCTGGCGAGGACACCGCGAACGGCGTGCGTGAGCCGAACGCCATCCAGTCCATGAACATGTCCCGCGGGTCGCGCAGCATCACCACCAGCCGCGCCTCCGGGATCCCGGCGCGCATGATCGAGGCATAGCTGTTGTCCCACCACGGCAGCCAGTCGATGAAGTCGCCGCCAACCCGGCGACCCGGCAGGGCGGCCCGCCAGGTGCGCGCCGCTTCGGCCAGGGTGCCGGGGTCGGCGGCCGCGATCCGCGCCCAGGCCTGGATGTCCTGGAAGGCGTCGACCGGGGGTTGCGGGCTGTAGCGGTCGGCCCGGAAGCCCGGGAACACCGTCGCCAGCATGTTCGCCGCGCGTTCCACCGCCGAACCCGGCAGGCCGACGAGGAAGATGGCCCGCGCCGACCCGGCCGGCGCGGACACGGCCTCCGGCCACTGCGGGGGCGCGGCACTTCCGGCCGGAAGCGCCAGGCGTCCCCGCGCGAGGGCGGCGTGGCGGTCGCTCCAGCCCTTCCGGGCACCGCTGAAATCACCGGCCCGATGGCGGGCCAGGTCGCGCCAGGCTTCGAGCGACAGCGCTTCGCCGATGTTCGACGTCCCACTGATGCGCGCCTCGAGCCGCTTCGCGGCCTCCGCGGGATCGCGGACGAGCAGCGCGTCGATGATCTGCATTTCGGCGCGTGCATGTCCGGGCGCGAGCGCCAGCAGTTCGCGCGCCGCAGCCTCGGCCTCCGCGGGGCGCCCCTCGCTCGCATGCAGCACCATCGCCGCCTCGATCGCCGAGGTCGACTCCGGCAGCCGGGTCCGCCACTGCTGCACCAGCCGTGCCGCGCCTTCGCCAGCCGGCTCGAAGCCCAGCCGGACGCGCCAGAGCTCGTCGTCGTCGGGAGTCGAGGCCAGCGCGCTGTCCAGCGTGCGTCGCGCATCCTCGAGCTGGCCGCTCCGGCGCCAGGCCTCGGCCAGCGACGCGACGGTCTTGCGGTCCGACGACTGCTCGGCCATCGCCTGGCGCAAGTGTTCGATCGCCTGCGCGTGGCGGCCGGCGGCGAGCTCGAGCTCGCCGACGAAGCGCCGCATCTGTGGCGTCGCCAGCGCGGGATCGGCCAGCGCGGGCGCGAGTTCGTCCGCGGCCTCGGCCGAGCGGCCCTGCGCATGCTGCACCTGCGCGATGGCAAGCCGCACCGCGGCGGCGTTGCTGGCAACGCCCATCAACTTCCGGAACGTCTGCTCGGCGAACGCCAGATGGCCCTGTGCGGCGTACGCCATGCCCAGGCCGTGCAGCGCGACCGCGTCGTTGGGCGCCAGCCGCACCGCGTCCGACAGCAGGCGCACGGCTTCGGCCAGGTTGCCTTCGTGAAGCCTGAGCATGCCGCGGAGCGCCAGCACCGCAGGCAGCCCGGGACCGGCACGTTCGGCCAGCACCGCCTGGCGTCCGGCCTCGACCAGGTCGCCGCGGGCGATCGCCAGGTGCGAACGCATCACATACGCCGGCACGCTGTTGGGATCGGCGTCCGCCGAGGCGTCGAGCGAGCGCTGGGCGCCTTCGAGGTCGTGCTCGTCGAGCAGCAGGCCGGCAAGCTCCAGGTGCATCCGCGCATCTTCGGGCGCAAGGGTGATGGCGCGCTTGAGCGCCGCGCGCGAACCCGCCTCGTCACCGTTGGCGCGCAGGGCGAGCGCGAGCATGCGCTGGGCCACGGGATCGTGGGCCGACCGCGCGACGAACTCGCGGGCCAGCTCCAGCCCCTTCTCGATGTTGCCGCTGTACAAGGTCTGGAGAATCTGTTCCTGCATGATGCGTCCTGCCGGGCGCGATGGCGCCCAAAACGCCGATTGTAGCCTGCGCCTAGGCGCCGCCCGTCAGCCGCTCCACCACCCAGCGTTCGGCATAGCCGTCCAGGCCGCGGCCCTCCAGGAACCCGCAGTGGCCGCCCCAGCGGGCGATCTCGAGCAGGGTTCCGGCGGGCAGCACCAGCCGCTCGAAGTCGTCGACCGGAATCATCGGGTCGTCGGCGCTGGTCAGGATCGAGGCCGGCACCGCGAGCCCGGCGAGGCGGTCGCCGGCGATCGAATAGCGGTCGAAATAGGCCTCGAGGCTGCCGAAGTCGGTGTGCCGCAGCACCAGCCATTCGGTGAGCGCGCGCATGCGCAGGCGCAGCACGCGGTCGTCGACGTCCACGTGCCCGGGGAACAGCGCTCGCTTGCGCACCAGCGAGCGCCGCCAGCTGCGCTCGAAGTGGCGCAGGTACAGCGGCGGGCCCTGCTCCATCGACGCCATCGTGCGCGCGGGGTCCAGCACCGGGCAGACCGCGGCCACGGCGTCCAGCGGCAGCCCGGCCGCGGGCGCGCGCAGCGCCAGGCGCAGCGCGAAGTTGCCGCCCAGCGAGTGGCCCGCCACCACCAGGCGCGGCCGTGGCATGCGCCGTGCGACATCGACCGCCGCGTGCACCACCTCGTCGATGCGCGCGGAGTGGAAAATGTCCGGATTGAGGTGGTGGCTGCCGCCGTGGTCGCGGAAGTTGAGCCGGAACACGTCCCAGCCGCGCGCCAGGAAGCCGGCCGTGGCCAGGCAGACATAGGCCGACTCCGCGCTGCCCTCCCAGCCGTGCAGCAGCAGCGCCATGCCCTGCGGCTCCACGCCGGGTCGTGCCGTATGCAGGCCCAGCAGGCGCACGCCGTCGCCGCCGTCCACGATCACCTGGCGGGTCTCCGCGTCGGCCGCTGCCAGCGCGGACAGGGCGCGGCGACGACGCAGCGGGCTGCCCGCCAGCACCGACTGCAGATGGGCGTTGCGCAGCCAGCGCGGCGGCCGGTAGTCGCTGGGCGCGGCCTGGCTCACGGCGCGCGCAGCGCCTCGACGATGCGTTCGCGCGCGATCCTGGCGATCGCCGCGCGGCCGTCGGCCTCGCCCGGCATCACCGGTTCGAGGAACACCACCTCGACCGGGCGCGCCGGCTCGCCGAGCAGGCGCAGGAAGTTCTGCAGGAAGTTCTCGCGCGGCTGGAACGCCACCGCGCGCTGGCCTTCGCCGCCGGTGCCGTAGCGCAGCGCCACCGGCTGCACCGGCACCCCGGCCTCGACGGCGGCCATGAAGATGCGGGCATGGAAGGGCCCGACCTCGACGCCGTCACGGGTGCGGCCTTCGGGGAACACGCCCACCGACCGCCCCTCGCGCAGCCGCGCGATCATCGCGTCGAGCACGCCGCCCAGCGATTCCTGGCTTCCGCGCCGGTGGAAGATGGTCCCGCCGCGGCGCGCCATGCGCCCGACCACCGGCCAGCCGTCGATTTCCTGCTTGGCCACGAAGCCCATCATGCGCTGGCTGTGCAGCGCCGAGATGTCCATCCAGCTGACATGGTTGGCCACGAACAGGGTTGCGCCGGGCAGCGGCTCTCCCACGCGCCGCATGCGCATCCCGAACACGCGCATCAGCCCGCCTTGCCAGAGGCGCACGAGCCCGGCATGCCATCCCTTGCCGCCACGGTCACGGAGGTCGCCCGGCAGCATGAGGCCCAGCATCACCGGCGGCAGGTGGACGAGCGCATGCCAGAGCAGCATCGGCACGCGCAGGACATAGCGGCCCGCGCGCGCCAGGCGGCCTCCGGCGCGCACGCTGGGAACAGTGGTCGAACGCATGGCGGCAAGATACCGGATGGGGTCGCGCGCCGGTAGCGGCGCGGCCGCTCAGCCCGCCGGGACGACCGCGAGCGTGAGCCGCGAGACGCAGGCCAGCCGCCCGCGCGCATCCTCGATGCGGATCTCCCAGACGTGGGTGCTGCGACCGATGTGCAGCGGCCTGGCGGTGCCGGTGACGCGGCCCTCGCGCACGGCACGCACGTGGTTGGCGTTGATCTCGAGGCCGACGCAGACCTCGCCTTCGGCGACGCACATGTTGCCCGCACTGCTGCCCAGGGTTTCGGCCAGCAGCACCGAAGCGCCGCCATGGAGCAGGCCGTAGGGCTGCACGGTGCGCGGATCCACCGGCATGGTCGCGACCAGGCGGTCGTCGCCGATGTCCACGAATTCAATGCCCAGGGCCTCGATCGCCGTGCCCTTCGACAGGGCGTTGAGGGCGGCCAGGTCGAGGCCGCGGCGGAAGATCGAAGGCTGGGGGGTCATGCTGGGCTCCGGTGTCCCGGGCTGGCGCCGGGGCGCGCCAGCCTAGGACCGGGTCCCCCCCGGGTCAATCAGGCCGTCAGGCGAGGCGGAAGCGCGCCGCAGGCTGGCTGCCCGGGGTGTAGCGGCGGCTGGCCGCGTAGCCGCTGCTGCTGCCGTAGCCGGTGCCGAAGTCACGGGAGCGGTAGCGGGGGGCGGGGACCGGAAGACGGGCGGCGGGGGTCGTCCGGGTGGAGGCGGCGTGGGTGTCGGTGCGGTACATGGCGATCTCCTGCGGGGGTTGTGACTTGGTGTGCTGGTAAACTACCACACCACCCACCTACTGCAATATGTCAAAGGTCACGCCCGCCCGTGCCGGGCCTGCGCGCCGACGAACGGTCGATCCGGGGATGCTCAGAGAATCGGCGCCAGGCCCGCGCCGAAGGCGGTGAAGATGCGGGTCAGGATCGCCTTCAGCCCGATGCGCACCTCGGGGAAGTCGCCCACCGGCTCGTGGCAGTCGCGGAAGCGCGGATCGCCGGGCGGCAAGGGCATGGGGCAGTCCGGCCCATGACGGAACTCGTAGGCGGTGGCATAGCGCGTCGGCCAGAGGTCGAACACCGGCAGCGACTCCGAGACCTTGCCCAGCGAATAGTCGAGGCCGGAGAACACCACCGGCCGGTCGCGCGGCGCGACCACCCAGGCGTTCGCCGGCGCCATGTCGCGACGGATGCTGTCGGCGAGTGCGCGCGCGAAGCCCTCGTCCTCGATCACCACCGCGGACTCGGTGTTGTAGTCGTCGCCGCGCGGATCGAAGTTGTGGGTGCCAACCACGCCGATGCGCTCGTCCACCACCAGCGACTTCGAATGCAGGCCGAAGCGCACGCCGCCGCGATGCAGTGGCACGCGCTCGTGCGCGGAGAAGCCCGACCAGCGCAGCGCGGAATACTCCCGCTCCAGCGGCCGTGTGCGCGGCGTGCGCGATCCGTCGGCCGATGCCGGCGGCGCCTGCGCGCGGCCATCGCCCAGGTCCACGGTGCCGGTGGCCTCGACGTCGATGGGCGCGTCCTGCGGGAAGGGCTTGAACTCGTGGATCTCGAAGCCGAACTCGCGCAGGTGGCGGCGCTTGTACTTGTACGACAGCGCGTAGGTGATGAAGGCGTCGGTGGCCGCCAGGCTGTTGGTCGACACCAGCACGCGCGGCGGGTCGTCGCGCCGGTGCAGGCGGGTGAACAGGTCCTGTGCGCCGGGCGACAGCACCAGGTAGGGCGTCTGCAGGATCACTTCCTCGCGCGCGCCTTCGATCAGCTCCAGCAGGCCGCGCGTGGAGGGCGCCACGCCCTCGTAGCCCGAGCGATGCTTCTCGGGCGGATCGGAAATGAAGTCGACCGCACCCACCGGCATCGACGCCGCGGCCAGCGCATCGACCAGCAGCGGATCGTCGGCGTCGCGCGAGATCCGCTCCACGCGCTCCGGCAGTTCGAACGGCGCGTGCGGCACCTTCGGCACGCCCTCCCGCAGCAGCAGGCGGCCGACGTCGGCAAGCTCCGGCAGCGTGCGGGTCAGGCGCGCGTCCCAGTACTCGTCGAAGCTCGCGGCCATGCCGGCCACCGCGGGGCCGGCGACGAACAGGTCGCGATCGCGGAAGTTGTACTCCGGGTCCCAGTCGTAATAGCTGTTCTGGTAGTTGCGCCCGCCGGTGATGCCGACCAGGCCGTCGACCAGCAGCAGCTTGTTGTGCATGCGCTGGTTGAGCCGCCGCCAGCAGCAGGCCGCGGCCAGCACGTACTGCGGATAGCTGATGCGCGCGCGCCCGAGCAGCGGGTTGTAGATCCGCATCTCGAAGTTGGCATGCGCGCCGGCCAGCGCCGCCAGCGTCTCCACCTCGCGCAGGGCCGACAGCTGGTCCACCAGCACCCGCACCTTCACCCCGCGGCGCGCCGCGGCCAGCAGCTCGTCGAGGAACAGGTGGCCGGCATCGTCCTCGTCGAAGATGTAGGTCTGCAGGTCCACCGAGTGCTGCGCGGAGCGGATCAGGCTCAGCCGCGCCAGCAGCGCGTCCTGGCCGTAATCGAGGATCAGCGCGCGATGGCGGGGGGCTTCGGGCGTGCTCGCCGACATCGCCTCCCGGCCCAGCGCGCGCAGCGGCGAGGGCGAAGCGCAGGCGTCGTCGCGCGCGCAGTCCACCAGCACCGGCCGCGCCTGGGCCGCGATGCGCGCCGCGGCAGCGGCCTGTTCATCGGACAGCGTGGCGCAGGCGCCGGTCGCCAGCACCCAGGCCAGCAGCAGGAGTTTCAGCAGCGGCTTCACTCCCCGCCGCCCTCCATGCGGATGCGCAGCTCGAAGCGGACCTTGCGCTCCACCACGACCGGCCAGCGGTTCATGCCGTAGGCGGTGCGGTCGACCACGCCGGCAGCCAGCACCGGGCAGTCGAGCGCCGGGCTAGAACAGGCCGATGCCAGCACGGTGAAGGCCTCGCGCCGCTGCACGTCGCGGATGCTCAGCACGCCGTGCAGCTGCCCGCCCAGTTCGAGCAAGGCCGGATCGAAGGGGTCGGACAGGAAGGTGATCCAGGGAAAGCGCCTGGCGTCGAAGAAGCCGGCGCCGCGGGTCATCTGCGAGCGGCGCGCGCTGTCCAGGATCTCCACGTCGGCCGCCGACAGCGACAGCCGGACCTGCTGCCGCCCGTCGGGCAGCCGCGTCACCTCGCCGTCGAAGACCGGGAAGCGGCCATCGATCGTCTCGCCCCAGCGGGTGACCAGCTGGAAGCCGACCCGCGATGCGGCGGCGTCGATCCCGGTCGCACGCACCGGGAGCGCGACCTGCGCGGCCGCGACAAGGGACAGCCATGCAATGACGCTTGCACGCCTCACGGCCACCAGAAGTCGGCAAGGCTCGCGGCACCCGGCTCGACCTCGGCGCCCACGGGCAAGCGCAGGTGCGCGATCGCACCGGGTGGCATCCCGCGGTAGTCGCCGGACTGGCCGCTGTGCAGCAGCGCGGCAAGCCGCTCCAGGCCGGGGTTGTGGCCGACCAGCATCAGCCGGCCGAGATCGCGATGGCCGTCGGCCAGGGCCGCCAGGGTCCCGGGCGTGGCGTCGTAGATCGCTGGTTCAAGGCGCTGGTCGACATAGCCGATCACCGCGAGCACGGCCTCGAGCGTCTCGCGCGTGCGCCGTGCCGGCGAACACAGCACCAGGTCCGGCAACAGCCGGTGTTCGAGCAGCCAGCGCCCGGCGGCCTCGGCTTCGGCCTGGCCCTCGGGCGACAGCGGACGGTCGAGGTCGGCCTGCCCGGGCCCGGCGGCTTCGGCGTGGGCGTGGCGCAAAAGCAGGATGTCCCGGGTGTCGATCGCCATCGTGTCCTTCTCCTTGCCGGGCGCGGTCAGGGCCTGCCCAGCCATTTCAGCAGCGGGGCCCAGTCCGCCTGATGGTCGCGGACCTGGGCCGAACGGTAGTCGAACAGGCTGCGCCCCAGGCCGACCAGCAGCACGTAGGCCTGGCTGTCGCGCAGCGTGGCCACCACCGGATACGGCCACTGGCCGAGCAGGTCGAGCGTGGCCTGCGAAGCATTGGTCCAGGGCTTCATGCGGTTGGCCACCAGGCCGACGCGCAGTTCGCCGCGGCGCACCCGCGGGTGCTGCGCGAGCGTGTTGAGGAAATGCACGGTGGCGTCGAGGTCGAGCGCCGAGGGCTGCACCGGCACCACGACCGCGTCGGCGTGCTCGAGCCAGGTCTCCAGGTCTTCGGCCATCGCGCCCGCCGGGGCGTCGACCACCACGCGCTGGGTATCGTCGGGCAGCGACTTCCACGCCGTCTTCGCGCGCCGGCTTCCCGGGATCGGCAGCACCGCGCTGTCGTGCCCGGCGCGGCGTTCCGCCCAGCGCGTGGACGACTGCTGCGGATCGGCATCGACCAGGGCCGTGCGCCGGCCCTCCAGGGCCGCGTGCGCGGCGAGGTGGGTGGCGATCGTGGTCTTGCCCGCGCCGCCCTTGGAACTGGCCACCAGCACCGTCTTCATCCGCTCTCCGGTCACGTCCGCCCGCGATCGCAGTCGAGGGTACACCGCCCCGGCTGCCCTGGCGCACATAGAATGCCCGCTCTCCCGAACCTTGCATGCGACCGATGAGCGACCTGCAGGACCTGGCCGCGCTGATCCGCGCGGACACCCCCCTGATCATCATCGAGACGCCCGACGAGCCGCGGGTGGTCGAGTTGTTCCGGCAGTCGCTGCTGCACGTCTGGCGCGCGCTGTACCGCTGGACGATCACCGAAGGCCTGCGCCGCATCGACCTCGACGGCGAGGACCCGGCCGAGGCCGCCCCCGACGCCACTTCCACCCTGCGCGCGATCCACGCCGCGGAGCAGCGCGGCGTCTACCTGCTGCTCGACTTCCACCCCTACCTCGGCTACGCCGGCACCCAGCGCATGCTGCGCGACCTGCTGCAGCGCCGCGGCTGCCTGCCGCACGTGCTGGTGCTGGTCGGCCACAGGGTCGAGCTGCCGGGCGAACTCGAGGCCAAGGCGGTGCGCTTCCGCACCCGGCTGCCGGATGCCAACGACCTGCTGAAGATGGTCCGCGAGGAGGCCACTCGCTACCAGGCCGAGCACGGCGGCCGCCGGGTCGAGGCCGACGCCGACGCGGTGAAGCTGATCGTGCGCAACCTGGGCGGCCTGTCGCTGCCCGACGCCCGTCGCATCGCGCGCCAGCTGATCTTCGGCGACGGCGTGCTCGGCCACGACGACCTGCCGCGGCTGGCAAAGCTCAAGTTCGAACTGCTCAACCGCAGCGGCCACCTGCACTACGAATACGACACCGCCCGGTTCTCCGACGTCGCCGGCGCCCGGGCGCTGAAGCGCTGGATCGACCAGCGACGCGCGGTGTTCGTGTCCGGCGACGCGCCGCCCGGACTCGACCCGCCCAAGGGCGTGCTGCTGCTGGGCGTGCAGGGCTGCGGCAAGTCGCTCCTGGCCAAGTCGATCGCCGGCGGCTTCGGCGTGCCGCTGGTGCGCCTGGACTTCGGCACGCTGTACGACAAGTTCCACGGCGAGACCGAGAAGAACCTGCGCGCAGCGCTCGAATCGACTGAACAGCTGGCCCCCTGCGTGCTCTGGATCGACGAGATCGAGAAGGGCCTGGCGTCCTCGGCCGGCGACGGCGACGGCGGCGTTTCGCGGCGTGTGCTCGGCTACCTGCTCACCTGGATGGCCGAACGCAAGTCGCACGTGTTCCTGGTGGCCACCGCCAACCAGGTGCAGGAGCTGCCCGCGGAGCTGCTGCGCAAGGGGCGCTTCGACGAGATCTTTTTCGTCGACCTGCCCGGCGTGGACACGCGGCGCGAACTGTTCGAGCTGCACCTGCGCAAGCGCGAGCTCGATCCCGCGGGATACGACCTCGACGGCCTGGCCGCGGCCGCCGACGGCTTCTCGGGTGCCGAGATCGAGCAGGCCATCGTCTCCGGCCTGTATGCCGCGCACGCCGCCGGCACGCCGCTCAACGACTTCGGCCTGCGCGCCGAGCTCCGGCGCACCCGGCCGCTCTCGGTGGTGATGGCCGAACCGGTCCAGGCGCTGCGCGACTGGGCGCGCGGCCGCACCGTCCCGGCCGACTGAGCCGTTCCCACAGGGCCGGCCAGCGGACCGACCGGCGAAAAACCGACGACACCTCCGGCGACACGGCCGGCGAAACGGCTGACTACACGGCCGGCGAAGCGACCGGTGAAACGGCTGTCACACAGCCGCTCTTTCGCAGCCGCGCGGTGCGGCGCCTAGGGTCGGTCCCAGCTGGCGACCGGCCCCTGTTTCGCCAAGGCTGGCGGCATCCTGTCCCGGAGTCCGGCCATGAGCCTCCCGATTGCCAGCCAGCTGTCCATGGCCCAGCAGATGCGGATCGACGACCGCTTCACGCAGGCGCTGCAGCCGCCCCCGTCGCTGCAACAGGTGGCCAATGCGTATCCGCAGGGCGACGGCAGTTTCGCCAGCCAGGTGGCCGGCACCCAGCCGCAGCCCGACCTGGACCTGCAGTTGGCGATGATGGCCAACGACGTCTACGCCGCCGACAACCCGGAGACCGAGCAGGCGCTGCAGGACGCCGGCTGGCAGCGGCTCGAGCCCAGCGCCGACGGCACCGCGCTGGTCGACGCCCAAGGCAACGAGATCCCGATCGATCCCGCCCTGCTCAGCACCACCGAGGGCTTCGACGCTGCCATCTACCAGAACGAGCAGGGCCAGTACGTGGTCGCCTACCGCGGCACCGACGACTGGGGCCTGGCGCCTTCGGGCGATGCCGACGACAACGCCCTGCAGGGCCTGGGCTTCGAAAGCGGGCAGTACCGCGACGCGGTGGCGCTGGCCGAGGCCGCGCAGCAGGCGTTCGGCGAGGGCAACGTGGCCTTCACCGGCCACTCGCTGGGCGGCGGCCTGGCTTCGGCCGCCTCGCTGGCCACCGGCGTGCCGGGCGTGACCTTCAACGCCTCGGGCCTCAGCGACCAGACCCTGGAATCGCTGGGCTTCAATCCCAACGCCGTGCGTGAGGACGCCGCCGACAGCGGCCAGCTGCGCCGCTACATCGTGAATGGCGACCCGCTCAACGCCGCACAACAGGACGTGCCGCTGATCCCGATCCTCAACATGTCGCCGCCGAACGCGGTCGGCCACGAGCTGCGCATCGACCCGCCCGCCGGCATGGGCGGGCTGGGCGACCTGGCCGCGCTGCACGGCGGCGGCGGCGACGGGGCCTCCTACGTCGACGCCCTGCGCCAGAACACCGCCTACGATCCCGCGACCCGGCCCACCGTGTCCGAGCAGGCCGGCGGCGCGGTCAACACCGGCCTCGACCGCCTGGGCGACCTCGCCAACGGCGTGCTGACCGCCGGCGGCAAGCCCGGGCTGGGCTGGGCGGTCGACGGGCTGCTCGACGTGGGCGGCGACGTCCTCGACGCCGGCATCAGCACCGCCGGCAACATCGCCATCGACGGCCTGGAGCGCGCCGGCGAGTACAACCTCAACCAGCTGGGCAGCATCATCCGCCAGGGCCAGGAGATCGTCGGTGACGTCGCCGGCAACGGCTCCGAGATGATCGATGGCCTGTCGCAGGCGGGACAGGAATTCCTGCAGGGTGACGTGGTCGACGCCGCCGCGCAGGCGGTGGGCGACGTCGCCGACTTCGCCATCGACACCGTCGGCAGCCTGGCCGACGGCGCCATCGGCCTGGTCGGGGACACCACGCAGAATCTGGCCAACGCAGGCGGCGGCTTCCTGCGTGACATCGGCGACGCCACCGGGCTCGAGGCTCCGCTCGATGCCGTGGCCGGCTTCGTCGAGGGCACCGGCCAGGTCGTGAGCGACGTGGCCGACACCGTGGGTGATGCGGTCGAGACCGTGGCTGACGTGGTCGGCGACGGCGTGGAGATCGTCGCGGACGTTGTCGGCGACGTCGGCCAGGCGGTGAGCGACGGCGCGACCTGGCTGGGCGAGAAGCTCAACCCGGTGAACTGGTTCTGACCGCAGCCGCCGCGCCGGTCACGCAAGGCGCGGCCCTGACGTAGTAAGTTGGCCCGCATGTCCGACGCCCCCAGACCGCAGCCCGTCGCGGCGCCCTCCCTCGGGACGGCGCCGCGTCGCGTGCGCCTGCTGGTGGCCGCGTCGCTGATGCTCGCCTCCACCGCCGGCTGCGCCCGGCAAGGGACAGACGTGACCCAAGGCCAGGCCTTTGCAAACCCGGGCAGCGCCCAGCTCGCCGACGCCGTGCTGGCGGGCGACGATGCGCTGGCGCGCGAACTGATCGCCGCCGGCGCCAATCCCAACGCCGAGGACGACCGCGGCCAGCCCCTGCTGCAGTGGGCGATGAAGCGCGGCGACCGCGGCGCCTTCCGCCTGCTGCTGGCGCTGGGCGCCGACCCCGCGCGCGGCAACCGCGACGGCCGCACCGCCCTGCACCTGGCGGCGATGGGCAAGTCGCGCGACTGGCTGGAGGCCCTGCTCGAGCACGGCATGTCGCCCGACACGCCCAATACCGTCACCGGCGCCACGCCGCTGTACGACGCGCTGCGCGCCGACAGCGACGAGAACGTGGGCGTGCTGCTGCGCGCCGGCGCGCGCGTGGACGTGGCCGACCGCAACGGCACCACCCTGCTGCATCACGCGGCGATGGTGAAGGACACCGGCGCGGTGCTGCGCTTCCTCGAGGCCGGCGCCGATCCGCGCGCCACCGACCGCACCGGCGCGACCTTCCAGGACTACCTGTTCAAGGGCGACCCGAAGCTGCTCAACGCAGGCACGCGCCGCGACCTCGGGAAGATCGACGCCTGGCTGGAGGCCAACGGCGTCGCGGTGCAGCCGCGGGGCTGAGGCGCGGCCTCAGTAGCCGGCGGCCTGGCCGTCCTTGCGGGATTCGCTGGCGCCGGTCCAGCCGCCGTGCGGGTTGGCGATGATCGCCTGGTAGCCGCCGAAGGGCCCGAGCGCCGAGCGCACCGAGTGCCCGCGATCCATCAGCGCGCGCAGCGTCGCCTGCGGGAAGCCGGACTCGAGTTCGATCCATCCGCCATCGGACATCACCGTGGCCCGCCCGACCGGCTCGGTGGAGCCATCGTGGTGGATGCGCGGCGCATCGCCGGCCTCCTGCAGGTTCATGCCGAAATCGATCATGTTGAGCAGGATCTGCACGTGGCCCTGCGGCTGCATCGCACCGCCCATCACCCCGTAGGCCAGCCAGGGCTTGCCGTCCTTGGTCACGAAGGCCGGGATGATGGTGTGGAAGGGCCGCTTGCCGGGGGCATAGGCGTTGGGGTGCGAGGCGTCGCCAAGCACGAACTGCTCGCCGCGGTCCTGCAGGATGAAGCCCAGCCCGGGCGGCGCCATGCCGCTGCCCATGCCGCGGTAGTTGGACTGGATCAGCGAGACCATCATGCCGTCGGCGTCGGCGGTGGTCAGGTAGATGGTGTCGCCCTCTTCCAGCTCGCGCGGCGTGGCCGGCTGCACCTCGCGCAGCACGCGGTCGGGCGACATCAGCCTGCCGCGTTCGCGGGCGTAGTCCTTCGATACCAGCTTCGCCACCGGCGCCGGATGGAAGGAGGGGTCGGCGTACCAGCGCGCGCGGTCGGCGAAGGCCAGCTTCTTGGCCTCGACGAACAGGTGCACATGCTCGGGGCTGCCGAAGCCGTAGGACGCAAGGTCGTACGGTTCGAGCAGGTTGAGGATCTGCAGCGCGGCAATGCCCTGGCCGTTGGGCGGGAGCTCCCACACGTCATGGCCGCGGTAGTTCGTCGACACCGGCTCGACCCACTCGCCCCGGTGCGCGGCCAGGTCGTCGTAGGCGAGGAAGCCATCGTTGGCCGCGAAGTAGTCGCCGATCACGCGCGCGATGTCGCCGGTGTAGAAGGCGTCGCGACCGCCATCGGCGATCTTCTGCAGGGTGTCGGCAAGGTTCGGGTTCTTCCAGGTCTCGCCGCTGCGCGGGGCGCGGCGGCTGCCGTCGGCATCGGCCACGGTGAACTGCTCGCTGAAGCCCGGCCACATCGACAGCCGCGGCACCGATCGCGCCCAGTAGTAGGCGATGGTCTCGTGCACCGGATGGCCGTCGCGCGCGTAGCGGATCGCCGGCGCCAGGTTTTCGGCCATCGTGCGCCGCCCGAAGCGTTCGTGCAGCGCGAACCAGCCGTCGACCGTGCCCGGCACCGTCACCGGCAGCGGGCCGTGCGCGGGGATGTCGGTCAGCCCGCGGCGCTTGAACTCGGCCGCGGTGAGCGAGCGCGGCGAGCGGCCCGAGCCGTTGTAACCGTGCAGCCGGCGCGTCTCCGGGTCCCAGACGATGGCGAACAGGTCGCCGCCGATGCCGTTGCCGGTCGGCTCCATCAGGCCCAACGCGGCATTGGCGGCGATCGCCGCGTCCACGGCGGAGCCGCCGGCCTTCATCACGTCCAGCGCGACCTGGGTCGCCAGCGGGTGGGAGGTCGCGGCCATCGCGTGCGGGGCATGCACCTCGCTGCGGGTGGCGAAGGGCTGGCCGGTGATGCGGTCGGCGGCATGGGTGGCCGGCACCGTGGCCAACAGCAGGGCGGCGAGGAGGAGGCGTGGCTGCAGGGACATTCGCAAGCGGACCGGGGATGGCGGAAGCGCGACCTTGGCAAGCCCACCTAGGGTGCGCCCCCGATTGAACCGCGGCGGCGGGAGCGGTCCACTGGCCGCAGACTCCTGCGGAACCGCTCCCATGTTGCACGCGCGCCTGGACAACGACTCGACCTCCGCCCTCCATCTGCGCGGCCTGCAGCCGTCGCCTCCGCCGCCCGCGCCGCCGGAAGCCGCCAACGCCCCCGCGCTGCAGCCGCTGCAGGGCCGCCACGAGCCCGGCTACCACCCGCAGCTGGGCGCGCTGTCGCCCGCCGCGCCCCAGGGGCCGCAGTCGCAGTCGCAGTCGCCGCAGTGCGCCCCCGGCGGCGTCGGCCCCGGCGAGCTCTCGGCGCTGGCCAGCGGCCAGCAGGCGCAGGAATTCGACGTCGTGCTGTCGCAACTCGCCACCGCTGTTTACGGCACCCGTGGCGCGCCGCCGGCCGGCTGGACCGAAGTCACCGACGCCGACCTGGCCGCGCGCGGCATCGACGATCCCGCCGCCTGGCGCGCCCAGTACCTCGACGGCGGCGACCAGCTCACCGCCCAGCACTTCAAGGCCGAGATCTACCAGGACTGCAACGGCAACTTCGTCCTCGCCTACCGCGGCACCGACGGCAGCGGCACCGACTGGATGAACAACTTCCGCCAGGGCGCGGGCTTCACCACCAGCGACGAGATCGACAAGTTCAGCGGCCTGGCCACGCGCACCGCGGTCGAGTTCGAGCGCCGCTTCGGCACGCCCGACGCCGACGGCAACGCCACCAACCTCGCCATCACCGGGCACTCGCAGGGCGGCGGCCTGGCCTCGGTGGCCTCGCTGGCCTCCGGCGTGCCGGCGGTCACCTTCGACGCCTCAGGCATCCATCCCAACACCTTCGACCGCCTCGGCATCGACCCGCAGGCCGCGCGCGACCTGGCCGAAGGCGGCCTGATCCGCCGCTACTCGATGGGCGACGACCTGCTGACCAACTTCCAGGAGAACAGCCCGTTCGCGCTGGCCGCGCCGGACGCGCTGGGCACGCAGATCGTGGTCGATCCCGAAGGCGTGCAGGACCTGACCCTGGTGCCGCGCGGACTCGACGCCGAAACAGGCCTGTCGACGCCCGTGGCCTGGGTCCTGGGCGTCGGGCTCGAGGCGGCGGACCGGCTGAACGTGCCGGTGCTGGGCGGCGTCGCCGGCCTGGTGCGCGGCGCGGTCAGCCACAGTCCCGAGCTGCTGACCGAGGCCATGATCCAGCAGCAGCCCTGGCAGCCCGGCTACCAGAATCCGCCGCAAGGCACGGCCGGCAGCCTGATCGATGCGGTGCCGGACGTGCTGCAGGACGACTTCGCGCGCAACACGCATGACCTGGTAGACGACATCGCCGGCGAGTGGGAGACCAACATCGCCAGCGGCAACGTGGTCGAGGGCGGGATCCGCATCGCCGGCGACGTGGTCGAGGGCGTGTTCAACTCCACCGGCGACACCGTGCGCACCGGCACCGACGCGCTGGCCGAGCGCATCGACAACAGCGTGGGCGGTCCGGTCGGCGACGTCGCCGCGGGCCTGGTCTCCGGCGGCGGCCGCCTGGTCGAGGGCGTGGCCGACTTCGGCGGCAACGTGCTGGAGACGGGCTTCGACCTGGTCGGCAGCCTGTTCCGTCGATAACACGCGCCTGTGGCACCATCGGGAGCCATGCGCAGCGGTGTCCTGATCCTCCTCCTGGCGGCGAGCGCGGCCGCGTGCAGCCGAGCCCCCACCTTGGACCATCCCTTCACTGATCCGCAGCTTGCCCCACTCGCCGACGCCGTCGCGCGCGGCGATGCCGACGCCCTGCGCGCCGGCCTGGCCGGCGGCGTCCACCCCGACACCCCGGGCAGCGACGGCAGCAGCCTGCTGCAGCTGGCCGTGGCCGCGGGGCGCGCCGACGTGGTCGAGGTGCTGCTCGATGCCGGCGCCGATCCCGATCGCCAGGCCCCGGGCGGCGGCAGCGCGGTGCACGTGGCCGCCTTCGGCGACGACCCGGCGCTGCTGAAGCTGCTGCTCGACCGCGGCGCCAACCCCGACCAGCCCAACCGCGTGACCGGCGAGACCCCGCTGGTGCGCGCCATCCTCGGCGGCGGCCGCGAACAGGTGCGCATGCTGCTGGCCGCAGGCGCCGACCCCGGCGCGGCCGACCACAACGGCACCACGCCGCTGCACGCGGCCGGGTCGATCAATGCCGGCGGCATCGTGCTGGAGCTGCTCGAGGCCGGCGCCCCGGCGCACGCCACCAATTCGGCCGGCGAGACCTTCCAGCCCTACTACTTCCAGATGCGCGAGGCCCTGCTCAACGCGCGGGCGCGCGACGAACGCGAGGCGGTGCGCGCCTGGCTGCGCGCGCACGACGTGCCGCTCGAAGCCGGCAGCGGCGGCTGAACGCGGCGCACCGCCCGCCACGGGCGGCACGCGACGCCCGGCTCAGGGCCAGGGCGGCGGCGCGAGCTTCCAGGCTTCGGCCACGCGCGCCAGCACGGCGCGGTCCTCGTCGGTCCAGTCCGGCAGCAGGCGCACCAGGTCGGGCGAGGTCCACAGCGTCGGCTCGGTGCGCACGGCGGCCGCGTACCAGCGGATGGCGTCGTCGCGGCGGTCCAGCTGCCACAGCCCCAGGGCGAGCGTCGGCGGCAGCCAGGCCGGTCCCCTCAGGCGCTCGGCGCCGGCGATCCGCCACTGCTCCAGCGCGCCGGCGACGTCGCCGCTGCGGTACAGGTCCCAGCCGTGGTTCCAGTGCAGCGCGTCACGCTGGCGCGCAGTGTCCGGGCGCTGCTTGGCCTCCTGGTAGAGCGCGGCGCCGGTGTCGGTGCGGCCGGCCACATAGGACAGGTGTGCCAGCTGGGCGGTCGCGAGGTTGGCATTGCGGCGCCCGCCCCGGCGCGCCTGCAGCAGGCGCTCCACCGTCGCGTCGTCGCTGCCCGGATAGAGCTCCAGCGGGCGGGCGACGTCGGTGTCGGGTTCGAAGTAGAACTCCTTGGGCCAGGGCAGGTCCTGCGCGCACAGGCCGAAGGACAGCGAAGCAAGCACGAGGGCGGCGAGCCGGCGTGCGAAAGCATGGTTCATTGCGTCGATACGGGTAGCGGGGCCCCTGTACCCCGCCGCCATGGTAGCGGCACCACCCCGGCATTTCAGCCCTGGCGGCTGAAGATGGCACGCAGCTCCGCCTCCGGGACCGGGCGCCCGAAGTGATAGCCCTGGCCCAGGGCGATGCCGCAGTCCATGACCGCCTGCACCTGCTCCGCGCGCTCGATGCCCTCCGCGACCACCTTCAGCCCGGCCTTGGCCGCCACCGTCGCGATCGCGGCCAGGATCGCCATGTCCAGCGGATCCCCGGGCAGGTCGGCGACGAAGCCGCGGTCCACCTTGAGGCCGTCGATCGGGAGGTGCCTGAGCCGGGCCAGCGACGATTGCCCGGTGCCGAAGTCGTCCAGCGCGACCTGGACGCCGAGTTCGCGCAGGCGCTCCAGGGTGGCGATCGCGAACGGCGCGTCCGCCAGCAGGGCGGTCTCGGTGAGTTCGAGCCACAGCCGGCCGGGTGCCAGCCCGCTGGCCTCGAGGGCCGCGGCGACGTCGGCCACCAGGCCCGGCTGTTCGAGCTGGCGGGCGGAGATGTTGACCGCCAGCGTCAGCGGCCCGGATGCGGACGGTGGCCAGGCCGCGGCGGCACGGCAGGCCACGCCCAGCAGCCAGCGGCCCAGCGGCACGATCAGGCCGGAGGCCTCGGCGACGTCGATGACCTCGCCGGTCGGTCGCCACTGGTTGGCGTCGTCGCGCCAGCGCAGCAGGGCTTCGGCCCCCAGGATCCGCCCGTCCGCGAGCCGCGCCAGCGGCTGGTAGTGCACGTGCAGCCGCCCTTCCTGGTGCGCCTCGCGCAGCGCGCGCTCCAGGTGCATGCGCTCCACCAGCGCGCGGTGGCGGCCGGCATCGAAGACCTCGCAGCGGTCCAGGCGGCCGAGGCTGCGCGCGCGGTGGCTGGCGAGCTCGGCGTTGCGCAGCAGCATGTCCGCCGATGGCGCCGCGAGGTCGTGCGAGAACGCGATCCCGGCCACGGCGCGCAGTCCGCCGCGGCCGTCGCCCGCACGCTCGACCAGCTCGACGCAGCGGCCGGCCAGGGCCAGGGCGTCGGCCTCGCGCAGGCTGCGGTGGGGCACGAGGGCGAAGGCGTCGTCGCGCACCCGCGCCAGCGTCGCCTCCTCGCCCATGCCTCCGCGCAGCGCCGCGGCCACGGCCACCAGCGCGCTGCCGCGATCGTCATCCCCGAGGTCGACCTGCAGGTGGATGGCCGTGACCGCCGGCTCGCTGCCGCCGGCCGGGCGCAGCGCGCTGTGGGCGACCTCGAGCAGATGGTCGCGATTGGGCAGGTTGGTCTGGGCGTCGTGCAGTTCGAGGTAGCGCAGGCGGCGCTCGGCGTCGTGGCGGCGATGGATCTCGGTCACCATCGCCACGTAGTCGCCGATGCTGGCGGCGAAGGCCTGCTCGGCCTCGCTCCAGGCGCGCGGGTGGCCGATCTGCTCGTGGCAGACCACGCCCACCAGCGCGCCCTCGCCGCGGACCGGCGCGTCGAGCAGGGACGCGACCTGGTGGCGGCCGAAGTAGGCCCGCAGCGTCGACAGCCCGGGATCCCGATGCACGTCGGCGGCATCGATCACCCGCACCTGGTCCAGTCGGCGGCCGTACTCGGAGTCGGCGTCCAGGGCCTCGTCGTAGCCCGGACAGTTGTGTTCGCCGCTGCGGCGGTCGTAGGCGTGGATGCAGCGCAGCACGCCATGCGCGGGATGCAGGCGCCAGACGTTGACCCGGTCGACCTCGAGCACCTCGGCCGACGTCTCGCAGATGCGGGCCAGCGCCCATTCCAGGCTCTGCCGCCCGGTCCAGCACTGCCGCGCCAGCGCGACCAGCGCCTGGTTGTGCCTGCGTGCGCTGCTGCCGCCGTCCGCCGACGGCGCTTCCGCGCAACGCTCCTGCATGGCGGCCACCTCCTTCCCCCACCGGCCCCGCGGCCCATGTAGCGCCCGCAGGAGTTAAGAAAAAGTCATGGAAACGGCGTCGCTGATAGAATCCGCGCCGCTTCCGCGTCCCCATCCGCCCCGCGCCCCGCGCCGGCCGCCGGGCCGCGCCCTCAGCCAGCGCCTTGCCCGCACGGGGTCCCGCATGACCAGCACCGCCGAACTCTCCTCGCCCGCCTCCGCCAGCACGGCGCTCACCCGCGGCGTCACCGATCCCGACTACACGCTGGACGACAAGTACGCTCGCACGCAGGGCCGCATCTACCTGTCCGGCGTGCAGGCGCTGGTGCGGCTGCCGATGATGCAGCGGCTGCGCGACCAGGCTGCGGGCCTGAATACGGGCGGATTCGTCTCGGGCTACCGCGGCTCGCCGCTGGGCGGGTTCGACCTCGAGCTGTGGCGCGCCCGCAAGCACCTCGACGCCGCCAACGTGCACTTCAAGCCCGGCCTCAACGAGGACCTCGGCGCGACCATGGTCTGGGGCACCCAGCAGACCAACCTGTTCCCGGGCGCGAAGGTCGATGGCGTGTTCGGCATGTGGTACGGCAAGGGCCCGGGCGTGGACCGCTCAGGCGACGTGTTCAAGCACGCCAACGCCGCCGGCACCTCGAAGCACGGCGGCGTGCTGGCGCTGGCCGCCGACGACCACGCCTGCCGCTCGTCCACCCTGCCGCACGGTTCGGAAGGCGAGTTCACCAGCGCGCTGATGCCGATCCTCAATCCGGCGGGCGTGCAGGACATCCTCGACATGGGCCTGGTGGGCTGGGCGATGAGCCGCTACACCGGGCGCTGGATCGGCTTCAAGACGATCGCGGAGACCGTGGAATCGTCGGCGTCGGTGGACGTCGATCCGTTCGCCGTGCAGATCGTGACGCCCGACGACTTCGAGATGCCGCCCGGCGGCCTCGGCATCCGCTGGCCGGACCCGCCGATGGAACAGGAGATGCGCCTGCACCGCTATGCGGTCAAGGCGGCGCAGGCCTTCGCGCGCGCCAACCGCATCGACCGCGTGGTGATCGACTCGCCGAACGCGCGCCTGGGCATCGCCACCACCGGCAAGAGCTACCTGGACGTGCTGCAGGCGCTGGAATACCTCGGCCTGGACGCACGCGCCTGCGCGGAGCTCGGCATCCGCGTCTACAAGATCGGCATGACCTGGCCGCTGGAGCCGGTCGGCATCCGGGCGTTCGCGCGCGGGCTCGAGGACATCCTGGTGGTGGAGGAGAAGCTGTCCTTCATCGAGAGCCAGATGAAGGAACTGTTCTACAACTTCGACTTCGGCCTCGACGGCGGCCGCCGGCCGTCGATCGTCGGCAAACACGACGAGGCCGGCGAGTGGATCCTGCCGTCCACCGGCGAGCTGACCCCGGCCACCATCGCCGGCGTGATCGCGCGCCGGATCCAGCGGTTCCACGACTCGGAACACATCCGCGACGTGCTGCGCTGGATGGAAGAGAAGGAAGGCGCCCTGGCGCTGCCGCGCGCGCAGTTCCCGCGCGTGCCGCACTACTGCTCCGGCTGCCCGCACAACACTTCGACGAAGGTGCCGGAAGGTTCCCGCGCCATGGCCGGCATCGGCTGCCACTACATGGTCACGTGGATGGACCGCAGCACCGACACCTTCACCCACATGGGCGGCGAAGGCGTCACCTGGTCCGGGCAGGCGCCGTTCACCGAGACGCCGCACGTGTTCCAGAACCTCGGCGACGGCACCTATTTCCACTCCGGCACGCTGGCCATCCGCCAGTCGGTCGCGACCGGCGTCAACATCACCTACAAGATCCTCTACAACGACGCGGTGGCGATGACCGGCGGCCAGCCGGTGGACGGCACGCTGTCGGTGCCGCAGATCGCGCACCAGGTGCGCAGCGAAGGCGTCGAGGTGATCGCGCTGCTGTCCGACGAGATCGAGAAGTGGAGCGATCCTTCCATCTTCCCCGCCGGCGTCACCTTCCACGACCGCCGCGAGCTCGACGACGTGCAGAAGCGCCTGCGCGAAGTGAAGGGCACCAGCGTCCTGATCTACGACCAGACCTGCGCCACCGAGAAGCGGCGCCGGCGCAAGCGCGGCAAGCTGCCGGATCCCGACAAGCGCGTGGCGATCAACTCGCTGGTCTGCGAAGGCTGCGGCGACTGCGGCGTGAAGTCGTTCTGCGTCTCGGTGCTGCCGAAGGAGACCGAGTTCGGGCGCAAGCGCGAGATCGACCAGTCGGCCTGCAACAAGGACTTCAGCTGCGTCGAGGGCTTCTGCCCGAGCTTCGTCACCGTGCACGGCGGCAAGCCGCGCAAGGGCAAGCCGGCCACGGGGCTGTCGAAGCTCGCCAACCTGCCCGAGCCGGTGTTCGCCAGCGACGGCACGCGGCCCTGGAACATCCTGGTCACCGGCGTCGGCGGCACCGGCGTGGTCACCATCGGCGCGCTGATGGGCATGGCCGGGCACCTGGAAGGCCGCGGCGCGACCGTGCTCGACCAGACCGGGCTGGCGCAGAAGGGCGGCGCGGTCACCACGCACATCCGCATCGCGCCGAAGCCGGCCGACATCCACGCCGTGCGCATCGCCGCCGGCGAAGCCGACCTGGTGCTGGGCTGCGACATGGTGGTGGTCAACGACTACTGGACGCTGTCGAAGCTGCGCGCCGGCCGTTCGCAGGTGGTGCTCAACAGCTACGAGGCGATGCCCGGCACCTTCACCACGCGGCCGGACATGCAGTTCCCGGCCACCGACATCATCAGCGCGGTGCGGAACGCGCTGGGCGGCGGCGACGAGGCGGCGATGAGCGCCGAAGCCGCCGCCGCGCGCGTCCTGAACGTGGTCGACGCCACCCAGCTGGCCACCGCGCTGCTCGGCGACGCCATCGCCGCCAACCTGTTCATGCTCGGCTACGCCTGGCAGCGCGGCCTGGTGCCGCTGTCGCTGGACGCGCTGATGCGCGCGGTCGAACTCAACGGCGCCGCGATCGAGATGAACAAGACCGCGTTCGCCTGGGGCCGCCTGGCCGCGGTCGATATCGAGGCGGTGTACGACGCCGCCGGCATCGTGCGCAACCCGCGCACCCTGGCCGAGGCCACGCCCTCGCTGCTCGACCCGCTGCCGCCTGGCGACTGGGAAGGCAACGAATGGGGCGCGACCAGCGCGCCCAAGCCGCAGCGCCGCGAGGACGAGCTGCGCCACCTGCCGGCGTCCGCCACCGGCGCCGCGGCCGGCGCGGGCAGCGATGGCACGGCCGACGGCGACAACATCGCCTTCCTGCCGCTGGACGACGCACGCCTGTCGCGCAGCCTGGACGAGCTGATCGCCCGCCGCACCGCCTTCCTCACCGACTACCAGGATGCGAAGTACGCCAGGCGCTACGCCGACTTCGTCGCCCGCGTGCGCAGCGCCGAAGCCACCCGCGCGCCGGGCAGCACCGACCTTACCGAGGCCGTGTCGCGCTACTTCTTCAAGCTCATGGCCTACAAGGACGAGTACGAGGTCGCGCGCCTGTACACCAGCGGCGAGTTCGAGCGCCGGCTGAAGCAGCAGTTCGAGGGCGACTTCAGGCTGGAGTTCCACCTCGCGCCGCCGCTGCTGGCCAGGCGCGACGCCGAGGGCCGGCTGCGGAAGAAGGCCTTCGGGCCGTGGGTGTTCAGCGCGTTCAAGGTGCTGGCGAAGCTCAAGGGCCTGCGCGGCGGCCCGCTGGACGTGTTCGGATACACGGAGGAGCGGCGCATGGAGCGCCGGCTGATCGCCGACTACGAACGCACCGTCGGCGGCCTGCTGGACACGCTGGACGGCGGCAACGTCGACCTCGCGGCCGAGATCGCCTCGATTCCCGAGCACATCCGCGGCTATGGCCACGTCAAGCACGCGCACCTGGAGAAAGCGAAGGCGCGCGAGGCGGATCTGCTCAGGGAATGGAGCAATCCGCTGCGGATCGTGCAGGCGGCCTGAGGGGCGGGCTGCGCCGCGGTTTGGCGGCGATCGCCCTCGTCACCGCAACCGCACCCTCACCCTCACCCGCTGCACCCCCCGCAGCACACCGAAGGCTGCTGCTCGACCTCGCCGGGCAGCACCCGCGCGCCGGCGCCGTTCAGCAGCTCCACCAGCGCCGCGGCGTCGATCGCCGCGTTCACGCGCAGGCCCTGCACCAGGTCCAGGTCGACCACCGACGCCGGATCGAAGGCCAGCAGCGCGTCCTCGATGATCGCCAGCGGCGGCAGCGGCTGCGACGCGCGCACGTGGAATTCCATCACCGTCTCCTGCCTGCAGCGCCCGCGGGCGCCCATGGCCCATGCTGGCGCCGCGCCCGCCGCGGCGCGCTGACCCAGGTCAAGCCCGGGCCGGCCAATGCGCTCAGCCCAGCGCTTCGATGTATTCGACCATCCGCCTGCGCACCGCCGCGTCGGGCATCCGGCCGGTGGCCGCACCCAGGTTGTCGACCAGGTTGCGCGGCTGGCTGGTGGACGGCGTGGCCACGGTCACCGCCGGGTGCGAGGCCACGAACTTGAGGAAGAACTGGCCCCAGGTGGCGATGTCGTGCTCGGCCGCCCAGTCCGGCAGCGTCCTGCCTTCGACCAGTTCCCACAGGCGCCGGCGCCCGAACGGGGCATAGGCCAGCACGCCGATGCCGCGCTCCTGCGCCAGCGGGAAGATGCGCTCCTCCATCGTCCGGTTGTCGACCGCGTAGTCGACGCCGATGAAGTCGATGTCCTCTTCGCGCATGTGCCGTTCGAGCTCCGCGTACTGCTGCTCGAAGGTGGTGGTCAGGCCGATGTAGCGGACGCGGCCGGCGGCCCTGGCCTCGCGCAGGATGGCGAGCTGGGTGGCGACGTCGCCCAGGTTGTGGACCTGCACCAGGTCGATGGGCGATTTGCCGATGCGCGCGAAGGACGCGTCCAGCTGGGCGCGCGCGGCCGCGGGATCGGCCTGGCCGCCACCGCGGCCGGCGACGTTGAGCTTGGTCGCCCAGAACAGCCGGTCGGCGATCCCGGCCTCCTGCGCGACCCGGCCGGCGACCTCTTCGGAGGCGCCATAGCCGGGCGCGGTGTCGAACACACGGCCACCTTCGCGCACCAGCGTCTGCAGGATGTCGCGGATGCGCGCGGCGTCGCCCTCGCCGGCCACGCGCGCGAACGAGGCCGAACTGCCCAGGCCGACCACGGGCAGCTGTTCGCTGGTGCCGGGGATGGCGCGGGTGACCAGCGCGCGCGGACTGTCGTCGGCGAGCAGCCGCTTCGGGCTGATCGCCAGGGCCACGCCGGCGGCGGCGGACAGCTTCAGGTATTCGCGGCGGGTGATCATGCGGACGTCCTCGCTGGCGGGTGCGCCGACGTTCTACCACGGCGCGGCGTTCGCCTTCCGTCTGGCCGGCCCGGGGGCCCGGGCCGGCCAGACGCGCAATCCCGGTGGTGCGGAGCGCTCAGCCAGCCGCGCGCGAAAACACCAGGCAGCGGTTGTTGGCCGGCATCGCGACATCGTCATCCAGGGACAGCCCGGCATCCGCGCCCAGCGCCTCCACCGCTTCGAAATCGCGGATGCCCGAGCGCGGGTCGCGCGCCTTCAGCCAGGCGTCGAAGTCGCGGTTGCTGTCGCTGCTGTAGTCGCCGCCGTAGTTGAACGGCCCGTACGCGACCAGCATGCCGCCCGGCGCGTCGCGCAGCAGCCCGCCGACGCCTGCGAAGAACGCCTCCACCTCCGGCCAGCCCATGATGTGCAGGGTGTTGGCGGTGAAGACCGCATCGATGCTGCCGCGCGCAGGCCATGGGCCGCGGGCCACGTCGAGCTCCAGCGGCGCCGGCGTGTTCGGCAGCGCGGCCCCGTCGAGCCACATGCGGATGCCCGGGAGGTTCCCTGCAACGTCGGAGCACTGCCATTCGAGCCACGGCATCGCCGCCGCGAAATGCACCGCGTGCTGGCCGGTGCCGCTGCCGATCTCAAGCACGTGGCGGCGGCCGGCGAAGCGCGTACTCAGCACGGCAAGGATGGGGTCGCGATTGCGGGCGCAGGCCGGCGCGTGGGGTCTGGCGGGTACAGGATCCATCGCGCCACCGTGCCGCAAGCCGGCCGCCGGCGCCAGCGCGACCTGCGCGACCTGCGCGCGCAGCCGGACGCGACGCAGGAGCCGACGCGGGAGCTAGCGTGGCCGGGGCGCGCAGGCCGCTGCGCCCACCGCCGCCGCCAGCGCCAGCACCGGCAGGCCGGCGGTGAGCAGCCCCGCCGCGCCCACGGCGCCGGCCAGGCTGCCGACGCTGTAGAAGGCGTGGAAGCCCGACATCAGCGGACGCCCCACATCGCGCTCCACCAGCACCGCCTGGATGTTCATCGTGCAGTCCATCGCGCCCATGCCGGCGCCGAAGGCGAGCAGCACCGCGCCCAGCGCCAGCGCCGGCACCAGGAAGGCCGCGCGCGTGGCCTGCGCCTGCCCTTCGATCGACGCGCCCGCCAGCGCCCGCCCGCCGCGCGCCGTCCGGTCAGCGCGCACGCATGTCCGCCGTCGACTCGCGCATCGCGCGGAACTCGCTGCCTGCGTCCCATTCCGGCCACGCCGCCGAGCCGGCGACGTCGCGCACCAGCCGCAGCACCACCGCGGTATCGGCGGTGGGGCCGCGCATGTCCCAGCCCTCGTCGAACTCGTCCCCGGGCTGGTGGTAGCGCCTGGCGAAATAGTCCGCCCGCGCCGCCCGGCCACCCTCGACGCCGCCGTCGAGCTGGTCCATGCCCGGGCCGACGGTGATCGCCGGCACGCCCGCCTGCGCAAACGCGAAGTGATCCGCGCGGTAGAAGAAGCCGGCCTCGAGTTCCGGATCCGGCGAGTACGTGCGCCCTTCCGCCCGCGCCGCCGCCTCCAGCGCGCGCTCCAGCGAGACCTTGCCCAGCCCCCAGCTGGAGATGTCGCGCGTCGGCCCGTCCGGGCTCCACATCTCCATGTTGATCGCCGCCGCGGTGGTCGCCAGCGGGCGCAGCGGATGCGCGGCGTAGTGCGTGGCCCCGAGCAGCCCGCTTTCCTCCGCCGTCAGCGCGATGAACAGCACGCTGCGCGCCGGCGCCGGCCCCGCCGCCATCACCCGCGCGATCTCGAGCATCGACGCAATGGCGGTGGCGTTGTCGACCGCGCCGTTGATGATCGCGTCGCCGGTTTCATCCGGCTCGCCGATGCCGAAGCTGTCCCAGTGCCCCGACACGATCACCGTCTCGTCCGCGCGCCCGGCACCCGGCAGCAGCCCCAGCACGTTGTGGCTGGTGATCCGGCTGCGCTTCACCGCGAACCCCGCCGAGAACGCCACGCCCTCCAGCGCGCGCCCCCGGAAGCCCGCCTGCTGCGCCTCCCGCCTTGCCGCCTCGAACGACAGCCCCGCCTCCGCGAACAGGCGCTCGGCCGTCGCCCGCTGCATCCATCCGCGCACCGGCAGGTGGTACGTCGCCGCCGCCGTGATCCCGAAGCCCGCGAACACCACCGGCACCCCGCGCAGCGACACGTCGCCCTCCGGATGCAGCGTCTCCAGCGCGATGTCCTCCCCGTTCACCAGCGACCAGGCCCCGCCGTCCCCGACCGTGAACGACGCCGCCACCGGCCCCGCGATCTCCGTCCGCGCCAGCGTCACCGCCTGCGTCCAGCCCCCGGCATCACCCGCCGGCCGCAACCCCGCCTCCGCGAACTGCCCGCTGATGTACGCAACCGTCTTCTCCTCCCCCACCGTCGCCGGCGCCCGCCCCTCGAACCCGTCCGAAGCAAGCACGCGCAGATGCTCCGCCAGCCTGTCGCCACTGATCGCATCCACCGCCGAACCCGCCCCCTGCACCCCCTGCCCCACCGCGGACCGGGCACTGCAGCCCACCACAAGAAGCGACAGCACCGACGCCACCGCCAACAACCCCACCACCCGACCCGCCGCGCGCGCCATGAGCATCACCCCCGTACAAAGAGCCACGATTGTGCCCCCACGGACACACACCGCCGCATCCACGCCTCCCCTGACCCCACCACCCCATCCACCCCACCAACCAGCCCCACGCAGCCCCGCTCCAATCCATCCCCCCGCCAGAGCGCCTCGCAGGCTTGCCGGGCGCGACGTGCCCACCGAGCACAGGCTGCGAATGGGCACGTCGCGCCCGGCGAGCCCAGCCGCAGCCCACGGCCCGCGAGTCCTTGACCTTCCCTCCCGCCCCCGAGGTGATCCGCAGCGGCGCGTGGCCTCCGCGACAACCAAGCGAATCACGTGGAGCGACTTGTCGCGGAGGCCGCGCGCCGCCGCTGCGACCTCATACGCGTCCGGCGTGGTCTCCATCCGACGACCATCCACAGACCGTTGGTCGCGGCTGTAGCCGCTCCTACAGCGTGGAGGCAGGCGACGAGGCGGGAGTGGAGGCGGGCGACGAGGCGGGTGTGGGCGGCAGCGTACTGGCCGCCTCCGCCCGCAACGCCTCGAGGATCCGCAACCCCGCACGCCCGTCCGCCGGCGAAATCCCCAACCGCCCCTGCTCCACCGCGATCGCCCGCCGCGTCAGCGTCCCCACCATCCCGTCCGCCTCCCCGATCGCATGTCCCCGCGCCAGCAGCAGTGCCTGCAGCTCCCGCCGCTCCGCCCGCCCGATGCCCGGATCATCCGTCGGCCACGGCGTCGCGAACGCCCCGCCACCGCGCAGCCGGTCCGCCAGATGCGCGATCGCGAACGCATAGCTTTCCGCCGCGTTGTACGAATAGATCGCATCGTAGTTCTTGAACACAACGAACGCCGGCCCCGACGCTCCCGCCGGCAGCACCACCGCGGCGCGCGCATCCGCCGCCACGCCATCGAACGCCGTGCCATCCACCCGCCGCACGCCCTGCGCCACCCACTCCGACAGCGGCTTCCGGTTCGTCCGTCCCGCCTGCGACGCATTGAACCCCGCCGGCAGCTTCACCTCGTACCCCCAGGGCTCGCCGCTGCGCCAGCCCGACTTTTCCAGATAGTTCGCCGTCGACCCCAGCGCATCCGGAATGCTGCCGACCAGGTCGCGCCGCCCGTCACCGTCGACATCCACCGCGATCCGCTGGTACGTCGTCGGCATGAACTGCGTATGCCCGAACGCGCCCGCCCACGACCCGGTGATGCCGGCATCGCGCAGGTCGCCGCGCGCCAGCAGCTGCAGCGTGGCGATCAACTCGCCCTGGAAGAACGGCTGCCGCCGCCCGAAGCACGACAGCGTCGACAGCGACGTGAGCAGCGGCCGCTTGCCGAAGCTGCGCCCGTAGTCGCTCTCCACGCCCCATACCGCCACCACCGTCGCGGGGTCCACGCCGTAGTCCACCTGCACGCGCTGCAGCGTCGCGGCGTGTTCGCGCAGCATGGCCAGGCCGTCGTCCACGCGCTGCCGGTCGACCAGCGCGGCGAGGTAGTCCCAGATCGGCGTGGTGAACTCCGGCTGCTGGTCGAGCAGCGGCAGCACCGTCATGTCCGGCGCGAGCCCCGCCGTCAGGCGGTCGAAGGCGGGACCGTCGACGCCCTTGCCGGTCGCCGCGCCACGCAGCCGCGCCATGCATTGGCGGTAGGTCGCCAGTTCGCCGTCGCTGGGCGCGGGTGGCGGCGCCGCCGCGGTGACGGGCGGCGGCGCGACCGGCGACGAGGCCGGAGCCGGCGCGGGGGCCGGCGTCGCGGCCGGCGCTGCTACAGGCTGCCGCGCGGCCGGGGATGGTTGTTGCGCACACGCCACGCCCAGCGGCAGGGCCAGCAGCAGGAGGGACATGGTCGGCAGGCGCATCGCAGGCTCCGGATCGGTTCGCCCGGATTGTAGGCACGCCCCTGCATGCACGAGGCGTCACGATTTCACGGCCGCCAGACCCTGACTGCGCTGTCATCGGCCGTCCACCACCGGAAGACACGCGATGGACGCACTGCAGAACGGCGAGCTCTGGATCCTGGCGCGCGTCGCCGCCGCGATGGCGCTCGGCGGCGTGCTCGGCATCGAGCGCGAGCTCGGGCGCCACGCTGCCGGATTGCGCACCCACATGCTGATCGCCGGCGCCGCCGCGCTGATCGTGGGCCTGGGCGACGTCGTCGCGCAGCACTTCACCCAGGAGCAGTACCGCGACCTGCTGCGCATCGATCCCGGCCGCCTGATCGAGGCCGTGGTGGCGGCGGTCGGCTTCGTCGGTGCCGGCGCCATCCTGCGCGCGCGCGGCGAACAGCAGGTCTCGGGCCTGACCACCGCCAGCTCGCTGCTGATGGCCGCGGCCATCGGCATCGCCGCCGGCCTCGGCCACTACCTGCTCGCACTCGGCGCCTCGCTGCTGTGCGTCGTCGTGCTGGCGGTGTTCCGGCGCCTGGAGCGGCGCATGGGCACCCAGGACTCGCCCCGCAACCCGCGCTGAGCACGGCCGCCGCGCCGCCGCTGCGGCATCATCCCTCCCACGACCGCCAAGGAATCGCCATGCCCACCCTTCCCACTGCCCGTACCGCCGCCGCCCTGCTGGCCGCACCGCTCGTCTGCATGGCGGCGGCCTGCTCCTCGACCACGCCCGGTGGCGGCGGCGGGACCCCAGCGCCGGTGATCACCGACGGCAACCTCGGCGGCACCTGCGACGCCAAGGCCGCCAGCGCCTACGTCGGCCAGGCGATCAGCGAACAGGTGGCCGAGCAGGCCAAGGCCGCCGCAGGCGCGCGCGGCGTGCGCATCATCCGGCCCGGCATAGCGGTGACCATGGACTACCGCGCCGGGCGCCTGAACCTCGAGCTCGACGACGCCGGCCGCATCGTCAAGGCCAGCTGCGGCTGACGCCATGGCACGGGGAAACAGGGGGAAGCCGGGCTCGCCGCGCAGCTGGATCTGGCTGGTTGCCGCGCTGTGCCTGCTCGGCATGTGGCAGCTACTCGAGCGCCAGGCCGGCACGAGCCTGCCGCCGGTGGCCGACACCCACCGCGTACCCGATGCCGCGCCGCAATCGCCTCCGCGCACGGGCGGAGGCGGCGCCCCGCAGGACCCCGCGCTGGCCTTCCTGCCGGCCGAGGCGCACGCCACCCTCGCCCTGATCGACCGCGGCGGCCCGTTCCCGCACCGCCAGGACGGCAGCGTGTTCCAGAACCGCGAGCGCCTGCTGCCGCGGCAGCCGCGCGGACACTACCGCGAGTACACCGTCGACACGCCCGGGCTGGACCATCGCGGCGCGCGGCGCATCGTCACCGGCGGCGACCCGCCCGCCGAGTGGTACTACACCGCCGACCACTACCGCAGCTTCCGGCGCTTTGAACGGAGCCAGGCCCGATGATCGACGTCGAACTCGGCGCGCTGCTCGCCGACGCCAGCCAGGCGGCCGCCTATTTCGTCGACGCGCGCGACCGCGCCGCGCTGGTCGAGGCCGCGAACGCGCTGGACTTCCACGTCGCCGCCGCCAACCTCGAGAACGCCGGCGACAAGGCGGCGCTGCTGCGGGAGATCGCCGCCGCGCTGGAATTCCCGGGCGGCTTCGGCGCCAACTGGGACGCGCTGGCCGACAGCCTGGGCGACCTGTCTTGGCTGTCCGCGCCGGGCTACCTGCTGCTGCTCGACCACTGCGCCGACCTCCGCGAGGCCGCGCCCGCGGACTTCGCCACCCTGCTCGAGATCCTCGACGAGGCCGCGCGCGCGCATGCCGGCCAAGGCGTGCCGTTCTGGGCGGTCCTGCCGCTGGCGTCGCCGGACGCCTGAGCGCGACAGCCGCGTTCACGCCACGCCGACGTGACCACGACGGGCGCACGGGGATACTCGGGCCACGCCCATTCCGTGGGACCCTTGCGATGAACAGACTCCTTGTGCCCGCCGCCGCGACGCTCGCGCTCGCCCTCACCGCCTGCAGCGATCCGTCGGAGGCCTACACGCCGGTGGACCAGCTGCCCTCGGCGACTCCGCCCGACGCCGCACCGCCCGCCACGACGCCGCCGCCCACCACCCCGATCGACGACGACGCCACCGCGGATCCCGTGGACCGCGTCGACCCCATGGATCCCGCGCCGCTACCGACGGACCCGGTGGACCCCATGGACCCGGAAGTGCCCCCGTCGCTGGATCCGGTGCCGCCCATCGACGAGGCCACGCGCCCGCCGCCGGTGGATCCGGCGCTGGAAGACGACGCCGATCCGGTGCCGCCGACGCCGTAGTCACGGCGCCGCGGCCCTGCGCGGGTCAGTCGTCGCGACCCTTGCGGAAATCGACCGGACGGCTCTCGCGCTGCGTGCTGAAACTGCCCTCGCTGCGGCGCTCGCAGTCGCGCGCCACCGGCTCGCCGGGGCGATCCGGGCGGGAAGCGCACAGCGGATTCGCGTCCACGGCGGCATTGGTGTCGCGATAGTCGCTGGTCCCGGCACATCCAGCGAGCAGCAGGGCGGAGAAGACACAGGCGGTCACTGGCAGGCGCATGGGCGGCATCCGGTTCCGGTGAACCGGAAGCTTGGCCGGTCCCGGCGAAGTGATCAATCCGCTCAGCGCGACGCCATCAGGCGGGCCGCGGACACCGCGAGCTGCTCCATCGCGTCGCCGACCGCGCCCAGGCCCCCGTCGGCGTGGAGGTCATGGCCGGCGCCGAACGCATCCGACACCTGGGCGGCGATCCCGCGGCCCTGTGCGAGCTGTGCACCAAGCACACCCTCGAAGGCAGAGGCCGCTTCGACCGCATCGGCGTAGTTGCCTGCGGCCACGCCGCCGAAGACGTCGCGCGCGGCATCGGCCAGCCCGGTCATCGACCGGGCCACTTCGCCGAGGTCGCCGATCGACGGCCCGACGCCGTTGGTCAGCGCACCGCTGGCGAGCGAACCCAGCACGCCCTGCGGACTGGCCGACGCGAACCCGCCGGGCACGCTGCCGAGCAGCGCGTCGACCGCCTGGTGGGCCAGGGACTGCATCGGCGCCGGCATCGAATCCACCGCATCGTGGGCCGCCGAAGCGACCGTGCCGCCGATCACCGCGTTCGCCACCGCGGCCACCGCGCCCGGCAGCCCGCCGGTGATCGCGCCCATCAGCGCCGCGCCCACGAGCCCCTGCAGGTCCTGCGCGTCGACGCCCAGCGCATCGGCGACCGAGCCGAGCGCCTCGTCCAGTCCGACCGCGTCGGCCATCGCGCCCAGCGCCGAACCTACGGCCTCGGCCACGGACTCCGAGACCGATTCCGCGACACTGCCCAGGCTGTCGGCCGCGGCGCTGGTGCCGGCGCTGTCCGCGCCGCTGCTGCCGCCCGAACCACCGTCGCTGCCGCCTACGCCGCCTGCACCATCGCTCATGACCGGGCCTCCCTGACCTGTACCGGCCCGACGCTAGGACAGCGTGCCGCGGGGGACTACCCGGGGCGGACCCGAGGGGCCCGCGTTCAGCCGCGCGGGTCGCCGATGAAGCGCAGGAATTCCTGGCGGGTGCGGGCGTCGTCGCGGAAGCCGCCGAGCATCTTCGAGGTCACCATGCTCACCCCGCGCTTGTGCACGCCGCGGGTGGTCATGCACTCGTGGCTGGCCTCGACCACCACGCCCACGCCGCGGGGCTTCAGCACGTCCTCGATCACGGCCGCGATCTGCGCGGTCATCTTCTCCTGCACCTGGAAGCGGCGGGCATAGGCCTCGACCACGCGCGCGAGCTTGCTGATGCCCACCACCTTGCCGTCGGGCAGGTAGCCGACGTGGGCGCGGCCGATGATCGGCGCCATGTGGTGCTCGCAGTGGCTTTCGAACTGGATGTCGCGCAGCACGATCATCTCGTCGTAGCCGGCGACCTCTTCGAAGGTGCGCTCCAGGTACTCGCGCGGGTCGTCGCCGTAGCCGCTGAACCAGTCGCCATAGGCGTCGACCACGCGCTTGGGGGTGTCGAGCAGGCCTTCGCGCGAGGGGTCCTCGCCGGCCCAGCGCAGCAGGGTGCGCACGGCGGCCTCGGCCTCGTCGCGGGCCACGCCGTTGCGCTGTTCGTCCGGATTGGCCATGGCCCTGCGTCCTGTCGCCGAAAAACGCCATGGTACCGCGCGCGGTGGAGGCGGTCAGGCGCACGGGCAGGACGAATGGGCCACATCGGCGGTGCCGATTCGTGGGACAGTCGGCGCCGTCCGGCGTCCGCGCCTGCCCCGACCGTCCACCATCCTGTCCGGAGAGTTCCCCGATGCGCACCGCTTCCGCACGCTCGCCCCTGGCCATCGCCCTCGCGCTGGCCCTGCCCCTCGGCCTTGCCGCCTGCGACCGCACGCCCGGCGATGCGCCCGCAGGCCAGTCCGCACCCGCCGGCGCCGCGGCCGCGGAGGCCACGCCCGCCGAACTCGAGGCCGAAACCGCGCGCCTGAACGCCTGGTTCGAAGCGAAGTACGAGGAGCAGCTGCAGTTCAGCCCGATCCGCCTGACCTTCCTCGGCCGCAAGGAGCTCTACGACCAGATCGACGACGCCTCCGAAGCCGGCATCCGCAAGCAGCTGGCGTGGATGGAGGCTTCGGTAAAGGAGATGGAGGCCGAGTTCGACTACGACCGCCTGCAGCCCGAAGCGCAGCTGTCCTGGGACCTGTGGAAGAAGCAGTACGAAAGCGCGCGCGACGGCATGCCCTTCCTGCTCGACGGCTATCCGTTCGACCAGATGAACGGCATGCACACGATGGCCCCGACCTTCATGATCAATTTCCACAAGGTCGACGAGGAGTCGGACTACCAGGCCTACGTGTCGCGCCTGCGCAAGCTGCCGGCCACGTTCGACATCCTGATCGAGCGCGCGCGCGCGTCCGCGGCGCAGGGCATACGGCCGCCGAAGTTCGCCTGGGAAGGCGTGGCCGACCAGTCGCGGAAGATCATCACCGGTGCGCCCTTCGACGACGGCGCCGACAGCGCGCTCTGGGCCGACGCCCAGGCCAAGGCGGACGCCCTGGCCACCGCCGGCAAGATCACCGCCGAACGCGCGGCCGAGCTGAAGGAAGAGGCTCGCAAGGCCCTGGTCGACGAGGTGAAGCCCGCCTACGAACGCATCCTCGCGCTGGCCGCCGAGGAGCTGCCCAAGTCCGCCGCGAATCCGACGGGCGTGGGCCAGACGCACCCCAACGGCGCCGCGTACTACGCCTACCAGCTGCGCGAGAACACTTCGACCGACATGACCGCCGACCAGATCCACGAGCTCGGCCTGTCCGAGGTCGCGCGCCTGCGCGGCGAGCTGGAGGCGGTGCAGGAACAGATCGGCTTCGAGGGCAACCTGCAGGCGTTCTTCAAGCATGTCCAGGCCGATCCCAAGCGGCTGTATCCGAACACCGACGCCGGCCGCCAGGCCTACATCGACGACGCCACGAAGGCGATCGACAACATCAAGAAGCACCTGCCGCAGTACTTCGGCCTGCTGCCCAAGGCCGACCTGGTGGTGAAGCGCGTCGAGGCCTTCCGCGAGCAGGACGGCGCCGCCCAGCACTACAACCCGGCTTCGCCCGACGGCTCGCGCCCGGGCGTGTACTACGCGCACCTCTCCGACATGAACGCCATGCCGAAGACCGAGCTGGAGGTGATCGCGTACCACGAGGGCCTGCCGGGCCACCACATGCAGATCTCGATCGCGCAGGAGCTCACCGGCGTGCCGACCTTCCGCACGCAGACCTTCGACACCGCCTACAACGAGGGCTGGGGCCTGTATTCGGAGTGGCTGGCCAAGGAGATGCCCGACACCTACCAGGATCCGTATTCGGAATACGGCCGGCTGATGTCGGAGATGTGGCGCGCGATCCGCCTGGTGGTCGACACCGGCATGCACGCCAAGGGCTGGACCGAGGAGCAGGCGGTGGCCTACTTCCGCGAGAACAGCTCGGTGCCCGACGCCGCGATCCGCTCGGAGATCCAGCGCTACCTCGTGTTCCCGGGCCAGGCCACCGCGTACAAGATCGGCATGATCCGCATGCAGGAGTTGCGCCGGAAGGCCGAGGCCGAGCTGGGCGACGCCTTCGACATCCGCGGCTTCCACGACGCCATCCTCGGCGGCGGCGCGATGCCGCTGGACCTGCTGGAGCAGCGCGTGGACCGCTGGATCGCGTCGAAGAAGGCCGGCTGAGCGCCTGATGCAACGAGGCGGGCCCATACCCGGCCCGCCTCGCCCAGCCCCGCCTTTACCTCACACCTGTAGGAGCGGCTACAGCCGCGACCCGGCCTGTGTGGGAGCGGCTACAGCCGCGACCGGGATCGCCGCGAGGCTGGTCGCGGCTGTAGCCGCTCCTGCAGGCCCACCACCCGGGCAGCGGCATCCGCGTGGATCCGGGGCGGAAATCCGACGTCAATGCACCCCGTGGCACACGGACGTCGGCCCGAACGATTCGCCAAACGCCTGCCCATGGCCGTGGTGCTGCCAGTAGAACGTGGGCGCCGGCACCGCCTGGTTGCCGACTTCCGCCATGTCGGCGTCAACGTCGAACAGGCGCCCGTCCACCATCACATAGCGCGTGTCGGCAGTGTGGCGGATGTTCTCCAGCGGATTGCCGTCCAGCACCACGAGGTCGGCGCGCTTGCCGACCTCGAGCGAGCCGAGCTGGCCGGCGAGGCCGAGATAGTCGGCGCCGTCGATGGTCGCCGCGCGCAGCGCCTCGAAGTTCGTGAAGCCGCCCTGGGTCAGCATCCAGGTCTCCCAGTGCGTGGCCATGCCCTGCAGCTGGCCGTGGCCGCCGACCTGCACCTTGACCCCGGCGTCGCGCAGCACCTTCAGCGACTTCGCCACGTCGATGTGGTGGTAGTCCCAGTCCGGCGCGACCTCGCGGCGGATCGAGCGCGCGTCCAGCGTCTCGCGGGGGAAGAAGCGGTTGAGCTTGACGTCCTCCCAGACGTTGTCACGCGCGTACCACCAGTACTCGCCCGACAGGCCGCCGTAGCTCACGACAAGCGTCGGCGTGTTGCGCACGTCGGTTTCCTTCCACAGGTTGACCACGTCGGCGTACAGCGGCGCGACCGGCAGGTTGTGCTCGATGCCGGTGACGCCGTCCAGGATCATGGTCATGTTGTGGTGGAAGGTGGAGCCGCCCTCCTCCACCACCAGCATGCCGAGCTCGCGCGCGGCCTGGTCGACCTGCTGGCGCTGCGCGCGCCGCGGCTGGTTGTAGCTCTTCACCGAGAACGCGCCGTGCGCCTGCATCCGGCGCAGGTGGCTGCGGGCGTCGTCGAGCGAGTCGATCTCGGCCTTGAAGCCGCCGTCGGCGCCGTAGAGGATCGTGCCGGTGGAGAACATGCGCGGGCCGACCATGCGCCCGGCCTGCAGCAGCTCGGACTGCGAGAACACGAACTCGGTGGTGGCCGAGGGGTCATGCAGCGTGGTGATGCCGAAGGCGAGGTTGGCGTAGTAGGCCCAGTTCTGCTGCGGCACCACGCCCTGGCCGAAGTTCGACGCATGCGCGTGCACGTCGATGATGCCGGGGATGATGGTCTTGCCGGCGACGTCGATGACGCGTGCGCCCGAAGGCACCTGCACCGAGCCGCCCGCGCCGATGGCGGCGATGGTGTTGCCGTCGACCACGATCGTGCCGCCCTCGATCACGTCCTGCGCGTTCTCGGCGTCGCGCATGGTGACGATGCGCGCGTTGGTGAAGGCCACGACGTCGCGCGGCGCATAGACCTCCGCGTCCAGGCCCACGGCGATGCCGCCGCCCGGGGCGGGCGCGGCGATCTCCGCCGGCGCACCCGGCAGGAAGGCGAAGGTCTGGTCGAGCCGGCGCGAGTGGTAGCGGTCGCCCACCATCCAGTGCAGCGACTTCGAGTCCGCCGCCCAGTGCAGGTAGCTGCCGACGTCGGCGCTGACCGCGCTCACCGGCACCGCCTTCGTCTTGCGGTCGAGGGTGATGGTGCGGCCGGTCTCCGGCATCGGCGCCACGTAGGCGTTGAACAGCTCGGTGAAGGCCACCCACCTGCCGTCGGGGCTGATCTGCACCGAATCCACGTACTTCAGGTCGAACACCGCCCGCGGCTCCTCGCCGTGCAGGCCCACCGACATCAGCTTCTTCTCCATGCCGCCGCCGGCCAGGTACAGCACGCGCGTGCCGTCATGGCTGAACTGCGGTGACTGGCCGGTCTCGGCCACGCGAACGGGCGTGCCGCCGGCCACCGGCACCACGTAGATGCCGCGCTCGCCCGACCACAGGCTGCCGGTGAGGCCGCCGCCGCTGCTGCGGCTGTAGACCACCTGCTTCCCGTCGGGCGAGAAGCGCGGGTGGTAGTAGAAGCCGGGCTCCTGGGTGAGCCTGCGGCCCTCGGCGGTGCCGCCGGCGCCGCGCACGTGGATCGCGCCCAGGCCCTCGTCGGACCAGGTCGTGTAGAGCAGCTGGCGGCCGTCGGCGCTGAAGCTCGGCTGGTATTCGTATACGTCGCGGTTCGCGGTCAGGCGCGACGGCGCGCCGCCGGGCAGCGACTTGCGCCACAGCTGGCCGAGCGCGTGGAACACCAGGGTGCCGCCATCGGCCGACGTGGCCACGTCGCGGATCATGCGCGGATTGAAGTGCCCCTCCGGCAACGGCCGTTCGAAGCGCAGCGGCTGCGAGACCACCTGCTCGACCTGCGCGGTGAACGGGATCTTCGCCGCCGCGCCGCTGGCCATGTCCACGCGCCACAGGCCGCCCTGCGCCCACGCCACCACCGACTTCGAATCCGGCGTCCAGCCGAAGCCGCTGTACGGCCCGAAGATCGCCCACGCCTCCTGCTGGTCGTGGCTCAGGCCGTCCCACACCGGGCGCACCTCGCCGCTGGCGATGTCCATACGGTGCAGCACGCTGGCGTCGCGCACGCGCTTGACGAAGGCCAGCGTCTTCCCGTCGGGCGACACCTGCGGCCGCACCGCGCCGCCGGGCGTGGCGACCACGGTCTCGGTCCTGCCGGTCTGGCGGTCGAAGCGCTTGATCGCATAGATCACGCCGTGCGGGTCGCGGTTGTACTCGAAGCTGGGCCCCTGGCTGACGTCCTGCGAGAAGTACACGTGGCGCCCGTCCGGCGACACGCTGGGTTCGCCCAGGTCCTGCTGCTCGTTCGGCTTTTCCACCAGCTGGATGCCGGCGGTGGTGCCGGCGGCGTGGTACAGCCAGAGCTCGCCAGCGCCCAGCGAGCGCGTCGAGGTGAAATGCTTGCGCGCCACGAGGTACTGCCCGTCCGGCGTCCAGGTCGGGTTGTTGAGCAGGCGGAAGTCCTCGTCGGTCACCTGGCGCGCGTCGCCACCGTCGGCGGCCACGGTCCAGACGTTGTTGGCGCCGTTGCGGTCGGAAGTGAACGCGATGCGGCGGCCGTCCGGCGACCAGCGCGGCTGCACGTCCCAGGCGCGGCCGGAGGTGATGCGGGTGGCGGCGCCGCCGGTGACCGGCATGCGGTAGAGGTCGCCAAGCAGCGAGAACACCACCTCGCGGCCGTCGGGCGACACGTCCACGTCCATCCACGTGCCTTCGCTGGTCTCGAAGCGCACCGTCTTCGCCTGGCCCTGCACGGATTCGACGTTCCACTTCGCCTCGCCTTCCGTCCCGTTGGCGTCCTGGCGCAGGCCGCGCGCGCTTTCGAGCGGCGCCCGGGCCGGGTCCTGGCCGGATCGGTCGAGCGCTTCCTGCTCGAGTTCGACGTTGTCGCGGCGGTCCGGATCCTGCCGCACCGGCGGCGCCGGCTGCGGCGCAGGCGACGGCGCGGGGCGCGGCGGGTCCTGGGCAAGCGCGGGCGCGGAGGCGAGCGCAGCAGCCAGGGCAAGGGCGAGCGTGGTTCGGGTCATGCGGCGGGTTCCGGAGGTGCAAACCGTCGACCATAGTCGCGCCCTCACCCCCTTCGCGCGGGACAGAAGTCCCGGTCGGCCAGGCCGCCCAGGGCGAAGGGGCCGCCTCGACCGGCACATCTGCCGGCGCTTCCTGGACCGGCCGCGACAGCGCGGCGTCGACGGGCTTCGCGGGCCTGCCGGCTTGAAAACCGCGGCGGCGCGCGCATATCCGTGGGCCGACCCCCCTGGCCATGTCCGGATCCCTCCATGACCACGACGCCCGAAACGCGCAAGTTCGAAGCCGAAGTCGCCCAGGTGCTGCACCTGGTCACCCACTCGCTGTACTCGCACAAGGAGATCTTCCTGCGCGAGCTGGTCTCCAACGCCTCCGACGCCTGCGACAAGCTGCGCTTCGAGGCGATCGCCCAGCCCGACCTGCTGGCAGGCGCCGGCGAGCTGCACATCGACGTCAGCGCCGACCGCGAGGCGCGCACCGTCACCATCCGCGACACCGGCATCGGCATGTCGCGCGACGAGGTGGTGGAGAACATCGGCAGCATCGCCAGCTCCGGCACCCGCCGCTTCCTCGAGGCCATGGGCAGCGAGCAGAAGGCCGATGCGCGCCTGATCGGGCAGTTCGGCGTCGGCTTCTATTCCGCCTTCGTGGTCGCCGACCGCGTCACCGTGCTCACCCGCCGCGCCGACGCGCCCGCCGGCGAGGGCGTGAAGTGGGAAAGCGACGGCCGCGGCGAGTACACGCTGGAGGCCGTGGACCTGCCCGAGCGCGGCACCACTGTCATCCTGCACCTGAAGGAAGGCGAGGACGAGTTCCTCGAGCCGTGGACGCTGCGCTCGCTGATCACGAAGTACTCCGACCACGTCGCCTTCCCGATCCGGATGCCGAAGGACGCGGGGGACGGCGATGCAGGCGCGGACGCGGACGCCGGCACCGATGGCGAAGCCGGCGCCCAGGCGGCGGCGCCCGCGTGGGAGACGGTCAACGACGCCTCCGCGCTGTGGACCCGCCCGAAGGCGGAGATCGGCGACGAGGAGTACCAGAACTTCTACAAGGCGCTCGGCCACGACTTCAACGACGCCGCCGCCTGGACCCACAACCGCGTCGAGGGCAGCCAGAGTTTCACCACCCTGCTGTACCTGCCGTCGCAGCCGCCGTTCGACCTGATGATGGGCGGCCGCGACGAGCGCAAGGGCCTGAAGCTCTACATCAAGCGCGTCTTCATCATGGACGCGGCCGAAGAGCTGCTGCCGAACTACCTGCGCTTCGTGCGCGGCGTGGTGGACGCCGACGACCTCCCGCTCAACGTCAGCCGCGAGATCCTGCAGCACAACCGCCAGCTCGAGCGCATCAAGGGCGCCTGCGTGAAGCGCGTGCTCGACCTGATCGAAAAGCTCTCGCGTGACGAGCCGGAGAAGTTCGCCGCCTTCCTCAAGGCCTTCGGCAATACGCTCAAGGAAGGCATCGTCGAGGATGCCGGCAACCGCGAGCGGATCGCGAAGCTGCTGCGCTTCAGCTCGACGAAGGGCGAAGGCGAGGCGCGCGACGTGTCGCTCGACGATTACATCGGCCGCATGCAGGACGGCCAGGACGCGATCTGGTACGTCACCGCCGACGGCCATCGCGCCGCGGCCGGCAGCCCGCAGCTGGAAGCCTTCAAGGCCCGCGGCATCGAAGTGCTGCTGATGTCCGACCGCATCGACGAGTGGATGCTCGGCCACCTGCGCGAATACGCCGGCAAGCCGATGAGGCACGTCGCCAAGGGCGAACTGCCGCTGGACGAGGCGGAGAAGCAGAAGCTGGCCGACGCCGCAGGCGCCGCGGCCCCGCTGCTGGAGCGCATCAAGCGCCTGCTCGGCGATCGCGTGGAGGACGTGCGCGTGTCCGCGCGCCTGACCGACTCGCCCTCGTGCCTGGCGATGTCGGAGTGGGAGATGGCGCCGCACCTGGCGAAGCTGCTGCGCGATGCCGGCCAGGACGTGCCGGAGCAGAATCCCACGCTCGAGATCAACCCGCAGCACGCACTCCTGCGCCGCCTGCAGGGCGAGGCCGACGACGCCCGCGCCACCGATCTCGCCCACCTGCTGCTGGAGCAGGCCGAGCTTGCAGCCGGTGCGCCGCTGCCGGATCCGGCGGCGTTCCTGCAGCGCGTGAACCGGCTGCTGGCCGGCTGAAGGCGACGACGCGGGCGTCGTGGAGAACGACGCCGCGTCGACAAACGCCAATGCGCGGTGTCCGCGGCGCAGCTGCGGACCCGCGTTCCACGTGGACTTCATGGCCGCGCGGTCAGAGTGGACGCCCCTTCCCCCAGGACAATCCTCCATGACCGACAAGAAGATCCAGCACAGCCTCAACGACCTGATCGAGATCGCCCGCGACGGCAGCGAGTTCTACGCCGAGGCCGCCGGCAAGGTGGAGAGCGCCGAACTCGCCACGCTGTTCCGCCGCATGGGCGAGCACAAGCGCGAGATCGTGACCGGCCTGAGCGCGGACGTGGCCGCCACCGGTGGCGATCCTGCCGACCACGGCACCATCGTCGGCTCGGTGCGCCAGACCTACGCCAAGGCGCGCGCCGCGCTGGGTGACACGAACTACGCGTACGTGGCCGAGCTCGAAGAGCTCGAGGACCGCCTGCTCGACGCCTTCAAGGACACCCTCGAGGACAGCGACACCCCGGCCGCCGCGCGTGCCGCGGCGCAGAAGTACCTGCCGCGCGTCACCGAGTGCCACGACATCATGCGCAACCGCAAGATCGCGATGAAGAACGCGGGCTGATTTCCGCAGCGGAGCGCACGAACGGCTCCGCGGGCCTCATCCGCGACAGGCCCCGGTCCACGCCGGGGTCTGTCGCATCCGGTCAAGCAATTCCATCCCCACCGCTGCAGAATCGCAGCTTTCCTCAAGGAGTTTTCCCATGGGCCTGTTTTCGAAGATCCGCGACCGCATCCTGGGTCGCAAGACCGAATCCGCGGCGTCACCCGCCGCGACCACGCAGGGCGCCAAGCCCGCGCCCGTCATCTTCGACGGCGGCAAGGACGACCCGAAGGTCGCGCCGCCCGCGCTGCATCCCGCCCCGCCCGTGGCCGCCGCGCCGGCGGCTGCGCCCGAACCCGTCGACGTCGAAGCCGTGCTAGCCGCCATGGCCGCGGAGAAGGGCGGCCAGAGCGACTGGCGCCGCTCGATCGTCGACCTGCTGAAGCTGCTCGACCTCGACTCCAGCCTCGACGCGCGCAAGGAGCTGGCCGCCGAACTCGGCGTCAACGCCGGTGCGCACGGCAGCGCCGAGCAGAACATCGCCCTGCACAAGGCGGTGATGCGCAAGCTGGCCGAGAACGGCGGCAAGGTGCCCGACGACCTGAAGGACTGACGGACCGCGCGGATCATCCGTGGCGAGCCGCCTGCGCCACCCCGCGCCCCCCGCACCCCGGCCACGGCCGGGGTGCTTGCGTCTGCGAGCCCCGTGAGCGCGCACGAGGCCGGCGCGATGCCCGCCGCATCGCGCGCCGATCGCTCGCGCGGCGAGCGCCTGCAGCGCATCGGCGCGGCCGCGGCCACCCTGCTGTTGCATGTGCTGCTCGTGCTGCTGGCGCTGACCGCCGAGCCCTTGCAGCCGTCCTCGGACCCGGCGGGCGCCGCCGCCGGGGGCAGGCTCGACGTCACCTTCATCGACAAGCCGCAGGACATTCCCTCGCCGCCGCCGCCGCCATCCGCCCCGCGCAGCGCGCGCAGGCCGGTCGAGCCCGACCCCGCAGAACGCCCCGACCCCTCGCGCCTGCAGGTGGTCGAGGTCGAGCGGGGCGACGCGCCGCTGCCGCAACCGCCCCAACCCCGCCCCGAGGCCGCGGCCGCGCCGACGCCGCCCGTGCCGCAGCGCCCGCATCCCAGCCAGCGCACCTGGGGTCAGCCGCCGGGCACGCAGCCGGCGCAGCTCGCGGTGGTGGACGCCGGCTCCGCCCCCAGCCCGTCGATCAGCCGAGGTTCCCGCCCCCGGGGCACGGCCAGCGGCGCCGCGCTGGAGGCCGGCGGCTTCCAGGTGGTCTACGACCTCATGGCCGAGACCCGGCTGCGCGGCTGGCGCGACGCAGGCATGACCGAGGTCTTCCTGCCGCTGCCGGGCGTGCGCCAGCTCATGGTCTGCCCCCTCGAAACCGCGCTGCGCCGCGACTCCGGGCCCTGCCGCCTGGTCGAGCCGGACGATCCGGAGCTGGCCGGCATCGGCGATGCCCGCGAGGTGATCGCCATGTACCAGGTCTACCGCCGCGGCCAGCCGGTCTGGACCGGTCCCGGGCCCTATCGCTGAACCCGGCCGGAGTGCCGAACGGCACGTTTGCGGCCCCGTGATCGGATGCATCCTGAACTGTCAGCCTTGCCCTTGCCCTTCCGGAGCCCCATTCCATGCTGCGTCCCCTCCTGCTGTCCGCCGCGATCGCGCTCGCCCTGGGCGCCTGCGATCGCAGCGCCACCGAGTCCCCGATGCCGAACACCGCCGCCGCGCCCGCCGCACCCGCACAGTCCGAAAATCCGCTGCTGGTCGCCAGCACCCTCGCCTTCCAGGCGCCGCGCTTCGACCTGATCCAGGACGCGCACTACCAGCCGGCGATCGAGGAAGGCATGCGCCAGCACCTGGCCGAGGTGCGGACCATCGCCGACAGCGCCGAGCCGCCGACCTTCGCCAACACCATCGAGGCGCTGGAGCGCAGCGGCGCGCTGCTGACCCGCGCGGCGTCGGTGTTCTTCGCCATGACATCGGCGCACACCAACGAGGCGCTGCAGGCCGCCGAACAGGCGCTGGCGCCGAAGCTGGCCGAACACGCCGACGCCATCCATCTGGATCCGAAGCTGTTCGCGCGCGTGAAGGCGCTGTACGCGCAGCGCGCGGACCTGGGCCTGACGCCCGAGCAGGTGGTCCTGGTCGAGCGGACCTACGACAACTTCGTCCGCGCCGGCGCCGAGCTGGACGCGGAGAAGCAGGCCGAGCTGCGCAAGCTCAACAGCGAGGAGTCCTCGCTCACCACCTCGTTCTCCAACAAGCTGCTGGCCGCGACCAAGGCCGGCGGCGTGCTGGTGGACGACGTCGCCAGGCTCGACGGCCTGGACGAGGCCACGATCGCCGCCGCCGCGACCGCCGCGAAAGACGCCGGCCACGACGGCCAGTGGATGCTGGTGCTGCAGAACACCACCCAGCAGCCGGTGCTGGCCTCGCTGAAGGACCGCGGGCTGCGCGAGCAGGTGCTGGCCGCGTCGATGGCGCGCGCCGAACAGGGCGACGGCAACGACACCCGCGCCACCATCCAGCGCCTGGCCGAGCTGCGCGCGCGCAAGGCCGAGCTGCTGGGCTATCCGAGCTACGCCGCCTACGGCATCGCCGACCAGATGGCCGGCACGCCCGAGGTCGCGCTGAAGCTGCTGACCGACACCGTGCCCGCCGCCACCGCGCGCGCGAAGGCGGAGCTGGCGAAGATCCAGTCCGTGGTCGATGCCCAGGGCGGCGGCTTCAGCGCCGGCGCCGCCGACTGGGACTTCTACGCCGAGCAGGTGCGCAAGGCCGAGTTCGACCTCGACGCGGAGGCCATCAAGCCCTACTTCGAGCTCGACCGGGTGCTGAAGGACGGCGTGTTCTTCGCCGCCGGACAGCTGTACGGCATCACCGCGAAGGAACGCACCGACCTGCCGGTCTACCACCCCGACGTGCGCGTGTTCGACATCTTCGACGCCGACGGCACCCAGCTCGCCCTGTTCTACCTCGACCCGTTCCAGCGCGAGAGCAAGCAGGGCGGCGCCTGGATGGGCAACTTCGTCGAGCAGAACGGCCTGACCGGCGACATCCCGGTGATCTACAACGTCGAGAACTACACGAAGCCCGCGGAAGGCCAGCCGGCGCTGCTGAGCTTCGACGACACCACCACGCTGTTCCACGAGTTCGGCCACGCGCTGCACGGCATCTTCTCGAAGACGACGTATCCGAGCCTGGCCGGCACCAACGTGCCGCGCGACTTCGTCGAGTTCCCCTCGCAGTTCAACGAGCACTGGGCGCTCGACCCGAAGGTGTTCGCGAACTACGCGAAGCACTACCGGACCGGCGAGCCGATGCCGCAGGAACTGGTGGAGAAGATCGTGCGCGCCCGCACCTTCAACCAGGGCTATGCGACCACCGAGTACCTGTCGGCGGCGCTGCTGGACATGGCCTGGCACACGCTGCCGGCCGACGACGCGAAGAAGGACGTCGACGCGTTCGAAAAGCAGGCGCTGGCGAAGTACGGGGTCGACCTGGCCGCGGTGCCGCCGCGCTACCGCACCAGCTACTTCAGCCACATCTGGGGCGGCGGCTATGCGGCCGGCTACTACGCCTACTTCGGCGCGGAAGTGCTGGACCACGACGCCTTCCAGTGGTTCCGCGAGAACGGCGGCCTGACGCGGGAGAACGGCCAAGTGTTCCGCGAGAAGATCCTCTCGATCGGGCATTCGCAGGACCTGGCGAAGGCCCACCGCGAGTTCCGCGGCAAGGAACCAAGCGTCGAACCACTGCTGCAGCACCGCGGGCTCGACTGAGCCACCAGAACGCCCCCCACCGGGGGCCTTCTCTTTCTCGCCCTCTCCCCCCTTCTTCCCCTCCCTGTAGACACTCTGTTCTCGGTCAAGCCTGCAGGGTGGCGAAGAGCTTGGCACCATCGTAGGGGGCGGGGTTGCGGAT